>JAWKLB010000045.1:0-21704 GCA_041392955.1 Chitinophagales bacterium | reverse complement strand
ATACGACCGGTAGCAACAATGTGGCGACAGGTGCGTATGCGCTCTATCAAAATACCACGGGTAATGATAATACGGCTACAGGATACAATGCCTTGTATACAAATACCATTGGCATGCAAAACGTGGCTATCGGTAAATCGGCATTGTACAGCAACGAGGATGGAAACGATAATACGGCGATCGGATATCAGGCAATGTTAGATAATGTATACGGATTTCAAAATACTGCTTTAGGAAGCTCTTCTTTGGTGAATAATATATCAGGCTCATATAATTGTGCGATCGGGTCAAATAGTTTGAAGTCTAATACAGAGGGAAATTATAATACGGCAGTTGGTGAAAGCGCCATGCTGAATAATGATATTGGGTGGGATAATGCGGCATTCGGATACTTTGCTTTGAAGAACAATACAGGTGCAGATGAAAATTCCGCTTTTGGAAGTAATGCATTAAAAAATGCAACCACCGGTGCATACAATACTGCGAGTGGTTACAAGGCCCTGGTCAGTGTGGTTACCGGTGATGGTAATACCGGTGCCGGCTATATGGCCATGCAAACCGTAAACGGTGGCGATTACAATACCGGCGTGGGTTATATGGCAGATGCGAACACCGCGGGCCTGAGTAACACCATTGCCATTGGCAATTCGGTTGGCATCAATGTCAGCAACAAGGCACGAATGGGTAATTCCAGTATTTCAAGTAATGGCGGGCAAGTTTCCTGGACCGCATACAGCGATGAACGCATTAAAAACAATGTGCAGGAAAATGTGCCGGGTTTGGCCTTCATCAACAAATTGCGTCCCGTTACGTATCATTTTGATATACACAAACAAAACAGCATAGAGGGTATGCTGAACGACAACGACTGGGAAGGAAAATATGATATTGAAAAGATGCAATGGACAGGATTCATTGCCCAGGAAGTGGATGCAGCTGCGCAAGAGATAGGATATGATTTCAGCGGTGTAGATAAAAGCGGTGAATTGTATGGATTGCGCTATGCCGAATTTGTGGTGCCGTTGGTAAAGGCAGTGCAGGAGATGGATTCTTCTGTTCAGGAAAAAGATGCACAGATGGCAGAAATGCAAGATGAAATAATTACACTTCAAGCACAACTTGATGCGTTACAAGCATTGGTTGAAAGCGGGCGCGGTAATGAAAACAGCTCGAGTTCGGAGATCACATTGACGGATGAGAAGACATCGGTGTGTGTAGCACTCAATGGAGCCTGGCTGGAACAAAATGTGCCCAATCCATTTACCGGGACCACGATCATACGCTGTTATATTCCGGAAGGCAGTGGTTCGGCAGAATTGATCATCAGTGCTCAAAATGGTGTGACCCTTAAGCGGACAGCACTTACAGAAAGTGGTATCAATGAAATACGTGTTGACGCATCTGCCATCTCAGCCGGAGCATATCAATACACATTGATAGTAGATGGCGAAATCGTTGGAACGAAACAGATGTTGTTGGCCAATTGATGGAGAACAGATATGGTACTACAGCCATTGCGATCTGACAAATACCTGATCGCAATGGCTGCTCTGCGTGTATGCACTGTGTCGATGCAGATTCTCCAATGCATGATCGGAATACAGATAAATGTTTGCAAAACGTCTTCTATATTACCGAAAGTTGAAAGCCGGAGAATGGCAAAAGCTTAAATAACAATGAGATGTAATAGTCAAAAAATTACCCCTAACGCCTAACCCCTAACACCTAACACCCATCCCTTCACCGATTTTCCAACTTTTACATATTTTTAAATTTTATAAATCCTTTCAGATTGAACAATCGCATTACAGAACTCTTCCATATTGAGCTACCCATCATCCAGGCAGGAATGATCTGGTGCAGTGGTTGGCGATTGGCATCAGCGGTATCGAATGCAGGAGGTCTCGGTTTGATAGGATCCGGCAGCATGTATCCGGAGGTGTTGCGTGAGCATGTGCAAAAATGCAAGGCAGCAACAGATAAACCTTTTGGTGTGAATGTGCCGCTTTTATATCCGGATATTGATAAACACATGCAAACCATAATCGATGAAAAGGTGCCCATCGTTTTCACGAGTGCGGGCAACCCGAAAACATGGACAGGTATGCTGCGCGATCATGGTGTTGTGGTGGTGCATGTGGTGAGCAGCAGTAAGTTTGCCCGCAAGGCCGTGGAGGCAGGATGTCAGGCAGTGGTAGCCGAGGGCTTTGAGGCGGGAGGTCACAATGGGAGAGAGGAGACTACCACTATGTGTCTGGTGCCTGAGGTGGCAGATGCTGTTGAAGCGCCTGTCATTGCCGCCGGCGGAATTGGCTCCGGAAGAGCCATGGCAGCTGCTTTTGCGCTTGGGGCAGAGGGTGTTCAGGTGGGTACCCGATTTGCCGCTAGTGTGGAAAGCAGCGGGCACGAAGCCTTTAAAAAGAGCATTGTGGAGGCTGCAGAAGGGAGTACAATACTTACTCTGAAGGAGCTCACGCCCGTACGACTGATACGTAACAAATTCTATAACGAGCTGGAAGAAGCATACGCCCGGAAAGCCGATGCCGAAGAGCTGCGCAAAATGCTGGGAAGAGGCCGGGCAAAGAAAGGAGCATGTTTGAGAGACCTTGATAATGGCGAAGGCTGGAGATGGGACAAGTAAGTGCTTCCGTCCATGATATTCTGCCGGCAAGCCGACATACTACACAAACTTTGGGAGGAATTTTTAGAGGTAAAAGCTACCCTTTCTGCCTAAAATGACTGAATACCCTATCATGTGACCTCTGTGCTAGAAATTTTTTTCGGGACTATGTGCGTATTCATATCATCAAAAAATCAAGACATGAAATACGCATTTCTAGTGATTTTCCTTGCCTCTATAGGTTTGGGTGCTTGCACAAAACAGGAACTGCCCGCTACAAAAAAGATCACATACCGGGTTACCGGAACACAGTTTGATGTGACCTTCCGCCGGGCTGATGGTTCCGATGAAACCGTTTTCAATCAAACGGATCTGTTTAAACAGGATGTGTTCGCTCCGGTTGGAGAACCTATGTTCATTATGGCAAGAGGCAGTGATGATATTGTCATCAAGATCATCATCGACCATTTGACAGATACCGTTCGCAAAGCAAAGGAAGTGGATGGGGATCTGGTGTATATTGAAAAGGTTCTCAACGATGATTTCTGACAGCTCAAATATTTTCGTATAGGATATGAGGCCCCGCAGCGATGCGGGGCTTTTTTATTGACTTGAATTATATATGTAAGTAAAACCTATTTGTATCATTTCCGAAATCAGGTAAGCGCTCTAACATGTTATTTAGTACTCCACATTTTTCAACTTTTAATATTTTAAAACTTTTTAATTCAAAAAAAATTCCCTGCCGGAATAGGACACCGACAGGGACGAACTAACAACAAAGACTAAGGCGTTTAACGTCCGGTTATTTTTGACCGGTTTGTTGTATCGTTTGATTTTGGGCATAGCCCATACAAGATCTTACCATCTCAATGAATTCATCGCGGTAGCCGTTCGCATCATTTCCGCGCGCGCTGTTTGCCAATTTCAATATTTCATCATAAGAAGCGTCGCCGGCGAATTCCGATTTGCGGAGCAGCATGCCGAATTCCACGACAGCGCATGCAAAGCGATAGTTATCGCTGGTCGCATTGAAAGGGACCATATTTTTCGAAAGCGACTTCTCGATCAATTTGCTCGTTTCTGCGTTGGGATCTTTATAGCGCAGGCGCAGGGTCATGATCTCGTCGGTATTATATGCTTGTTTGTTGATGGTGGTGGTTTGATATTTTAATTCCTGTCCGTCGGTAGTTTCTTTCAAACCTTTCGGTTGATAACCTGCAGAAGCGAGTTTTACTTCATACAGTGCAGTTACACGATGGCCTGCTCCCAATTCACCGGCATCTTTCTGATCGTTGTCGAAGTCCTCGTTGTTCATCACGCGGTTCTCGTAACCGATCAAGCGGTATTCTTCTACCATGGCAGGGTTGAATTCTACCTGTATCTTCACGTCTTTGGCTATAGTGAATAAGGTGCCGCGCATATCAGTGGTGAATACCTTTTTGGCTTCTTTTTCACTGTCTATATAGAAATACGCACCGTTGCCATTGTCGGCGATCTTTTCCATTTTACTGTCCTTGTAATTGCCCATACCAAATCCGCACAAGGTGATGAATACACCGCTTTTGCGTTTTTCTTCTATAAGCCTGGTCATTTCACCGTCGCTGCTGGCACCCACATTGAAATCGCCGTCGGTGCACAGGATAACGCGGTTGTTTCCACCGGGGATAAGATTTTTCATTGCTATATCGTAAGCCAGTTTGATACCTGCACCACCGGCTGTGGAGCCACCTGCTTCGAGCCTGTTGAGTGCATCTTTAATTGCCTGTTTGTTATTGCAGGCGGTGGAAGGCAATACTTCACCTGCGGCTCCGGCATATACCACAATGGCAACGCGATCTTTTTCATTCAGGTTGTCGACCAGCATGCTCAGTGACCTGCGAACCAGCGGCAATTTATTGGCATCGCCCATGCTGCCGGAAACATCTATCAGAAACACAAGATTGGACGGATCTGCTTCAGCAAAATCGATATCTTTTCCCTGCAGGCCGACCATCACCAGGCGTGTTTCCGGATTCCAGGGGCATTCGCTCATTTCATAATTAATGGAGAAGGGAGCATCGCCTTTCGGTTGCGCATAGGCGAAATCAAAATAATTCACCATCTCTTCTATGCGCACTGCATCTTGCGGAGGTAATTGTCCATAGCTGACGTACCTGCGGATGTTGGAATAAGAAGCATTGTCTACATCGATGGAAAAAGTAGAAAGAGGATTTCCCACTGTTTTCTTGAAGATATTTTCATTGATGACATCATAGGATTCGGTATTGAAATTTCCTTCTTCGCCATCATACGCTTCCTGCATGCCAAAAGTTGTGGTTCCGGAAGCATAGGCCGCATCCGCTGATTTTGATTTCATGGACATACTTACATTTCCGACAGGAGCTGCAGCGTCGTACATATATTCATCTGCAGATATGATCTCGACCTTATCGAGTTCTTCTTTTTCTGTCAGCTCAACAGCTGTGATCATAGCATACTCCAGGTTTTTATTTTCACCGGCGGCCAGGGCAATGGTGTCCTGTATTGTTTGGTATCCTATAGCGCGCAGTGTAAGTATGTATGTTCCACTCTCGAGTTGCAGGAAAGACACGTTTCCTTTTTCGTCGCTAACCTGAGCTGTTTCGGCACCTTCTGCATGCAGGATCACAGATGCTTTGACGATTGGGGTGCCAAAGTCCATGTTGAGGAGGGTGGCGGTGATGCTGCCGGTACCCGTTTGCGGCAGTGGGTCGGGATTACCGGAATTGTTGTGGTTTACAGCGAACAGTATGCCGGTGCCGACGATAAGTGCTGTGATGGGGAGGATGAATATCTTTTTCATGTCGTGTATTTGTTTGGTGAGACTATTTTCTTCAGAGGAGATGATGCAGGATCATTTCCCATTCCACACGACGAAATGTTAAAATTTTGGGATTACAAATATCGTTCCGCTAAAAAACCAGACCTGTTTGGTTTAGTATCAGAATTACCGAAACATAAAAGTATGTACACACATATCTTTACTTAGCTTTTCAACAAATCGGCGAGAGCTCCTTCCAGGTCCGGGAATTGAAATACAAATCCCGCATCCATTATTTTTTGTGCAGAGATATTCTGATTGGTGAGTATGGTATCTGCCATTTCTCCGAAAATCAGGCGCAAACCAAAAACAGGGACCGGCATCAGCAAGTATGGCCCGCGCAATAGCTTTCGCGCATTCCGGGTAAGCACTTTTTGCGCTTCGGGATGTGGTGCTACGCTGTTATAAATATCGGATCGTTTGTCTTTCAAAGCGAAGAGGATCATGCGGCAGGCATCTTCGCGATGTATCCAGGAATACAATTGTTTACCATTTCCCAATATACCGAGTATGCGAAAAGGAGCCGTTTGCAATAATTTGGGCAGCGCACCCGACCGGCGGTCGAGAACGATACCCAGGCGGAGCATGGTATGTGCAATGGTATCTGTTTGGAATCCATGTAAAGCTTGTTCCCATTCCACTACCGATGTCGACAAAAATCCCTGGCCCGGCGGCGCATCTTCCGCAACGCTATCCATACCGGTAGGACCGTAATATCCGATCGCCGACACCGACACGACCTTATGTATATGATGCTCCTGCTGTGCAAGTGCCTTTTGTAAAAATGTGGCAGGAACCGTGCGGGAACGGATGATCTCTTTTTTCTTTTCGGTCCAGCGTTTTTTCCCGCAATGAGCGCCCAGGTAAATATGCTATGGCATCTGCCATAACGATGCGCGCGGTTCTATACCTCACAGCCACGAGGTCCCAGTGAAAAATACGCACTGCTCCGCTCTTTCAGCGACCTGCTGAGCTGACCACCCACGATAACCCTGCTCAGTAATAATCCGGTCAAACTTCTTCCTATAAACCCGCTTCTCCGGATATCCAATATAACCATGCTAACTGGTGACTATACTTCTTAAATATAACAAACAAGCGGCCAGAAAGGTTAAACGGATGAAAATCACTTGCTGAAAATGTAATGTATCCGCTTATGAAAGAATCTGCTTATTTGCTGTGTGTAGCCATTGCTTCATTTTTGTATCGTGTCGGGATGTGGCGGTTCAGCTGATCCGAATGACGATGCGCCCGACTATCACCGTTCCGGCTGACGCATATGTTAGATGATGCGGATTCCATCTTACCGGTTGGATGCGGAAAATGTGGTGATCAATCACTGGCCCTCGGCCCCGATAATTTTCATCCTACCAATGGCCACACTGCTGCCGCTCCTGAGTGTTGCAGTATACCAACAACTTTTAATGCGCAGCGATCCTATTTTGTTGTCTACACCGGATATTGCAGCAGATGTCCCAGGCGGAGATATCAGTGGTTTGCACGATACACATTTCATTTGCGCAAAGATGCAAAATGGGATGATGGAAGCATCATCAATGCGCAGGATGTTGATTTTACCTTGCGGGCCAATGCATTGAGTCTGACCGACAATCCGCAATCCAAATCCTACTTTGAAAATATTGCAGATGTGATCTTGTATCCCGATGATCCATATAAGATCACTATAGTAATGAAATTGGTAAGTGTACAGGGCCTGGAATTTCTGACCGATTACCCCATCATGGAGCAAAATTATTATGATCCTAAACATATATTGTCGGGTTATGCTTTTTCCGCACTGGGGGATCCGGCCATGGATCATTCCAAGGATAAAAAATTGACGGAATGGGCAAGTGCTTTCAACGATCCGAAATATGGCAATGATATTTCCATGCTCAACGCTTCGGGACCTTATCGCATCGTTTCCTGGGATCGCGGACAGCAATTAGTGCTCGAGCGCAAAGCGCAAAACTGGACTTTCGATATCCCTACAAAGAACGCGTATCAAACAAGCTATCCCGAAAAGATCATTTTCAAAATAGTGCGCGACCCGAATGCACAAATGCTTGAATTCAAAAGTCAAACTATGGATGTGTCGGCATGGATGTCTACCGAAAATGTACTTTCCCTTATGTCCGACAGCAGTTTCTTACAAAATTATAATGTGGGTTTTGTAGATCGCTTTGATTATAACTACATCGGTTTAAATATGCGCCCGGATGGAGTTACCCATCAGAAATTATTTGAAGATGTGCGTGTGCGTCGCGCTATGGCTTATTTAGTTCCTCTGGATGATATCATTGAAGTTTTGGCACACGGTTATGCAAAGCGTCAGGCGAGTTGCGTATCACCTTTGAAACCGGAATATAATAATGCCCTTGCGTTGATCCCCTGTGATGTAGAAAAGGCAAAAGCATTATTAGATGAAGCGGGCTGGAAAGATTCGGATGGCGATAATATCCGCGATAAGATCATAGATGGCAAGAAAGTGGATTTTCGCTTTGAGTGTAAATATCAAGCCGGACCTGCATTCATTCAGGAGATCGCCAGGTTGATGCAGGAAAAAATGCGTCTTGCCGGTGTTGAAATGACTGGTGTTCCCATCGAACCGAATACGTTAAGTGAGCAACTGCAGCAGCACGATTTCGATATGTATATGGGTGCCTGGGCGGGTTCATCTTCCAGCGAAGATTTTTCTCAGCTCTGGGGCTCTGAGAATTATACCAACGGTGGGTCTAATTATTGCGGATTTGGAAATGCAGCAACCGATGCCCTGATCGATTCGATCAATGTTACCCTGGATACTGCGGCGCGTTTCCCTATGATCCGCAGATTTCAGCAGATCGTATATGATGAACAACCCTATATATTTATGTATGCCGCAGCACGTAAAGTGGTCATTCATAAAAGATTCGGTAATCAGGATATGACCTTTGAACGACCCGGTGTGGTTTTAAATAATTTGCGCCTCTTATCAGCTTACGGTAAAACAGGCTCTGCCGTGAAAGAAACAAATATGCATTAAACAACATCCGGTATGGGAAATTGGAGATATGGGTAAGTACATACTGAAACGTATACTGTTTTTCATTCCTACCCTTGTTGTCATTTCACTGCTCGCATTTATCATCAGCATACAGGCGCCGGGCGATCCTTTGGATCGATTGGTGTCGGTAAGCACCGGCGGCGATGAACAAAGTGCACAATCTATTACCGCTGCAAGAGAAAAGGATCGCTGGCGCAAAAAACTCGGCCTCGATCTTCCCGTTTTTTATTTCTCGGTAACAAATGCCGCAACGCCGGATACATTATATCGCTATTACGATCGCAGGGAGCAGGAAACACTCAAGCGATTGATACATACCTATGGCGATTGGAAGGAAATTGATGCATACAATAAAAGCCTGCACAGGTTGTCGGATCTGCTGAACCTTTGTTCGGCGGAATTGCGCAAGGATACCGTTATATCCGATGCAGCCGATAAGATCCAAAAATGTAAAAATGTGGCTGCTGCTATGTTGTATCTGTATGAACCGGAGCGCATACAGGCACAACTCGATACACTTATGCAATATGCCGGCGAAATAAGTGCATTTCCCGAAATAAAAAACACCGTGCGTACTTCCCATGATGCTTTCGGGCAATTGCTTGAAAATAAAAGTAGCTGGCTGTCGTATATCCCGGTCATACATTTTTACGGTTACAATCAATACCACCGATGGATATTCGGAGATGGCAATTGGTTGACAGGAAAAGGAAGTACCCATTGTCGCGGTATTCTGCGGGGCGACTTTGGTTATTCTTATGAAACGAAACTTCCGGTTTCAAGCGTCATAGGTGAGCGCATCCGCTGGTCGCTCCTCTTCACTTTGATATCCATCATACTGGCATATATCATCAGCATCCCGGTCGGGATACGGGCGGCAGCGAAAAAAGACAGTTTATTCGACCGGACCTCATCGGTGATCTTATTTATTTTGTACAGCATGCCATCTTTTTGGGTGGCAACATTATTGTTGATGACATTCAGCAATCCGGATATGCTGCATTGGTTCCCTGCATCCGGTGTGCAACCTGTCACCGGTATACCGGAAGGCACATCCTTTTTTGCGCGCATCCGCATGCATTTGCCGTATATGGTTTTACCAACCATATGCTATACGTATGCGCAGCTTGCATTTTTGAGCAGATTGACACGTGTTTCTACATTAGATGCCATCACGCAGGATTTTGTGCGCACAGCCCGCGCAAAGGGATTATCGGAAAAAGCGGTCATTTATAAACATGCGTTTCGCAATGCTCTGTTGCCGGTGATCACCGTTTTTGCCAATGTATTTCCACTGGCTATCGGCGGCTCTGTTATTTTGGAAACCATCTTTACCATTCCCGGTATGGGTCAACAGATCTTTCAGGCAATTACAACAAAAGATTATCCGGTCATTATTGATGTATTTACACTTACCGGTGTGCTTACCCTGATCGGATATTTATTTGCCGACATATTATATGCGTGGGCAGATCCGCGTATATCTTTTCATACAAAAAGAGGATAAGGTGCAGGAGAAAGGAACATATACATTCACGTTCAGAAAATATGCATGGAGGCAGTTCCGCAAGAACAAACCAGCATTTATTTCGCTGATCATGCTCGGTATGTTTATCCTTGTCGCCTTACTTGCCCCTATACTGGCCAATGACAAACCATTGTATGCCGTGTATCAGGGAGAAAAGATATGGCCGGCATTCAGCTTCAAAAAACAATATCATTTTACCGCAGAGGATGGAAGTAACATAGTGCTCGATCTGCACAATGCCGACTGGAAGCATATGCCTTTGGAGAAGGTGGTCTGGGCGCCGGTGCCTTATGCCCCCGGAAAAACAGATCTGCAAAATGCAAATTATAAAAGTCCCGGCGATCCGCAATTTTTTATGGATGGACAGGGGAATAAAGTGGAAATGCCAAAACATTTCCGCCATGTATTAGGGACGGGACATCTGGGTGAGGATGTCATGGCAGGACTGATCCATGGAACGCGCATTTCGTTGAGTATTGGGTTGATCAGTATGCTGATCGCGACCGTCATCGGATTATTATTGGGGGCAATCGCCGGATATTTTGGAGATGCGCGACTGAAGACTTCGAGATCATCTTTTTGGATGGGCATATTGGGCATAGTGATCGGTTGGTTCTATTCTTTTCATGTGCGCAGTTTTGTTTTGACCGACGCGATGGAAAAAGGCGGATTCCCGGTTTTGTTACAAATCTTGTGGAGCATTTGTATCTGCGCGTTCTGCATTTTTATATGTGCACGTGCCGGAAGGTTGTTGCATTTTATTCCCGCTTTGCGCAAAGAGGTGCATGTGCCTGCAGATGCTGCTGTTTCGCGATTGATAGAAATATTTCACTCCATGCCCACATTCATTCTGATCATTACAGTGGCTGCCATTTCCAAACCATCTTTGGTGAACAGCATGGTGATCATTGGGCTCACTTCCTGGACAAGTATCGCCAGGTTGACAAGGGCAGAATTTCTGCGCATGCGCAACATGGAATTCATTCAGGCATCGCGGGCTTTAGGTTTGCGCGAATCGCGGATCATCTGGAAACATGCCATGCCGAATGGCATTGCGCCGGCGTTGGTATTTGTAGCTTTTGGAATAGCTTCTGCAATACTTACCGAATCGGGTTTGTCGTTTTTAGGTATCGGGGTCCCCGATGACACCGTAACATGGGGTTCGCTGGTGCATGCCGGTCAGCAACAATACAGTGCCTGGTGGCTGGTATTATTTCCCGGACTTGCCATCTTCATCACGGTTACTGCATATAATCTGATCGGTGAAGGATTGCGTGATGCACTCGATCCGCGACAAAAAAAATAGGCTGTTCGCCTTGTGTAAAGTAAATTTGTAAACAGATGAAGCAATATATAAATAGGCTGTTACAGCTCATTACCGCGATATCCATTTTTCTGCTTTCCCTGTTCGCGGCGCATACTGCTTCTGCCCAAAATATCTATATCTCGGAATCGCAGAAGATCAGTACTGAACTGATCGGTTATAATATTCTGGGTAAAAATAAAAATGGCGATGTGCTCATCTACAAAAAATATCGCTTCGAAGATGAGATCGATGTGTTTGATAAGCAGATGAACTTCAAGCGAAGGAAGGACATCACCATGCGCAATCTCGATTATGAAACAGTGGAGATCTTTAAATCCGGAGAATCGCTGTATCACTTTTATACGTATAAAGAAAATAAGAACGTATATCTCAGTGTGCAGAGATTGAATGCTGAGCTCGAACGGAAAGGCGAACCCATAGTGATAGATTCCAGTTCCTTGCGCCTGGGCACCAATTTTTCGGAATTCAAAGTGCGCAGTGCCGAGAACAACCCCTATTTTCTGATCTATAAGTATGAACTCAGCAATGGTCGCATAGATAAATTGTTTTCCATTACCATGGACAACGATATGCATATTTTGCAAAATAATGAGATCAATTTGCCGGACAATATGTTCGATCCCATACTGGTGAAAGAAGATATTACCGATGATGGCATGCCGGTATTTCTTTTTTCGAACGACGCATTCAATTGCAAGCGCGATAAACCATTGCCCCAATATGCTTTTATCTTCCCGCGCACCGGAAATACCTATGTGCAAACGGATGTTATAGATGAACAATTTTGTCTGGATGAAATGAATTTCGGGCTCGATAAAACAAATAACAATATTGTTGCGGTTGGTTTTTTGAAAGAAGACAACAAAGATTACATGGTGGGATATGCCTTTCTGACCATACATATCGGATCCGGTGCTATTGCGACACAGTATAATTATATGTTCACGCAAGAGACTCTGGATGAGATTGCAGGACTCGCAAAAGAAAAATCGATACGCAATTTACCGGTGTATCAGATCGGCAATGTCATTGCACGTGCAGATGGCGGCGCGCTGCTGATCGCTGAATATTATGATAAAACGGTGGAGAACTATGAGTACACCAATTTCGATCCCTACACCGGCTACCGCACTTCCAACAGGCAGGTGGAGTTTTATGAATATGATGATATTCTGCTCTATTCCATACAGCCGGATGGGCAGCCGAGCTGGAACAATGTGATACGCAAAAAGCAGATCAGCAGAGAAGATCGCGGCGTGAATTCAAGCTATTCTGTGGTGAATTGCAAGGATCGTTTGTATTTCATTTTTAATGAGGATGTGGAACAGAATTCCAATGTATTGCAATATGAGATGCTGCCCGATGGCACCCTCGACCGAAAGAGCATTTTCAATGCCAACCAGCAGGAGGTGCAGATAAGGCCATCATCTGCCGATCAGATATCTTTTAATGAGGTGATCATTCCGAGCATATACCGGAAAACACTCGCCTTTGTAAAATTGGTTTACTGATCGATCATGCTGCGACTGTTCGGTTCTTCTTCTCCTTTGACTCTGCTGCTTATTATTATATATGCCGGCGCTTTGGGCTTGCCCTGGTTGCTGCATCCCGTGGAGGTGAGCAGTACCTGGCCAGGTTTCTTTGGCGGAGTACTTTCTGACAGGACACATGTACAATGGCAATGCAGCGGGCTGTTATGTGCATTGGTCACTTTGGTCGTGTTATGTGTGCAGGGAATTTTCATCAGTTTGCTGGCTCAGCGATATAAGATCCTTGCAGAAGCGGGTATGATACCTGCCGTGTTGTATATAACTATATATGTATTGTTTGCTGAAAACGGCATCCCGACCCTTGAGCTTTTCCTTAATTTTATTTTGATCTGGTTGCTGTTTCGACTGTTTGGCATTTATAACAGACAGAAAGCCGACAGCATTTATTTTGATGCGGGGTTGATGAATGGTTTGTTGGCGTTCATGTATTTTCCGGCGATCCTGTTTTCTGTTTTTTCTTTTTACGCTTTGTTCCGTTTAAAGCCGACCACATTCAGGGAGATCGTCATTTGGCTTTCCGGTATACTCTGTGTTTTTTTTCTCGGTGGCACGCTTCTGTTCTGGTTCCACCGGACAGACCTTTTTCTGCAAACCCATGTCCGGTTCCGGAACGCAGATACTTCCTGGGATACTTTTTTCGACAACAGGACATTAGTGGCATCTGTGATCACCGGTCTGCTTTTTTTGTCGGCGCTGGGATTTTTAGCCATGCGTTTTTCCACCAACCTCATCCAGGTGCGCAGATATTTAGGCGCATCCCTGATGTTCGTCTTGTTTTCGGTTGCCGTGATACTGGTGCACCCTGAGCCCATGGCGAAAACCGTTGCATTTGCTGCTATTGGTATGAGCATGCTGATCGGTCATTTCCTCAGCGGTTTGCGGCGCAGGTTATATGCGGATATCACGTTTGCAGCATTTATGCTTTCGGCCTTCATTTTACAATATGTTATTTTTGCATCATAATTATCTATTATGAAATTCGGTGTTGTAACCTTTCCCGGCTCCAATTGTGATCAGGACCTCATACATGTTTTGCGCGATGTGATGGGCTGCGAGGTTATTGAATTATTCCACAAGCAAAAAGACCTGGGTGGGCTTACAACGGATGATTGTGTGATGCTTCCCGGAGGATTTTCCTATGGCGACGCCTTGCGCACCGGATCCATTGCGCGATTTTCGCCTATTATGCAGGCAGTAATAGCCCATTGCAATGCCGGCGGCTATGCATGGGGTATCTGCAACGGATTTCAGATATTATGTGAAGCCGGCTTGTTACCCGGAGTTCTGCTGGAAAACGCAAACCGACAATTCATTTGCAAGAATATTTATCTGCGCGCCGATAACAACAGCAGCAGGCTAACGGCTTCCGTTCCGACAGAAAAAGCATTAAAGATTCCGATAGCCCATGGAGAAGGCCGTTTTTACGCGGATGAAAAGACCCTGCAGGAGATCATACGCAATGACCAGGTATTGTTCCGGTATTGTGATGAACATGGAGAAATAACCGAAGCTTCCAACCCCAATGGTTCCCTGGAAAATATCGCAGGCATTTGCAATGCAGGCAGAAATGTATTCGGTATGATGCCGCACCCTGAACGCGCCAGCGAAGAAATGCTGGGCAATACGGACGGACGCATGCTGTTCGAGTCCTTTCTCCAAAAGGTGAAGGCGGCCGCAACAGTCTAAACCACTTTTGTCAGATAAACGTCATCCGGCAGCGGTAACGCAGGGTCAGGTATTCATTTTACGTATTTTTGTATGCTTTAATAATTCGTTGAACATGTTCCGAGCTCGCAATTTGGTCCTTTTTTTCCTCCCCATTCTATTTGCGAACACCGTACAGGCGCAATTGCTCCAACCTGTTAAATGGGAAATATCTGCCACCGAAACAGGGATAAATACCTATATGCTCATCTACAAGGCCACCGTGGAAGATGGATGGAAGATCTACGCCAAGGATATGCCTACCGATGTGGATGTCACGCCCTTCCCGACGGCGATCGTTTATGACGATCTGCCAAAAGGTTTTGAATTTGTTGGTGAAGTGGAAGAGTTGGGCCGCAAGGAAGTAAAAGAAGAACCGCTGTTTGATAATGCCATCATTCCTTATTTCCATAAGAAGGTAACATACCGGCAAACGGTTAAGATAACACAGGATGTAAAATTGTCGGGTTATATCGATTTTCAAACATGCGACGACAGACAATGTATTGCGCAGACCTACGATTTTTCTTTCGATCTGAAGGCAAGTACCGGTGCGGTGGAAGGCGACGGATCTGTGGATTACAGCAAAGTGAAAAATCCGGTGACCTGGACATTCAGTACTAAAAAATTGAATGAGGAACAATATGTTTTATACTTCCACGCCAACATCACACCCACCTGGAAATTATATTCTCAAAATAGTCCGAAAGGCGGAGCGCGCCCCATGGAATTTCATTTTGAATCGGAGGATTCGGATAGTTACGCCCTGATCGATAAGGTAAAGGAAGACGGTGAACTGGAAACTAAAAGTGAACCTCTGTTCGAGAATAAGGTATTGAAATATTATCATGATCATGCTACGATGTCGCAGATCATTTCAATTCATGCTCCTGAGGTCACCATCAGCGGATATATTGAATATCAAACCTGTGATGCCACCCAATGTACTTTTGGTACAAAGGATTTTACATTCACACTGAGTGGTGGTGAATTAAAAGAAGCGATCCGGGATACGGATTCTGAGCAGGGAATGATCACGCCGAGCATCCCCTCCAACTTTGCCGTGGATACAAGTTATATCCGTCAGGGTGCCTGCAACACCGAAACCAATGCGACTATAACGGATGCCTCGGATAAAAATTTGTTCAGCACTTTTATTCTGGGATTCATCGGCGGACTCATCGGTTTATTGATGCCCTGTACTTTTCCCATGATACCTTTTACCATTAGTTATTTTACCAAGCACGCGGGTAATAGAAGAAAAGGTGTGATGAATGCATCCTTTTATGGTATCAGTATCATTCTGGTTTATTTTGTTGTTTCCCTGCCCTTTTTATTCTTTGATGTTTCCGGTGATGCATTGAATGATTTTTCTACCAATAATGTGGTCAACCTCGTATTCTTTTTTGTATTTATTCTCTTTGCACTTTCTCTGTTCGGATTGTTTGAGATCCGTCTGCCCGGCAAATGGTCGAGCAGTACAGATAAAGCATCGGATGTGGGTGGATTGCTCGGTATATTTTTTATGGCTTTGACATTATGTATCGTTTCTTTTAGTTGCACCGGTCCGATCCTTGGTTCTCTGCTCGCGAACAGTCTTAAAGGCGGAGGTGCTGCATTAAGTGCGGGAATGGTTGGATTCGGAACGGCTTTTGCCATTGCATTTACGTTGCTTGCTCTGTTCCCTCAGTTGCTCAATAAATTACCGAAAAGTGGAGGCTGGTTAAATGAGGTGAAAGTTGTTTTTGCTTTCATTGAGTTGGCATTTGCGCTGAAATTCTTATCGAATGTTGACCTGGCTTATCACTGGAATATCCTAAAACGGGAAATATTTCTTGGCATATGGTCGCTGATCGGTTTATTCGCTTTTTTATATGTGATCGGTGTCATTCGTTTTTCACACGACACAAAAAAAGTAAAATTCACACCCCCGCGTATCGGATTTTCCGTTTGGTTTTTATTTCTGACCGTTTATTTCGCCAGCGGTATACCAAAAGGAAGAAACCTCACTTTGATCAGCGGGTTCACACCACCCATGTTTTACAGTATCTGGCATTATGATAGCGAATGTCCGCTTGCATTGAGTTGTTTCCATGATTTTGATGAGGCAAGAGAATATGCAGCGAAAGTAGATAAACCTATCATGATCGATTTTACAGGTTGGGCATGCGTGAATTGTCGCAAGATGGAAGAGCATGTGTGGCCCGATGAGCAGATCTATAAAATGCTTAGTGAAGATTATGTTCTGGTCAGTTTGTATGTAGACGATAAAACATCGCTCAACCTGGCCGATCAATATATTTCAGCTTACTCCGGTCAAAAGGTGCGCACCATTGGCAACAAGTGGAGCGATTTTCAAAGCAAGGACTTCGGCACAAACTCACAACCATATTATGTACTCATTTCTCCCGATGGTAAAGTGCTGAATCAGCCGAGGGCATATACACCTGATAAAGCCGAGTACGAAGGTTTTCTACGCTGCGGTCTCGAATCTTACGAGAACCTTAAACAAACTGCCAGCAACTGATAGTCCGGCCATAGGTTATACACCAATGGGCCTGTGCATACCTGTTACCACAATGTAAATTTTTCCTACATTTCGTATGTAACAACCATTCTATATGCGAACAAAACTTAATGCCCTGGTGATCGCCATGCTGATCGCAGGGGTATCGTATGCCCAAAACATAGTTACCGGGCATATTTCGGCCTTCAACGGCGGTGAACTTCCGGGTGCCACCATAGTTGAAAAAGGTACCACCAATGGTACCATTTCCGATGTCGAAGGAAACTTTTCCATCACACTCCGCAATACACCTGCCGTGCTGGTTTTCAGCTTCGTGGGTTATGCAACACAAGAGATCGAAGTGAACGGTTCTTTTCCGCTTCGCGTGATTTTGGAAGAAGAGAATTTCGACCTCACCGGGGTTGAGGTGGTGGGAACACGCAACCTCAACCGGAGCGCAACAGAAAGTATGGTGCCGGTAGATTATATCGATATTGCCGAAGTGACCAATAAACAGGGGCAGCTCGATATGAATCAATTGCTCCAATACACAGCGCCTTCTTTCAATTCGAACAGGCAAAGTGGAGCAGATGGTGCAGATCATATCGATCCGGCAACCCTGCGCGGATTGGGTCCTGACCAAACACTGGTGCTGATCAATGGCAAACGTTTCCATCAATCATCGCTCGTGAATATTTACGGAACACGTGGCCGTGGTAACACGGGTACAGATCTGGATGCCATCCCTGTTTCTGCCATAGACCATATTGAAATTCTGCGCGACGGTGCGTCTGCACAATATGGTTCCGATGCTATTGCCGGTGTGATCAACATCGTATTAAAAAGCAATACCAACGAATTCAGCGGCAATGTAAATACGGGTGCAAACCTGGCACAGTACAACAGCCGCGGTGGAAATGGAGATGCACTCGATGGTAAAAATCTCGGTATAAACGGCAACTATGGATTTAAGATCGGCGATAATGGATTTGTGAATCTGAGCACCGATTATTTATATCGCGGACATACCAATCGCGCCTTTTATCTGGAAGGACCGTATGCAGAAAATACCGATGTGCGCAATCAATTCGGCGATGCGCAAACCACCAATTTTGGAACCTGGTTCAACAGCAGAATACCCATTAATGAAAATACGTATTTCTACAGCTTTGGCGGATTTAATTTCCGTACGGTAGAAGCATACGCCTTTACGCGTTCTGCAGATGGTGAACGCAACGTCACCAGTATTTATCCCGATGGATTCGATCCTATCATCGCATCTAATGTGATCGATAAAAGTATTTCAACAGGTGTGCGGGGAATGATACATGGATGGAATGTGGATCTCAATAATACCTATGGAAGTAACGTATTGCATTATTATGGAAGAAATACCCTGAATGCTTCGCTCGAGACCGCCTCACCGACCAATTTTGATGATGGCGGATTTTCTCTCACACAAAATACAACGAGCCTGGACTTCAACAGGTTCTATGACGGCGTGATGAAGGGAATGAACGTTGCTTTTGGAACAGAATTCCGCATTGATAACTACCGCATCTTTGCCGGCGATGAAGGAAGCTGGCAAACCTATGGACCGGTGATCTTTGCCATTGACGGCGAGGACACCATTTACAGGCCGGGTGGTGCACAGGGATTCCCCGGCTTCCGTCCTGAAAATGAAGTGGATGCTTATCGCACGAACATCGCGGGTTATCTCGATTTCGAATTCAACTTCACGGATGCATTCAGTGCAGATGCCGCTGTGCGTTACGAAGATTATAGCGATTTTGGAAATACGTTCACCTACAAACTCGCTGCGCGCTATGCGATATCTAAATCCTTCGCACTGCGCGGATCATATAATACCGGTTTCCGCGCACCTTCTCTTCCGCAGAAATATTTTAATTCAACGTATACCGATGTGGTTGCAGGTGTGATCATAGATAAAGTGATCAGTAATAATGAAAGTCCGATAACACGTGCATTGGGCATACCACAACTGGAGGAAGAAAAATCGCAAAGTGCAAGTATTGGTTTTACCACAAAACCATTCAAAGGATTCAGTGCAACGGTTGATGGTTATATGGTGAACGTGCAGGATCGTATCGTACTTACCGGAACCTTCGGCACAGATGATCCTGCTATTGCAGCATTATTGGAAGGACAGAATGTAGGTGGTGCCACCTTCTTTACAAATGCAGTGGATACCAAAACCATGGGACTCGACGTGATCCTTTCCTATAATATATATATGCACGAGAATGCATTGAAATTTACGCTCGCAGGAAATTTCAATAGTATGGACAGCGCGGATCTTACCGTGCATACGGTACCGGAATTAGCCGGATATGAAGACGTGTATTTTGGCGACAGGGAACAAAAATTCCTGTTGGCTTCTGCACCACCCAGCAAGGTGAACTTCAGCGCAGAATATGATATGAAGAAATTCAATGCTATTGTATATGTGAACAGATTCGGTGAGTTGCAATTTGTGGACTTTGACGGGAACTACTATTCCTATTCTCCCAAAATGACCATAGATCTGACCCTGGGTTATGATCTGCTCGAGAATATGCACCTGAGCATCGGTGCTACCAATCTGCTCAATACCTATCCCGATGCCTACGATCCGTACGAAACGGAAAGCGGCGGCGCCTGGGACGCAGTGCAAATGGGCTTTAACGGCACATTTGTCTTTACGAAGCTCGGCTTCACTTTCTAATCATAAAGGCCAAACCTGCAGAAGCCGCCCCATTCGGGGCGGCTTCTGCTTTTACTAAACTTATTTACTCCTGCTTTAGTTATACCTTTGCAATACCAAAGAAAAAGACATGAGTAACTTCATTTTAAGCATATATACAGAGGCGACCCCAAATCCGGATAGCCTGAAATTTGTGATGAACAAAATGCTGCTGAGTGGTCGCAGCGTAGATTTTGAAAGAGGTGACGATGTCAGCTACGCGCCGCTTGCCGAAGCATTGTTCAATGAGTACACCTTTATCAAAGGTGTGTTCATCATGAACAACTTTGTCACCGTGCGCAAAGAAGCCGATATCGACTGGTATGAAGTGAAAGGTGGTATCAGCGAATTCATCAAAGCACATGTGGGTGATGGCAAGATCATCATCGGTGAGATCCCTGAGCCGGAAAACCTGAGCGGTGAACTGGACCCCGATGCAGTAGTGAGCAAGATCAAACAAATGCTCGATCAATATGTGAAACCGGCCGTGGAAATGGACGGCGGCGCCATACAATTCAAATCATTTGATGAAGGTATTGTAACGCTCATGTTACAGGGCTCCTGCAGTGGATGTCCCTCTTCTACCGTTACACTCAAATCGGGTATCGAAGGTCTGCTGAAACGCATGGTCCCTGAGGTTAAGGAAGTGGTTGCTGAGAGTATGGAGATGTGAACTTTAGTCGCAGTCGCAGTATGATATAAAGAAGGGTTCTCATAACTAAATTCGGGCCTAACCCCTAGCTCATAGTCACAGTCGCAGTATGATTTAATGAAGGGTGCTCATAACTAAATAAGGGCATACCCATAACCCCTAGCCCCTAGCTCTTAGCACTTAACCATTTCCCCTCAAAAACCGCACTATCTCCGCTTCGTTGATATTCCTGTAATTATATTGCTTCTGTACTATGCCGTTATCTACTAAATAAATGGCTGGAACGGATGGTCCGGCAATGCTGAAGAAATGAGAGTGCGGGATAAACGTATAGGTAAATAATTCCGACCCGCTTTTTTCCAGAAAAGTATCCAGATCGTTCTCATCACCGGTGAACACATATAATACATCATCCTGCAGATCGTGTCGCTGCACAATACCCGATATTTTTCCTGCAGCATGCTGACAATACATACAAGTGACACTGTACAGGCAAATTAATTTTTTACCATCTGTTGCTTTATATTGCACAAGTGTGCTGTCCTCTGCTATGCGTTCGCTTACTTTTTTCGGATCATTAACGGGAATTTTCGACCAGTCGAGCATGAAGTCGGGAGGTGATAAAATAAAGATCAGCGTGAACGTAAAGACAGAAAGAAAAAGGGCTATGTTCTTTTCTTGTTTAAGATGAAAAGGTGGCGGCTTTCGGATGCTCCATAATAAAAGCAGAAGCACTGCATTCTTGATTAAGGAAACCGTGCTGTTCACCGGTAAGAGTTCGCCAAAGCAATGACAATTTTCCGAAGCATTTCCCTGAAAGATCTTCCACAACAGGAACAGACTAAAAAGTATAAGTAAACCAACCGTGATCTTCCATAAACGGGAATAAGCAAATTGTATGATCAGTAACAAACCAATGCAAACTTCCGTTGCAATGAGCAGCCTGGAAAAAATGGCAGCGAGCGGAAAGGGTAGGATCTGTTGTTGAAATACATATATCTCAAAGGTGTCTATCGACAAAAATTTGAGCAATGCCGAGGCAATAAATACAAGACCTATGCTTATGCGAATAATATGTTTTGCCCAAACGGGAAGCATGATCAGAAGGGTTCGCAGTCTACCGTTTTCGTAATACCAAAATCAGTTGTTTCCGAATCAAAGGCATCGCATGTTTTTTGTGCATCGC
>JAWKLB010000044.1:0-21828 GCA_041392955.1 Chitinophagales bacterium | reverse complement strand
GTTGTTTTCCCTGGGGCGCATGGTGGCAAGCAATACGGGTGATATCCATGTTTTAGCATCTGTTTTTGATGCAGAAACAAAACTGTTTTCAACGAAGATCGAGGATAAGGAATTGGTGATGATATCCTGGTTGTACGATGAGGAAAATGATCCGCATATCTACAAACTTACCTTTGAAGATAAAAAGGTAAGTGAGCTGAGTTTTCGCATCGATAGCGACGGCAATATAGTTGGCGGTGGATTTTATACAGACAGGGAGCGCGGAACTGGCTATAAAGGAGTTTTGTTTTTTGCGCTGGATCCCTATAAACAGCAGGTCATAAAAGAAGGATTTAAGCCCTTCGGCCCCGAAGAATTGTCGGAATTCCTCTCCAGTAAACAGATATCAAAAAACAAGGAAATAGAACAGTTCGATCTGCGCAATTTAGTAGTGCGTGAAGATGGCAGTTTGGTCATGGTGGCGGAAAAATATTATGTAGTTGTGCATGAAACACGCGATGCGCAGGGAAGGGTATCCAGAACATATACCTATTACTATCTCGACCTGCTCATCGTTGATGTGGACCCTAATTTGCAGATCAAATGGATGAAGGCTCTGCCTAAACGACAGGTGACCAATAACGATAACGGGTATTATTCTTCTGTGGCATTATTGGTAGGTCCGGAAAATATATTCATCCTCTTCAATGATAATCCGGAGAATGCGGGCATCGTGGATAAGGGCGAAAAGATGAAAAATTTTAATGGCAAGAAATCTGTCGTTGCCATGATAACGGTAGATGATAGCGGACATGCGAAAAAGGAAACCGTTTTGCAAAATAAAACAGCAGGCATCATCCTTGTGCCAAAAGTGTGTGAACAGGTGAACGAAAATACATTGTTCATTTATGGTCAGCTGAAGAATTTATACAGGATCGGGACGATTACGTTTTAAATTTGTAACTTCTTTATGAATATATTATTCAACCAACTTCTTTTTATTCTCAAAATGAAATTAGGTACAAATCGATAAATATGAAGAAGAAACACGTTTTCAGTCTTTTTATTAGTGTCCTTTTTTATTTTACTGCTTATGCACAAGCGAATTGGAATTTGCAAATTTCTGATGAAATAAATGAAGGCACTAAATCCTCTATAAAAAAATGTTTGGGGGCATCTGGTTCGTATAATTATTTCTTGAGATACACATATAGTAAAAAAGGAATTTATTCTGTTGAAAAGTATGATGAAGAGATGCGTTTGGTAAATTCTGTAGACTTAGATATTCAATCTCGAGATGTGGAAAGCAAGTATCTGAACGCCTATTTAATGGGGAGCAATATTTATATTTTCTCAAGTTGTTGGATAAAAGAAAAAGAGTTGAATGTCATTGATGTCGTGCAAGTAGATGCGAAATCGTGCACATTAAAAGGTGTAAAGACGGATGCGATTGTATTGAATGCGAAATGGCCGGTGACGTGGTCGATAAAAACATCCTACAATTATTCATTTATTTCGTTCTATGGGGAAACGCAATACGACGCCAAAGCGCAAAACAAGGATATGTTTTACTTATTGGACAAAAATCTACAATTGAAATGGACGCTAATTATGGACGGTGAAAATGGTAAAGACGACTATGATTTTATTGATTATTCTATAGGAAACAGTGGGGATGTTGTAATGGCAATTGATTTTTATAATACCTCAGCTGGGAAATATAAATACAATGGTACTGGATTTATACGTGAAGATTCCCATGAAGATCATGAAATTGTTTTGCGATCTATCCAGCCTTCCGATGGTCTACCACATGATCATGTAGTTAGCGATGAATACCTTAATGACAAAACAAAATTTAGGATGAAAGTGTTTGCTTTATCCAGTGGCAAATCAATCGCTTTTCTTACCTATAAAAAAGATGACTATGCTCTGGACATAATCGAGTTTAATCCCTTAGACACTGCTAAATTGAATATTTATACTTCAGTTGTGCCGAAACTTGTTTCTCAAAGCATGCATCTTAAGGCAATGAGAGATATGTATTTTGATTTGACTTATTCTGATTTTAATATGAGTGACCTTTATGAAAAGGAAGATGGGAGTTTAATCCTTTGCGGACAAGAATATAAACAAATTGGTGAACAAGGAGTATATGGGAACCTTTTAGACTTGGATGCCTATTATGGTCAGTTAATTACCGTCTATATAAATACAAGTTTGCAAGTGGATGATTGGGTGGTTGTACCACGTTATCATTTTGTAGAAAAGGATTGGACAAATTTAGGTGTGAATATTTCTTATGTGGACGGTTCTGTTTGCTATTTGCTTAATGATAATATTAAAAATTCTAATGCAACAAAACCGGCAGATCCTACTGTTAAATTTGATCCTTATCATTTTGCACTTTACTTAATAGTGGTGGATAGAAATCAAATTGTAAGAAAAACTTTGATTTCGAATGAAGATGATTTTGATGTGAATTTCCGTCCCAGCAAAGCGCAATATGTGTTAGACAAAGGGTTTATACTTTATGGAACAAAAGGTTCGCATGCGCGTCTTGGTACCTTTTACGTTGAACAATGACACTTGAATACCCATGATATTATTGAATGAAAATTATTGCATAGTGGTATGATTAAGGGGTAAATTTGTCGATCTGCAATTCGTCCATGATATTTCTGTAATCTTAGTAGGCAGTTAATTTAAGTAATTCGTGGAAAATATGTCATGGATTATGTTTTACGGAATTTAACTTTCTCATAGCACGTGTGATAGAATTTTACGTTAGTTTTACTATCAATGAATGGTATGTTTAAATCAAATTTTTTTAAAGCAAATATCTATTCAGGTAATCTGTCGCAAATACCTGTTTATCTGCTATTGCTGGTGTATTTCTTGAGTTTAGGTTTATCAAGGGCACAATTTGCGCCTGCACCAACAGTGTCTTATGGTTCGCTGCTAAAGGCACCGGTCAATTCATCACTTGTCGAATACCTGGGTAGTATAAACGGAAATACCTATGCCGAAGATGGAAGGTAAAGCGCCATATCTGAAAATAAGAGTATCCAAATGTTTAATGCTACCAGCGAGCCCGTAAAAATGCCGCTCGCTTTTTCTGTAGATGGAATTCCGGTCAATTGTCAGTTTTCTGCAGTTATGGATGGGCATCTGGGTATTATCGGTTTTATTTTTGACAAGCGGAATGCAACGATCAATATATATCTGATCACATTATCATCTGCTGATCTGTCGCCCGTTGGCAAACCAAAATTATTGGTTTCCTTCCCGGGATCAACGGATGGCGCTTTTAGTGTGGCAAGATCGGAGAATAATAAAGTTGTGAGCTTCATTGCATTTCCGGAGTCGGATAAGGATGATCACTTTGTTCCCTTTGCTTTTTGTATCAATGAGCGCTTCGAGGTCATGTGGTCGAAACCGCTGACAAAATTTGAGGAGGATGGCATGCATGCAGTCCAAAACCAAAGTGTAAGCGATGCAGGTGATGTATGTTTTTTAGCTACAAAGGAGCCCTCCTTTTTCAATATATTGTCCCATGCGCCAAGTTATACTAATGTTGAACTCCTTACTATTCGCGATATGGGTACCTCCGTGCATTCTGTTCCGATAGCGCTGCAGGCGAAAGTGATCATTGAGATGCAATGCGCCTTCGATAAGAATGGCTTTATCATTTGCACCGGTTTTTATTCTGACGATTTTGTCGATTTTAATTATACCGGCAAATGCGCTATGCGTGTGGATGCAAACGGGAATCAGATCATACAGGCGGTCACACAACCATTTTCTGATACGGATGCATTTTATTTTTCGAAGGCAAGTGCAACACCTTATGGGGCCGATAAGGGTGCATTCAGAATGCATAAAATATGGATACAACCGGATGGCGGATTTATCCTTATCGCTGAGAAAATCTTAATAGTGATCGAATATGCCAGCAACGTAAATGGCAACGCGATAGTAAATAATATCTATTACTACCAAAATATTTTTGTGGAAAGGGTCGCGCCTGATTTCAGCATTGTGTGGTCGCGCATGATACCGAAGAATCAGGTGACGAATGAGGACAAGGGTTATTATTCTTCGTACAGCGTCATAGAAAAACAGGATGTATTGTATTTTTTCTTTAACGACAACCCCGAGAATATCGGATTGCTCTACGGGATCAAAGCTGAACCCATGACACCCGGTAATGCCGTTCCGGTATATGTCAGCATTTCTAAATCGGGAGAACTTATGAAGGGTATGTTAGATGGTCCGCAGGCGACAAAGACCATTTTCTGTCCACGCATTTTCGGTGACATGGATAATGGCAATGCTTTCCTTTATGGTGAAAAGGGCAGAACCTACCAGATAGGCAGTATTTCTTTCCCCAAATAGTAGCCAACTGCATAGATTGCCTTTTTTGCCTATGTGTTTCCATATACAGCGGGAACTTTCCACCCCCCATTTCTGTAACTTTGCCATATAATATGTCCAGGAACGGCAAAATATTAGTAGCCATGAGTGGTGGTATCGACAGCACCGTAACGGCCATGATGCTCGCAGAGCAGGGGTACGAAGTGGTGGGCATTACCATGAAAACATGGGATTATGCCAGCAGCGGCGGCTCTAAAAAAGAAACCGGATGCTGCAGCCTCGACAGCATAAACGATGCACGCGCTATAGCCGTTGAAAAAGGATTCCATCATTTTATCATAGATATACGGGATGAGTTCGGCGATTATGTGATCGACAACTTTGTGAGCGAATACCTGGCAGGCAGAACACCTAATCCTTGCGTGCTGTGCAATACGCATATCAAATGGGAAGCACTGCTACGCCGCGCCGATCAGATGGACTGTGCCTTCATCGCAACCGGGCATTACGCCCAGGTACATGAACGCGGTGAACGCTTTTATGTCTCCAAAGGGAAAGACGAACATAAAGACCAGAGCTACGTGCTGTGGGGATTGAGCCAGGATTGTCTCCGCCGTACCATGTTCCCGCTGGGCGATCTTCATAAATCGGAGATCAGGCAGATGGCAAAGGACATGGGTTATTTCGACCTGGCCAACAAGCCGGAGAGCTATGAGATATGTTTTGTGCCGGATAACGACTATCGCGGTTTTCTGAAAAGAAAAGTGGAGGGCCTGGAAGAAAAAGTGAACGGCGGATTATTTGTGGATGCGGAAGGGAATATTCTTGGAACGCATAATGGATATCCATTTTATACGATTGGTCAGCGCAAGGGACTCGGCATAGCACTGGGTGAACCCATGTTCGTGACCGATATCATACCCGAAAAAAACATGGTTGTGCTGGGCAGGGAAGAGGATCTTATGCGCACCGGAATGTTCGTGCATAACCTGAATATGCAAAAATATTCCGATGTAGGAAATGGCATGCGCGCGATCACCAAGATCAGATATAAAAATGCGGGTACAGAGAGTGCATTGTACCGCGAAAATGATTCTACACTGCGCATTGAATTCGACGCAGAAGTGAGTGCCATAACACCCGGCCAAAGTGCTGTGTTTTATGAAGGCGATGATGTGATCGGCGGCGGGCATATTGTCACCGGTTTCCGATTGTAATTATCCATCAAAAAGCCTGAGCAGGCCTTAACTTACTGCATCTTCCGGCAGGGAGTAAAATGTACACTTTGACCGGTCATGCGTAGATCCCTTCATTGGCATTATCTTTTTCTGTTGTGCATACCTGCTTTCTTTGCATCATGTACTAAGGATAGCGATGACACATTGCGTACGCCTGCAGAATTCTATCCACTGGAAGTGGGCAGATATATCATCTGGGATGTAGACTCCATCAATTATCACGAAGCCATTCCGAACGACACCTCGCATACGCAGGTAAAGGAAATACTGGTTGATACTTTTTATGACAATCTCGGTTTGCTGAATTATCGCATCGAACGATACACACGGCCGGATGATACATCCGATTTTATGCTACAGAATGTTTGGTCTGTATGCCAAAAAGGAAATAATATCGAGAAGACGGAAAACAACCTGCGTTTTATCAAACTGGTAGCACCCGTAATGGATGGTGTACAATGGGATGGCAATGCATACTTAGGCGGACTCTTCGATCTGCCCTACAATGAAGAATGCAACCGCCTGAATTATTTGGAAGGATGGGATTATGTCTATGCCAATTTGGATGCGTCCATGGAGATCAATGGAATGCCCTTCGATAGAACTGTTACGGTTAATGAATCGGGGGCAGACAATCTGATCGAATACGACAACGCTACGGAAATATATGCAGCCGGTGTAGGCCTGATCCAAAAAGAATTCTACCATTATTATACGCAGGACCTCAGCTGTCCCGATTGTCCCTGGACCCAAAGGG
Organism: Chitinophagales bacterium; assembly: GCA_041392955.1. Taxonomy (GTDB): domain Bacteria; phylum Bacteroidota; class Bacteroidia; order Chitinophagales; family BACL12; genus UBA7236. Next base: position 15,477 of record JAWKLB010000044.1, on the reverse strand, counting down.
TGCAATGCGGATATTCCGTAATTATGCGCATAGTTGCATACCATTGAAGTATCTTTGGTAACAAGTTCTATGAGAAAGTTTTATGTATTGCTCCTCGGTATTTTCTTCCTGCAGGGAATGAGCAGCCCGTTGATCGCTCAGAATACCCAGTCAAAATATTGGATCCTGTTTACAGACAAAGATCAATCGCCGTTCACGCGAAACGAACCGGCGGCATTTTTGTCTGCCGCTTCTATCGAAAGAAGAGCACGTCAGCATATTGCCATCAGCATTCAGGACCTCCCGATCAGCCCTGTGTATATTGCCGACATTGAGGCCATGGGTATACGCATTGAAGCGCGTTCCAAATGGTTGAATGCGGTAAGCGCATTTCTGGATGATGCACAGATCGCAGAGCTTTCTACCAAACCTTTTGTCGCAGGCATTCAACCGGTGCGCCGTTACATCACCAATGATGAGCAGGCGCAGCCTTTGGAAAACAATGTGTTGTTCCGCAGTATGGAGTCAACGGAAACAGAAGGCATGTTCGGCACTGCACAAAAACAGATAGATCAGATAAATCTCGACACCATTTTAGATCTCGGTTATAACGGCAGCGGTATGCGCATCGCGATATTGGATGCCGGTTTCTGGGGCGCAGACACAGCCTATCTCTTTCACAGCTTTATGGTGAAGGAGCAATTTCTGGGCGTGCGCAATTTCCCCGACCACAATAATCAGGTCTTCAATATCGGATCAGGTATACATGGATCCTGGGTGCTGAGCACCATGGGTGGAGATATACCGGGATCGTATTCGGGGTCCGCACCGGATGCTAAATTTTATTTATACAGGACAGAAGTGGCCGATAGTGAGCATGTGGTGGAAGAGGATTATTGGCTGAATGCGGCGGAGTGGGCCGACAGTGTTGGTGCAGATATCATCAACTCTTCCCTTGGATATACCGTCTTCGATAACCCGGATGAGAACCATACCACAGATGAATTGGATGGCAATACCACCGTGGTTACCAATGCAGGCGATTGGGCGGCTTCAAAAGGCATATTGGTGGTCAATAGCGCAGGAAACGAAGGTGCCGGGGCCTGGCACTATATTTCGATGCCTGCCGATGGTGACAGCGTATTTGCTATCGGTGCGGTGGACACAGCCGGAGTGCACGCTTCTTTCAGCGGTTTCGGTCCCTCGGCCGATGGCCGTGTAAAACCGGATATTGTAGCTATGGGCGTTGGTTCTGCATTGCTCGACCCGAACGGGTATTATGTGAACCTCAGCGGAACGTCTTTTTCTTCGCCACTGATAGCAGGAGCCTGTGCCAGCTTGTGGCAGGCATTCCCGGATGCCACGAATATGGATGTGCTGGAGGCGGTGCGGCAGAGTGCGCATCTCTATCTCACGCCAAATGATTCCATGGGATACGGTATCCCCAATTTCGGATTGGCTTATGAGATATTGCTCAGCCAGATCGATACCGTAGTTGTCGATACAACACAAGATACTACTATTAATACCTTCATTGATATCACACCTCTGGGCAATGCAGGCATTTTCAGCGCATTCATTCAGGATGCAAATGCTTCTGCCGGTGTAGTGGAAGTATTCAATATACAGGGGGCACTGGTCTATCGCAAGGATATCGCACACAGTGGACAAACCACATGGAAAGATATCATCACATTGCCCGCACAGGTGAACAATGGTACCTATCTGGTGCGCCTGCGCGCCGGGTCTTCCGCATGCAATAAAATGCTGTTTGTATTCCGGAATAGTTAGGCCGGGTCGGTTTTTCACAATTTTATGACGTAGCGGAAAGCAACTTTGACCGCTTTATTTTGTTACTATTGCAAGTGATGCGAAAGCTTTTACTCCTCATCGGTTTTTTCTCGGCATTAAGTGTGCAGGCTCAGAATGCAAATGAGACCGGTCGCTTTTGGGTGTATTTCTCGGATAAAGGCCACACGCCATATTCCATTCAGCAACCGCATGCATATCTTTCCGACAGATCTATTGAAAGGAGGGAGAAAATGCATATCCCTATCCGATATTCCGATCTGCCTGTGGATCCGCACTACGTTGTTGCTGTGGAAGCGCTCGGAGCCGAAGTGGTCATGCAATCGCGCTGGTTCAATGCACTGAGTGTCCGTGTTCCGGATTCTTCAACCCTTCAGGCGATACAAGCCTTATCCTTCGTCCAAAAAGTAAAACCGGTAATGCGCTATGCATTTGCCCCTGAGGTGGGAGAGCCCTTCGACAATAGTTTGATGCGCAGTTCCGAGGTGCCCGGCACGGAATACGGCAGATCATGGAATCAGATCCATATGCTCAACCTCGATTTTCTGCATGAAAAAGGATTCCGCGGTGAGGGAATGGTCATTGCCGTTCTGGATGGCGGATTCTATGCCGTTGACACTGGTGAAGCATTCCAGAGTTTCTGGGACAAGGGTCAGATACTGGGGGTCCACAATTTCCCGGATGATAACGAACATGTATTTGATTTTTCAACCCACGGGGCGAATGTTTTGTCCATCATGGGCGGTGATATCCCCGGCGTTTTTTCCGGTTCGGCACCGGATGCTTCTTTTTATTTGTATAGAACAGAAATAGTTGATAGTGAAACTGTTGCAGAGGAAGACTACTGGCTTGAAGGAGCAGAGATGGCCGATTTTGTAGGTGCAGATATCATCAATTCTTCACTTGGCTATACCACTTTTGATGGAGGCATCGGCGATCATACCTATGCCGATATGGACGGGAATACCACTGTGGTTACCAATGCCGCCGACATGGCTGCAGCGGTTGGTATCCTGGTCTGTAATAGTGCCGGGAATGAAGGCGACAGTGAGTGGCATTTTATTGGGGCCCCTGCCGATGGCGACAGTGTATTCACCATAGGCGCCGTGGATCTGAATGGCCACTATGCCGGTTTCAGCTCACAAGGGCCCACATTCGATGGCCGCATAAAACCCAATGTAGCTGCCCAAGGGGCCGGAACCGCTTATCTGGAACAGAGCGGGCTGGTATATAACGGCAATGGAACATCCTATTCCTCACCCATGATGGCCGGAGCTTCTGCCTGTTTCTGGCAGGCTTTTCCCGAACTGAGCAATATGGCGGTGATCGAAAAGATACAGGAAAGCGCCTCCCGTGCTTCGAACCCGGACTATCTCATCGGATATGGGATCCCTGATTTTACCAGAGCATACCTCGAAATGGAAGGTATCACGATCAGCGGAAACACCATGCAGGTATATCCCAATCCTGCCACAGACCATTGTTCTGTGCTGATCACCGGAAATGATAATGCAGATGCAACACTGCGCTTATTTGATGCCGCCGGGAAACTCGTTTATATACATACCTTCAGAATGGAAGACGAGCACTTGCACCTGGTTGAGATAAGCGGGCTGAATACCATGTCGTCCGGACTGTATTTTTTCAGTTTGCAGAGTGAGAACTATACAGAAAGTCTGCCCCTGATGGTAAAGTGGCAATAAAGGCCACCTGTTCATCTGCATTTAACAACCATTTATCGAAATTATTTCCGGATGCGATAAACACGCAATTACTTTGCAGCGTTATTGTTATGCGGATGAAATGCTGTGTCCCCTTTTTCTTGTTCTGTATCACTGCGCTTAGTGCTTTTACACAGGACAAATACACGATCAGTGGTTATGTGAAAGATGCTTCTACCGGTGAAAATATGATCGGCGCCAACGTGTATCTGAAAAATGATGTCACCACGGGAACTAGCACCAATATATACGGCTTTTACAGCTTCACTTTGCCGGCAGGTGCATATACTGTTGTATGTTCCTATATCGGATATACTGCCCACGAAGAAAAAGTAGATCTGCATGCAGACGTAAGACTCAACATGCAGCTTTCAGAAGGGGAGGAATTGGAAGCGGTTGAAGTGACCGCGGAGCGCGGCGACCAAAATGTGCAAAGCACCGAAATGGGAACCGTAGAAATGAATATTGAGCAGATCAAATCCATACCCGTACTCTTTGGTGAAGTGGATATATTAAAAGCGATACAATTATTGCCCGGTGTTGGCGGAGCTGGTGAGGGCAGTACCGGTTTTTATGTGCGCGGTGGCGGACCGGATCAAAATCTGATCTTATTAGATGAAGCTGTTGTATATAACACGGGCCATCTGTTCGGATTTTTCAGTGTGTTCAACTCCGATGCTATTAAAAATGTCACCCTCATCAAAGGAGGCATGCCTGCACAATATGGCGGGCGCCTCAGTTCTGTGCTCGATGTGCAGATGAAAGAGGGCAACAATCAAAAATATGAGATGGAGGGCGGTATCGGTATCATCGCATCGCGACTCACCGTGCAGGGGCCTATAGTAAAAGATAAATCATCCTTTATCATTTCGGGCAGAAGGACATATGTGGATGCCCTCGTAAAACCATTTTTGAAAGGCGGCGATTTTGAAGGGAACGGCTATTATTTCTATGACCTGAACACCAAAGCGAATTATGTCTTCGATGATAAAAATCGTTTGTTCCTGAGTGGCTATTTCGGACGGGATGTATTCAACTATTCAGCACCCGACGGATCGCTGGGTATTTCTATTCCCTGGGGTAATGCCACCACCACCTTGCGCTGGAACCATCTGTTCAATAACAAATTGTTCATGAATGTCAGCGCCATCTACAATTCATTTGATTTCTCGGTGAAGTCGGCATTCGAAGATTTTAATTTCAATTTATATTCCGGCATACGCGACTGGAATGGCAAGGTAGATATGGATTATTATCCCGGCTCCAACCACAAGATAAAATTCGGCGCCAATTATGTGTATCATACCTTCATTCCCTATTCAGCACAAGGCGCCAGTGGAGATGTGGAATTCAGTACAGATACGCTGAGCAGAAAATATGCGCACGAGAATGCTATCTATATACAGGATGAATTCGACATCAATCCGGTATTGCGATTGAACATTGGCGCAAGAGCTTCTTATTTCTTACAGGTGGGTCCTTATAATGATGTGCTGTATAACGAGGAGAATGTTGCATACGATACCGTTCATTACGGCAATGGCGACAAGATAGCAGATTATTTCGGTATGGAACCGCGTATGAATCTGCGCTGGATAGTTTCCACCAACAGTTCTGTGAAAGCGGGCATTACCTATGCAAATCAATACATCCACCTGGTGAGCAGTTCCACAAGTACCTTACCTACCGACCTGTGGATCCCCAGTTCGCTTAAAGTAAAACCGCAAAAAGGCTGGCAGTACAGCGTGGGTTATTTCCGCAATTTCAAGGACAATATGTTCGAGACCTCGGTAGAAGTGTATTACAAACAATTGCAGAATCAGATAGAATTCAAAGATGGATATGTTCCCGAGATCGGAAAGGATATAGAAGAAAGTTTTGTATTCGGTCGCGGCCGGAGTTATGGCGCCGAATTCTTCCTGAAAAAAGCAAAGGGAAAATGGAACGGATGGATAGGATATACCTTATCTAAAACAGAACGGCAGTTCGATGATCTGGCAACAGGTGATAATTGGTTCCCCACAAAATACGATCGCGTGCACGATCTGGAGATCGTCGCAGTGTATGATCTCAGTAAGCGCTGGAGCTTTGCATCCACTTTTGTGTACGCAACAGGTCAGGCAACAACCATTGTAGAAAGTTTTTATGTGATAGGCGGGCAATTGCAAACCGATTACGGTCCGCGCAACGGATATCGTTTACCCGCATATCATCGCCTGGATCTTTCGGCTACATTGAACAGCAAGGAAGACAAGAAATTTGATTCGAGCTGGAATTTTTCCATTTACAATGTGTATTCCAGAAAGAACCCTTATTTTATTTACACCACATGGGAAGGTGATTTTGCTTATGGTGCTGTGGATGTGCAGGCCAAACAAGTTTCTATCTTCCCGATAATACCCAGTGTGACCTGGAATTTTAAATTTTAATAGGAAATGCTGCGAATGAAAAGAAATGTTGCGTTGTATCTACTTGCCGGAGTCGGCATGATGGGCATATCATCTTGTACTACAGACATCACGCTCGATATTCCTGAACCGGAATTGAAAATGGTGGTCGAGGGAAGTATAGAACAAGGCTTGCCGCCCATCATCTCGCTTACGAGTACCGTTCCCTTTTATGGGGAGGTGAATTTCAATGCACTGGACAATTATTATCTGCACGATGCAGACGTAACGGTAACAGACGGAGAAGATACGGTCACGCTAACCGAATTTTGTCTGAACGACCTGCCCGATGCCCTGCTTCCTCTTGTTGCGGCATATCTCGGTATCGACCTCGATACCACCGGTACCATACCCATTAATATTTGTTTGTATACGGTGCCGGATATTTTTACCGGAACACCTGCATTTGTCGGTGAGATAGGGAAGTCGTACACCTTGCAAATCAATTGGAATGGTAAAACGGCGAGCAGTACAACTACTTTATTTCCTCCTGTTCCGATGGATAGCATGTATTTTAAACCGCATCCCGACCCTGAAAACGACAGTCTGGTGCGCTTATATGTGCATCTGACCGAACCCGAGCCACTGGGAAATTTCTATCGCTACTTTACCAAAAGGAACAGCGAGGCATTTTATGCCGGTTATCAGAGTGTGTTCGACGATAATATTGTCAACGGGCAGAGTTTTGAATTTACGCTCGACAGGGGTTACAATCCCACGGAGGATTTCGATCCGGACACCTACGGTTATTTCTGGAAAGGAGATACCATCATTCTCAAATGGGCGAGTATAGATTTCCCGACGTATGATTTCTTTAGCACCCTGGAATTCGACTCCGGGACCGATGGCCCTTTTTCAAGCGCCACCATTGCACAGACCAATATCACCGGAGGCCTGGGTATTTGGTGCGCATACGGCAGTTATTATGATACCTTGTACGTTCCGTACTAAGTGTAGTAAAAATGGGGCACTTTGAGTCAGCAGCGTTGAAAGCGCTTTGCTGCTGTGCCGATTGCAGCATACCTTGGCCTCAAAATCGCTTAAACTATGAAAAAAAGCATCCTTATTATTTGCATCGGCTTGCTTGCCGCTGCTCAGGTACAGGCCCAATATGGCTCAGGTGACTTACTGATTGGAGGTTGGTTGAACATATCTTCCGGTTCAGGTACTTACACAACTACTGCCGGTGGCACCAGCACTTCCATTGATCTTCCAAAAACCATGGAACTCGGAATCGGACCCTGGTTTGGTTATTTTGTAAGTGACGATATTGCTGTTGGTCTGGGTATTGAGTATTCTTCAGATAAAACAACTTCGCATGACGTGTATGTTACCGATGACGAAGATGTTGTGACTATGAGCATGTTCACCATTACTCCCGGTGCGCGTTATTATATGCACAATGAAGATATGGTACAATGCTACATCGCACTCGGTATTCCGATCGGTTTCGGATCTGTTACAGATGATTACTCTGCCGGCGGTACAACCACTACAACAACCACAGATCTCAGTTCCTTTGGTGTTGGTATCTCACCCGGTACTTCCATAACATTGGGTGACCATTGTGCTTTGGATTTCTCTTACGGTTTCCTTGGTTTCATGTCTACCACATCTACTTATAACGGAACAGATTTCAACGGTGATGCTTATACAGAAGAGGTGAAAAACAGCAGCTTCGGTCTTACTTTCAACGATGGATTTAACTTCGGTATTCTTTTCAACTTCTGATCAGGAACCTATATTATGTAACCCCGCATAGATCTTATGCGGGGTTTTTTATTTTCCGAACCATTATATACTTCAATGCGGTTATATCCATATTGCCGCATGGGTGGCACGAATCAGGCAAATACAAAATATGGTTATGAAATGGTTGATCAATGCAAGGGCTAAATATATTTGGTTGGCGCTGCTCATACTGCGTTTGGGCATAGGTTTTTCTTTTATCTATGCACATGGATATGCCAAGATCTCCCATCCGGAGAAATGGGCAAAATATGGCGGCAATATGCAGTTGATCCATCTCGATTTTGCAGCGGGATTCTGGGGTTTTATGGCCGCGTATGCCGAGTTCTTCGGTGCCATCTTCATTGGTATAGGGCTTTTTACACGCGTGCATGCGGGTTTGCTGGCATTTACGATGTTTATAGCTTTTCTCACCGGCATACCAAAAGGGGAGTTCAACAGCCATGCTTTTGAAGTGGGCATGGTGTTCATCGCATTACTGATAGCCGGGCCCGGAAAATACAGTCTGGATGCCCGTTTCGGAGGATTCCGCAGTGCTTGAAATGAGATGACAGTTTAATGACAATATTTTGACAGTTTGAGGAGAATTTTGCGGGCGTATTTTTCGTAAGTGGAGAGTAGGATACATCGTGAATCAATATAAAGTACTTACTGTAACGCATCATAAGGTCCCCGTTGACCAGCTGGCTCAATTCCAGGTGCCGGCCGATGCAGATGGACTGATCCAAAGGGAAACATTACAGGAACTAAAACAGCGATTTGCACTCGATGAGCTGATGTATCTCAATACCTGCAACCGGGTAACCTTTTTCTTTACGACCAAAGAATCACTTTCTGCCGGATTTGCCACCGCTTTTTTCAAATTAATAAACCCTTCCTTCAACGCTTGTAATGCCGTGCATGCCAATTTGTTCGAAGGTGCAGAAGCGCTGGCGCATATTTGTGAAGTTGGTGCATCACTGGATAGCCTGGTGGTGGGTGAAAGAGAGATCATTCGTCAGTTGCGACTGGCATATGAGAGCAGCGAACAAATGGATCTGACCGGCGATGACCTTCGTTTGGCGATGAAATATGTTATCCCTGCTGCAAAACGTATTTACACCGAGACCAGCATTGCAGAGCATCGCATCAGCGTTGTATCTCTCGCCGCTAATGCCTTGCAAAAGGCCAATGCAAATACCAGTGCACGTGTATTACTTATCGGTGCAGGAGAGACCATGACACATTTTGGCCAATATTTGCGCGAAATGGGCTACACACAGGTTACTGTATTCAACAGAAATATGGAGAAGGCGGAAGCGCTGGCGAAAACTTTCCATGGCAACGGAAATGCGCTCGATGCCCTGCAGGAATACGATAAGGGATTTGATATATTGATCGCTTGTACGGGTGCACAGCATCTGCTGGTTGATAGAGATCTGTATGCGCATTTATTACAAGGTGATACCGACAAGAAAGTGATCATTGATCTTTCTGTTCCTGCTAATGTGGACAGAGAAATTGAGCAACATTTCCCTGTACATCCCATTTATATGCAGAGTTTGGAAGTGCTTGCAGCGAGGAATAAAGCCAAACGCAAAGCCGAGATACACGAAGCGAAGAAACTGGCATATGCCTTTGTAAAAGAATTTCAGGGTGCATATGTCGAGCGGATGGTAGAGCGTGCACATAGTGTTATTCCGCAACATCTGCATGCCATCCGCGAAAAAGCGACCAAAGAAGTATTCGCAAAAGATATGGCCAAAATGGATGCAGCTTCCCGCGATACGGTGGAGCGCATGATGGATTATTTTGAAAAGAAATATATGGCGCTCACTATGTCCGCTTCGAAAGAAGCCATGAAGAAGGGGCAGGCTCACACAAAGCATTATGAGGATCCGCATAGGTTCGAGGGGCAGTGACCTCGCTTTGTGGCAGGCGCGTTTTCTGCAATCACTACTCGCCGACAGAGGATTTACTTCCGAAATCACTGTGATCAAAACACAGGGAGATATTATTCAGCATCTGAGTTTAGAAAAGCTGGAAGGCAAAGGATTCTTTACCAAAGAAATTGAAGATGCCCTGCTGGCAGAAGAGATAGATGTAGCAGTGCATTCGTATAAGGATCTGCCAACACAGGAAGTGCCGGGGCTGGTCATTGCGGCGATATCAGAAAGAGAGGATCCTTCCGAAACATTATTGATACATCCGCGTGCGGTAGATCCTGCCAAAAAATTATTGCTGAAAGAAAATGCACTGGTGGGCACATCTTCCGGCCGCCGTTTTGTACAACTAAAGCATATTCGTCCGGATCTGCAGTTCAAAGATATCCGCGGCAACGTGCCCACCCGCGTGAACAAATTGCGAAACGGTGATTTCGATGCCATCCTGTTGGCTACCGCAGGATTAAAACGTTTAGGTTTGGATACATCCGGTCTGGAGAAAATACAACTGCCTGTTGACCAGCTGATACCTGCTCCCGCTCAGGGGGCGCTCGCCTTTCAATGCAGGAAAGAGGATGTTGCCATGTTCGCATTGCTGCGCACTGTGCAGGATGACGCAACGGCTTCAGCTACAAGTGTTGAGCGCGAATTGCTCGCTTTATTCAAAGGCGGTTGTCAATTGCCATTGGGTGCGCATTGTTTTGCAACAGGAAATGCATTTGCGGTATATGTTGCCGTTGCTGCCGACCGCGATCAGATGATGCACCGGGTGTATGTGGGCTCACACACAACAGATGATCTGGCAAAAAAAGCATTTGCTGCATGTACAGAGAAAAAATCGGGGTCCGTATTCATAACAGCAGATATATCCGGTGCTCGTTTTGATGCATTGCGCAGTACCGGCATGCAGGTAAGTGGAAGATCCCTTTTATCTTTTACGGCACTTCCTTTTGATCAACCTGCCGGAGCTGATTGGTATTTTTTTACGAGTAAGAACGGCGTGCATTTTTTTATGCTGGGAAACGGTAGCATTCCCAAGGGTGTGCGTGTTGCTGCTATCGGAGAGGAAACAGCATATGCATTGAAAACACAAGGTGTACAAGTGGATTATATCGGCGATGAACGGATAGCAGAAACCTTTAGTGGCATAGCTGCCGGCAGTAAAGTGTGCATTTTTGGCGCCCTGCATCATGCGGATGGTCTTTTACAAGCATTATCATCGGATATGCAGATCATGCATATTCCCGTGTATGCAAATACCATAGATAAGGAAGTAAGGATCCCGGAAGCAGCTATCTATGCATGCACCAGTCCGATGCAGGCCGAAGCAATTTGCACGCACATCGATCCGCAGAAAAAAATATTTGTAGCCATAGGCGAGAGCACAGCATCCTACCTGAGGACGCTGGGCATTGAACGCATCCATATCGCACCGAAACGCAATCTGCAAAGTATTGTAGATGTGCTGTATAGCCTCTGACGCCTGCAGGTTTCGTAATTTTGCAGCGCATGGCATTCGGCATCAATAAACGACGTATTCAAAAAGCATTCAGAAGATTGCGTTCACTTCCCGGTGGATGGAATTTTTTCCGCTATGCATCCAATAAAATACATGCGCGCTATTTGCGTATGATCAAAAGTCCGCGTGTTGCCCATCCTTCTTCCATCATGCTGGAGGTGACCAATCATTGCAATCTGAAATGTATCACCTGTCCGCGCGAATATCAGTACGGGGAGGACATGGACAAAGGTTTTATGCCAATAGAGCAGTTAAAGAAGATCATAGATCAGGCATATCCGTATGTAGATTCCATCGGCCTTACCGGTTTGGGGGAAACGCTGATGTATAAGCAGTTGCCCGATGCATTGCGCTATATCCGTTCAAAAAATAAAGGGATCATCACCACCATCAGTATCAATGCACATCTGCCCAACAGCGTGCAATTGGTGGAAGCCATTGCCGACATGATCGATACGATACAGATCAGCATGGATGGAGTAGGAGAAGTATATGAAGATGTGCGCCTGAAAGGCGAATACGGTTTATTCTATGATAACGTGCAAAAGATCGTTGCTTATTGTAAGGACAAACGCGCAGATGTCATGTTCAACTTCGTGGCCATCAAAGAAAATTATTTCAATATGGCAGAAGTGGTTGAAGTGGCTTCAGAACTGGGTGTAGATTTTATTAATATCACACCATTTAATGTAGCAGCTGTTACAGCACATGATATCAGTTACTACGATTTCTTTCACACGACAACATTCAAAGATGAATTGCAACGTGCCAAGGATATGGCCGATGCGAAGAAAAATGTGACGCTCACCTTATGGGATGTGCGCACTAAAAATACCTTCCGGAAATGCCACCTGCCCTGGAGTCATTTCTATATCAGCTGGGACGGCTATGCAACACCTTGTTGTGCCAAACCTTTCCCCAAAGAACTCAACTTCGGCAATGTATTTGAATCGGGATTGATGTATTGTTTGAACACGCCCGGATATCAGGAATTCCGCAAACTCTGGTACGAGAATAAAACACCGAAATTCTGTTAAAAATGCCACATGATAGATCTGAAACCTATCGAATTGCCTTTTGAGTTGCCGGTGAATTGAGAAGAGCAGGAAGCAATATCCGCCGGTAGGCGGACCACCCGCAGGGTGGAGCAATAAGCAGAAAGCAATAAGCAGTGGGCGAAGTGCAATCAATGATATTTATATATCCGCAAGGCGAACCTTCGCGCCTCTGCGAGAGGGAAAATCAAAAATGAAAATATCTCTGTGTTCTCTTAAAACTACTCTGCGCATTGCCGAAGGCACTCGGCGTGAAATAAGGCAACAAATAGGTCTGCCATAAAACAAAACAGCCTCGGAGAGGCGAAATAATGGTAACACAGATATATAGATAAACTCCTGAAGCCCCGGAGGGGTGGTATATGTATCACGTTTATGGCGCAGGGTCTTGCCAATCAGCCGATAAACTTTGGGCAAAGACCCTGCTCTACCAGGAAAAGTAAAGCAGAAAGGAATAAGCAATAAGGAATAAATCGGTCATTAATAAAGCATCGGCCCTAACCCCTAACACCTAACGCCTAACCCCTAACAATATCTAAATGCAATTCCCAACTACTCAATGAAATACCTGTACACATAAAGTCCCGCGAGTGCCAATGCCCCGAGCAGGAACATCCATTTGAACCTGGGCCTGCTGTTGCGAAAAAGATGTTCCAACTTTTCCTGCCTTTCTTTTTGGAAGCGAATAACTCCCCACATCCACAATGCGCATAGCACAAAGGCGAACAAGAGAAAAATGTCTTTCAGCAGATAAAAGGTGGTAGCTGGCATAAGTTCTTGGAATATGGATGTTTTTTCCGATTTTTGACATGAACCGGTATTCATATCTATGCGCAAATATACGCTTGTCCTGCTTTTTGCCATGCTTTCCATCTATGCGCATGCACAAGTGTTCACCATGCCTGCCGGTGCATTCTACACCCAAATTTCCGCGAGCAGTTTACAATATGATCAGGCTTTCGACAGAACAGGTGCCGTTGTGGATATTCCTGCTTCAGTAGATCAACTAACCATTCATTGGATGGCGCAATATGGTATCAATAGCAGGTGGACTGTTCGTGCCGCAGTTCCATACTCCATTATTCGAAGTACCGTGCGAAGTGATGTTTCTATGTTGCCCTATTATCTGGAGTCAGGATCTTTAACATCGTTTGGCAATGTCGAAGCAGGGGTGTTTTACAAAATGATCGACGATAAGCCATTTGTTACCTTGAGTTTTTTTACTTCAGCAAACACTGCTGCTCTGAATTATTATACAGGTTTACAAAGTGATTACCCGGTATGGCATTTTAAACCGGGTGCCGGAGTGGGATGGGCATATGATAAGTCGTGGCTAACTTTTTATGTGGGGGCAGACATTTTTACAGGCGACTATAGCACAGCGTTTCTTTCCGAGATCGAAGCAGGATATAAACCATTCCCCTTCATGTATATAGCTGCGGATATATATGTGCGTAGATCCCTCGACAATGGTGAAGCATGCGATTGTACCATGCAGTACACTTCTCTGTATCTGAACGATATGGAATATTTGAGCCTTGCCGCTAAAGCGGGTTATACATATAATCAGTTCGGTCTGAACCTCGGATTAAATACAGCCGTCTCCGCATCAAATGCTCCGGCAACACTGGTTGCTACAGTCGGATTGCAATATAAATTTGAGAAGGCAGCTGCGGAAGTGGGGGAATGAAAAGGGGTGAATAGTGAATGGTGAATAGTGAATGTCCGCAGGACCCCTTTGGGGGTGAATAGTGAATGGTGAATTTTTGAGCTTCGTTACATAAGTCTGATACCGATTTCAAATGACGAATGACCAATGACTAATGACTAATGACTAAGTCGCAGTCGCAGTCGCAGTCGCAGTTTGTTCTTATTGAGAGTACTCATAACTAAACACGGCCCTAACCCATAGCCCCTAACCCATAGCCCATAACCTCTAACCCCTAACAATTGTGCATTACTTTTCGGATATGCAACTTACTGATCAATGATCACACATCACCGATCACTCCTTATTGCTCATTTTTCATTTAACCACCGCCATCAACTTCTCATGTATCTGTAACACCTGTCGTATAAGCGGTGTGGATCCGTCGTTGTAGATGATATAATCGCTGAGTGCTTCTTTTTGTGTATCGTCCATTTGATTTTCCATACGCGCCAGCACTTGCTCACGGGTAATATGATCGCGGTTCATGATGCGCGCGATCTTCACTTCTTTGGGGGCCGAAACACAAATGACCATGTCGAGCGTTTTATTACTTCCTGTTTCAAATAATAATGCCGCCTCTTTGATCACATAATCATAATTTTTATGACGCAACATCCAGCGTTCTGCATCAGCAAAAACAGCGGGATGTATGATGGCATTATATTGCTCCAGTAATTCCGGGAAATTGAAAACGATATGCGCCACTTTTTTTCTGTCGAGTTTTCCATTGGGCAGATACATCTGATCGCCGAGCAAGTCCTTGATCCGTTCTTTTATCTCCGTATCGGTATCAACAATATCACGTGCGCGCTGATCGGCATAGTACACAGGAATATCCAACACCTCGAATATTTTGCATACGGTGGTCTTTCCGCTTCCAATGCCTCCTGTGATACCTATTTTCAGCATCTGCTATTTATGAATAAACGATGGTACCACCCGAATAGTATAGATGTCGTCCGGGTAGGCAACACACTTTAACTTATAACGCGGTTTAAGGCTGTCGGGTTCGGCCACGAGGGTGAAATCCGACGCCGTAAAACTATTCTTTTTATGCATCGGTGCCGTATATACTACCTGCACATGCATGGGTTCACCTGTCAGGGGGTGCGCAATGCTGAGATCGGTAGACATGCGTTGAAATTGCGCTACCCTTACCGAATATCGGACTGCTATATGCGACAAGGTCACCCGGTCATCAACGGGTGCGAACAGAACAGCAGTTCCAATGTAGGTGGTGTCCCTGCTATTGATGTATACCGGTTCGGTTGACCAGGCAATTGTTCTTTCGATGATACTTTTCGGACCTGTGATCGTAATGCTGTCGGGATAACAATGCAAACTGTCGCTGATCATGAAATTATCGCGCAGCCGCAATATCGTGCGCAATTGTATGGGTACTTTTTTGCTGATACGCAATTCCGGGAATTTTTCAAATACATGCGGATAAACAGAAAGCACTTCCGCATGATCGGGGAGGGCAGGACTAAAATAATCCGGATGTGCATTGGTGGGAAATACATCGGGAATATGCTGATCTGTCAGATCTATCTGATACCCCCGGA
>JAWKLB010000043.1:0-22909 GCA_041392955.1 Chitinophagales bacterium | reverse complement strand
TAAAGATACCCGGGCTACCATTGATGCTTTTACGCTCAATCTTCAAATGAAAATGGCTTTTATTAAAGACATTCAACCATTTATAGAGTTTAGTATGGAATTTGCATTCGACCGCTTTGACGAGGTCATCTATACTGCCTCGGGTGGAAGCCAATCTGAACCACCGTCAAATATCCCGGACTATACCAAAAAGTATACTTTTTATTTAGGAGATGAGCCTATTCCATTTACCATCAAGCTTACCAATAACGGCACTAAATATCAGGTTCGCACGGGTAAAACTTCCGGAAATAAATTTTTCTTCTTTAAAGAGCCCGATAAAGAAGTGTCCAGCGGGAGTACCGATGTAATACACCATATTGATTACATACCGGTAAATGAAGTGACGCTGGAACGCAGTTTTGTCAAACTGGCCGATCAAAAGCGCACAAAAAGTCCGCAAAAAGTCGTCCTGACCACTGCCTCTCTTAAAAAGGAATATAATACCTATTTTGACAGCTTTACCAGCTTTTTTGTTACGGATGGCACCGACAGATATGCCGATGGTGCAGATGATTATAAGGTGCGCCAAAAAGATATGGTGGCCACCATATCTACTCCGGGCTCCTGGTTTTTAGGCAGCGGTATCAAACTCAATCCGGAACATATCCATTTGTTGTGGGATAAAATATCGGTCAGCGTTTCCGAACTGCTCGACTTTAATACGCAGCAACACGTTTCTGCCCAATTCGATTACAGCCAGAATTTTGGCAATTATTTCTATGAATTGTTCTTTCATATACCCATGCGGATTGCCGGCCATCTGAATGCAGCAGGCAAATACCGCGAGGCCAATCAATGGTACAGTTATATTTTTGATCCGACTGCTGTGCAGAGTGAGTTCGAACGACTTGCCTTTCCGTATGATATGAACTGGCGCTTTGCTGCTTTCCGGAATATCAAACCACAAAAATTAAAGCAGATGTACGGCGACCCGAATGCGATCGAGATGTATCAACGCAATCCGGGAAATCCACATGCCATTGCCCGACTGAGGATAGGTGCTTATCAGAAAAATGTGGTCATGAAATATCTGGATAATCTGATGGATTGGGCCGATCAACTGTTTACACAGTATACACCGGAAAGCACCAGCGAAGCCCGCCATCTGTACGATATGGTGAAAACCATTCTGGGTGATAAACCGCTGGCCACAGGGGCTTGTAAAGAGGCGGGAGATTTTAGTTATGCCGACCTGGATATGCAAAAGAATGCCGATTTCATCTATAACTTTTTTATGCCGGATCATAAAAGGGAAGGTAGAAAAAGCAGCGCCTATGGAAGCCGTGTAGCAACAAAAAGTAACTATTCTGATATACGTAAAATGTCCGTATTGGAAGAAAAGGAGAGTCGCATTACGATGATGAATAAGCGGATGCCTGTTATGCAAATGGAGAAAAATAACAGGTATGAATCCATAAATAATGCAGGTAGTAAATATAAAGCCGAAGTGGTGCAGAAAGGAAAATATACCGTAGCGCCATCCAGGCCGCAAATGCATATTGACCTGGGTTCCGACCTGATCTTTTGTTTTCCGCATAATGCAGATTTTATTACCTATTGGGATCGGGTACAGGATCGCATATTTAAATTGAACCATTGTTTGGATATCAATGGGATGAAAAAGACCATGCCGGCCTATGCTCCACCCATCGACCCGGCCATGTTGGCAAGGATGGTGGCAGCCGGACTATCCTTCGATGATATTTTGCAGGCTATGCAGGCAAAATTACCTGCCCAGCGATTCACGTTTTTATTGGAGAAAGCCAAACAATTCTGCAATCAGGTGCAAAGTTTCGGCAGCGCCTTATTTGCTGCATTGGAGAAAAAAGATGCAGAAGAATTGACCATACTGCGTTCCAGGCATGAACAAAATATTTTGCAAATGACACTGAGCAATAAAAAACGTCAGGTGGAAAATGCACAAACAAGTTTGAATCATCTTTTGCAAAGTAAACTCAGTAAGGAGCATAAAAAAGAACATTATAATTCCTTAATAGAAGCCGGTTTATCAGAATGGGAACGTGCAGAACAGATCGCTAAATGGATATCGGGAACCATACGGGGTGCAGAAGGTATTTTACAATCCCTTTCAGGCGCTTTTCATCTTATCCCGCAGGTGGGAAGTCCGTTTGCGATGAAATACGGCGGACTGGAACTGGGTGATAGTGCAAATATGATGGCGAATTTCCTGGAGTCCACCGCCAAGATCGCTGATAATGTGGCGCTTCTCGCCGGTGTAGAGGGCAGTCATCAAAGAAGGGAGCAGGATTGGAAATTGCAGGTAAATTCTTATGCCGACGAGTTGAAAGAGGTAGAATTACAAATACGCGGAGCTGAAATAAGTGTCGCCATAGCTGAACAGGATCAGGCTTTGCAGGAAACATCGATTGATCAGTATAAAGAACTGTATGCTTTTTATACCACTAAATTTTCCAACCTGACCCATTATACTTTTCAGGCACAGCAAATGCAGAAACTGTTCCGCCTGGCATATAACCTGGCGTATGATGCAGCCCTGCAAGCGCAACAGGCATTCTTATTTGAAAGGCCGGAAGCTGAAGCCATGTTCATTCAAGCGGATAATTGGAGTAATGAACATGCGGGTATGTTGTCCGGGGAGCGCCTGATGTTGCAACTGATGCAGATGGAAAAAAATTACCTGGAAGGCGATGTGCGGAGGATAGAGATCACCCAGCATTTCAGTATGTTGCAGATCGCACCGGAGAAATTATTGGAATTAAAAATGAATGGCAGTTGCGCAGATTTCAGCATTCCGGAAGCGGCATTCGATCTCATGTATCCGGGTTATTTTAAACGGGTGATCAAATCCGTGCGTTTGAGCATGCCTTGCATAGCAGGCCCTTATACCAATATTGGCGCCACACTTAGCTTGCAGGGGAGCAAAATGCGCCGTTCCACCGGAGATGCATTAGCAGATTTTTCATTTAATGGTTGTGCACAAATTGCGACGAGTACAGCACAGAATGATGGCGGACAATTTGAGCTGAATTTTCGGGATGAGAAATATCTTCCCTTTGAAGGAGCAGGAGCCATAAGCAGTTGGTCCTTAAGTCTGCCAAAAGCGCGCCGAAGTTTTGACTATGCAACTATATCGGATGTGATCTTTCATATCAGTTACTACGCCGAATATGATGCCGTATTTGGGGAACAGGTAGAGTCGGCATTAGCAACTGAGTTAAATAAGATACATGGAGTGGGCCTGCGCAGGATTTTTAGTATGCGCCATGATTTTGGACAGGCCTGGCAACAATTAAAAATGGAAAATAACAACACCGCGGTAAACGTGGAATTGCTGAAGCATCATTTCCCCTATTTCAGCAACATAGATGATATATCCGGGGTTGATAATAGCAGGTATATAGTAAAATCAAATAATGTAATGGAAAAGGCAAATAACAATGGAGGGATTAAGAAGGCAGGTAAAATGAAATTGGAGTTCCCTGCTGCATTGGGAAAAACAGACGACAAGGATATTATTTTTCTGGTGCATTATAAGATGAAATAGTTGCACCGGCAATTTGAATATTGAACGTAGTGTTAGATAGACAACTCTGGATAATTTGTCAGAGTTACATGCAACACTATTTAATTGGAAGTGATCGATATCAGGTGGCATGTGTACCGGTAAACGGGTGCGCAGGTTAAGTATGTAACTCAGGTATGCGGCGTTTTCTCCTCCCTTTTCTTCTGAAATAAAAAAGCAGCCAATAGCAACCAATTCCGGCGCAGTAGGGAATATAGAAACGCAGTGCGGGAAAATGCATCAAGCCCAACCTTTCCCACAGATATTTTTGCAGGTAGAAAATAAATGTGCAGGTACAAGGGTGCTCAGCATATATGCAATGACCTTTTGACGAGGTAGAACAAAGGATATGATCATATTGGGTAATATCATTAAGAATATCCCCGGGAAACTGAACAGCATACCCATGACCACAAAAAGGTAAAGCATGTCCAACCAGTCGCCGGGAAACGCAAAAGAGGTAAAGCCACCAACGAATAATAAATACAAGGAAAGCAAAATACCACCGAAGAGATTTCCAAATCCCCAGAATTTAGCGGGGATATGCACAATGAAGACCGTTTTATTGTATTTGGGCCGTTTGGGTGACAATGCCTTAGGTATTTTATCTTTTGAATACAAAGTAAAACGAATAATCAACAGGGCAGGTATGTGGTCCGGATTTTCGATTAATCCTTATCGAGGGTATCGGTCCATTGTACCTTGTTTTTTGTTCTGAACCGGCCACCGGCAAATGCAGCACCGATCGCGGTTCCGCCCAGATACCCGAAGATGGGCAAGATGTTTATTAATCCATTCTCCAGGCGGGCGAGCGGACTTCCGTTGAAAAAAAGGAACAGTTCCACCGAACACGCGAAAAAGGCCACTATAAAACTTATCTGATAAGCATGTCGCACATTACGGGAGGCCCAACCGCTGTAATAGATGATCGCATTAAAGATCAGCGTGAGGATAAATGCAGGTGTCCCGAACAAGGCAGAAATAATGATCAGGAACATGATGGTTTCCAACGCACGGTCAACCTCACCTGTTCCAAACGCGAAAAGTATTCCACCTCCGATCGCACTGAAAAGATACATGGTGAGGGGATAAAGCAGGATGAAGCGCCAGCGGGGCATTTTTGTTACGAGGATTTTTTATTTATGATAAATGGATCATGCTTCGAAAAGTTGCAGTCGCAGAGGTGGCTTTCTTCTAAGGAATATTTTTTTAGGATAAAAGGATTCTTTTTTCGGAGAAAGGAAAAAAAGGAATAAGGAATAAGGAATATCCGCCCGCAAGCGGATCACCCGCAGGGTGAAGGAATAAGAAATTATAGAGTAGCACCTCAATTAACGGACATAACCCATAACCCTTAGCCCATAGCACCTAGCCCATTGCCCCTAGCACCAAACTCCCATCCTCATCTCGCCACGATCTGGAAATTCTCCGTAAAAGCATAACTCATCAATACTACAATACTCAAACCCGCATATATCACGAGCAACCATTGAAATGCATTTCTGTGAATATGGATGTCGAGTACCATGTCATCGCCGGTATTACCCAGGCGAAAGGCGAAGAGCGATTTCAGGTTGATGACTAATGTGATCATCGGTAAAACCACTAAACAAAAAATGGTGAGCAGGGAGGATGCTTCGTCTACGGGAACGATGACATGTTCAATTAAAAAATTGGACAAGCCTGTCAGATCCAGTACCACGGCCGCCCAGAAAATACTGGGCAAGGCCATTAAAAGAATACCTGCGTTGAGTGCGAAGCTTTCCGTTCGCTGTTCTCTTTTTCTATCCATGATTTTGCATTTTTGATCTTGTACATATTGCTGGCAAAGAAATAATATACACATGCCACGCTGATGAAATAGGGGAGGAAGTTGGTCAGGGTATCACTTGCCGAATGCGAATGCCTGTCTATGGCAATGAAAAAGGTATAATCGGCATACAAACCGATCAGGGCGATCAGAATGCTCAGCGGATGCACGGGTAGGTAGATCCAGCCCGGTTTGATGAAGTATTTATGCTCTGATGGTATCTTCATACAAATTACTTTGAAATACAAAGTTAACGAGAAGAAGCATTCTACCAAAAATTTTAACACTTTTTGTATAAATCCGGATCGCTCCGGTTTACGTAAATAGGTGTGGTTGTTGGCTTAAAGAGCCTGTGTGTTCGTTACCCCGCCGTATCGGCCCCCCGAGAGGCGGGGTTTTTGTCTCTGCGAGGTAACGCAACACAGTATTTAGTCCTCCTTGAAGAAAGTTTCCTTAGAGGTAAGTGCTATTTTTTCCTTCCCCATCTTTTCGAGGCTTGTATTCACCGTATTCAGATCGCCGGCGATCAAGGCATCGAGTTTTTTCTGCATATCTGCCACCTGCATTGCATATAATTCCACCGCGCTTAATTGCACATTGGTGGGCTTGCCGTCATAACCACCGATAGCTCCATATACTTCCGCAATTTTTTCACGCAGGCGTATCTGACCCGCAACACCACCTTCACCGGGCTGAGTGGCGGATATTGCATCGTGCATGGCTGCAGTTTGTTTTACCAACATCTGCAATTTTAGCTTCAGCTTTTTATCCTCTGTCATGGTCAATGCTTTTTGTGCACCATCTTGTATATCCATGATCTGCTGATCGATATATGCCAGTTCTTCCAACATATGGAATAAGCGCAGAATATTGTCGCGGCGAATCTTTCTGTCTGCCTCCGGATGCGTATTCTCCGGATTATATTGAATGGTGATCGAGGTCTGGTGTTTTTCTTCTCCTTGCGTGACCACTACAGTATATGTTCCCGGTTCGACTTCAGGACCAAATGCAGCTTCGAACAGCGGGTTGGGCGAGGAGGGGACTTTTGGCGGTTTCATGGTCAGATTCAACGCAACGATATTGATGCCTTTGCGCGTGCCTGCAGGTAATTTTTTGATCAGATTACCATTTGCATCAAATACCTCGAGATACATATCACCGAATACATGTCGCTTTTTCAAGTAATATGCAATGAGCGGTGCACCGTTCGGATTGTTGCCTACAAATTCATCATCACCCGGAAAATCTTGTGTAATGCCGCCTTTTGGCAAATAATAGGGACGCGTTGGTAAAAAAGCGAAATCAGATGCGATCACTTCCTGCGTCATATTGCGCAAAGGTGTGATATCATCCAGTATGATGATGCCACGGCCATGTGTCGCCAGTACCAGATCATTCTGTTGCTGTTGTATCTCGATGTCCTGTACCGATACAGCGGGAAATTGATTGGTAAAATGCACCCATGCTTTCCCTCTGTCCAGACTCACATATAATCCCATCTCTGTACCTAAAAATAGGAGATCCTCATTTTTTGTATCCTGTTTGATCACGCGACAAAATGCTGCTGAATCTGTCGGAGAAATGTTCGACCAGCTTGCACCGAAATCTTTAGTGTAAAAGAGATAAGGTGTCATGTCGCCATTCTGATGGGCATCAACTGCCACAAACGCTTCACCGGCATTGCTTTTTCCCGCATCGATACCCGAAATAACAGCATATGCAGGCAATCCGTTGATATTGGCATTGCATTTATTCCAGATGGAACCGCCATCGCGCGTAACAAATATATTTCCGTCATCTGTCCCCACCCAAATGATCTTTTCATCGAGCGGCGATTCACAAATAGAAAAAATAGTGGTATTGTTCTCAGCGGTTGTGTTGTCTGTTGTAATGCCGCCTGACTTTTCCTGCTGCTGTCGATGCGGATCATTTGTGGTCAGATCGCCGGAGATGCGCTGCCAGGTGTCGCCTTTATCTTTGGAAACATATAAATACTGACTGCCGATATACAACCATCCGCTTTTATTTCCGAATTCCACGGGAGCATTCCAATTAAAGCGCAGATCACCCGTAGTTTGATCGGGAAAAGGTTTGATGAATTTCGATTCACCGCTCTGCAAATTACTGCGATACAATCTGCCACCCTGATATTGCCAATACACCACATTGCGGTCGGAAGCATCCGGATATGCATTGAATCCGTCGCCGTAACCTATTGTCTTCCACGAACTGTTCTGTATACCACCCGGCTGACTGGAAGGTGCCGTCCAGCTTCCGTTATCCTGCAATCCGCCATACACATAATAAGGCGACCTGTTGTCCGTGCTCACGTGATAAAATTGTGCAACGGGCAAATTCTCACAATGACTCCATGTATTTCCTTTATCTCTGGAAATATATACCCCGCCATCTGAACCGATATATACCAGCCTGTTGTCAATGGGGCTCACATACATCGCATGCAGATCGCTGTGGTATGCACCACCTTCCACGGCAGCCCCTTGAAATATCTTTCCTCCATTGTTGCTCACCAATAAATTGAATCCGGGTTTATACACGCGATCTGCTTCTTTCGGATCTGCATATATATTGCTGAAATAAAACGGTCTTTCGCCCATGGCATCCTGTTCGCTCATTTTGGTCCAGGTAGCACCATTATCCATGCTCTTATATAAAGCACTGTGTTCTGCTTCTATCAATGCATATACAGCACCATCAACCGGCGAAATGGAAAGTGCGATGCGTCCGATAGTATCCCCCGCAAAATGCATATCCAGTTTATTCCATGTTGCTCCGCCATCACTTGTTTTATATAATCCGCTGCCCGGACCACCGGAACGGAAATCATACGCCGACCGGCGGAAGTCCCACATCGCGGCATACAGTACCTGATCATTTTTCGGATCCATCACCAAAGCAGCGCAACCCGTTCCTGCATTCACATACAAACTTTTATTCCAGGTTTTTCCAAAGTCGTGTGAGATGAATACACCGCGTTCCGGATTATCTGCCCATAATGCACCAAGAGCAGCTACATAAATAGTATTGCTGTTTGCAGGATCAACGATCACACGGGCAATTCTTTCTGAATGTTCCAGGCCTACCAATTCAAATTTATCGCCACCGTTCACCGTGCGATATAATCCATTGCCGATACCTGTAGTATTGCGCACCCAGCATTCACCGGTACCTACCCAAACGGTATCGGGATGTTTTTGATCGATGCAAATGGTACCAATAGATTGTATGTTGTCGTCAAAAACAGATTTATAAGTAGTACCCTGATTTTTAGATTTCCAAACACCACCACCGGCCGAACCTACCCACATAATATTCGTATCGCTGTTCAATGCATCAATGCAGGTGATCCTGCCACTGGTTGTTGCAGGTCCGATCATACGTCCGTTTATCCCGCCAAATGTTGCCGAATTGATAGTAGTTTGTGCATACACAGAGATGCAGCACATCATAAAAAACAAAAAGATGGAAGACTTGGTATTCATAAGCATTTAGTTTAATTGGTAAGTATTTGCTTTTGGTAAAAGTAAGCATTATTCATGCTCTGCACTTCCATCTTAACGCATATTTGGCAAAGAAAATAGTATCGCTAAGCCCGGGGTTTTCATAGGATGGGCACTTTGCAACTGATCAATTGTCAGAAATATGTGCCGGTACATGGTTGGCGGCCTGCTACAAAAAAGGGCAACATATCCTGTTGCCCTTGCAAGTTTAATAGATGCTTATTCCTTATTGCCTTCGGTAGTGGATGCAACCACCGGTTTTTCAAACAGTGCATCCTGCATGTCAATATCCATTTCCACATTTTCGATTACGATCACCTCACCGGTAGTGCCATTGTACATATTGGTGATATTACAAGGCATTGCGATGCCGTTGAATTGTTTATAGTTGCTGTAATAGGTATCTGATTCCACTTCGTTTTCCATAACCTTCATCTTGGAAGAAGTGCGTATCATCACATAGCTATCCTGATCGATAAAAATGAGATATTCATCCTTCGCATCTGTGATCACCTTTATTTTAAAACATGGTGTTCCCTCTACGTCTTCGGTACCTTCCAGCGTAACGGTATAACCTTTGTCTTTCCAGTTCCACAAGAGTCCATCCATGTCTGCTTGTATTTTTACATTCTTCAGATCATCTGCCGTAAATGGTTGAGGTTCGGAAGATCCGGAAAAAGGATTTACCGTCCATCCTTCTGTGCCATTATAGGTTTGTATGAATTCTAATCCCATATAGGACCCAACGATGCGCATTTTCCCGGGGCGTGCAATGTATTGCTCGAATGGAATATCAATCCCATTTGATTAATGCTTCCGGAAGTTTTCATGCTATGCACTTTAGCCAGTTTATCCTGACCAACTGCTTCAAAATGCGATTGTAATACCTCGTCCAGACTTTGTGCCTGAACCTGCATCATGGCAAATCCCACACTTAAGATCAGGGTGGCGATAATGGATCTTTTCATTTTTTGATGTTTTTTCTCTGCGATCAGCAAGCATTATGCCGACTTGCACAAAATTAGGTAATTCGGGCAGGGCAGAACCCTAAATCATGTTAAATAATGAATTTTCACCATTTCCAGACAAGGCCCAGCAAGATATGCCGTTGCTCGTAGTAGCGCGCCGGGTTGTCGGGCGGAGTGCCATAACTGCGCGGATCACGCGGGTCGATATAGGACGGATCGCGCCATTCACTGGGAACAGGATCACCGTAACTCCACGCCGTGCCGGTCACCGGGTTTACAATTGCTGTATTCAGGGTATTGAGCAAATTGGTGACCTCCAGGGTGAAGGCAAGCTCTGAAATATTTTCTCCAACGGGAATTTCCCACCACTTTTTATAGGTGAGATTTATGGTAAAACTGCCGCTGCCGATCTCGGAATATTTTTTTTCCGGATCGGAGATCACCTCATAAATAGGTCTGCCCGATGCAGATTCATATCCCGTCAGTTCATAGGGTGTATATCTTTTCCCTGTCCGGTAAATGGCTTCTGTATAAAATGCCATTTTATTGAGCCAGGCTTTCTGCCATAATCCTGTTTCGTTGTTCAAGGTGAACAAGGCAAATGTTTTTGCATCTATCGGACTATCCCAGGCAAGGGGTGTTTCGGTGGTAGTCTCGCTGTTTCCCGTTGCCAATATCTCACCCAGGGCATCGGAGGCAGAAGAACTCTGACCGGTTGCGATACTATAGCTAAGTGATATACTTCCACTGAACCATTTCTTCACGCGTTTCAGATAAGATACTTCCACACCGCGCACACGCGCATAATCGCTGTTGATGCGAATGGTGCGCGAAACTTCCCGTCCGGTAATATCTTCGATAAGAATGGAAGAAGAAGTGATAAAGTCGTATTTATCTTTCCAGAATGCAGTGATATTCAATGCATCATTGCTGGTGATTGCAGATTTTAATCCGAGTTCATAGGAAATATCCACTTCCGGATTCAGATCGGGGTTGCCAATAAAACCGAGTGTGGATCTGTCGGCATAATACGGGTCCATACCTGTATAGATATAACTCGGATGCGGCATCACCATGGTGTGTCCGTAATTGAAGAACATCACCTGATTTTCTTTTATGGGGAAGGAGGCAGAGAATTTGGGCAACAAACGCATTTTTATTCTCCGGTTACCCAATGCATAGCTGTCGTCGTAATAAGCCTGACGAAATGCATCGGCAATGGTAGTTCTTGGATCAGCAACGGCATCATCCAGAAATTTACCGGGCATCCAGTATTCCAAACGCAATCCCGCTTCTGCGATCAATCCGAGATATTTCAATTTATCGCTTATATATGTTGCACCGCCGATCGGATGTACTTTCCATACATCACTGATGTCACCGAGGCGATAGGATTGAGAATATTCTCCACTCGCCAATAAAATGGGAGCGCCTATCCATGGACGCGTAATATCTATCCATTGATATTCCTGCGGTTTTATTTCAGTGCCAAAAAATAATCTGTTGCGCGTATTCGCAGAATACAAACTGCCTGTGGCTTTTAAGGTGTATTCCACCACATAATGATCATGCCATAATGTTGCGATTCCGCCGTTATTATATAATCCCGGACCCGGGTTGACGAATGCAATGGAATCATCTGGATTGAATATTTCGCCGGGATAGGTCACTACACTTGCAGGATCGAACTCTGTGTTCACGACATCCGGTCGCCAGGGTGCGCCGTTCGCATCTGCCCGCAAGTGCACATATAAACGCGATGCAGTGACGGTATAGGAAAATCTCGTGCCGGTGGTATGCGACCATTTTAATGTTTCCAGATTCGTATCGTGCGTGTAAGTATTTGCATTATCCGGTTCGAGTGCAAATAAAAACTGATAACCGGGATTAAAGGATACATCGTTGCCCGTGATGCGCAACATATTATAATCCTGATTGATGGTGATACTTTTTAAATAGGTAAACGATAAACGCTGACGCGGATTGAATTTTTGCTCCAGTTTAAGCATGCCTGCCCAGCGATTATCTTCATACGGACTCCAGAATGTATTCGGATATAAGGAGGAAACGACCTGCTCGGCAGGAGCATATCCTCCGCTGGGAGAATTTGGGATATAGGTATCACTCAGATTGGATTTTAATGTCGTAAAAAAAGTGAGATTCTTCTTGAAAGCAAGTGGCCCGCCCATGCCGAATTCGAATACCTGCTGATTCCAGTTGCCCGGACCTGCATGGTTGAACCCGAAATTATCGCGTTTATAACCGGCCGTCGCCTCAAGATCTTTTCCGCCCGATTTTGTTTGTGTATTTACAACGCCTGCTGTCGCATTGCCATATTCCACGCCGGCACCTCCGGTGGTAACGTCGATCTTATCAATGGCATTCGTTCCGATATCTATTCCGAAACCGGTACCTGCCAGCGGATCTTTTGCAGAAACATCGTCAATATAAAAGCCTGTCTCGTAATTGCGGCCGCCGCGTATATGTATGCCATCGGTTCCCAGTACCACACCCGTTTGCATATTTACCACACCTTGTATCTGTCGCACAGGTTGTGCTTCTATCTCTGTGGATGTAAGGGTAGAACCGGTGGATGGGTCCTCCACATCCACCAGGGGCTTCTCTCCGTGAATAACCACCGCTTCGTCGAAAACCAGTGCAGTGGATTTTAATGCGACATCGAGTTTTTTCTTTTCACCTGCCGTAAACGTATTGGCTGTATACAGGTTCTTTTCGTAACCGATATAAGTGAATTGAATATCATACTGA
Source organism: Chitinophagales bacterium (assembly GCA_041392955.1). Taxonomy (GTDB): domain Bacteria; phylum Bacteroidota; class Bacteroidia; order Chitinophagales; family BACL12; genus UBA7236. The sequence goes on along the minus strand of JAWKLB010000043.1, from coordinate 10,255 downwards.
CCGGGCGGTATATCCGATATAGCATACTTGCCGTCGAAGTCGCTCGATGTGCCGAAGTTCGTGCCGGTTAAAATGATATTGACGCCAAAAATGGGCTCTTTGGTATCCGCATCGGTAATGGTGCCGGAGAGGCCGGCATTCTGTCCAACAGCAATGCCCGCAGACAGCAAACAGAGGGCAAAGAGGATCCGGCGCAACATGGCGGTAAAGTTGTGAAAAATAGGGGAGAAAGGGAAGCCGCTCTGTGTAGAGAGAATGCGAAGGTTTGGCTTGTATCCGCTATCCCGGGAGTACATAAAAAACACCCGCAGATAGTTTCTTCTGCAGGTGTTTATTTTATATTAAAAAAGCGTTAAGCTCTTTTCCTTCTTTCATTGAAACGGTTCCCGCCTTTCCTGCGGAAACTATTATTGCGTTGTTCGTTGAATGGCTTGGCAGAAGAAGCCGGAATATCAGCGGTATCTGTAAAAGTGCTCACTTTCACTTCTGCTTTGTATTCCGGATGATCCGTGCGCACTGTTATCTGTTTGCCTATCAGTTTTTGGATATCCTTCAGATAAGCTTTTTCCTCGCCGTCGCAAAATGCGATCGCTTTGCCCTGTGCACCAGCGCGACCGGTGCGGCCAATGCGATGCACATAGGTTTCCGGAATGTTCGGCAATTCGTAATTGATGACCAGGCCGAGGTCTTCCACATCTATCCCGCGTGCGGCGATATCTGTTGCAACGAGAACACGTGTGCGTCCGTTTTTGAAATTCTGCAATGCACTTTGGCGGTTGTTCTGCGATTTATTGCCGTGAATGGCTTCCGAACGAATTCCTTTTTTATTCAGATCGCGCGTAACCTTATCGGCGCCGTGTTTCGTCCTGGTGAACAGCAACACGGTTTTAGCAGATTCTTGTTGCAACACATGCATCAATAACTGGCGCTTGTATTGTTTGTGCACAAAGTAAACCGATTGTTCGATCAAATCCACGGTAGAGGAAACAGGTGTAACTGCAATTTTCTCCGGACGCACCAATAAAGAATCAGCCAAAGCAGATATTTCTCTCGGCATGGTAGCGGAGAAGAACAGTGTTTGTTTTTTCTGCGGCAGTTTGGCGACGATGCGTTTCACATCGTGGATGAATCCCATGTCGAGCATGCGATCAGCCTCATCTAAAACGAAGGTCTGCAGATGCTCCAGATGTATGAAACCCTGTTGCATCAGGTCGAGCAATCTGCCCGGTGTCGCAACCAGAATATCTACACCATGACGTATCTTTTGCACTTGTGCATGTTGCGATACACCACCGAAAATAACGGTGTGCTGCAACTGCGTAAAGCGACCGTAAGCCGCAAAGCTCTCGCCGATCTGAATGGCGAGTTCCCGCGTGGGTGTAAGGATCAAAGCGCGAATCTTCCTGCGTTGACTGCGGTCGTGCTGCTGATGTAATAATTGAATAATGGGAATGGCGAATGCCGCTGTTTTCCCGGTACCGGTTTGTGCGCATGCCAGCAGGTCTTTCTGTTGTAATGCAATGGGGATGGCTTGTTCCTGCACAGGTGTGGGTTGGGTATAACCTTCCTGTTGCAGAGCCTTCAGTACAGGCTCTATGAGCTGTAGATCAGTAAATAACATGTTGTTTTAATAATTTATATAAGGAGGGAATGCTATCGATGCGATCGTTGCACTTGCAACAGATGCCGTGTTCTTCTCTAATACTCTTTCGCCTTACGGTTCCAATAAATGCAGCTTCGTTTCTCCACAACTTTTACAAATGAACACAAGAGGTAAACCGGTCCACGCAACTGCTTCGGGTGCAAAGGTCGGAAGAATAAACGAGAAAATGAAATATCACCGCATGCTCCTAGTTACACTAAGGTCAATGGGTGACCTGAAAACGAAATATCTCTTTTTCATCATTGTGCAGCAAAACGGCCAAATACATACCGGAAGGCCAGTCTTGCACATACAACTCCTGATAGTACTCGCCGACAGGAATTCCAATAGTATTCTGCACTGTAACAACACGTTTTCCGGTCAGATCGAAAACTTCCAACAAAACATTGCTCTCTTCACCGATAGTATATTCAATGGTTACAGAACGCATTGCCGGATTTGGAAAAACTAGAAGATTATGGATGTCAACATCTCCCGTTGGAGTTTCTATTTGCATTGCAGTATCCTCCGGGAGTATGGTCAATTTTTTAATGATTTCTATATTTAATATGCCGGTGGAAGACCATCCGATCGAATCGAATGTATTTGGATTTATATTTCCATATCTATTTATTCTATCATTAATTATTACGGTTTCCAGATCGATCTCGGCTGTATCCGTTTGTTTATCGATTATACTATCGTTTGTCGAAAATATATTATGTGCGCTAGACGCATCCTCATGGTATTCCCGTGCAATGGCGAAACCAGTTACTCTTTCCATTTCGTATTCGCCTTCCAGATGAGATTCCAGAAAACTTTGCTCAAGGGATTTGCCTATATCTTTTTCTTGCTTTTCCGTACAGGAAAACAACAAACTGCCAAAAACTAAAAATAAAGCAACCGCAAAGCGCAATCGAAACACATGTGGTTCATCCAGCCGGTCCAGTTGAATGACAGGTCTGTTCAATGCAGTTGTTTTCACCTGGCCGCAAATACCGGGATTTTCATTCAGGTAGGTGATCAGTTCATCTTTGCTCAAGTCGCTCAGATCATGCACCACCTTGCTGCATTGATGACAAAACCAGCCATCGGCATGCTCGTCCATGTTTTCTCTTTTCTCTGTGCAGGGAGATATGTTGGCTTGTAGTACCGTGAGGGTGAAGCGGGTTTCCATAGTATATGAACGTCAAGGTATCCGGGAAATTATTTCGGGTTGTCATGGAAGGATCAGATTTGGGGAAGGGGATAAGGGTTAGGGGTTAGGAGTTAGGGGTTAGGGGTTAGGGGTTAGGAGTTAGGAGTTAGGAGTTAGGGCTGTTATTAATTATAAGTACTCATATTTAAACTGGTCTGCGACTGCGACTGAACACAGCTCCGATCTATGAATAACCAATGATAATTATCCGTTCAAATCCGTTCCATCCGTGTCATCCGTGTTCCCATCCGTGTGCCCATCTTCACATCCATTAACAATAGCTTCCGTAACTTTCGGCAAAATTGACAGAACAATGAAGAAGATTCTTACTATCAGCTCCATGCTCTTTTTATTGACGCCCGTATTCAGCCAGGATGGCATGATCAGCGTAGAGGATATCTGGATGTATTATAAGTTTTACGCCAACGGTATCGACGACCTCCGCAGCATGAACGATGGCACACACTATACCCTCAACGAAGGGGATACTGCCATCGTGAAATACAGTTACGTCAATGGCGAAAAGAACGGCAATGTTTTTTCGGTGAAACAAACGAGTGGCGCTGTGCAGGATTTTACGGATTATGCATTCAATGACGACGAAACAGCCATCTTGCTGACAACGGAAAGTCAGCGGAGATATCGCTGGGCAACCTATGATGATAATTATATCTACGATACAAAGACACATAAAACAACGCATCTCTCCGAGAAAGGAAAACAGATGTATGCCGATTTTGCTCCTGCCGGCAACAGGATCGCGTATGTGATCGACAACAATTTATATTTCAAGGACCTGAATTCGAATACCGAATATCAGGTGACCACCGATGGCGAATGGAAACATATCATCAACGGCGGAAGCGATTGGGTGTATGAAGAAGAATTCACCCTGGTGCGCTCTTTCGAATGGAGCCCCGACGGCAACATGATCGCCTTTTATCGCTTTGATGAAACGGAAGTGCCGGAATACGCTATGACCACCTACAAAGGAAATCTGTATCCGAAGAATTATGAATATAAATATCCCAAGGTAGGAGAGAAGAACAGCAAAGTGGAGATATATATCTATGATATACGATCGAAAAAAACGACCAAAGTAAATATTGCAAAGGCGTATGAATATATACCCCGCATCAAATGGACTGCAGATGGTTCCGCCTTATGTGTATTTACCATGAACCGTTTGCAGAATGATCTGGAATTATTTCTGGCCGATCCGAACAGCGGTGAAACACACAGCATGTTCCGCGAACAGGCTCCCAAATATTTAGAGATCAACGATGACCTCACCTTCTTGCCCGATAACAGCGGATTCATCTGGCGCAGCGAAATGAACGGCTGGAATCATTTGTATCTGTATGATATGCAGGGCAAACTGATCAACCAGATCACCAGTGGCGATTGGGATGTGACCGAATTCAAAGGATATGATGCAGCGAACAAGGCCATCTATTTCATGGGCACGAAAGAATCCATTTTCGAGCGCCACCTCTACGTGGTTTCCCTCGATGGAAAAAAGATGAAGAAACTCACTACCCGCAACGGGATGAATACCGTTGATTTTTCTAAAGGTTTTACCTATTTTATCAATACCAACAGCAGTATGCTGGTGCCGGATTATATCACATTGTGCGATAATAAAGGGAAAGAGATACGTGTTCTGGAAGATAATAAAGATCTGAATACCATGATCTCATCGCTCAAGATCAAGAAACCTGAATATTTTACGTTCACCACTTCTGAAGGTGTGACCTTGAATGGCTATATGATCAAGCCATACGACTTCGATCCAAATAAAAAATATCCGGTGTTCATGACCTTATATGGAGGTCCGGGTTCACAGGAAGTGATAGAAGGTTATGATGGCTTCAATATGATGTGGCACGAAATGCTCGCACAGAAAGGATATATCATTGTGTGTGTAGACAACCGGGGAACAGGTGCCCGCGGTCGCGATTTTCGTACCGTGACCTATGGCATGTTGGGTAAATATGAGACCGACGATCAGATCGAAGCGGCCAAATGGCTGGCTAAACAAAATTATGTGGACGGTTCGCGCATTGGCATCTGGGGATGGAGCTATGGCGGTTATATGTCGAGCTTGTGTATCACCCGCGGTGCCGATCAATTCAAAATGGCCATCGCCGTTGCGCCCGTTACCAACTGGAAATTCTATGATTCCATTTATACGGAACGCTATATGGGGACACCCGAATCCAATCCGAATGGTTTCGATGATAATGCACCCATGGCCTATGCCGATAAATTAAAAGGCAATTATTTGCTGGTGCATGGAACAGGAGACGACAACGTGCATTTTCAGAATTCCGTAGAATGGATAAATGCGCTCATCAAGAACAACAAATATTTTGATCTGATGATCTATCCCGACCGCAACCACGGCATCTATGGTGGCAATACCAGATTACATCTGTATCATCTGATGACGGATTATGTGATGGAGAATTTGTAGGAAGAGCTAAGGGCTATGGGCTAAGGGCTAGGTTTGGAGTGCTATGTGCTATGGGTTAGGTGCTGAGTGCTAAGTGCTAGGTTCTATGTGCTAAGTGCTGGTCAAATTAATTATTGGTTCTCATTCCCCGAAGCATACTGCGACTGCTCCTGCACCTGCTACTGGACTTGCGCTTCATTTCACAACGCGGCCAACAGGATACCTCCGGTACGTTGGCTCGTAATAAACCGAACGCTCGTATACAAAGCGCAACTGCTCCCAGGCATCCGCGGCAAATGCCGGATCGGAAGCGCGCTTGTCTTCCAGTTGTTTTTGCAATGCGGGATCTTTCTCCAAAATTTCAGCAGCCAGATCTTCAAACACATAATCGCTGAACCATTCTTTCTGCATCAGTATGGCATCGAACATGCCCCAGGCAAAAAAGGAATCCGGGGCCTCGGGCTCCAGTGCTTCAATAATATATCGTTTCGCAGGCTGGTCGAGGTCGATATACAGATCACCTCTGCGGAATAAAATGCTGTCGCTATATTTTGTCACCACCACTTTCTTATGATAATAATGTCCTTCGTACGGTGTTTCGCTGCTTTCTACATCATCGATGTGATACATTTCAACTTCCACTAAACTATCCTGCTCCAGTGTCCTGTATCGCACATTATTTGCACCCAGCCTTTCCACCACATCATGCCAGGCGCGCGGGACGATATATGCTTTCGGACAAATGATCTGCTTACTCGGAATATAATGATCGTAAACGGGAATATTTTTTGTATACGGTTCATTTCTGTCGTAATACAATCGATCCAGTCCGCTCACCGCACTCGGTTTATACTTTGCCGCATAACCCGAGAATAAAAAATCGTAGTGCGTGCCCATGTCCAGCTCCCAATTCAGGTCCATGGTGTTGGCAAGGCGAATATTCTGCATCGCTTCCTTTCTCTTTTCCTGCAATTCTTCTCCATGTTCCGCCGCAAAAGAAATACAACAATGAATAAAGGCAATGGTGGATGCAACACGCTGTTCATATGGTTTGAGCATATGCGTCTCTGGCATGAAGCCTATGGTCTGATACAAAGAAGTATATCCTGTGGAATATCTGGCCAGATCTAAAAATCCCGCAATACCGTTGTCGGGTGTCTTATCTATTTCATTTACATAAGGGCACATGGGGAATCCCGCTTTTTCCATGCCTGCATATAAAGCGGGCATCATATCATATTCAAGGTAAGTACCCAGAGGTTCCTGCAACTTGTCTTTTTGCGTGGGGATGATGGTCATCACATAACTGTAATCTGCTCCATTGCTCACATGTGTATCGATGAAGACATCGGGATCGATCTGCCGGAATATACGCGCGAACGCAAGTGCATTGTAGCTGTCGCATTTCATAAAATCCCTGTTCAGGTCATAATTCTGCGCATTGCCGCGGAAGCCGTACGCCTGCGGACCATTTTGATTTGCGCGGGAATAACTGCCCCGGTTCAAAGCGCCACCAATATTGTATACCGGAATGATGCATATCAGCAGGTCCTTGCATTGCGCTCTGAAAGCAGTATCGTTGATATATGCTTCCGTGAATTGTATGCATGCATCTATACCGTCAGGTTCACCCGGATGTATCCCGTTGTTGATCAGTATGATGGTCTTGCCGGCAGCGCGCGCCTGCTCTGCACTGGTCTTTCCTTCTGTATCAAACAACACCAGATGTAAGGGCTGAAAGGCATCTGTTAATCCCTCTGCACGCATGGAGATGAATGGATACTGCGCTGCTTTTTCTGCGTAATAGTTGATCACCTGCTCATAAGTAGGTGTCTTATCCTGTTTGTATAATTCTGTGATCGCCGATTGTGCCATAGCATGTAAGGTGCAAAATGAAATGATCCAAAAAAGGAGCTTGCGTTTCATGAATGGCTAAATTAGGAAGAAGCCTGCACAATGAAAGCCGCAGAAATAAAAAAGCCCTTTCGGTAGAAAGGGCTATATCTGTTAACAAAAGTGTTATTTCTCCCAATGCGGCGAGTCGTCAATATCAAAAACTGCATGAAAGGAAGTTTTTTTCTTCTTGATCTTAACCGTTTTTTCCAGCACACAATCAATACTGTAATTATTATCCATGGTATGTGCTTCCCATTCGCCTTCGTAATACGCATAATTCACGATACGTATGGTGTGCTCACCTTTGGTGGTCATGCCACTCACGGTATTGGGTTGGCTTTCGTTCTTCACATCGGAGGTGCCGACAAGCTGACCGTCGATATACAATTCTGATTTATTCTGGTGATCGTAACCTTCTTCTATTCCCACAAAAGTAAAAGTGACCTCTACATTGCGATTCTGCGCCTGCAGGCGAGTAAATCCGCTCAGGAAGAAGAAAGAAAGGGCAAAGGCATAGATGATCTGTTTCTGCATAGTGTATGTTTTTGGTGAAATTATGTTAAATAGTGAATCTGTGTACTCCTTCGGGAAGGTCTTGCTCCAAAACGGCGAGGATCTTCCGGTAATCAGCAGCATTGCCCACAAAATCGGCATCGCTCACATTCAGGATCACCGTTCGTTGCAGTGGGTGCTGTCTGAAGTATTCGAAATACACTTCCTCGATCTTTTTCAGATAGTCCTTGCGCACCGTTTGTTCAAATTCACGCCCGCGTTTCCGGATATTCTCCACTAAACGATCCAGATCGGAATGTAAGTATACAATAAGGTCGGGCCTGGGCAATTTGGGATTCAGAATATTGAAGATCTTCTGATACAGCGCGAACTCGGCATCGTCGAGGTTGACACGTGCATACAACAGCGACTTGGTGAAGAGGTAATCTATCACCATCTTATCATCGAATAATTCCGGATCTATGAATTCTGCTTTCAGTTGCTCATAGCGCTCTGCCATGAAGAACATCTCCATGCCTAAAGCATAATCCTGCTGCCGCACAAAGAATTTCTGCAGGAAAGGATTGTCAGCAAATGTTTCGAGAATAAGTCGTGCACCGATATCGTTGGAAAGCTTTTTGGCAAAGGAGGTCTTTCCCGAACCGATATTGCCCTCAACGGTGATGATCTTGTATTGCACGGCCCAAAATTGGTAAAGGGCGTTGGTATGTGCAAGTGCAGATTAGAATTGATACACCAGGTCGAGTGTTTTCACCTCCAGGGTATCCTTACAGGTGTGATATAACTCGGCGATGCTCTTCTGCATCACGGGATGTATCAGCTCGGGTGCTATCTCCATCATCGGCTCCAGCGTGAACTTGCGTTCAGCGATATGCGGATGCGGGATGGTGAGCACCGGCGACTCGATAGTATATTGATCGTAGAAGAGGATATCGATATCGATGATCCTGGGAGCCCATTTCTCCGTGTTATCCCTGCCCAGTAAAAACTCAACTTGTTTGATCAGATGCAAGGTCTCCAGCGGAGAACATGGTGTTACGATCTGAATCGCCTGATTGTGAAATACCGGTTGATGTGGTTTTCCCCACGGTTCGGTCTCGTAGATGTGTGATTGCTTTTCAACACGCCCGAGAAACATGCGAATGGCTGATGTGGCCTTAGAAAGATTCTCCGTGCGGTTGCCTAAATTTGTGCCCAACAATAAATAGGCAATATGTTCCGTCATCATTGGCATAGAGGAGTTGATTCCGAAAAGTAACGTTTAGCTATCAAATGTAGTGTTTTTTTCCGACAAAATTTTTCAACAAATACAAGTATGAGATCCTTTTTCACGTCGTTTTTTGCCTCTCTGTTGGCATTTCTGGTGTTCTGCATCATCATTTTCTTTGTTATTATGGGTGTGGTGTCCGCCTTCTCACGTCAGTTCGAGGACAAGACCGTGAGCGTGCGGCCGAACAGCGTATTGCGCATCAACACCAACTATAGCATTGCCGAGCAAACGCAGAAGGGATTGCCTTCAGGCCTTGGAATACTTGGATATGATCCGGATCATGCACTTGGTCTGAACGACATTTTGGCAAATATCCGCCATGCTGCGAAAGACGATAATATAAAAGGCATCTATCTCGAACTGGGTATTTGCCCCAATTCCTATGCCACTTTGCAGGAGATACGCGATGCGCTCGAAGATTTCAAGAGTACCAGCGGTAAGTTTGTTGTCGCTTATGGCGAGGTCATCTCGCAGAACAGCTATTACCTCGGCAGCGTTGCCGACAAGGTGTATTTGAATCCTTCCGGTGCGGTAGATTTCAAAGGACTGAGTGCACAGATATCTTTTTATAAAGGAACGCTCGACAAACTCGGCGTGAAAACGGAAGTTTTCTACGACGGTAAATTCAAGAGCGCAACAGAACCCTATCGCTTCGATAAAATGAGCGATGAAAACAGATTGCAGCTCCGCGAATTTTTAAATGCATTGTTCGATGAGAATCTCAGTGAGATATCCGACACGCGCAAAATGGATGTGATGACCTACCGCAATATTGCGGATAGTTTGAAGGCATGGTATCCGCAGTATGCTGTGCAGACAGGTTTGATGGACGGACTGATATATTACGATGAAGTGGTAGATGAGATGAAGGAACATTGCGGCATTTCTGCCGATCGCGAATTGAACTTTGTGTCCATGCACGATTATCGCGGCACCTATGCCAACGATGTGAAAGGAGAAGATCGCATCGCATTGGTATATGCCGACGGGACCATCATAGATGGCGAAGGCAGCAACGGATACATAGGCTCGCGCACCTTTGCGAAGATGATGTACGATGTGCGCCAGGATAAAAATATCAAAGCCGTGGTGCTGCGTGTGAATTCTCCCGGTGGAAGTGCAGTGGCGAGCGATGTGATGTGGAGAGAAATAGAGATCACCAAAAAGGTAAAACCCGTTGTGGTATCCATGGGCGACTACGCGGCGAGTGGCGGATATATGATCAGCTGCAATGCAGATAAAATATTTGCCGAGCCGAATACGCTCACGGGAAGCATCGGA
>JAWKLB010000042.1:0-24408 GCA_041392955.1 Chitinophagales bacterium | reverse complement strand
CGTGGGTCGTACCGGTTGGCCGGTATGCTTCTATCCAATATGGATCAAATAATAGCTGAATATCGCCGCATCTTTTCGGATAAATACCATTGATCACTGTTTCGCGCATCAAAGATGGCAAAGTTGCATCCTGCACATGCTGCATGTCCAGAACAAAGGCAACACCGTTGATCTTTTGCAGGTCGGATTGCATAGCATGAAACACTTCCTGCTTGGTGAAATGATGTGCCTGAACCGTAGAATCATTCAGATAGATCTGTTGATTGGTATATGCTTCTATCCAGGCATCTGCACCCAGGTTTCTATCCGCGATCGCTTTAATGGTTTGCAGCATGCCTTCTGCCGTAACAGAACCGGAAGGTATCTGTAAACTCTGCATGTATTGCGGAACCGGTGCAACACCGTGATCTGCAGTCAAAAACAATACATAATTTCCTTTGCCTACCTGTTCATCCAAATAATGCAGAAATTTTCCCAGGTCTCTGTCCAGGCGGATATAGGTATCTTCTATTTCAACGGAATGCGGTCCGTAGGCATGGCCCACATAATCTGTTGATGAAAAACTGACGCATAAAAAATCAGTTGCGCTGTGTTTCCCCATCCCTTCCTGCCGGATGACTGCTTCAGCAAATTCTTCGGTAAGCGAATTGCCGAAGGGTGTGGATTTTATGATCTCGCTGATACCCTGAAAAAGCAGATAGTGCGGAAATTTTGTGGATGCTTCACCGATATATTTTGTTTCCCAATCCACGCTATCGGCCGTTGCATTCGTGTATGCCGTTGGCGGAAGAAAGAGGTCCCAATTGCGGTTGAGATATTTTTCTGCCGGCACTGTTGCATTCACATCCTGCACCCATTGAGGTAAGGTGTCCATATAATAACTGGAACTGACCCAGGCATTCGCATATCCGTCATACCAGTAGGCAGCATCGGCACTATGTCCTGCGGGCAGAATGGCACCTCTGTCTTTCAATGCGATACCGATCACTTTGCTGCGTTGCTGATCACTTAATTTAAGCATATCGGTAATGGTAGTGGTCAACATATTCGCCGGAGATTGCATATTATTTGTGATACTGGGTGGGCCAACCACATGTACGGTAGAATCACTGGTCACATACATATAACTCTTAGTATTGCGATCATACCAATCGTTAGAGACGATGCCATTTATAGCGGGTATAGATCCGGTATAAATACTTGCGTGACCCGGTCCCGTATACGTAGGAATATAATTATAATGTGCATCGGCACAATTGTAACCTTCCTGCATCAGGCGCTGAAAACCGGTACTGCCATATTTATCCGCATAGCGATATAAAAATTCATACGCCATTTGATCAACAACGATACCAACTACCAATTTCGGTTGTGGAGGAGGTGTCACCGTTTGACACATACAAAGCACACTTTGCAAGCAAATACCCAGCAATATTATCGCCCTATTTCTCATGCATTTATTTTGACGCAAGTTACAAAAAAACGGAACGCGATCGCGTTCCGTTCATATACATTTAATATACCTTAAGGGTTATCAGAATTCCTTGCCGAAGCTTATGTAGAAGGTGCGGCCATCGGCGGGAAGAATGCCGGGACCCGGATAATTATTTATTCTTCTGGTAAAGTAAACTTCATTATTCATATTATTCAATCCGGCTTTGATATTAAATCCGGAAAAACGAATGGTAGTATTCCAGTCGAGGATAAAATAGGAAGGCACGATACCTACAACACCATTTTCAGATGATGCTGTATTCAAGGCATCTGAATAAATTTCACTCACGTAGCTGCCCTGGATGGTTGTTGAGAACCATTTGTAATTATACGAAATACCACTGCGCACGATCCATTCCGGAGCATTTTCCAGTTTATTTCCTTCAACTTGCACTTCTTCGCCATTTACACTGGTAAGTGCATCTATATATGTCGCATTATCATACGTTGCCGACAAGAATATGCCGATCTGCCCGAATGTGCTGTGCACATTTTTAAGTGCAGTAGGACGAAATTCAATAAATGATTCGACCCCGCGGGCAGCTGAAGTGCCAACATTGGTACGGTAGATATACGTTTGTCCCATATCATCATGCAAGGCCAATGCACCCACGCGATCACCATATAACAAATAATAAATGCCAATATCATACGTCAGCACATCATTTACTTTCCCGCGCACACCCAGGTCGGAATTGAATCCCTTACTGTCTGTCATATCCGGATCGATCACATCGAGTGATGCAGCAGGAGTAATATCACTGTACAGTATAGGACGATATGCCTGCGACCAGTTCGCATATATATTCGTTTCCTTTGTGAAGTTGAACTGGATCCCCAATCCTGCCAGTGGCACCATGCGGTCCTTATCATAAAGGAATGGATCGATCAGATAATCTACCGATCCGGTCATATTTGTTTGAATGATCTCATATCTGAATCCCGGCGTTACAGAGAGCTTTTCACCAATGTGAAATAAGTTTTCTGCACAAAATGCGTAGTTCATTGTTATGAACTTCAGATCACGTGCATACGGCCCGATGAGAGAAAGATCAAAATCGGTACCGGTGGTGCCCACACCGCCTTGCTGTCTTTTTGTTCTGGAATCGCTAAAACGAAAACCGGCACTGAACACCTGTTTACGGCCGCCCAGAGTATAATACTGTAAAATGCGCGCTTCATTTGCAATACTGGTGTAATAATCCCGGTCCACCGTGCGCGGGGCATATTCCAAAGTGGTCGGAATAATGCTGTCCTTAACGGTTGGCGCTGCAATGAACATCACTGAGTTGCGCTGCCCGAGGATCATATTGGATTTCAAACTGAACACCGTATTTGTATTCGGACTATAGGTTATCGTTAATGCCGGTATGTTGTGATTTGGTGAAAAATAATTTCTGCTGCGCGTAGACTGATACGGATCTTCAGCAAACTGCGCATCATTCAACCCACCGGAGAGCTGATTGACATAATACATTTTAGAATATTCGAAATTGATGCGCAATTTATCGGTGGCCTGATAATGTAATCCGACATATCCGGCATAAAAATCATACGATCCGTTCGGTCTGAATCCTTGTGAAGTCCGATAATTAAAATAGCCGTAATAATTCAGTTTGCCTACCGTTCCACCCACCGCATTGTATGTATTGAATAAACCATTAGAACCTACCGTTTGCCTGGATTCATAGTCCAATGCTTTATCCGTTGGCCCTTCTTTCATTACATAATTCAGCATGCCGCCATATTGAGGTCCGTACTGCAGACAGGCACCTCCGCGAACCAACTCAATTTTTGCGAGCGCTTCTGTTGCCGGATTGTAATGCGATTCGGGATATCCGAATACGTCAGAGTTTACGGTATATCCGTTTTCGCGCACGTTGAATTCCCAGGAGCGATGCGGACTGAGTCCGCGAACAGAAATACTGATTTGCGCACCCGTTCCGTCGAGATCCCACTCATACACACCGGGCACTTTTGAAAAAACCTGACGCGGAATATTTTCCGCCGTATTGGCATTCGTTTTATTCAGGATCACCACATCATTGCGCTTACCACTGTAGATGAGCGTTTCCTCTACTTCCTGCATGTGCTTCACATTATTATAATCACGCGTGGCTACGATCTTTATTTCATCCAACTCTTCTTCCTGCTCAAATACATCAATGGTCACAAAAATATTCTGCCCTTCTTTCAATTTTACCGTCCGTGTATCGGTTCTATATCCGATAATAGAAGTAGTCAGAACATATTCACCGGCGGGGATATTTGTAATCAGGAATTTCCCATCCGGATCAGTAGATGCCCCTACATTCAATGTAGCTATTCGGATAGTAGCTCCGGGAACACCATTCTGCAATTCATCGCGCACTACACCGCTTATAGCTCCGGTATTTTGACCTAACAAAATGCCTGAAGTGCACAACACCATAAATGCAAAAATGCATGCCATTTTATTCATCATGATCTTTGATTTTGAGTTGCCCGAAATTAGGCATTTATCGCATGCGGCTCTGCTGATTTAAAAAACTTTTACAGATATAAAATCGCTGGAATTCCCTAGAATACAGACATTATTATAAAATAATTTAATATGTATTCCGCATATATTGTATTTCCGTTGCAGTGCGCTTCATATACCCATATATCGTGTACTTGTCCTCCATGGTTCCGGAATAAAGAATACAGTGCGCCAACTTTTTTAGTGTGACCACATGATCATTAATTACATCTTAGCAACGGGATCCCCAAGGCCCATTCCCTATAGAATAAAAACAGTGCAGAAAGCTGTTTTATGCTCACTTGTACATACTCCCCGGGATAGGGCATGCATGCATATTCTGTGGCATTTAAATATTAAAAATGTGCCTTAACTTGCATCCGCATGCCCAACTTATCGGAGATCAGGCGTCCGGTGGCCGCCGAATTGGACCTTTTCGAACAAAAATTCCGCGACACATTGCGCAGTGATGTCCCTTTGCTGGATCGTGTGATGTATTATATCGTTAAGCGAAAAGGCAAGCAAATGCGCCCGCTTTTTGTATTTCTCAGTGCTAAATTGGTGGGAAATACCAGTGAAACCACACACATCGCCGCATCGCTCATCGAATTACTGCATACTGCCACTCTGGTTCATGATGATGTGGTGGATGATGCCTATGAGCGCCGCGGTTTCTTTTCCATAAATGCTCTATGGAAGAATAAGATCGCTGTACTCATCGGAGATTATCTGCTGGCCAAAGGATTGCTCGTTTCTTTGGAAAACGACCAGGTGCGTATGCTGCGCATCACCTCTCGTGCCGTTCAGGAAATGAGTGAAGGGGAGCTGTTACAGATCGAAAAAGCGCGCAGACTGGACATTAATGAAAGTGTGTATTTCGAGATCATTCGCAAAAAAACGGCCACACTCATCGCCAGCGCTTGCAGTGCAGGCGCGGCAAGTGCAACGAAAGACGAGGAGGTGATCGAAAAAATGCGTTTGTTCGGCGAAAGGATAGGCATCGCCTTTCAGATAAAAGACGACCTTTTAGATTATGGGGAAGAAGATATCGGCAAACCGCATGGCATAGATCTGCGCGAAAGAAAACTCACTTTACCTGTCATCTTTGCCCTGCAAAACACCAATAAAGAGGAAAAAAGAAAGATGATCCGCATCATAAAACACGAAAATAAAAATGCGGAAAAAGTACAGTGGGTGATTGATCGTGTGATCGCATCCGGCGGTATTCAATATGCAGAAGAAAAAATGTACGCCTATCGTTCGGAAGCCTTTTCTATTCTAGACACTTTTCCGCTTAGTGAAAGCACCACGGCACTGAAGGCACTTGTGGATTTTACCACAGAACGGAAAAAATGATCTTACATCCAAACTATCTTTTTTACCAGAACACTTTCCTGAATACGAAAGCGGAAATAATACATACCAGCCGGCAATGCATTTTTATCTATATAATAAGTAGTTCCGGGAATTAATTCCATTCTGCGCACCAACTTCCCGGTGGCATCACAAATATCCATGCTTGCAATGCCGGGATCTTCTGACATACATTGAATAAATACACCCTCAGTGGCAGGGTTCGGATATACTGCAAAGCTTCCCGGTAAAACATTTTCAATCGGAACCGGACAGTCCGGATCATATGGCATGGCCGGTGAGCCTTCCGGGCATCCGGCAAACCAATTCGATGCACTGTTCATCATGCCGTTCGCATCCAGTAATTCCAAAGTAGCACCGCCACCATCCGGCTCCGCCGGCCAGGGAGCCACATCATCATACCAAACCGAAAAATGCAATTGATCCGCTGCATCCAATAAACGAAGTTGCTCGCCATTTCCATCTAAACCAAAGGCAAAGGGTGCGATATAATCCTCCACATCCGGATGACGTGCACTGAACTTGCTGACATTTTGCACCAGAACAATACGCGCATCTGCCTCCACAATGGTTCCGGCCGGAATAACAAACAATAAGGTATCATGTTCATCCACAAACTTCCACCCGGAAAGATCAACTGGATCTGCAGAAGTGTTCCAAAGCTCTACCCAATCACCCGCATCCATAAGATCATTGCTGTGGTAATTAACCTCACCAAAAACGATTTCTTGTTGACACGGTGTATACGGAGCACCCGGCGAACCGCCTATACAACCGTCGAACCAGGAAGAGGCATTATCCGGATCGGCGGTAACGTTTGTCAACTCCAGCGTGCGACCTGCGCCGTCTGCACCACGCGGCCAGTCGAGGGAATCTGCATATGAAAAATCAATGATCGCATTTCTGTTCAGATCGAATATTTTAATTTCATCACCATGATTGTCGAAGAAAAAGGAAAATCCGCCATATACCTGTTCAACGGTTGGATATTGAGTACGAAATGCATTCGTATCCTGTGCCAGAATTATATAACCATGCGGATCCATCACAACAGAAACCGGTAATGTATATGTATAACTGCCGCTTCTGTCCTCCAATTGCCAACCGCTGACATCCAATGCAGCTCCGCTGTTATTGTATAATTCAACCCAGTCACCCGCATCCGGAATATCTGCACTGTGATAGTTTAATTCCGATACAATAAGATGCGCGTCGGCAGGTGCCCCATTAAAAACAGCAACAAATTCCATGTCCATGGTGAGATCGATCTCGATGACGGGATCTGTTGAACCGGCAGGTAAAAGGGCGTTCGGTTCCCAATGATCGAAAGTATAACCCGGCTCTGCAAGAGCGGTCAGTGTAACCGGGTTTCCGCTAAAATAAATACCATCCCAGGGTAGAGGGCCGGGCGTGATCGTATTAATATGAATATGCCCCGAAGCAAGCGGTGTTACATCCAAGGTGATCTCCTTCTGCCCGTTCAAACCAAACGATGTATTGATATGTGCCCGAGCATACGGATATCTGGTTGCGTTATAATTTTTGGTGTTGTTCACATTGTAGATCACTGTGCCCACATTCGGTGCGCCCCATCTTGCCAATTGATCCGGAATTTCAGTGAATATCTCTGCATACATACTATCTGCAACCGGATTGAAATTTTCAGGCAGATAAATGGTGTTGATCAGATCAGCAAACCGGTTCACAAAATATTTCTGAAACTGCGGGTTGTCCAACACATGATCAAATACGATGGAATATGCATTCGGACTAGCGGGATTGCGAATGATATTTATATAATTATCACTGGGCACACTTCCGAAATATCCCATGGAACCATCCATGTCGTACATGATGAAACGGAATTTACCTCCCCCTTGCGGGCGCCAAAGTTTAATATTATTAACCCCCCAATATGCCCCGCCGAAATCAACATTTTGATAATAGATCTCACCGATATAATAATCGACATAATTCTCCACGTCCATCCATTGCGCAAAGCGATCATAATAATCAACCGACAATGGATCATGCGTAGTAACATATCCATACATATTTATATAGCCGGAATCAGATCCGTTCAAAGCACCCCATGCATTCAGAAAATCTACTTCATTGTTATCATACCCGTAATTCGACTGCGCATAATGTTCATCTGCCTTTTCCCGCAGACCATACCAGCCCCAGTATCTTCCATTGATATATAAGGCCACCGGTTCATACGCCTCATAATCTATATGTGTATTGCGCATTACGGAAGCAAGCAGTGCGTCATGAAATTTATATGTCCAAATATGCTGACCGCCATTGCGGATATTGAAATTATTGATATCCTGCATTTCGGGTTTATCCCGCCAAAGCGGATATTGCACATTGCCATCGTATATCCCTTTGAAATCCACCCGAAAACTGCGCTGGTCCTCTGCACGCGACCAACCTCCATGGATCTCTAATGCCATATCAGATTCCCATTGTTGTACGCCGTCCGGAGTGAAATAGGAAATATTGGCAGCGCGCTCCCAAGGTTGCCAGAAATTGGCACCGAAATACGGATAATAGTCATCATAGCAACAACCGAAAACATATATACCCGTATCATAATCAAACAAACTGGATGGATCAATGGATATATTCAATACCGGAATATCATGTGTTGCTTCATCAATGAAATACACATTTTGTTTTTGTTCGCCCGGAAGTAGCGCACCCGTAGAAAAA
Source organism: Chitinophagales bacterium (assembly GCA_041392955.1). GTDB lineage: Bacteria > Bacteroidota > Bacteroidia > Chitinophagales > BACL12 > UBA7236. Next base: position 16,322 of record JAWKLB010000042.1, on the reverse strand, counting down.
CATTTTGCGGATAGAACCACTGAAGTATCTATTAAAAACGGAGATGTATATACCGGTGATGCAGCAGTTACCGCCGAACCGTTTGTGGTATACCTGATCTGAGCTGTTGGCGAAGTACTGCTGAGGGATATTGTTTGTGCACCACTATACCAACCGGGTTCCTGTGAAAAAACAGGAACCGGTTCATATCCCGCAAAACATACGGCCGCATTATTACTGGTTGAAGGTGTGGCGGTATTTGTGATACACCAATTGGCACTGCCATCCGGTATGCGCGCAATACTGTTGTGCAAGGCCAGATCGCCTGTATATTGCATATCCAGAATATTGCCAAGCAGATCGCAGAGATAAATGGTCTCACCCGTATTGGTAATACTGAAATTAGAAGCCACATACGAAACAGGTTCAACGAACCATGCCGGTGTGGGGCCATACACCACATCCGGTGTGGTAATGCCAAAACTCAACCAAAAATTGGAAGAAAGGTCTGAGGAGCCTACTGTAACATTATGTACCTGAACACATAGATAATTCGTACCGGGAACTAAAAGATCATGAACTTGTGCATAGCTGATGGAATATAATTCCGGCGGAATGCCCATATATAAACCGGCTTCATGATCGGTCGTTGCCAATGTGTTATGATCCGGAGGTGTACCAATGATATTGGCAGAGCGCGCTATTTCAACACCATTCAAATAAGCAACGAACGCATCATCATAATCTGCGTGCAGTTGTGCTTCTGAAAAAATGGAAGTATCGGCAACATAAAAAGGTTGCCGCATAAACACCGACCGTGTAGATGGAATGATCGTGCCATCATCGCCATCACCATAACCCATTCCGCCCATACCCGACAACCAGGCCGCATCATCAAAACCGATGCTTTTCCAATCGGCCGGTGGCTCACTGGTGCCAACAAAATATTTCCAGATATCTGTCGAGTAAACCGCTGATTCCCAATGATCGCTCACAGCATGTGTATCCTCTCCGTTTGCATAAACCAAAAAATAAGCTCCGGGTGCAAGGGTAATACCCGGCAAGTGCCATTTTCCCGGATGCATTGCATCATCGCTTAAAGTATATGTCGAGAGGTCAACAGCAACCGCACCTGCATTATATAATTCGATCCAGTCACTTCCGGAACCTGTGTTATCTAACAGATCACCGCGCGAAGCAATTTCATTCAACACAACTTGTGCATGTGTTATGGCAGGTACACACAGGAATATACATGCCAATGAGAACAGCCTGAAAGGGTGCCTTTTCATGTTAATTCAAAGTTAAGCAAATTATACCTTGGTGTTATACAGAGCCTGCAATGTGTATTTTTGTTGACGTGCAGATACCCGGTTCATTTTTTGATCATGTTGCTGCTTGCGATGGGTTCGATGAGCACGAATTTCGCGCCGCGCATGCCGAAGCACCACAAGTTTCCGTGCGCCTGCATCACCGGAAACCTGCCTGTTCTTTTGCCCTTACTGACCCTGTCCCGTGGATGGATAATGCCTATTATTTACCGGAAAAACCATACTTCGCACACGATCCTTTTTTCCACGCAGGTTGCTATTATGTGCAGGAGGCTGGAAGCATGTTCCTTGGTTTTCTGCTTGAAAAGATCACCGCTGATAACAAAGCGATAACCGCCCTCGATCTATGTGCTTCACCGGGTGGTAAGTCTACCTTATTGCGTTCGATGCTCCCGGAACATAGTTTACTCATCAGCAATGAAGCGATCAGGAATCGCACATCTGCATTGATAGAAAACGTAATGAAGTGGGGAGAACCGGGTGTGATGATAACGCATAATGATGTTGCACATTTTGCGCAGCTGCATGCATGCTTCGATCTGGTTGTAGTAGATGCACCATGTAGTGGATCGGGAATGTTCCGCAAAGATGAAAAAGCTGTAGCGCAATGGTCAGAAGAACTGGTTGACACGTGCGCCATCCGCCAACGGAATATTTGCAACAATATCTGTAATGCAATAAAAGAAGGCGGTTATCTGATCTATTCCACCTGTTCGTATAGCCGGGAAGAGAATGAAGATATTATTGCATCCCTTGTCGGGAGTGGTATATTCAAATTAATACACTGGGCGTTGCCTGCAGAATGGAACATAGTACAGAACAAGTACGGTTATAGATTTTATCCGGGCAAAACACGCAGTGAAGGATTTTTTATTTCTGTATTGCAAAAAGTCGGGAGTACGGGTATGATGCGATCTCCGGGGAGTATTCAATGGGAGGAAGCTCCTTCTGCTGTAGCTGATGCAATGCGTTCCTTTTTTCTCAACGATGGCTCCCTTAAACTGCTCCTGCATAAGGACCTGGTCCTTGGATTCCCGGAAATGTGTTTGCCCGCTGCCTTGCCTATCATAAGCCACTTGCATGCGCTGCGTATCGGCTTGCCTCTTGCCACCCTGAAGGGTCGCGATATCATTCCTGAACATCCCCTGGCCATGAGCGCTTATCTGCATCCCGAATTGCCTGTGCACAAGGTCGATCTGCCCGATGCGCTGAACTACCTGCGACGGGGTACTATAGCATCTGAGCTGCCTGCCGGTTGGTTTCAGGTTACTTATCAGGAAAGGACCCTGGGTTGGGCCAAGCAATTGGGAAACAGAATAAATAACTACTATCCCACCGAATGGAGACTGCGAAAATGAGCGTTAAAATCCCCCAGTTGCGACCTGAAAGTCAGGAAAACAGGCAAAAAATCATTTCGTTCCCGGAAAAAATGTGACAGAAAAAAACAGGCAGATTTATGGCAAACTGCCTCCCCGACTGTTTGGAATCACATAGCGTAAAAGAATATGTGCATGGGCTAACAGCAACCCTGATATATATAATTTATCCTGAAGAGTCCCTGCACACAGGCTTTCCGGACAACGGGATCAAAGGTGTACACAGATAATTGAATGTCACATTTTACAACGGGAGATGCAGGAACGCCATTCCCGGTCCGAAGAATTATGCGCCATTTTAGGGCAATCGGTTTATGCTTTCCTAAGCGGTGTCAGGCCCGGCGATATGCACATATTATACACAGTTATATAGCTTTGATATGCCGGAGCAAGGCGACAACACCGGCAACTCATTACCAAACGTCAAACACATGCATATGAATAGAAACTTGTACTCACTTTTTTCAGGGGCACTTCTGTGTCTGCTGATCTCAGGTACTGCCTTGGCGCAAACCTATACGATCGGTGCCAACAACGGCGCAAATAATTCTATCAGCTATCCAACTGCATTTGGTGACTTCTACAAAACCATGCGGACACAATTTTTATATCGCGCCGATGAACTTATCGCCGAAGGGATGAGCGCCGGTTTTATCACGCAACTCAGTTGGAACGTGCAGGCCTTACCTGCCGGAACCGGTGTAACCGAAGACTATTCTCTGAAGATCATGAACACGGCAGTTTCTTCTCTTGGTTTAACCACCTGGGAAGAAGGAGCCACCTTGGTATGGGGCCCGACAGATTACACCGCCGTTCTCGGCACCAACACCTTTGTTTTTGATACACCCTTCTTCTGGGACGGTGTTAGTAATATCCTCATAGAGATCTGTGGTGGTGATCCCGCAGGAGAGTATACAAGCAATGCGCGCGTTACATGGACAGGCCCGCTTGCTTATAACGCATCACATACCTTTCGCAGTGATACACAATTAAATATATGTGATTATACAGGCGTGGAATATTTTGACTATACACCCGGTGGAATGGATTATCGTCCACGACCTACATTCACCGTTACTCCCGGAATGGATTGTAACCTCCTTCCCATTATCGGTGATGCAGTTTCAACCGCCTCTTCAGTTTGTATAGGAGAGAATTTTACCGTATCGGTTGATGCAGTTGCTGAATTAGGCGTTACATACCAGTGGTCAAAATCAGCCGACGGCCTGAGCTGGACAAATATTCCGGGTGCAACAGGTCCCAGCTATACAACAACACAAACAACACAAACTTTTTATCGCAATACGGTTACCTGTATATATAGTGGTGATAATACAACCTCAGGTCCCGTTTTCGTAGATCAAAATGCGGTAGCTGATTGTTATTGTATTCCCGGATATACCTATGGCACAACGGAAGGTGATTATATCTCCAATGTACATCTCGGCACGATAAATAATAGTACCGGCGCTTTGCCTTTCCCCTATTATAATTATTACAGTGCATTGTCAACTAATGTTAATGCGGGATCAACGTATACTATTACCATCACCTGCGGATCTTATGCAACATTGAATGGTGTTGCGGCTTGGATAGATTATAATCAGAATGGTGTATTTGAAGCTTCGGAAAAATTGGGTGAGGTTACAGGATTGCCGGCTTTTGGAACCGGAAGCATAACTTTCACCGTTCCGCTTACCGCTGCCGATGGCGTTACGCATTTGCGCACACGGGATGTATGGAACACCGCCGGTATTACAGCGTGTGACACCTATGGATATGGTGAAACCGAAGATTATAATGTGAACATAAGTGCGGGAACGGCACCAACAGCAAATTTCACATATACCGGTGATCCTGTTGTATTTTTTACTGATGCATCAACCGGTTCACCGACCTCCTGGTCATGGACATTTGGTGATGGCGGCACCTCCGCAACAGAAAATCCTTTGCATATATATGCTGCAAACGGCACCTATAATGTTTGTCTTACTGCCACGAATGCATTAGGATCAAATACATTTTGTCAAAATGTAGTTATTGATTCTTATCTGGCACCTGAAGCATTTTTCATGTTTGCCGGTGACCCGACTGTAACTTTTGTCGATATGTCGACGAATACACCAACCTCCTGGTCGTGGAATTTTGGCGATGGCGGAACCTCTGTTCTGGAAAATCCGACACACACTTATACAACAAATGGCACGTATAACGCCTGTCTTACCGCAACCAATGCAACGGGTTCAGATTCCTATTGTGCAAGTGTTGTGATAGATTCCTATCTGGCTCCTGCTGCTGCATTTAGCTGGACAGGTGATCCCACGGTTACATTTACCGACCTTTCTTTGAATACACCAACGAGCTGGTCATGGGACTTTGATGACGGTGGTACTTCTATTTTAGAGAACCCGACGCATACCTATGCAGAAAACGGAACTTATCATGTTTGTTTGACGGCTACAAATGCTACAGGTTCGAATACTGCATGTAATGATATATTGATATCCTCATATCTCGCACCTGCAGCTGCATTTACCTGGACGGGTGATCCGGCTGTTACTTTTACCGATCTTTCTTTGAATGATCCTACCAGCTGGTCATGGGATTTTGACGATGGCGGAACATCCGTTCTCGAAAATCCGGCGCATACATATGCTGATAATGGAACATATCACGTTTGCCTGACAGCCACTAATGCAACCGGTTCCAATACAGCTTGCAACGATGTGGTGATCAGCACATATATGTATCCTCCTGTTGTTGATTTCAGCTGGACAGGTGACCCGGCTACTGCATTTACAGATCTTTCTACAAATGATCCTTACGGATGGGAATGGGATTTTGGCGATGGCGGAACATCTACCCTGGAAAACCCGAGCCATACTTACGCAGCAGATGGATCTTACAATGTATGTTTAAGTGCCACCAACGATATAGGCACAGGCAGTGCATGTCATACGGTTACTATAGACGGTTACCCTGCCATGAACGCCATGTTCATTTACAGCGGTGATCCGGAAGTTCTTTTCGCAGATCTCAGCACCGGTTCACCGGACAGTTGGGATTGGGATTTCGATGATGGTGCAACAGCAAGTATTGCGAATCCCACACATACTTTCGCAGCGAACGGAACCTATCATGTATGCCTTGCGATCAATGGCCCCGGTGGAACGGACACCTATTGTGCGGACATCGTGATCGCATCCTATGGCATCGCACCGGTTGCCGATTTCACTTATTCCGGTTCCACGCTTACCATGATTTTTACGGATATTTCAGCGAATGAACCGAACGACTGGTACTGGGAATTTGGTGATGGGGCAATTTCCGGTTTGCAGAATCCGGTGCACACGTTCCCGGTTGCCGATTTTTATAATGTTTGTCTCACGGCTTCCAATGATGCAGGAAGTGATACACATTGCATCAGCGTTCCTGTTGGTCAGGTGGGTATTGCAGGCAGTGCGATTCCCGAGATCACCGTATATCCTAACCCTGCCGAAACATTTACCACTATACAACTTCAGGGTATTTCTCTGAATGACCTGCATGTTGCAGTGATCAATACCGCCGGACAAGAAGTTACACTGCCTGTTATGCGCACTGAAATAACGCATGGAATAATAACGCTGCAAACCGCTGATCTGCCTGCCGGTAATTATGTAGTTAAAATTTCCAATGCAGAAGGTATATACTTTACGCAATTGATCAAGATGAAATAGATCTTCACGGAAGAAACACACCTATGGGGGTTCGACGTCATGTCGCCCCCTTTTTTTATTCCATGAGAGTAAACTTGAGTGGGATGGTATAATATACATCCACAGGTTTGCCATTCATTCTACCCGGATTCCAGTCAGGTAATTCCTGGATAACACGGAGCGCTTCTGCATCTATCTCTGCAGAGACACCACGAAGCACTTTTGGCTCAACCACTTTCCCGTTGTGGTCAACGATAAATTTAATATATACCGTTCCTTGTACGGAATCTTCCATTGCTTTTTTCGGATATTTTAAATGGGAAGAAAGGTAATAATACAATGCCGGGCTGCCCCCTGGAAATTCAGGCATAACATCAGTATATTCATAAATATGATTAGCTGTATCGGCAGCCACATTGTTTGATCCTGTTGTAGTTGTGATGACCTGTCCAAATGCAGATGGAAATAAAATCGCGAACATGTACATTAGAAAGAAAATTTTCTTTAGCATAATTTATTTTTATGAGGTAAAAATGAAATCGTTTGCATGACATATCAAAAAAAAACCGGCTTATTGCCGGTTCTAATATAACTATTACAGATACATTATTTCAAACGGAAAGCCACCGGCAATACCATTTCCACATCCACGGGTTTCCCGTTAATGGTGCCGGGTGTCCAATCGGGCATGAGTTTGACCACGCGAATGGCTTCATCATCCAAGGCACCCATTACACCGCGTTTGAGCTGCACACCAGTAACCTTACCTTCAGCAGTTACTACAAAGGATACAAATACATTCCCTTCCACGCCATTCTTTTTTGCATCCTTCGGGTATTCTATCTGACTTGCCAGAAATTCAGCCAATGCGGCAGTACCACCCGGATATTCCGGCATCACCTGGGGCTCTGAATATACCATTTTGCTGTTGCTATTGTCGCCAGCGGATTGTGCATGCATCTGTATCAATCCGCAAAAGCAGAATACAGGTAACACCAAAGCCATTCTGAGGAAGGCTTTGCGCACAGATTGTTTTTCGTTGAACATCATTAGTCGTCGTTTGAGATTTGAATTTGAAAAATTATTTGTCAGTATTCTGGGAGAATGAAAGATCGCCGTGCCGATGAGCAGATTTTGGTAGTCGTCCCTGCGATCCATTCCGGCCTGTTTATCGGCGAGACACTCATGTACCAGACGCAATTCGCTGTGCAGGAACCAAACCAATGGGTTGCACCAGAACACTATTTTCAACATGGAGTAAAATATATTGTCTAAAGAATGCCATTGTTGTGCATGTGCGGTCTCATGTTTCAGGATCATACTTTCTGCCTGCGGTTCCAGCCCGATCGGCAGAAAAATGGTTTTAAAAAAAGATGCCGGCTCGGACCCCTCCCGTTCGTAAATAATAAACACACCGTTCACCCATGTTCCTTTGCCTGAAAATATCCGTCTGCTCAATAAGAAATATTGTATCCATAACACTAATACAATAATTGCGGATGGTATGGTATATATCCAAATCCAGGAATAGTGATCCGGTGTCTGCGTTGCCTGATCTACCGTGCGCAATACATGTTGCAAACCGACCTGCACCACAGGAAGGTCAAGCGTCAGCTTATTGCCAGCCCCGGCGGAAAGCCACAAAGGAAAGAGCAGTGAAACCCCGCCGGCAATTAAAAGATAACCGCGCTGCACCGTTGCCGGCATTCCCTTTCTCAGAAATAGCAGATACAGAATTCCCGCAATGCAGAAAGTGATGTTGGATTGTATGATATAACTAGCCATTTGCGCGATGTGTTGTTCCGGTAAATTATTTTTTTTTGCTCTTTTTCGCGATCTGCATGATCTCATCCAATTCCTTCACAGATAATTTTTCTTTCTCTGCAAAAAAAGAGACCAGGTTTTTCACGGAACCTGAAAAATAGTCCTGCAACAAACCTTTAGTGCGAAACCGCTTATATGCATCCCGCGAGATCGCCGGATAATATTCATGTGTTTTGCCGTACACCGTGTAAAGTACAAATCCTTTCTGCTCCAATATCCGCACGATAGTACTCACTGTAGTATAGGCGGGTTTCGGCTTGGGCATTTCCGCCAGAATATCCTTTATGAATCCTTTGCCCAGGCCCCAAAGTATCTGCATTACCTGCTCTTCGGCTTTCGTCAGTTCCTTCATGTGTCAAACATATAACTAATTATTTAGTTATACAACTAATTTCTTAAAAATGACAATGGGATGAAGGTAGGGACTACTGTTGCAGGACGAAGGATGCCCAATAATAGGGCGAATATCTGCTGCTCATATATTTCTGCGTGGCGGCATAGGCATCGTGTAAGGTCATGCCCTCAGCCAGATGCGCATAAAAGGTTTGCATAAATAGAGCTGTTTCCTTATCGCTCACTTTCCACATGCTCATCAGGATATTTTGCACACCGGCAAGTGCGAAGGCGCGCTGCAGGCCAAAAACGCCCTCATCGGAGCGCACTTCGCCCAGACCGGTCTCACACGCCGACAACACCACCAAGGCGGTATTGCTCAGATCCATATAACTCACCTCCGCTGCAGTCAATACCCCATCTTCCAGATCGCCGGCCGGCCGGTCGCCGGATAAACTCCTGCTGCCACCTGCCAAAAGGATACCGGTTTGAAACATAGGATCCGGAGAAAGATCGTCACTGAAAAATCCGTGCGTGGCAACGTGCAGAATATCCGGAGCTTGTGCACCCTGCATATTTTTAAATACTTCTTCGCAGGCTGAAGCTCCGCTTACCTGTTGCACTTCCCAACCCGCACCCGCAAGCGTTTTTTCAATATTTTGCACTTCTGTGAGTGAGCCCGGCAAATACTGCCAATTACCTCCCCGTTCTATCTGAGTACTGGCTGCAGCAACCGGTATATTCCTGACTATACTTCCATTACCTGCTGCCGCAGCATGCAGATCGCCATCATTCGCATCGAATGCAATGCCGCCGAACAGATCTATGCTGGGATGTTGCGCAACAGCCTGATCCAATGTTCCCGCAAGTAATGCCTGCACGCCCGCAATTTGATACATCTCGTATTGCATGCATATAGGCATGCCCGCTGCAAGAGGCACAGCTGATACATTGATCTGATAGAGTAATCCGTCGGTATGGAAATAGATCCGTTTTGTTTGTTGTAATACCGGTAATATTTTCTTCCAGGTGTATGCGAACAAAGCAGCACCTGCATATTGTGCACTATCTTCTTCAAACTCGGGGTATGTATATAATCGGTCAATAAAAACCTGTTCCTTTTCATTGTTCTTTTTCTGCAAAAGATCCCGGAGATCCGATTCTGCACATAATGCAAACCATATAGGATCATTATCCGGTAATAAAACCACCGCACCTATCATCCATTGGTCTACTTTGTCATCAACGAATGCCGGATAGCGGACAAACGACACATACGCTTCACCACTGCGCAATGCAGCCTGTACGTCTTTTGTCGTGTAGGTTGGCACATACTGTATATCTTTTCCTGCGAGGATATTGAGTTGCTTTTCCAGATCGTCGGCATGTTGTTGCAGGGAATCAATACGCGGATCGGAAAGTGGTGCACCATCTGCGACCAGTTTATTTACATATCGTTTGGTGTCCAGCCACTGCGTGTACATGCTGCGCATGTTGTGATCCGTACTTTGTTCAAAGGCGCGCCGCGATGCTGCTCCGGAATATAACAATAGCGATCTGTTGATCAGTTGATAATCCAGCAAATGCGTATAACCCTTATTCCTTGTATTGCCATGCTGTGCTGCCAATGCATTGAAAATATCAAACTGGAAACGGAAGGTGCTGAGAAATTCTTCCTGTTCTTCGGTGCGCATAACGGCAAATGTATTTTCCAACCTGTTGGTTTGTGCATCCAATACTTTAGCATACAGGGTAATGGCAGTATCCGTTTCTCCCAGATCGCTGAATATTTCCGACAACCTGCCATAGCTCGCTGTAAGAATAGGATGTCCTTCCGGATACTGTTCTTTTCTGGCTTGCAACACTTCTTCCGCAATGTGCAAAGCTTTTTCAGGTTCTCCCATGCGCACATACAATTCACTCAAATTGTCTTTCCAGGTAAAATAGTTTACATTATTATCTCCTAAATAAGTTTCAGATAATGCCAGCGCTTTTTGAAAATGTTGCTCTGCATCGGCGAATGCTTCTCCATCCATTTCATGTCCTGCCAACGCTTCGAGGGATTGAATATATGCAAAAGAGCTTTCGCCTAACAAGGTGGATGCGCTTTCCACCGCACTGTGTAAAATACCATCTGCCAGATCCCATTGACCGGTAGCATCATACAATCGGGCAAGCGTCAGCGATTCGCCGATCAACATTTCATTTGTCAGGTCTTTGGTAAATAATTGCAGAATGCCACCACTGGTATCCATGCTCTCGCGCAAGCGATATTGAACGCTTTGCTCAGAGAAAGTAATAGCCTGATCATATCGGCCAACACGTTCATAATAATCTGCCAGGTCGCTGACCAGTCCGTAATAATCCAGACTATCCTCTACGCTGAGTGCACGCGATATATCCAATGCTTCGAGATATAATTTTTCTGCAGAGCCAAAATTACCTGCATCCATATAATTGCGCGCCAATGCGCTCACTACATCCAGTTGCAATGCGCTGTCTTTCCAGACGGGAAATTCCGCATACAGATCTATATACATGTGCATAGCTTCATCCGGTCTGTTCAATGCCATTAAACTCCCCGCAATACGATAATTCCATGTATGTGCTTCTTCCGTACGTTGCGCACGAGTGGTATTTTGTTGCAATAGCAGCAAAGCTTCATCATCCCGGTAAGCAGCACCAAGCCTGTCGGCATATCCGATAACAGCGTTGATACAAGCTGCATCAGCCGAATCGCCAAGTATGCTGCAGTCCTGCATGGCATCTGCATATAGAGAGAACCCGCGTTCGGTATTGTCTGCATTAAAAGCAACTTCAGCAGTTCGCGCAGTATATTCTACGGTTTGTGCGGTTGGTTTTCCATCCTGCATGGTGGCCTGTAAGGAGTATCCATATGCATCCCATGCCAGTTCGCTTTCACCAAATGTTTCTAACATCAGTCCGAGCAGATGCCATTTATCTGCATCGGCTGCATTTTCCGAATCCAACAAGGCTTTTTCCAATGCAAAACTTTTCACCGCCCAGGGCCTTCCATTTTCCATATCACCACGCATAAAATAATACTGTGCGAAGCTGCTCACCGCAAATGGATATACCTGACTGGTTTCACCATATTTCTTTCTGAAATATTCTTCCAGCATGGAGCAAAACAAAAACCCTTCTGTATCATCAGCAAAGGGCATGATAAAGGAACCAACCTGCCCGATGGCATCATAAATAGAAACTATAGTATCGGCATGTGCCATAAAATAATCTACCTCAGCACCCGTGGAATCGAATTTCGTGATCACACCTTCCCGCTCACCTTGTATATAGGGTATTTTATATTTTAAACGGCCTTGGAGATCATATTCAAAATACGGTCCTGCATATATATCATCTACATAGGTAACATCCTTTTCTTTTGTTCCATCGGCTCTATAAAATTGAAAGAAACCATTTTTCTTTCCATGGACCACTGTGCCTTTTCGGTGCAATTTTCCATCTGAATAGTATTCGGTATATGTTCCATCGGGAAAATCGTCTGTGTAATTGCATGTCCATTTCACAGCTCCGTTCTCAAAATATTGTGTTGCCATACCCTGCATAATCCCGTCGACATATTGATACTTATATTCTACATTGCCATTCGGATAATATCCTTTGGCTATTCCATCGATGGTATCCGGGATAATGGATCGCAAGGCTCCCTCCCACAAAAGTGTTCCCTGCATGGAATATTCTTTTGTGATCCCTGCCGGTTTTCCTTTTTTATATGTTGCCAGATAGTAGTGTGTTGCCAGTGCAGTATCTTTCGTCACATAGTTGCTTTCATTCAGCAGGATGACCCACTTTCCCGTACGGGATCCGTTCCCGTCCAATTTATTTGGTGCAACGGGTTGCGCAAAAGCTACCTCTACAAGGCACAGGTATACACCTAAGCTAATAAGCCATTTGTTCATGCAATAAAATTAAGCAGCAACCGCCACCCTGAGGTAGCGGTTGTATTATATTTCTTAGAAGTAAGATGCAGAAAAAGGCTGCAATGCATAACGCGGGAAGCGTTACTCAATGATCATGGCAGCGCCTACAGTGGTGTTCGTTCCTTCATCAATGATGATAAGCGACCCGGTATTCCTGTTGCGGCGATATTCATCGTAGAAAAGCGGTACTGTAGTGCGGATCTTCACCCTGCCAATTTCATTCAGTGTCAAAGAGTCCACATCCTGTATCCTGTGGAGTGTATTCACATCCACTTTATACAATATCTCTTTAATGACACAACGCGCTTCTCTGCTCGTATGCATAATGGCATATTTACCGTTCAGTCTGAGTGGATTTTTATCATCCATCCAGCACAACATGATATCTATATCCTGACCGATCTCCGGCACATTGTTCTCACGAACGATCATATCACCGCGACTGATGTCTACGTCATCTTCGAGTATCAATGTAACACTTTCCGGCGGATACGCTTCATTCAGGTCGCCATTAATCGTTTTGATCGCGGCTATTTTTGTTGTGATACCGCTGGGTAAATGCATCACGTCATCACCCGGCTTGAAAACACCGCCTGCAACACGACCTGCGTATCCGCGGTAGTCGTGATATTCATTGCTCATCGGACGTATCACGTGTTGTACGGGGAAACGGCAATCGATGAGGTTGTGGTCAGAACCGATATGCACGGTCTCCAGGGTGTACATCAATGTAGGCCCTTCATACCAGTTCATTTTTTCACTGCGATCCACCACGTTGTCGCCCAGTAATGCACTGATAGGAATAAAGCGCACATCCTGCACATCGAGTTTTGAAGCAAAGTGACGGAATTGCTCTACTACTTCATCGTATTTCTCTTTGCTGTAATCAACCAGGTCCATTTTGTTGATACAGATCACAATATGCGGAATTTGCAGCAGCGATGCGATAAAGCTGTGGCGATAGGTTTGTTCTACAACACCATGACGTGCATCCACCAAAATGATAGCCAGGTTGGCAGTAGAAGCGCCCGTAACCATATTTCTGGTATATTGAATATGGCCGGGTGTATCGGCAATAATGAATTTGCGTTTCGGTGTACTGAAATACCGGTATGCCACATCAATGGTGATGCCTTGTTCCCTTTCACTGCGCAAACCATCGGTAAGCAATGCGAGATTTACATAATCCTCACCGCGCTGTTTGCTGGACTTTTCAATGGCTTCCAGTTGATCCTGAAAAATAGATTTTGAATCATACAATAATCTTCCGATCAAGGTTGATTTCCCATCATCTACGCTACCTGCTGTTGTGAAACGCAGGAGTTCCATATTGAGATAACCATGATGATCGAATGTTCCGTCCTTTACCAAATGTTCCATGACTACAATTTCTTTATATATTAAATCTGCTTGCTGTAAATGAATTGATCAGAAGTACCCTTGTTTTTTCCGGTCTTCCATACTTGTCTCACTGCGTTTATCATCCGCTCTGTTGCCACGTTCCGTAACACGTGTAGTAGCTACTTCATAGATGATCTTTTCCACTGTATCCGCATCACTTTCAATGGCGCCTGTAATCGGCAGGTCACCGCAGGTGCGGAAGCGAATATGTTTGGTAACAACGCTTTCATTCGGACGCAGCTTTACCCATTCGGGATGCGTGGAGATGAACGTTCCGTCGCGTTCGATCACTTCGCGATCATGTGCGAAATATAATTTCGGCAGTGGGATATTTTCCTGATAGATATATTGCCAAACATCCATTTCAGTCCAGTTGCTGATCGGGAAAACACGGAAATGTTCACCTATATGTTTTCTGCCGTTAAACAGATTCCACAATTCGGGGCGCTGATTTTTCGGATCCCATTGACCGAATTCATCGCGATGTGAGAAGAACCTTTCTTTCGCGCGGGCTTTTTCTTCATCGCGTCGTGCGCCACCCATGGCAGCATCGAACTTATGCGATTCAATTGTTTCAAGCAGTGTGACTGTTTGCAGCGCATTGCGACTTGCATTCAATCCTTTCTCCTCAACAGCAGTTCCGCGACCGATAGAATCTTCTACCGAACCAACGATCAATTGGGCTCCCATTTCTTCAACGAGCCAATCGCGATATTCCATCGTTTCGGGGAAGTTATGCCCGGTATCGATATGTACCAGTGGGAATGGGAATTTCGCAGGCCAGAACGCTTTACGCGCCAGGTACACCATCAAAATGGAGTCCTTTCCACCCGAGAATAGCAGAGCAGGTTTTTGAAACTGGGCAGCCACTTCGCGCATCACGTAAATACTTTCTGCTTCCAGTTCTTTGAGATGTGTTAGGCTATACGACATAATTTTTTATGTATCTAAGGGTTTACTTTTTGTATTCAATTAATGGAATGATAAAATCCATCAGACGTTGCACGCTTTCTGCAATTTCCATCTGATCTGTGCGAATTTCCAACGCCGGATGTTCCGGAGCTTCAAAGGGGGAAGTAATGCCGGTAAAGTCGGGGATCAAACCTTTTCTCGCTTTCGCATAGAGCCCTTTGACGTCTCTTGCTTCGCATACTTCCAGCGGTGCATTGATATATACTTCCAGAAAATTTTCCGCTCCGATGATCTCGCGCGCCATGTTGCGGATCTGGTTGGTCGGGCTTACGAAGCTGTTCAGGGTAATGATGCCGCAATGCAGGAACAACTTGCTCACTTCGGCAATGCGCCGGATATTTTCGATGCGGTCGGTATCCGAAAAACTCAGGTTATTATTGATGCCGCTGCGAATATTATCGCCGTCGAGCAACATGGTCAGGTATCCCCCAGCATGCAGTTTCTTCTCTGTTGCCTCGGCAATGGTACTCTTACCCGATCCGCTGAGTCCGGTAAGCCATATTACCCTGGCATGCTGCTTCAGCATGACTTCTTTATCGCTTTGCTGCAGCAGCCTGTGAAAGATCGGGTGGATATTTTCCTGTACAGACATGGCTTTTCGAGCCGCAAAGGTAAGGAACGCAGGTGAGTATTCCAGCGATCTGCAGATTATTGGATTCGGGCGACTTTTATCTGAAAAACAAACTGCTCATCGCACGGTGAGAATAGATGTAATCCTATAACCATAAAATGTCTAATTAACTGTAAATCAGTATTATACAAATAATACACTTTAAAATATATAGATATCAAAACAGAAAAAGGGTTTTTGACAGATCGCGTCAAAAACCCTCGCATTTAGTCGGGGTGAGAGGATTCGAACCTCCGGCCTCTACGTCCCGAACGTAGCGCTCTAGCCGGGCTGAGCTACACCCCGATATGCCGGATGTGTGGTATTAGGTCATAGCGTGCAGAAGTACCGCCTTGCGATGCTAAAAAGTATTGTCGGGGCGGCTGGATTCGAACCAGCGGCCTCCTGCTCCCAAAGCAGGAGTTTTACAAACCGTCCCGAATACAAATAACCTGAAATTCAGATTTATTGGCATTTTCTATTCAAAAAAGAACATTTTAATTCAGGAAAATCCGTATTTTAAGTGCAAATTATGTGCAAATACAGAACTTATGAGGACAAATATAGTGATAGCACTGGACACCAGATATAAATCAAAAAAAAATTTATATCCGGTAATTCTTAGAATCTCTCACAACGGGCGTAATACTTCCATTAAACTCGGGTATAGCATCTCCGAGAACGATTGGGACGAGACAAAACGCCAGATAAAGAAATCACACTCCAATGCCGAATCGGTAGCCCGGATGAACAACCTCATTTTGAAAAAGAGGCTGGATGCCCTCAATGTTGTAACCCGCCTGGAAGAACAGGGCAAACTGACAAACATGCCG
>JAWKLB010000041.1:0-24967 GCA_041392955.1 Chitinophagales bacterium | reverse complement strand
TCCCGACGGGCAACCCATTGTGGGAAAAGATGCCATCCCGTTTCTTATCGATGATCCGGGCAATACGATCTACAGTGTCAAACGGTTAATGGGAAAATCGTATGCAGATATCGGCGAACACGGCAAACATTTCAGTTATAAGATCATAGATGATAATACCGAGAGCCTGGTAAAAATTCAGGTTGGAGATACCTTTTATTCACCTATCACTTTATCATCCTATATCCTTGCAGAATTGCGCGCACGTGCAGAAAAACTAGTACATAAAAATATTACCAAGGCAGTGATAACGGTTCCCGCCTATTTCAACGATGCGCAGCGGCAGGCAACACGCGATGCAGGAAAACTGGCCGGCCTCGATGTATTGCGCATCGTGAATGAGCCAACCGCTGCAAGTCTGGCTTATGGTATCGGTTTATCCAAAGATGCTGAACAAACCATAGCAGTATATGACCTGGGTGGTGGCACTTTTGATATTTCCATTTTAAAGATCCAGCAAGGCGTATTTGAAGTATTATCTACGAATGGGGACACATTTCTGGGTGGAGACGATATGGACCGCGCCATCATGGAATATTGGATGGACAAAATGCAACTTTCTGATCTGGAAGGCGGAGCAGTGCAGGAATTGCGCTTGCTGGCAGAAAAAGCAAAAAAAATATTGAGCAATGCGGAAACATTTGATGGAACCTTTATGGATAAAAAACTCCATCTGGACCGCAGCACTTTTGAATCCCTGATCCAACCGCTTATTGATCGCACGATGGCATGCTGTAAACAAGCAGTCAAAGATGCGCATATACCACTTTCAGAAATTGAAAGCGTGGTACTGGTCGGTGGAAGCACACGTGTGCCTTTTGTAAAAGAAAGTGTGCGCTCTTATTTTCAAACTGCTGTAAATGATACGCTGGATCCCGACGAAGTGGTTGCACTGGGTGCAGCCGTGCAAGCAGATATCTTATCCGGTAATCAACGCGATCTGTTGTTATTGGATATCACACCTTTGAGTTTGGGTATTGAGACAATGGGCGGACTGATGGATGTGATCATTCCGCGCAATACGCGCGTGCCGACAGCAGCAGGCAGACAATATACTACCAGCATCGACGGGCAAAGCAAGCTGAAGATATCCGTATACCAGGGTGAGCGCGATCTGGTGCGCGATAACCGCAAACTGGCGGAATTTGTATTGAGCGGCATCCCCGGTATGCCTGCAGGATTGCCCAAAGTGGAGATCACTTTTCAATTGAATGCAGATGGAATTCTTACCGTGAAAGCAAAAGAATTGCGCAGCGGTGTAGAGCAAAGTGTGGAAGTGCAACCGCAATATGGATTGACAGAAGAAGAAATGGCGCAGATGCTGGTGGATTCTATCCAACATGCAAAAGATGATATGGCAGTGCGCGCATTGGTAGAAGCTCGCGTAGATGCGCGCAATATGATCGATACCTGCGCACGATTTATTGAGAAAAATAAAGAACTGCTTACCGAAGATGAACGCAACGGCACGGAAGAGCGCATGACAACTTTGCAATCAGTGATGGAAACCGAAGATAAAGATGCCATCTTGCGCTCTGTGGAATCACTCAACGACTATACCAGACCATTTGCCGAACGCCTGATGGACATGGCCATCAGCAAAGCGATGAAAGGGAAGACGATCTGATATAAATGATCTCTTTGTTGAAGAAGATGTTTCTCTGTAAAGATGAAGGAGCAGGTGCAGGAGCAGTAGCAGTAGCAGTATGATTTAATAAAGAGTACTGTAAACTAAGAAGAATACTGATTATTGTTTATATTTAATTCGCACACAGAGGTTAGGTAGATTTTTTCATTTTTCCACCCAACGGGTGATCCGCCACCGGCGGACATTTTTCATTTTTCATTTTTCATTTTTCATTACCTTCCATCATCCTTTCCACATACTTCCCAATAATATCCCACTCCATATTCACGGTATCGCCGATCTGAAGAAATTGCAAATTGGTATGCTGCAAAGTGTAAGGTATTATAGCGACTGAAAATTCGTTGGCAGAAAGGGAAGCAACGGTAAGACTTATACCATTGATGGAAACACTGCCTTTTTCCACGAGATACTTGCTATATCGAGCATCGAATTGCAAGGTAAAACGAGCACTGCCTGCTTCATCCTGTATCTCAGTTATGCGCGCTGTGGTATCTACATGGCCTTGCACGATATGGCCATCCAGTCTGCCACCTATGACCATACATCGCTCCAGATTGATCTGCTGACCTACTTCCCACGCGCCTATCGCACTGCGTTCTAATGTTTCTGCAATTGCGGTGACCACATGTGTATCACCGGAAACCATTTCCACGGTCAAACAAACGCCATCGTGTGAAACACTCTGATCCACATGCAACTGATCAGAAATAGATGAGCGTATTGTAAACGTTATATTCGCACCCTTTTTATCGGCAGCGATCAATGTACCCATATCCTCTATGATACCCGTGAACATGGAGCAAAAATACGGTTTGTGGCCTTATTCGGATTTATCGGAGCGATAGAGATGGATATAGCCTCGCTGAGCAACAGGAATGGCCTGCACCCCGTTGACGGTTATCTCATACACCGTGCATACATAATAATATACCCCTTCGGCAACATCTTTACCTGTGTTCACATCTTTGCCATCCCAATTCAACATAGGATCATCGGTTTTAAATACCAAGTTGCCCCAGCGGTCGAAGATCTTCATATCTACGTGATCAATAAAGCGGTATGGCAAAATGGGCGTATACAGATCATTAAATCCGTCGCCATTTGGTGTAAATGCATTCGGTAAATTGTAGTTGGAGCAATTATCTACACAGATCATATTGCTCAACCCGCTGGAATTATTGAAAGAATCGATAGCAACCACAGCATAACAACCGGCAAGCGAAGAAAGCGCACTATGCGTAAAGGTGGTGTCATTACCATCTAAAATAGTCTCGAGTGGTATCAAAGCCTGACCTTCCTGCGGACTATAGTATACAATATATTGTATGACATCATCCGCACAGGAATGATTCGGGTTGGTCCAGGTCAACTCATTCTTCAGATCATTTTCATCTACTTGTACGTTCCCGTCCTGCATACATACATTGTTCACTGTCAGAACAGGCGGACAAGGTGGTTCATTGTCGATGGGAACGGCGCACTTAATTTGTGAATCATTGATCAGTGTATCGGGCAAGGATTCTATCGTATACATACCAAAGGCTTTCACATAATAACAGTATTCTGTGCCGTTTGCCAAACTATCATCTATATAATTATGTGCATCGGTGGTAGTAAGCAAAACAATATCACCGGAACCGGCAGGTTGCTCTTTGTATACTTCGAACATTTCATTTAACCAGGGCACATTATAGTCCCAGGAAAGATTCAATTTATTATCGCCGGGTGCTGCATTTAAAAATACACTCGAAGCAGCTTGTGTGGCACCCAGTAATTGGAAATTACCGGTTTCGGTAAAATAAAATTTGAGTTTATAGGTATATCCGGTCGTTACAGTATTAATAAGTGTATCAATATAAGAAGTATCATTCAGCAAATAAAAGGATGGAGCAGTGAAGGTTGCGATCAATGTTTCAACACCGGTGGCTGTCAGTCCTTCATAACGCAGTAATTCATATTTATACGGACCCTGAAAAATAGTGGTATCCAGATCTGTGCCCAGCGGTTTATACCAGCCCACATACATGGAACCATCCGTGGTACTTGTGTTGCGCACACTGGCGTGGTTAATAACAGGCAGATCGCGTTTTAATTCTGCACATACATTATCCGATGGCGCACTTTTAACGCGATTATATACAAAGTCGGGGGCTATTACACTGTGTTCCCCAAATTCCGCAATGATACGATAGCTGTATTCCTGTCCGTATACCACCGCATTATCTACATAGGTATATGCATCTTCTACAAAGGCAATAGAATCGTATCCATAACCGTCCAGCCCGCGCTGACATTTATCAAATTCCAGACTGTCACAACCAATTCTTCTCCACACAGAAAATCCGAGAAAATTATCGGCACCGGAACAGGCATACGGATCCTGCCAGGTAACGGTGATCTGATTGGAACTCGGTTCTGCTGCAAGGATGACCGGTGGTGGTGCCACGACCGTGATCTCCCATGTTTCCAGGTCAACCAGCGGCACTTCATCAAAACCTATCTGGAAATTATCTTCTGCTTTGAATACTACCTGATAAAATTGATCCCGCACATGATCACACACTGTCTGCCAGGTGAATGTTCCTTCCACAAAGCCCTGATCGGGATCGCTGAAAAACTCCGCCGGACTTTCGGTGATATAAAATGGTCCGCCATCTGCCGTAAGTGTGATCGTTTGGGAAACATCCGGATCGGTAGCGGTAACTAATATAT
Source organism: Chitinophagales bacterium (assembly GCA_041392955.1). GTDB lineage: Bacteria > Bacteroidota > Bacteroidia > Chitinophagales > BACL12 > UBA7236. Next base: position 20,568 of record JAWKLB010000041.1, on the reverse strand, counting down.
TCAACTCCTCGCCTGCATATACACAAGTGTCGTTAATAGCAGCGATCACAGGTGCATGATTATTATTGTTCTCCACGAATATTTCCATGTCGCGCAAGACCGTTCCCAGCCGCACACCATCACGCCATTCCGTGATCAGAATGGCACAGTTGAAAATCCCCTGTATACAAGGCACATCCCAGACGACCTCACCGTTTTCCGGATCAATGGTAAATGCATCTTCACATGCTGTGTAATCATCCGGATATTCATATCCCGGAACCACGATGCCCGGATATTGATACGGTACGATCAACTCATACGTAAGCAGATCGCCGTCGGGATCATAGGCATTCGGATTGTGCACAAATAATTCACCGATATTGGCATAATCAATAGGTGCATTGAGCAAGACCGGCGAATTATTGTATCCATAGACAACCGGATCAAAAAACACGACGGTGTCCACCAAACAAAAAGGCACATTCACCGAACCATCTATATTCAAAATATCGGCAACACGGTTCGGGTCCACCATACTGACAATGTACGTGCCTGGTCCGCCATATGTATGCTGTCCTACATATGTATTTTTTTGCACCTGAGGAGTAAGCGGGGTAATGCTGTTGCGCAGCAATGTATCTGACGTATGATCGCCCCAATCTATAAGCAGGGCACTGCGATCGGCAGGTGAAGCCGGATCGGTATAGGTGGTGATGGTAAATTCAAAGGTATTGCCGTCAACATGGCTATATGTGATCTCACCGGCTCTGTTATGTGTTGCCAGGGCAGTTTGCGCCAGCGCAATCAACAAAATAAAACACAACCCGACAGAGCGTAAAATACCTCTCATAACAGCAATTCAAACACTAATTTACGACAAAACCATTCCCGATATTGTAAAAAAGGCGTAAAAGATGTGTGTACAGCGCACATATGGATAAAACGAAGCATACCTTCTATTAACGTCAAAATGGTTAATTTCATGTATACTTAACCGTATGTCAAAAAACGTATTCTCCTCAGACAAATGGGCCGCTTATTCTGCCTTGACAGGCGCCTTTCTGGCCATACCGGCCATTGCAAACAGCCAGATTACCTATTATGATATTCCCGATGTGGTCATCCCGGAAGACGCCACCCTGACTGTGGATGTCAATGACGACGGCATGCAGGACCTGATGTTCGTGGTGCAAAATTCATTTTCCGGCGGATGGCTGGTTGCCCGTGTATTCGGAAATCTGGGGTATTATGGTGTCGGAGATCCGCAAAATGCTGTTATGGGATATACTTCTGCAGGCTCTCCTTTTGCAGACGCGCTGAACAGTGGGGCCTCGGTGAGTTCATCGGCTTCCTTTGTGTATAACTCTTTTAATGTTGCCGTGCTGGCGTCCGTGTATTATGGCGAAACACATGGCGCCTTCGCCGACGGAAGTATTGCGTTTCTCGGGTTTCGTTTTACAGACGGCGCAGCGATACATAACGGATGGTTGCGTTTATCGGTAGACCTGGATCCCATGCAGATCACCATTTACGATTTTGCATATGCAGAAACGCCCGGAGCAGATATTCTCACCGGAGCTTTACCCGATCCATTGCCGGTACATGTTCAATTTGGAGCATTTTCTGCTTCCGCTGCAGAAGGTGCAGGAGATGTGGATCTGAGCGTTGGCATCTCGGCAGAAACAGATTGCAGTTTTAACATCATTCCAAATGAGATCCTGAGTACAGCAACCGAGGGAAGTGATTATTCTACAGATATCCCGGGTCCGGTGGTATTCACTACAGGCGATCCGCTTACTCAACATTTCACGATCAGTATAGTGGATGATGCGGTCATGGAAGACGATGAAGTAGTTGTTTTTGATATCACAGATGTTACCGGTGCCTGTTCTACGGGCATACCTCATCAATTTACATTACATATAACCGATGACGACACGCCTTCAGATAATGTGGTTGGTTTCAGCACCATCAGTCAAACCGTTTCAGAAGCCGCCGGTGATATATCCGCAACAGTGCATATTTCCAATTCCGCCGATTGCACTGCAGAAATTTCCGTGAACACGGCAGGATCCACGGCAACATTTGGCGAGGACTTTAGCATAGCCGATCCATACATCGCACAATTCTTTGAAGATGATCTGACCGAGCTTCCTGTAGATCTGCATATCGTGCAGGATATATTGCCCGAACCCACCGAAGAGATCCTGCTCGAAGTGCATGTGAGCGGCGATTGTATTGCAAGTCCTACCAATAATACCATGACCATTTTTATTCAGGACGACGGGGACCTTGCCGTTCCCGCGCAGGATACGGAACCGCTTTGTGTTTTTTACGCTGCCGATGACATGCTGACCATTGCTCTTGCATCGGAACCAACTGCCGCATGTTCCTTTGTTTTACACGATATGCTCGGTGCCGCAGTAATGGCCACGGAGATTCATGCCACGCTGACGCAATTAGATATTTCTAAGATCCCCGACGGTTTATATATCGCTACCCTGCGTTCGGGAAATACCGCATATTCTGTGCAGATAAAATTATAATTCCTTTGGGGTGACCTGTGTCATCCTTTTTGGCAGTAAACCACGATATCTTTTCTGTATGAGAGGGTTTATTTTGTTCACATCCGTATTGTTTTTGGTGTTAAACACGCTAACTGCATTGGCAGGCGGGTTTTTATTGATGTATGCACCCGATGGTTCGGCCATGCAAATGCCCTTTCATTGGATAGAAGGGACCGTATTTAAGGATTATTTTATCCCCGGCCTCATCCTTTTTCTGTGCAATGGATTGTTCGGTGTTGTTGTCCTGTTATTGATCCTGCGCAGATCGAAATGGGCTTCCAAAGCTATTCTTGCCCAAGGCTTGGTACTGATGGTATGGATAATTGCCCAGATCAGCATTTTACATCTTGTCAATATGTTGCATATCACCTTTCTGATCATAGGGTTCTTTCTGATCGCATTCGGATATTTTCTGGATACAACTAAAGCGGAGCATGCCGGCCAACAGGCATGAGTATGGTGTAAATCATGGGAGCAAGTAACTTCCATCACCATTTTTCCGGTGATTTTACCGGTACTTTATATCCAATTAAAATCACAAAAATGAAAGCGTTCCTCATAATATATCCAAATGCAGGTGCACATGCTGATCAGTTGCGTGCAGGCATGCAACATTTCAAGATCGCAGAACATATTTCTGACAACAGCTCCATTGTCATGAGTTTTTATGATGAAGAAGATATCATCCGGGAATTGGATGCGTATAATCCGATGAAGACAGCCATTTTTGTAATGCGCATACCCGGCGCCATTTATACATCGCACGTTACAAATAAATATCTTGAACCGGCAAATTCCGATCATTTGTAGCGCAGATGCAGACCCATTGGGGTATTGTTCATCTACCGTCGCCCAAGCAGGTGCGCAAAGGCATCTGGCATATTTTTAATAGCTTTGCAGGCCATACGGAACGCATCTCCGTAAAAGTCCACAGCTTATCAGCGACGAAAAAAAAGCATCTGTTCAGGAAAGAATTCGCGGCACTATAGAGCCTGCACGCGATGCCATCCAACGTATATTCGACCGTATCAATAATGAGAAGGTCAAAGAAAATCTTCTGCAAGCAACACCTTTTTGGATAGCTTCTGTTATCACCGGATTGCTCGCCGTGATCTACGCCAAGATCTTCGCTCTTTCAGAATCCCTCGCGTTCGCCGTTGTACATTGGCATGCCTGGGCACTTTTTGTGCTCACACCGGTCTGCTTTATACTGAGTTGGTGGTTGGTAAAAAAATATGCCCCTTTTGCGCGAGGCAGTGGCATACCGCAGGTGATGGCATCCATTGAACTTGCTGCGCCTAAAAAAAACCACCTCGTAAAATATTTTCTCAGCCTGCGCATCATTGTTGTAAAAATTATTGCCAGTCTCGTCATGGTGATCGGTGGTGGTGCCATAGGACGCGAAGGCCCGACCATTCAAATTGCAGGTTCCGTATTTCGCAAGATCAATGAATTACTTCCGGCATGGTGGCCGAAGATTTCGAAGCGCAATATGATCATGTCGGGAGCAGCAGCGGGTTTGGCCGCCGCATTCAACACGCCGCTGGGAGGGATCGTTTTTGCGGTGGAAGAGTTGACAAAAACACATATCAGCTATTTCAAAACCGCAATATTCACTGCAGTTATCATTGCCGGTTTGACTGCGCAGGGATTGGCAGGAGGTTATCTTTATCTCGGCTATCCCAAAGTAGATGATGTTTCATTTTTTATTTTTTTTCCGGTAGTTGCCGTTGGTGTCATTGCGGGCTTGGGCGGAAGTTATATGTCCCTGATGATGATCCGCATCCTCGATTGGAAGGATCGCTTCAAAACGAATAAGCAGCACCTGCTCTACTTATTGGCTTGTTCCCTGGTCATTGCATCCATTGCTTTTTTTGTAAGTGAGCGCGTCATCGGATCCGGAAAGGAGATCATGACGACCACATTATTTACAGATGACAAGGGTTCTCCCTGGTATCTGCCACTCATTCGAACAGCAGGTCCTATCTTATCTTTTACCACGGGCGCGCCGGGGGGTGTATTTGCGCCGGGATTAAGTGCCGGTGCAAGTGTGGGTTCTGTTTTTGCAGGCTGGTTCGATTATTCTCCTTCCAATACCAATTTATTGATCCTCGCGGGGATGGCAGCATTTCTCACGGGCATAACACGTTCACCATTTACCAGTGCCATATTAGTTTTAGAAATGACAGAACGCAATAATCTTATCTTTCATTTGTTACTTGCCGGTATGGTAGCCAGCATCGTTGCACGTGCGGTGGATACACACTCCTTATACGATCATCTCAAACATCGCTATCTGCATGATGCGGATATGTTGGACAAAAAAGAAAAAGTGCAGACGCATACGGAATAAAAAAACCGCCCCGGATTTCAGGACGGCTTGTATATGCTTGTTTATTTACCGTTTTATTTATGTGGCATTTCTTCACTGCCTATGGATGCACCTAAATAAGCGCGATTCAACCTGGCAATATTGGCAACCGAGATCCCTTTTGGACATTCAGCCTCGCAGGCATAGGTATTCGTACAACTGCCGAATCCTTCCTTGTCCATCTGCTCCAGCATATTCAACACGCGTGTTTTCTTTTCCGGTTCACCTTGTGGCAGTAAAGCGAGATGGGAAACTTTAGCAGAAACGAATAACATGGCAGATGCATTCTTACAGGCTGCGACACAAGCGCCACAACCGATACAGGCAGCTGCATCCATCGCTGCATCCGACATATGTTTTTCGATGGGTATAGCATTTGCATCCTGTGCCTGACCGGTGCTGACGGAAATAAATCCGCCCGCTGCAATAATTCTGTCGAATGCCGTGCGGTCTACTACAAGATCCTTTATCACCGGAAATCCTTTGGCGCGGAATGGCTCAATGGTGATCGTTTCCCCATCCGTAAAATTGCGCATATACAATTGACAAGTAGTTGCCAATTTTTGCGGGCCATGTGCACGTCCGTTGATATACATACTGCACATGCCGCAAATTCCTTCCCTGCAATCATGATCGAAGGCAACCGGTGTGTCGCCCGATTGAATTAATTGCTCATTGAGAATATCTATCATTTCCAGAAAGCTTGTATGCGAGCTGATATTGTCTATTTTATATTCAACAAGCTTGCCCTGCGCCTGCGCATGCTCTTGTCTCCAGATCTTTAATGTAAAATGCATATTGCTAATATGATTTTGTTATCAATTATTTATAACTCCTGGTTGCGAGTTTTACTGTTTCGTACACCAATTCTTCTTTATGTAATTCCGGTGCTGCATCAACGCCTTTAAATTCCCAGGCTGCCACATAAGCATATTCCGCATCGTTGCGTTTTGCCTCACCTTCTTCCTGATATTCGGTGCGGAAATGTCCGCCGCAGGATTCATTGCGTTCCAGTGCATCGGTGATCATCAATTCACCGAGTTCCAGAAAATCAGCAAGACGTCCAGCCTTTTCCAGATCCTGATTAAAACTGTTCGAAGTACCGGTAACGCGCACATTTTGCCAGAATTCCGCGCGCAAAGCTTTTACCATTTCCCTTGCTTTGCTGAGGCCTTCTTTTGTTCTGGCCATACCACAATATTCCCACATGATCTTACCCAATTCTTTGTGGTAATGATCTACAGACTTGTCACCCTGAATAGAAAGCAATTGCTCTAACTGTCCACGCACATTATTTTCTGCCTGCACGAAAGCTTCATGATCGGTGGAGATCGGTTTAGTGAATATTTCGGCAGATAAATATGACCCGATCGTATAAGGAATGACAAAATATCCGTCGGCAAGACCTTGCATCAAAGCGGAGGCTCCGAGTCTGTTCGCACCATGATCACTGAAATTCGCTTCCCCTAATGCATATAATCCGGGAACGGTGGTCATCAATTCATAATCTACCCACAAACCGCCCATGGTATAATGTACTGCGGGGTATATGCGCATAGGCACCTGATACGGATCTTCATTTGTGATGTGTTCATACATCTCAAATAAATTTCCATAACGCGCTTCTATCACTTCTTTTCCCAATCTATTAATGGCATCGGCAAAATCCAGATAAACGGCAAGTCCGCTCTCTCCTACTCCTCTGCCATCATCACATGCTTCCTTTGCAGCGCGACTGGATATATCACGGGGTGCCAGATTTCCGAACGAAGGATATTTACGTTCGAGATAATAATCGCGCGCATCTTCCGGAATATCTTTTGCTTTCTTCTCTCCCCTGCGTATCGCTTGTGCATCTTCTTTTGTTTTTGGCACCCACACTCTTCCGTCGTTGCGCAATGATTCCGACATCAGGGTCAACTTGGATTGATAATCACCGCTCACCGGAATACAGGTCGGATGAATCTGTGTGAAGCACGGATTTCCAAAATATGCGCCGCGTTTATATGCTTTCCATGCGGCAGTCACATTGCTGCCCATGGCATTGGTTGATAAAAAGAATACGTTGCCATATCCGCCGCTGCACAATAGAACAGCATGCGCAAAATGTCTTTGTAATTCACCGGTCACCAGATCGCGAGCAATGATACCACGCGCTTTTCCGTCGATCACAACTACATCCAGCATTTCGTGACGACTATACATTTTGACGGTACCAAGGCCAACCTGGCGCTCCAGAGCCTGATACGCTCCCAGCAATAATTGTTGACCGGTTTGCCCGCGTGCATAAAAAGTTCGCGATACTTGCGCACCTCCGAACGAACGGTTATCCAATAATCCGCCGTATTCACGAGCGGAATGAACACCTTGTGCAACACATTGATCAATGATATTGACCACTTACTTCCGCCAGCTGGTGGACGTTTGCTTCCCGCGAACGGAAATCTCCACCTTTAACCCCATCACAGGAACAAGCGATATACCGAGTCGTTGTCGTTTTTATAATTTTTTGCGGCATTGATACTGCCTTGTGCCGCGATACTATGCGGCGCGACGCGGGCTATCCTGAAACAAAAATGCCTTCACCTGATAACCGAAATTCCCCGCCGCTATTGTTGCTGCCGAGCGCCGGCAAGACCCGTGCCTACAACAATGATATCCAGTTTCCGCTTGTTCGCAGGGTTCACCAGCTTGGACTGAATTTCATGCACTGGGTCCATTTCTCTCCGATATTCTCAGTATTTTCGGCGTTCAACATACTCTATTATTACTTCCCCTGGATGATTAGAATGTAACCAGCCTGCATATATGGAAACAGGCATCAATGCAAATACGATACAAATAAGTATGGAAAAACAAATTCCGAATCCTTTAATAAAAGGAGTATATTTTTTGTGGTTCAACCCGAGTGTTTGAAATGCAGATTGAAAACCATGTATCAAATGCCAAAGCAAAGAAAATACACCGATCAGGCAGATGATGAATCTTCACCCATCCATATTGAAAGGTTTCCGTACTTCGGGTACAGATTTCCAAACTGTTTTATCGCCCAGATCTCACCTCGTCCAAAGGATGAATTCCTCCTAAACCACCCAGCCTTGGAATGGATCCAGAACTGTTTGATATGAATGACCAGAAACAGGAGGATCAGTACCCAGCAAGGTCATACTGCGGCTATACCATTTAAGGTTATGACCGGCATTGTTCACCATATAACCTTGCGGCTCCGCCCTTTTGTTTGCGGCGTAGAGAATATACGCCTGCACGATATGGCAGGATGACACTCAGAAATAACCCGATCTCCAATAAACGTAAACGATCAGATTCGTGCCCATAAAATGCGCGAAGCGGTTAAAGCGGGTCCCGCCGCCATCATTGAAAAAGATCATGCGGCGGCATTGATAATACAGTGGACAATAAGAAAACCGATCGTAAAAAACAGACCTGTTGCCAGCGCCACACAAATTTCCGGGCCTGGATGAGCCTCCAGGAAGGTAAGAAACCAATTCATCTATCAAATTTTAACACAACGGGTAAATTCAAAACAGGAACAGCGAAAAAGCGCCCATTGTTCTTAAAGTTGTTAGATTGACAGGTTATAATTAGTAGTTTGAGGTTTGGCCATTCATCATATCACATAGGTCATTGGGCATATTGCCTGGATTTGGGAGACAGTGGACGGTGGACAGCACGGTGGGAAGTTGCAAAAGACGCAGCGTTCCAAAAAGTATGCATACCATTTTTTTGCAGAGCATCGGCACATCAGCACATCGCCACATACTCCCTTTTTCCAATGGAAGTCCATTCGGTCAAAGCCAATCACTAAAGGTGTTTAGCCGATCTAGGCTGCTTTCAGTTTGCGATTCAGGTAAATCCTAACCATAAACCTACCAGTAATCATCCCAAAAGGCATCAATGACCTCACCCGTGATATAAATGCATCAGTACGACATCCAGTTGGCGTTCATCAGCTGAGGCATAGGTGACAAGTAAAACTAATAGCTAGTCCTCGGTCACATTACATTGCCCATGACGCCGCCCATTCTGCCCAATAACCACAAACACCAAATCGGCGATAGTATCTGATCAAAGTCCGACGAGTGAATTTTTGGCCATATTCATTTCCATGGATGAATGATACATCACCATAGCCCAGGGCTTGCCCATCATCTCATCGGCTTTGTCGCGCAGTTCACTCTCTGATGTTCCGGGAGGCCTGCCCGGCATCATATACATGCCGTCCTGCATGCCACTCATGCTTTCCAGAACGCTTTGTTCATTTGCGCTATATTTCATGGAGTTCTTGTGAACGGGTGAAACCATCCAGCTCAGAGCCTGATAAGCGAACAGTATAATGGCGCCGATCAGCACTGCAATAAGGGTCTTTTTCATATGTATACCATTTTCGTTTTCAAATACAAGATAAATCTATATAAAATCAGACATTGTATCGGACAACATGTATTTAACGGATGTTAAATAATTGCGGAGCGGTTTTTGCGTTACATTTGTTACTATGCGCCTGTTGAACAGAATATCCATTGTCTGCCTGAGTCTACTGTTGGCCCTGCAGCTGCGGGCAAGCTACATCTTACTGCCCATGGACGACACCCAAAAAGACCATCTCAAGTGTTATGGCATTACCTATTGGATATTGGACAATGGCGGAAAAGCCGACTGGATGCTCAATTACCGGGGTGGTAGTTTTTGCTTTCCCTATACCGATGTATATGAAAAAGAATGCCTCATCCGCGGTGTCAGCTATGAAGTGATCCCCGACGCCTCCTACAATAAGATCGTTGCCCAGATAGCCGACCCCGAGGTGAATATGGATGTGATGAAACTGGAGAAGGCCCCCAAAGTGGCCGTTTATTCACCCAAAACGAAACAACCATGGGATGATGCCGTAACCTTGGTACTTACCTATGCAGAGATTCCATATACCGTTGTTTATGACGAAGAGGTTTTAAATGGGGAGTTGCCGAAATACGACTGGCTGCATTTGCACCATGAGGATTTTACCGGTCAATATGGAAAATTCTGGGGCGCATACCATACGCAAAAATGGTATCAGGATCAAGTTGCAGAAAATGAGGCCATCGCTAAAGAGTTCGGATATGCCAAAGTGAGTGAAGAGAAGCTGGCAGTGGTGCATAAGATCCGCGATTTTGTTTCCGGCGGCGGATTTTTATTTGCGATGTGCAGTGCGGCAGATTCTTATGATGTGGCACTGAGTGCAGAAGGTGTGGATATTTGTGAGAGCATGTTCGATGGTGATCCTGCCGATCCCAATGCACAAAGCAAGATCGATTACGATAAGACCTTTGCGTTCACGAATTTTATTTTGAGCAGAAATCCATATGAATATGCCATAAGTAATATTGATGTTTCTCATTCGCGCAACGTGCCAAAAGATCTGGATTTCTTTACCTTATTCGAATTCTCGGCAAAATGGGATCCTGTGCCCACTATGCTCACACAAGATCATGTGCGCACTATACCCGGATTTTACGGACAGGCAACAGCATTCAATAAAAGTCTGATCAAATCCAGTGTATTGATACTGGGTGAAAATAAAGCGGCGAATGAAGCAAAATATATTCATGGTGAATACGGATACGGCACCTGGACATTTTACGGAGGACATGACCCGGAAGACTATAAACATTATGTAGGAGATCCGCCAACGGAATTGAACCTGCATCCCAATTCACCGGGTTACCGACTTATCCTGAATAACGTCTTATTCCCTGCTGCGAAAAAGCAAAAGCAAAAGACTTAATAAAATAACATCCAGTTGAAACCCAGTTTAAAACTTCTGGGCTGACAAGGATAAAAGGGTGCTTCATAATACCCCTTTTGATAAAGTCCCTGCGCGGCATTTTCCAACTTCGCGAAGAAGCGCAAAGTGCGCACATCAAAACTTGCATACACATCTAATACAGGAGCATAGGTGAACGGGTAATCCCAATCTGCATAATGCCCTACATTAAATTGTCCGTTCACAATATTGTAAATAAAAGGATCGTAATTGCTGCAATACCACGCATCTATCCCGGTCTGTAAGATCAATGCTCTGCCAAATACTGCTTTGCGATAATACCAGGATACATTAGCGAGAAAAACGGGCAGATCAACAGGTCCTGAAACACTCTGCGCACCAACCGCGGTCCGCAGATAAATATCACCTGCCTGCAATTGATTGGACAAGGATATGCGCACACTTACCTGCTTTTCAACAAACGCGGATATCCGGCAAAATATACATAGTTGGATAGATCCTGCAAACCGAACATCAATCGCTGTTTTATTTTAGGCACCCCGAAATGCAAGTGTATGCCGGATCGGCTTTTGTATTATCACCAAAGGCATTATCATAGCGCATACTTTTGAACCCGTAATAATGTTGTTGCAAAATGGTCGGTTCTATAGATGAGAGTTTCCAGATCTATGCCCATTGCCAATCCGTATGCTTGGTAAGCAAGTCCAACACCAGCCGAATAGTCGTTGGCCACAAGATCATAATCGCCCTTTGCAGTTAAGGCCAGCGGGAAGTTTCCAGCTTGTGCAATGTGCAAAGTGCACCGCCTGCAATGATATTTTGATATGTGTAGTTTCCCCCCTGATCAGAAAGCACATGATACTGTTGTTCTGCATGCAGATCATACCGCATATTGGGAACATAGGAAGAATCTTTAGCAATAAAATACAGTTCAGCGTTATTGCAGATGCAATGCATTGTAAAATCCTGCACATTGATCTGATCATCATCCGTGCTAAATAAGGATCCGTAGTATGCAGTGCTCACATCGGATCCTCGAACAGATAATTAAAGGTATGTGCTCGAACTGATGTTCCAATACCATTTTCGGCGCAAAGAAAAGAGCACTCTCGGTGTCGTTCAACGCGTAAGTGATATGCTTCCCAAAAAATACCTGTTGCCTAAAGGCTCCCTGCCAGTTATCCCATTGTGTAGTAGCGGATGTTCTGAATACCTCAGCCAGATCCGGGATTGGGGAAATCAAATACCGTATCATTATTTACGCCGCCATTTTCATCGCAATTATTTTTACCCCGATGCCGGTGGCATACAATTGCATATCTGTCGTTCGTGGCGGTATACACCATCGGATAATGCCACATTACTATATGTATTCGATGCATATTGGTAATAACCTGTGGATGCAATTTTCTCAAAGTCGATGGAAACATTGACGTCAGGCCCGAAATTATGCGCATGGGTCACATGAAATAATTGTTCCGAATTGTTACCTACAACATAAAACAGATCGGTGTAGGGAATATTGCAGCGATAATATTTCACTTTATCCGGAGTAATAAGATATACATCTCTTTCATGCCTGCCGTAATCAAATCCTATGGTGCGTGTATATTCGAACCACCTGCTCATTTCCGGCGATCCGAGGTTGCCGAGCCAAACATGTTCAAAAATATCTTTCCGCGCAGGATGGTATACCTGAAAATTATCCAGGCTGGTATCTACCTCCTGATAGTTGCCAAAATTTTGTGCTGTAAAATATTGCACATGTGCGAGACTGATATCATACCAGGTGCCGGTACGTGTTATATCAATAAGGGTAGAATCAACCTGGGCAAAAGCAACTGCATGCCACAAACTAAGGATAAAAAAAGTAAAGTGCAGCGAGATATCAATGCAGACCCGGTGTGCATCCTTATTTATAATAATTGTATAAGTTCTTTCAATATAAGGGTCATTTTCGGTTCGGCTTCGCGGGCAACAGCGATAACACTTTCTACTGTTACTGCTTCTATCTCAGATACCGGATACCCTCTCCGTGATCACACTGATGGCGAATACAGGCAGGCCCATATGCACTGCTGCAAGCACTTCAGGTGCCGTGCTCATGCCTACGGCATCACCGCCAATGATATGCAGATAATTATATTCCGCGGGTGTTTCCAGATTCGGACCCGGAACACTTACATACACACCTGTATGACAGGTAATAGCATGTTTCTTTGCAATGCCCATGGCTGTTTCCATAAGTGTTGAATCATAACAGCGGAACAGATCCGGAAAACGCGGACCCGGTCATAATCATTTGGCCCAATGAGGGGATTGCTCGGTTGCAGATTAATATGATCGCGAATGATCATCAGGTCACCCACTTCTCAATATGTCCCTGCAAACTTCCCGCAGCATTACTGATGAATAATTTTTTAATGCCGAGGAATTTCATTGTGCGCACCGGGAATACCACTTCTTCCATGGTATATCCTTCATAATAATGAAAGCGTCCCTGCATAGCGACAACTTTTATCTCCAATAGTACTTGAAGATCGGTTTTTGCCGCTGTGGCTCTCTACCGTCGATACCTGGAAATGCGGGATCATGGAATAATTGATCTCATCATGCACATCCATATGGGAAACCAGATTGCCGAGTCCGGTTCCCAATATGATACCATATTCAGGTTCAAATTGTACGCGATTGCGGATGAAATGAACTGCCTCCTGCAATCTCTCCATTAACATCTCCATATATAATTCCTTTAACGCAAAGATAGGACTTTAAGTGTGGGCTGGCGGGCCTAGCCTTGCAGACTGGATATCCACGGTGTCCGGGTGACTCAATACCAAAGCACATCGAATACTTCCGCATCTGCCTGCAGGTATGTGCCAAGTGGCAGAACGAAAAAAGACAAACCCAAAGGAGTATCTCGTCTTTATGCTCCATCAACCGCATGGCATCTTTCTCTGTGGTAATACAAATAGCTCCATCGGGTGTGGCCCGGCGGATACATTCTTGCAGATCCCACGCTGGTGAAATAATGATGATCGTAAGCCCATGCTTCCTTGTATCTCATGGCTTGTTCGCGCAGCCTGTGTAAAAGATTCTTGCGCGGCAATTCCACTTACCAGTGTCGCCGCAGAAGCCTTTTGCATTTCTGTTATTTCCTGCTCTGCGAATAAAGGATATAAGTCACCGTACCTTTCACAAGAGAAAAATACTTGCTGATGCGCTGCAGGAGCTATGGAACGGATGATCTGTGTTTTTTCAGCGTCGCTGATCTGAGGTGGACATTTTGTTACAACGATCACCCGGGCACGATCTGCGCCTTTTCTCGTTTCACGTAAATTCCCTACCGGAAGAATATGATCTTTATAATATGGTTTTGCATAAGTGGTCAGCAATATATTTAAAGATGCAGTGATGCGGCGATGCTGCATGCCGTCATCTAGTACGATCACTCCGGTGTCTGGTGCGTCCTGCAATATATAATATACCCCACGCACACGATCTTCGCTCACCGCCACTTCCACATCCGGGAATTTCTGCTTGATCTGCTTGGGCTCATCTCCAATATCTTCCACAAGACTAAGTTCTGTAGCCATAGCATATCCTTTCAAGGCACGTTTGTACCCGCGACTTAATACAGAAACCCGGTATTTACTCTGCAGTAAACGGATGATATATTCTACGTGGGGTGTTTTACCGGTGCCCCCCGTAGACAGGTTTCCAACCAGTATTACAGGGAAATCAAACGCAAAGGTCTTCAGCCAACCTTTGTCGTAGAAGTAATTCCGCAGGGAGGTTATCCCCGCATACAGTATCCCGAAAGGCCATAAGAGGTGGCGCATCCGGCGAAATTAAGTCAATTTCAGTTCAACACCCTCGCCTTTCTTTTAGCGACAACTTCCTTTGCAGGTTCAAAATAGTCGCGCACATAAGCGATCATCTGATTTTCGGTCATTTTGTCGGCATTCTGCACTTCTATCAGTTTGTTCTCGAATTTTTTATTGCCACAGAGCAGGTTGTACAGCATATTCTTGGCTTCTGTGGGTCCGAACAATAAAATATGTTTATATCGGATCAACAATTCTTCCAGTTGTTTGAAATATGTATCCAGATCATTCTGCTTGCTATTGTGTTTTTTCTTCTCATTGTTCGAAGCGCTTTTTCCGAATTTTGTCTTATCAGAAGATTCTCCCGGTATGCGCACCTGTCGTTTATATGGCGAATGCAGAGTGTACATTTCGTACGCTCCGGGAATTTGCACTATCACATGCGCAATACTGTGATCTAGCCAGACACCAACACATTGTTGTTTCATAACATACTTTTTTATCCACTTAAATTTGCATTCAAATAACCATAATGGCAATGAGCAAGGTCATTGTAGTGCATGATCTCCAAGGGGCAGAAACGATAATAAAAGATGCAACAAAAATCAGACCTAACAGGTTTATTGACCTGTTAAGTTTTAAACAAAAAAACGCAGACTTAATTGCGTTGACACACAAATGTTTACACGCGTTTTCAACCATTTGATATTTTCTCTATCTCTTCCAGCACATGCGGTGCTGTTTCAGGATAGATCGTATCCCCGATAGGGCGCAGGTATTTCGGTTCGCGATGCCGTGGATTGCGAAAGGCAGGATCAATGGGGAAGGCATTCATTTCTGCTGCAGGATATGCATGGAAAAAGGAAGATACCTCTGCATCGGTCTTTGCTTCCAGCCATGCTTTCTCTGTTCCGGCCGGAAGTATGACCGGCATGCGCACATGACCGAAGGAGCGCGCCAGTGCATTGCCACCCATAGTGATGATGGCTACGGTAGGGATGATCTCACCGGTTGCCCGGTCCGTCCATTGATCATAGATGCCCGCCATATAAAATACTTTGCGTTCGCGCAGATAGATGAGATATGGTTTTTTCAGTCCGATATCCATGGGCCCTTCTACAATAGCGGTGGCAGGTATCAAACAACGCCGCCTGCGGATGGCATCGCGGAAAAAAGGTTTGTTGAAAATGCCCCAGGGGCCATCGTATCCATCTGCATCCTCGGGATTCAGATCGCCTTCTGCCCGCGCATTCACAGGAGCATATTTCTTTTCTTTGGCCCAGGATGGAATAAATCCCCACTTCATGAATTCGGTGTGCACGGGATCCCATTTAGTGATAATAGGTATATACACACCGGGAACGATATTATACCTGGTCAGTTCGCGGAAATAATCGCGCTCCCCTTCCAGATCGCGCAGATTGAGCAAGGTATAATACGTTTCTTCTTCTCCAAGTATCAGATAGCGGGCACACATGTTACATCCTGAGAAATTCAGGATGCAATTTAATATCTCTGCCCAAATGTGCGAAATAGGCATTTTGCATCTCATGCACGTAGCGCACATCTCCGCAATCCATCACCTTCCCGTCCAGATCCAAACGCATGGCAAATCCACCCTGATCCTGTTTGGCTGATAATCTGATCTCTGCATACCACAAACGCTCATCGAAGCCCATGGCACGCAATAAAGCAGGATACAAAAGAACCGGGTGCAATTCCTTGAAAGGGTACATCGTGTTCACACCAAAGTTGTGTACCGGAAATACCTGTATGGCATCGGGCAGAATCTGTTGCACTGCGCCCCATACCACTTTGGTATAATGCACTTGTCGTGTCCAGTACGCATAGCGCACTTTTACAAAATTTCCTTTTTTGTACACAGGATCGAATAGCCGGCCCTGCATGGCTGCATTCTTTTCTGTTGCTGATGTTGTTGTTATTGTTTTCATATACATACTTGTCATACATATTCAGGTGTCCACACCTTGAGAAAATGCATCTCCTCCACTTCTATGCTCCATGTCTCAAAGTCCTGCACCACTTTACCCGTAATGCGATAACATCCCTTTCCGCGGAAACGGAATTTTTTTGCAACCGGCGGGAAATGCACCGTATCCAGCCAATCGCCCTGTTGGTCAATGAAGGTGCCGAAGAACATGCGCTCTCCCTTGATGGTAGATGTTGGTTTTGTTGTGATGAGATATCCGAGGATATGCACGCGTTCATTTTTATATAAGGGCAGGTCTCGCGCGGCAATAAGCGGAAATTCTTCCGCCCGCACATCATCTATCAGGGCAAAAGGGGAACTGAGCGGAAACCCCAACAAGCGGATCTCATCCCACGCATCTTCCCTCCGGTCGATATCCAATGCGGGAAAGCGGTACGGCAATTTTTTTTCGCGCGCGAACAATTCTTTCGACGGGCTTGTCTTTTTTGTTTTGTTCAGACGTGTATAGGCCTCTATCAATAATTCGCGCTTGTCCACGCCGGTAAAGCGGAAAGCATTGATATGCACCAATATCTCGAGTTGTTCGAGGGAGATGGGGACACGTGCGAGGAAATCAGAAAAATCTGCAAAATGTCCGTTCCTGTTTCTCTCTTCCAGCAATGCATCCACCACTTTGCTTTCCAACCCGCTCAGGTGAATGAAGCCGAGATACACTTTATCGCCATAAATGAAAGTTGTATTATAACTCCTGTTCACACAAGGTGCTTCAATAATGGCCCCCAACCTGCGCGCTTCCTGCACATATAATTCGGTGCTGTAAAAGCCTCCGAAATTATTGATCACAGCCACCATGAATTCTTTCGGATAGTAGGTCTTCAGAAATAAACTCTGATAGCTCTCCACGGCATAGGAAGCGGAATGTCCCTTGGCAAAAGAATATCCCGCGAAACTCTCTATCTGATGCCATACATCTTTGGTCAGCGATTCGGTATATGGTAACTCTTTGCAATTGGCAAAGAATTTTTCTTTCACTTTGAGAAATTCATTCTTGGAACGCGACTTGCCGCTCATGCCTCTGCGCAATACATCGGCTTCCGACAAGGTGAGCTTGGCAAATTCGTGCGCCACTTTGATCACATCTTCCTGATACACCATCACAACGTAAGTTTCCGGCATGATCTCCGCCATGACCGGATGCATATTTTTTCTGTGCTCCGGAAAGCGATGGCGCATAATGAATTCTTTCATCATCCCCGAACGGGCAACACCGGGGCGTATAATAGAACTCGCAGCGACCAGCGTGAGATAATTATCGCATATCAACTTGCGCAACAACACACGCATGGCCGGCGATTCAATATAAAAACACCCTATAGTATCGCCCGCTGCGAGTTTTTCATTCAGGAGGGGATCTTTTTTGAAGGTATTCACCCTGGTGATGTCTACCGCTTCTCCCCTGTTTATCTGCACCAGGTCCACCGCTTCGCGGATATGTCCGAGTCCGCGCTGACTAAGTATATCAAATTTGTATAAGCCGATATCCTCTGCCACATGCATGTCGAATTGCGTGGTGGGAAATCCCTTCGGCGGAAGATGTGTAGCGGTATAATAATACACCGGCTTCTCCGATATCAATATACCACCTGCGTGTATGCCGAGATGATTCGGGAACTCGCGGATATATAACCCAAAGGAATAAATACTGCGCGCAATGCGGTCGGGTATCTGTACTGTATCACCAAAAATGCGCTCCCCGTAATTCGCGATCAGTGCGTCAATTTCTGTTTCCGGAAGTCCGAATGTTTTTGCCACCTCGCGGATACAGGAACGGTCCTTGAAGGTGGTGTATGTGGCCAGCAATACCGTATGCTCATGGGTGTATTTGTTGAAAATATATTCGGTCATCTCATCCCGGTCTTTCCAGGAAAAATCGATATCGAAATCGGGCGGTGTTTCGCGGAATAAATTGATGAAGCGCTCGAAATACAGGTCGAGTTCTATGGGATCCACATCGGTGATACCAATACAATAGGCTATGATGCTGTTTGCACCGCTGCCGCGACCTATCGTAAAAAATCCGCGACTGCGCGCATGCCGGATGATGTCGCGGTTGATGAGGAAATAGGAAACAAAACCTTTTTGGATGACAGTTTCCAATTCTTTATTTATTCTGTCCTGTATCTTTTTTGTCAGCCTGCCATAGCGCGCATGCACCCCATCATAGGTGAGCTGCAACAACAGGTCGATGTCCTCTTTTTCATTTCCTGTGAAGGTTTTGATGTTCTTGTTCGTGTGATAGCTGAAATCAAAATGGCAGGCATCCAGCACTTTGTTGGCATTATCCAGTGCAAACCGAAAATCACTAAAATCATCGCGCATGGTATCGGCCGTGCAGAAGCATGCATCTTCCTGTGCAATATCTTCCGGCTGCAGCTTGGTGATGATGGTATTCTTATCAATGGCGCGTAAAATGCGATGTGCATTGAAATCTTTTTTATTGGTGTACACAACAGGACGCATCGCTATCAATTTGCTGTTCTTGTTGTGCAGCGGAGTAAAGCGCAAGGCACCGAGATCGTTCTTCGTTACACCGATATATTCATTATCGCGCAGCTTGTATCTGTTCTCTTTTTTCCATGGGTAGATGACGAAGCAATGTTCAAATGCAGGTGCCTGTTCGGGAATGGGTTCTTTATTATTGAGATACAGAGATAAATGCCGGTTGATCTCTGCAAAACCATCGGCATTTTTTGCAATGGCGGTATACAAATGCGTATTGTCGTTGCGGAATTCTATCCCCGGATGAACGGCGATATTATATTTTTTTGCCTCCTGCAATAATTCGAACCAGCCGGAAGTATTATTGATATCGGTGAGTGCAAATCGCCTGACACCATATTTCACCGCTTCATCCAATAGCCTGTCCACCGACATGGTGCCGTAGCGCAAGCTGTAATATGTGTGGCAGTTGAGGAACATATTTATTTGCGTATGCCATTGAATGGATTGAAACTGCGCATATTCTGTCCCATGGCCACTGCGCGCCGCACCGTTTCACTGCCGTGTTTTTTGCGCAGAAAATCCATGGCGTGATACAGGCGTATGATATGCTCCGAATCTTCGAGCAGGTTGATCTGGTATGCACCGTACACCAGTCCGCTGAAGCGCACACCCACCAGGCGGATCAACACCCGGCGTTCATATAGTTTGTCGAACAGCGTTTTTACGGTATCTATTAAAATATGATCGGCAGATGTATAGGCAATGCGCACCTGCTTGGTATGTGTCTCAAAATCGGAATAGCGGATCTTCACGGCCACCACCGACACGAGTTTATTTTCCTTGCGCAATTGAAAGGCGAGTTTCTCCGTCATCGCGATCAAAATGGAGCGCACTTTATGTACATCTATGGTATCGCTGTCGAAGGTCTCTTCGGTAGAAATGGATTTGCGTTCGGTATAGGGTTCTATCGGACTGTTGTCGATACCGTTCGCCTTTTTCCATAAGCTGTTGCCATTCTCGCCGAGGATGTTGCCCATCACTTCCTGTGGCATCTCCTGCACCGTATGTACATATACGATGCCCATCTTGCGCAGCAGTTCCGCTGTTTTGGCGCCCACCATGGGTATCTTCTTCACCGGCAGGGGTGCCAGGAACTGTTTTTCCACGCCGTGATCCACCTTGATATGGTTGTTGGGTTTGGCCTGTCCCGTTGCCACCTTGGACACGGTCTTGTTCTGCGACAAACCAAAAGAGATGGGCAGGCCTGTTTCTTTAATGATGCGCTGCCGCAGTTCCTGCACATAGGTGTAGGTGCCGAAGAAGCGGTCCATCCCCGACATATCTATATAGAACTCATCGATCGACGATTTCTCAAAGGCCGGCACCTTTTCTTCCACGATATCGGTCACCATCTCGGAGTATTTGGAGTAGTGCTCATAATCACCGCGCACTACGATGGCCTCCGGGCACAACATGCGCGCCTGCCGCATGGGCATGGCCGAGTGGATACCGAAGGTGCGGGCCTCATAACTGCATGAGGCTACCACACCACGGTCTCCGGAACCACCTACCAGGACAGGCTTACC
>JAWKLB010000040.1:0-26076 GCA_041392955.1 Chitinophagales bacterium | reverse complement strand
ATACAGCACAAGCTTCGGCTTCATCCCACAAAGTGAGCCGGTTTTCCAATACTTCGAGATCCGGATTATTCAATCTGGAATAGATCAAGCCCTGTTCTTCCCCGGGCTCTGCCTCACTAATGCCGTAGGCCATTTCAAAAAACCGCTTGCCGGCTTCCGCATTTTTAAAAACGAAGGTGGAGGTTTGGAAAATGGGACATTTGATCGCGCCCTCACTCAGTTCGGGTTTATACCCATAACTCAACACCAAACTCTCCGGTCGCATTTTGTGCTCTTCCATATATTTTTTACGGCTAAAGTACGCGCAATAATCGGTGAATGCGATGATTTTAATCTATCAAAAGCATTCCTAACAGGTCTTAAGACCTGTTAGGTCTAGTATAAAAAGATTTCGAACTTAAAAGATTACGGACACCTAAATTTCCATTACTTTACCACGCCGTGCACAGAAACAGAGGTCCATCCACCGGGAAGTGGACATTGCGGTTTGTTATTGGTCCCATCAATGCGCAGTTTTAATTGTGCATTTTCAAGATTAATTGTGCCATCCGTATGCCCGCCATCTGCCACTGCTTGTCCCTTTACTACGCGCCACATACCATCCGCTGAAGTAAAGCCCATGATCTCAGTGCCACATTTGTCATTTGCATGTCCAATTCCGGAAAACATCGGCAAAAATGCCGACGACCAAGGCTTATCGTATGGAGCGGCATAAAATGGGTTTTTTTTGTTCGGTCCGCAGGGTTCTTGTCCGCAACAAGGTGAATTACATACAGCGCCCAGGGAATCATTCCGGTGAACATAGATCCTGTTCGCAGGAGTTAATGGAAATCCTATCGTTTGAAAGAGAGCCTCGATAAACTCTGCATTGACATGGTCGGCGTGAAAATGCGGAACAATGCATTCGATGATCACAGAATCCTTTTGCATGGCAAATGCGCCGGTTATAATTTTTTCCACTTCCCGCGCATCATCTATTGCATTCCTGCGTGTGCTGAATCCTTTGCCTTTATAATAGGTATAATCGTTGCAGGATGCATCGCAGTTCTCTCCGCCATCGCCATACCCCATATTGAATATCCAAACGGTATCTCCCGTTCCTCTGATAACAAAAATATTGGAGCTCATGTTGTAATCGCCCTTGTACAGTGATTCACTGTACACTACATGTACTGTGGGACTAAGTACAATTTCCGAATACGCTTCCGGTGCTTGCACCGCATGGTTGCATGCAGTGAAAAAAACCAGGGTCAGGCAAACAAAAAAGATCCGCATTATACATACAAAGTTCCGTACATTATTTTTCAAATTTTGTAAGTATTGATTTTGATTGCAACTTGCCTTTTTTATCATACCCTTCCGTTTTTACGGCACCGACACCGTAAGCATACCAGGAAACGCCATGGCTCGTATTCGTTATACCCATTGTTGTAACGGAAACATCATCTGACATTTTAAAACAATCGAACGTTCCGGCAGGAGTAGTTACACTTTCCCGCGCTTCGATCTTCCGGTTGGTGATCATAATCTTATTAGACATGGAGAAACCGCCCATTGAAATGGTCATTGTACTTTCAACATCCGGCAGAGCCATCCCGACGCTGAGATTAGAAGGAAAGTCCATAAACTCTCCTGAAATTTCCATCGTTGCATTTTCCATTCCCTGCTGTGTCATTTGTGCAGGAAACATTCCACTCATATCCATATGAAATCCGGCATCGTCACAGCGCATTAACAGATCTCCTTCATGTAATGTTTTGTCCTTATTATCATAGGTTATCACATGTAGTTTCGTTTCTATGCCATCGCCGGTTTCCTGCACGTCAATCACTTCTCCCGCACTTCTGCTCATCACTTTATCCTTTTCATCATAATTTGTCATTTCCCATTTGCTCCCCTTATCTGTGGCAAAGAATGCTTCACACACATTATTTCCCGGTCTTGCTGCGATGCTGACCAAAACAAAAAAGGCAGCTGCCAATCTATACTTTTTCATAGTCTATTATTTTAAAATGGAATATTAAACATATACATTTAGAAACAAATATCGCCCATTCCAATTATATTGCGCGCATTATGCCAAGTTTTATAGATCGTTTCAAATTGCGCAGTGAAAAAGAGGATTACGCTACGGTATTGGATAATATCCGCAAAGGCGTTGTGTTTCGCGGCACCAATCTCTGGATCCTGGTTTTTGCCATTTTCATTGCTTCACTCGGGCTGAACGTGAATTCTACCGCAGTGATCATCGGTGCCATGTTGGTATCTCCTTTGATGGGGCCCATTATGGGTTTGGGAATGGGTATGTCGATCAACGACGTGCGCCTTTTGCGCTTATCCCTGTATAATTATCTGTTTGCAGCCGGTGTCGGATTGGCAACTTCCACTGTTTATTTTGCGATCTCGCCGATCAATGATGCACACAGCGAGATCCTCGCACGCACGGCGCCCAATATTTACGATGTGCTGATCGCATTTTTTGGCGGACTTGCCGGCATCCTCGCCATGTCGAGCACAATGAAGGGGAATGTCATCCCCGGTGTGGCCATTGCCACCGCTTTGATGCCACCGCTTTGCACTGCGGGTTATGGTTTGGCCACTTTTAATTTCGTATACTTTTTCGGTGCATTATATCTCTTTCTCATAAATACTGTTTTTATTGCATTTGCTACGCTGATCACTGCCCGGCTTTTGCATTTTCCGTATGCACAAATGCCGGACCGAAAAACCGAAATGCAAACACGCCGTATCATTTATGCCGCGGTGCTGTTGACCTTAATGCCCAGCATTTATTTTGGCTACGATGTGGTAAAACAGAATACGTACAGCAAAAAGGCTTCGCTGTTCATTGCTAATGAAACGCAATTGCCGAACGACTATCTTCTGAACAGCAATGTGGACCCGCGCAAAAAAAATATACAACTTACTTATGGTGGTGCATTTATTGATTCCACACAAATTGCGACCCTGGAAAAAAAATTAGATAATTATGGCCTGCAAAACACCTCCCTCGAAGTGCGGCAGGGTTTTACTTATTTACAGGATAACAAGGAGCAGGTGAGCGAACAAACCCAACAACTCAGTCTTGCTTTAACAGAAAAAGACCAGCGCATTCAGGAGTTGCAGCACGCGCAGGATAGTCTGCAAAATATGCAAGCACTGGGCGCTCAGGTATATACAGAATTGCGCGCCCAATATCCGAAGCTCGTGCGCGGATCGGTAGAGCCGGGGATCACCTATTCTGACAGCAGTGCGGTAGCAGGGTGGATCTGTGTTATGGAAGTGCACGACAGGACAAGGAACTACGATGTAAAAAAGATAGAAGCCTGGCTGCAGGTTCGCCTGAAAACAAATTCGGTGCAATGTATTGTGCGGGAAAAATAAGTTTAGACCATTTGAGGAACCGCCTGCACTATTCTGCTGTTTTCGATACACATAAAACAAAAGTATATGAAAATTGGAGTACTGGGAACAGGCGTGGTGGGTTCCACCATCGGAACAAAATTGATCGAACTCGGCCATGAGGTAAAAATGGGTTCGCGTGACGCAGAAAATGCCAAAGGCCTGGCATGGGTTGCGCAACATCCTGAACGCGCAAGTCTCGGCACGTTCAATGAAGCTGCCTCTTTTGCCGAATTATTGTTCAATTGCACACATGGACAGGCAGCATTGGATATATTGCAAAGCATAGAGGCACAACATTTAGATGGCAAGGTGTTGCTGGACCTCACCAATCCATTGGATTTCAGTAAAGGCATGCCGCCAACACTTACCGTTTGCAATACAGATTCACTTGGCGAACAGATCCAACGCTCCTTTCCGAAATTGAATGTGGTGAAAACACTGAATACCATGTGGTGCGGACTTATGGTTGAACCGGGGATGATCAATAATGGCAACCATAATGCATTCATATGTGGTAATGATGCAGGTGCAAAACAGGTGGCACGGGAAATGTTGCTCAGTTTTGGATGGAAAGTAGAAACCATACTGGATCTGGGAGACATCACGAATGCACGCGGTACAGAAATGTGGCTGGCGTTATGGGTGCGTTTATACGGTTCTGCCGGGAACGGAGCATTTAATATGCATATCGTACAATAATAGCAAAGCGCTCTCCGGAGCGCTTTTTTATTTTCTTAACTAGCCTTTATCTTTAGCGGATATGCCCGCCCAAAGATCCGGATGGACTTTTGCCCTGGTTGCCAGTATAGGATGGTTCGCGTTGATCGCACAATATATCATCATGCTGCAGAACAGAACAGTATCTCCTTTTTTAACTACCATTCGTTTCTTCAGTTTTTTCACCATTCTCACCAATTTGCTTTTAGCTGCTTATTGTACCTTCATGTTCCTGCGGCGGCCAAAAAATGTGTACATCTTTTTTGAACGCCCCGGGGTGCTCACTGCCATCACTATATATATGCTCGTTGTAGGCAGTGTGTATCAACTTGTGCTTCGACCGGTTTGGGACCCGCAGGGATTGCAAAAATGGGTAGATGAACTATTGCACTCCGTACAGCCGGTTCTCGGGTTGATCGCATGGTTTCTGCATGAACAAAAACAAGGTGTCCGCAAAGCGCCGTTTTTACAGTGGCTGATCTACCCGCTTGTTTACCTCGTTTGGATATTATTTGTCGGGGCCCTGAGTGGATTCTATCCCTATCCTTTTGTGAATGTGCCGCAATTGGGATATGGAAAAGTTTTCCTGCACTGCGGTGCCGTTGTTCTTTTGTTTTTATTGCTCATGCTTATTTTCCGAACGCTTGCCGGGATGTTTAAAAAGGAACCATGGAAATAAACAGAGAAAAAATACTTCGGCGCAGGATCAGGTATCTGCTTATTGTGTTTATCCTGTTGCTGGTATGCAGCGGCCTCACCGCTTTCGCAGTTGAATGGCAGTTAAGGATTTGCATGGCACATCCGCAATTAGTGCCACCCTTCTATCGCGATTGGCTGCAACAGGTTTACGCGGGGGTGCATGCTACAAATGAGGCATATCCCTTCATTGCCTATGGGACCGACTGGCTTGCTTTCGCGCATATTGTCATAGCCATTGCATTCATTGGTCCTTTGCGCGATCCGGTAAGAAACATTTGGGTTGTTCAATTTGGCATGATCGCCTGCGCCCTGGTGTTGCCGCTTGCTTTTATCGCAGGTCCTATCCGGCAGATTCCGTTGCCTGGCAATTGTTGGATTGCAGTTTTGGTGTGCTTGGCTTTCTGCCTTTATTTATTTGCTACCGCACCATTAAGAAATTGCCGGGGGCTGCATCCGTTTCCTAAGCGTTGTCTATCAGAAATCTGAGCGCTCCTTCGTATCTTTATTGTGCAATACAGTCGGGTTGAAAACACACCTCACCCCTGTCTGAAAAATACCTGATCGGACAGGCACATGGGTTTTGGGAATCCTTTTCTTCTATCCTGTATATCGAACACATAACCAAACTAAACAAATGAAAAAAACTCTGTTATTATGTGCTGCAGTGATCTGTAGTATATGGTATGCCGGTGCACAAGAAGTGGACTGGGGCACATCCAATGAAAGTGGGAGCTCAAAAGATGCCTATATCCCACTCGGATTCAGTAACGGCAATTATTACTGTATTCAATTCGACGGCGACGACGGATACCTGATCACGGTCGACAAATCATATAATATCAAGTCAAAGCTTGCGCTGATAACCGGCGCCAAAAAGTTTGAAGCCGAAGCTGCATATCTGATCAACGATAAGATATACATTTTTAACTCGGAATACGAGAACAAGGACAAAGCAGTTTATGTGCAGGCAACTACGTTCACTACTGCTGCGAAAGCCGTTGGCACTAAACTGAAGCGTGTAATGACCATCGACGTGGAGAAAAACGGTGAAGTGGAATCTCTGGTTTACGCTTTATCGGCCGACAGCAGCATGCTGGCAGTAATGATGGATCACGATGTGGCCAAAAAGACGATGCAAAGATCTCCCTGGGTGTGATCAAAATTGCAGATATGAGCCCGGTCACCAGCTATCAAACTACCATTCCGTATGAAGAACAAGATTTTGCCGTGCTTTCCCTTGCGGTTGACTCAAAAGGTCGCGCTTTGATGCTCGGTGTGGTTCGCGGTGGCACCGGAAAAAGATTACAGCAATACAGCACACGCATGTTCAGTTTCGCGGCCGGTGCGAAAAAATATGATGATAAAGAATTGAAGATCGAAGGAAAATATATTTCCAACGCATATATCCGCTTTGCAACTGATGAAAAACTGATGATCACCGGATTTTATAATGCGATGTCAGATAAAGGAAAAAATGAGGGCATTGAAGGTGCGTTCATTTCAACTGTTATTGTGGAAGGCCTCGACAACCCGGATCTGCATGTGCAAAAAATCGATCCGATAGTAAAAGCATCTATCACGCCGCAGGGCGGGCTGGCAAAAATGTTCAACCTCGATGAACTGAATGCCTATTTTATCCGCACTATTGCGTTGCACCCCGACGGCAGCGGATATGTCATTGCAGAACAACGCGCGATCGTAGTTTCTGAAGATGAGCGCACCTATACTAAAACAGCGTATTTCAATCATATGATCGTTTATCGTTTTGATGCCAATCAGGAGATCACAACAATGAGCGCGATTCCGAAAGAGCAGGTTACGAGCGTTACTGCACCTAAGATCAATTTAGGCATAGTGTCTATCCGCATCTGGACGGGTTCCATGCAACGTTTACTGTACAAATACAACTCCTATCTGGATACAGAGATAAACGGAGATATCTATATCATGTACAATGATCACCGCGATAATGGCAATGCACGAACAGTGAAAGAAGTTAAAACCATGTCGAATAAGAAAAATGCAAACGCCGTTGTCGTAAAAGTTGGAACCGATGGAAAATGGGATAAAGAAACTTTATTCAACGGAAAAGATGTAGATGTAATTCTGGAGACCAGTAGTTCTTATGTTATTCCGGGCGTTGGTTTTGTACTTTCTGCAGAAAGAGGTAAAGAGTTGCAGTATGGTAAATGCACTTTGAACAAATAATATATGCTTGGGAAAAAAACCCGGTGAGAAGCCGGGTTTTTTCCTTTCCCGGCTTTTGCAGCCTGCCTGTGTGCTCCGGCAGGTTTTCAGAAAATATCAACGATGAAGAAAAAACTACTATATATCACCTTTTGCCTGATCGCGCTGGTTCCATTTTGTACCGGAACCAAAAAAGTACAAACGGTGAACGTCGAGCCGGCAGTGAGCTGGCAAAAAGACGTGTTTCCCATTCTTGCCGACCGCTGTACGCCCTGTCATTTTCCGGAAACCGGGAAAAAGAAATTGCTCAACACCTATGAGGCTTCCGCGGAGAGCATAGATGATATCATCATGCGCATTCAACTGGCACAGGATGCCCCGGGGTTTATGCCTTTCAAAAATAAAAAGGAGCCGCTAAGTGATAGTTTGATACATGTTTTTGTGCTCTGGAAAGAGCAGGGCTTGCTGCCATAATCCACACACATAGCTTGCGTTCTTTGGTGTAGATTCGCCATAAGATTTCTTAGTTATGTGGAGATTATATACTATACTATTGCTTACCGCAAGCAATATTTTCATGACCATTGCATGGTATGCGCATCTAAAGTTTTCCGAGTGGAAATGGACAAGCAAATTAGGACTTGTGGCCATCATTTTGATCAGCTGGGGGATCGCTTTATTTGAATACCTCTTTCAGGTACCGGCAAATAAATATGGTTTCAAGGGGAACGGAGGACCCTATTCGCTTGTTCAACTGAAGTTGTTACAGGAGGCCATTACACTTGTTGTTTTTGCAATTTTTACGCTCCTCGTTTTTAAAACAGAAACCTTTCGCACGAACCACATCATTGCCTTCCTGTGCATTCTACTCGCAGTATATTTTATGTTCAAGAAATAATAACCGTGCATACAGATACAGCATGCACGGTTTTTTTCATTCCCTCGCTGTGAAACTATCTCTAATGTTGCACCAGGAAAGTTTGAGCGCTTTGTTTGCCATTCAGAAGGACAGAACACAAGTAAACACCTGAAGCAAGAGTGCCTGTTGAAACGGGTATCATATACGTTCCGTTTTCAGTAATTTGGGCACTCACTGCATCCATAACCGCACGTCCGGAAAGATCGATGATCTGAATATTTACCTGCGCAGGCGCATTGAGTTCGAGTTGTATCTGTACCTGCAGATCTGCCGGATTCGGGAACAACTTCCAGCCCGGAAGGTCTTTCTGTACAGAATGTACAACAGGTAAATCTGCATCTGCATATCGCACATCGTCAGGGTCGTATTCACTGATCTCACAGGGAGCGATATACGCTGTGAAATTACTTCCCGCCGTTGCTGTGAAACCCGGGTTTAGCTGTACATAAAATCCGGATGCAAAATAAACAATGGCACCTGCGTTGATGGTTGTGTTACAATCGGTAAAAAAAGCGCCGAATAATAAGTTGCTGTTCTCAATACCATATGTTGCGTCCTGATAGGAGAATCCGGTAAATGTTCCACATACGCTGGTAAGATCGTATGCTGTATATGCTGTTACACCCACTGCCTGAAATGCCTGACCAACCGAGATCACTTCCTGTGAGCAACTTCCAAATAGGTCCGTTGCCGCTTGTATCCATGCGTTGCGTGCAATAATGTAGCCATCGCTTCCGTCCAGATATTCTATCATAGCCTGCCATGCAATATCACGCGCATGCTGCCATCCAATTCCCTGCACATTGTACTGGATACCATTATCGCTGTAGCCTGAGCCACCTTCACACAAAAGATAGAACATATGATTTTGTACGCTGCTGTTGGTATGCACTCCGCCATTATCATCACCTCCCAAAGGAGCCCAGTTCACTCCTTTGTAAGTATCCGGGTCGCCGTATGCGTTTGGGTTCACAAAAGAACGAATGGCACCGCGGTCCTGTGCTACCAACCACGTAAGTGTATCTCCGCCTATAGCATATTCTTCAACAATTTCTCCAAAAATATCTGCAAATGATTCATTCAGTGCTCCGCTCTCATCTGAATAATCCAACGCATCAAAATGCGCATATTCAATAACACCGTGCGTGTATTCATGGCCAACAATATCAATGGTATTATAATCATCTGTGGTTCCCATGATGCAATCGTTCCCGCTCCCAAAATTGAGATTATCAATAATGTTGGTATAATTTGCGTTGGTGCAATAAGGGTCCCCTTCATCATTGTAATAAATCCTGTTATTGAACAGATCAATCAATCCACCGCTGCCATCAAAACTGTCGTGCCCATGTGTATAGTGGTAATAGTTATATGCCTTTTTTGTGCACCATAAAGAGGTCATGACCATATTTGTCACATTAAAATTGTCCCAATCATTATCAGCATCACAGAGCATATGATCGCCCAGATCAGCTGCCACATAACTTTTGATATTTGTAGCACCGGAACAATCATCCCAGCTGAAATAAAGCCAGTCAGGATCTCCGGCAATACAAACATCATATTCATAGTTCGTATTCACGGGTTGTTCGCCATACCAGGTTGTGTGCGCAGTTCCCGGATTGCAATGAACAATGAGTGATCGCTTCCTGATGATCTGCCCGTTGTTGGCATCGATGTACACATATTGCGCGTCGTACGGTTGGTCCGCAAAAACGGCAACCCGCCAGGCAAGAATATAATTTTGAGACAAGGCTGCCGCGTCCGGATCTTTCTTTACGATCAACAATTCCGGTCTTGGATACAGCGTGGCATTCGGGTCGTCTTTTTTCTTTTTAAAGTCGGCTTCTTTTTGTTCATCTTGCCACATATACTTCTCTGCCGGCACGGCGAGCAGCGCTTTCAGTATGGCATCTTCATATGGAACAGTTGCAGAAACGGACAAATTCAATCCTTGTATAAAGTCGCCGTTTGCCAGATGTAATATCCCATTCCTTTCATGCGTATAATATTCCATTCCTTCCACTCTGACACCCTTGTAGTATTGCACAAATTTGTAATGTTTGTTCCCCGCCATATCGGTATTCTCTCGGAACAATTCCATTTCATCTTCTGCCTGCAAACCCAGTATTTCGGGTACTTGAGTAAAAAGATCTCTACCCGAAAAGGGCACATTTTTCCTAAAGCTTATCCAGTCTTGCCTTGTATCGGGGGAAATATATTGTCCGAAGCTGCTTTGAAATAGTTCATTTGGCTGCGGCGATTGTGCAAACAGCAATGCACTTGAAATCAAACCGCAAAATATACATATATATTTTCTCATGATCCTTTGATTGAAGTGGATTCATTTAATGCTGACCATTCAGTTCATCTATTTGTTTCTGAAGTTCAATAACGTAGAGCGTGAGCTCCTCGATCTTCTCCATCATTTTTACTTGCATTTCGCCCACTGCTATGCCATTTTTTTCTACTTCCTCTGCAGAAGGAATTCCGGGCAGATGTTTATTTTGTTTTATAGAAGCTTCTACTTCATACAAAGTAGGTAAATGATATGCATCTCCAAAAACATAATCCGGCCAGCTTTCGCTCATCAGCACTTTTAACTCCTCACACATAACCTTGCCATCCACACTCAACAGATAACCTGCAGCGGGAACACTGGCGCCGATCATCACATTTCCTCCGGCATAACACATGCTGATGTTTCCGCCGTCATTATTCAGATAAAGTGTGGAAGCCAGACCATTATTCCTTGCCATGATCTCATTGTTATCAATGGCAATGTTGGTAGAATTTGTTGCTCCTGTTGTGATATAACCACCTGAGCCCAGTGCGGCATCCGTTCCGCCTTCTACATGCAGTTTTGTTGCGGGTGATGAGGTACCGATACCCACATTTCCCGAAGCGTACACTTTACCCACGAGATAAGCCGAATAGGCTGCAGTGTTTGCAGTGGACACTTGTGAAAAAAGGCCGTAATGCGAGCCGTCGGTTCCGGTAGAAGAAACATAATAACCTATATGTGTTCCCGTGCTGTTTCCCATCAAGGTGTACACACCATACTGACTTCCGCTGTTATTGAGATTGATATACTGGCCCGTCATAGTTCCGGTGCCCCCTATCATGTTGGTGTACGAACCATAGTTGGTAGATGCACCTAAAATGTCAAAGGTATTGTAGAGGCCATATCCTGTACCTGTGCCGTATTTCTGAATATCCTGATTTACACCATATATGGTTCCGGTACCGCTGTTCGATTGCCAAACAGAATTCGAAATGCCTGCTTTTGTTCCAGTGGAAAATGATTGCAGCCAAACGCGCAACCCTTCCTGCGTTCCCGTACCTGTTAATCCGTTTACCAGATAGAGATTCCGCGTAGTACTTGTATTTTCAACCGACATTTTTGAGCCAAGGGAATACAGGGACGAGCCTATGAACACAGAAGTATTGTTGTCTTGTAACATGCCGCTTGTAAGTGCGCTGCCATTCCAGCGGGGAATAAAATCAACTGTATTGGCACCCACTTGTGGATCTGTTTCCGCACCGCCACCACCACCTGCAGTGTACTGTGTGGTACCGTCCGCAAAATAAATGCCCTCGGTAAATACACCCGAAAAACGCTTTGTGGGGCTCCCCAAATTGATGGCGATGTCGTCTGTAGGTGTGATATTGAAATCCATATAGTCAGGATTAAATGGCACCATTTGTTCGCCAGAGGGGAACTGTACTTTTTGTGTGTAAACATCGTCCCAGGTATTGGCAGCCGTACCCAGATCCAATGTTCCGCCGGCATTGGGTACAAGACTCTGATTTATCGCAGTTGGCTGTAAATTGCTCAGGGTTTTATTGGGGCCTTTAGATGCAAGCGATTGCCAGGCACCTCCGGTATAGAAATAGAAACCCGGCGATGCGTTGGTTTGATAGATGAGCAATCCGTTTGCCGGTGCAACAATAGCATCGCGCTGTGTCTTGGTCATGCGAGGAACCAGCAATCCTTTTGTTGTGGTTTGCATTTCCAGTATGGCAGAGGCATCCGGTGCAGTAGTGCCTATGCCAACACTGCCGCTTGTTGGAAAAACATTTGTCTGTGCATGCGAGATGACGGTCAGTGCGACCACGATCAGTGCGAGGGTAAAGAAGGATTTTTTCATTTTGTTTGATTCAATATGGTTAAATAATAGATCGATTTGCTGTTCGGGTGTATTTCCTTTTGTTTAATATGGAAGTAAAGAGAACACTTACAGGTGGTGCTCAGAAGTAGATTTTTTTTCCATTGTAGCAACTCATGAAGTATATTTATGCAATGGAGAATACTTACCTGCAAAAGGTATTGCGGTCGTTGAATAAGGCCGAGTGGCGCTCCTTTGGCGATTATCTGGCTTCGCCTTTTTTTACAAAGAATAAGAAATTCCTGTTGTTTTATCAGGCACTGGAACCCCTTTATCCCGCTTTTGAGTTGGGTCCGGAAATGAAAAAACGCGTGTATACGCACAGTACAGGTTCCGCTGTGTACAATGACGCTTCTTACCGCAACCTGTGTTCCGACCTATTAGATCTCGCATTGGATTTTCTCAGCATGACTTTCATGCTCAAGGAAAATACGCTCGAAAAGCAATATCGCACGCTTGCGCTCTTGCATAAGCAAATTTTGCCACTTGCAGAGCGTACCATGGAAAAAACAAGACAAGAATTGGCAAAGGCCAATCCGGAGGCCCTGGAATCTTTAAGAACAAATATCTGGCTGAATGATGCACATGTATTGCACTCTATTTACAGCAACAGGAAAAGGATAAATGCATCTAACTCAGTAATGATGGAGGATGCATCGTATAAGATCGTAACAGAATATGCACTGGTGAAGATCTATATCTCGAGTCTGAATTATATGAAAGCATGTCGCAATGCCGGCATGCCAATAGATGCTGAAAGAATTCGCGTATTTGTGCGTTTGTATGAAACACTGGCACCTTTTCAAAATCCTGTAACGCGCATCTATTATCACCTGGTCAGGTTAAATGTGGAAAAAGATATGCAGGATTATGTGCGCGCAAAAGAAATTTTGCACTTTGCTGGAACAGAAATCCCGATGATCAACCAGGAAAACATCATGATAGGGTTGATCGATTTTGTCATTGCACAGATTGATAAGGATGAAAAGTGGAGAGAAGAACTTTCTTTTCTCTACCATAAAAAGCTCGAAGAGAAAATGTGGAACGCCAACAAGGGTTTGTCCTATCTATCTCTCTTCAACGCTTTTCTGAACGAGATAATATTGGGCCGCATAGAAGAGGCGGAAAAAATTGTGCGAACATACCATATTGATCTACATCCGGATACCGGCCCATCGGTCTTGCAATTGTGTGAAGCTTGGTTGCTATATATGCGCGGCCATGCAGCCGATGCACAAATATTGCTTGCACAGATGGAAACGGAGAATCTATTTATCAAATACTCTATGCGCCCGCTGCAATGTCTTATTTATTTTTCATTGCAGGAGTGGGATGTGCTGGGAAGCGCACTGGAGAGCTTCCGGCAATTTATTGCTTATAATAAAGATTCTATAGACAATATTCTTACCCTGCAAAACGCTAATTTTTGTAAATACCTGACTATTGTTCTTAAGGCAGGGCCGAATCTGCCGAAAGAAAGCAAAAAGATTATTGCGCAAATACAGCAGGACGAAAATATCTACCTCAAAAAAATTTTACTGCAAATAGTATCAAATACTATGGTCGGCAATTAATCCGTCAATTTTGTGTACCAGGTATGCGAAAAATATGCCGCCAATGCTTTTCCTTCTCCACCTGCATCAAAGGAAATGCTGATTCCCTGGAAGTTGCCGGCAAAATCAAACCAACCTATTACGGTTGCACCAACTTCAGCCGCTGCTCCTGCGCCTACACCCCATAACCACTGATCCATATCGCTATTAAAATTACCGTCATTCGGCATCCAATAAGAAAACACAATGCTAACTACGGCACCAAATTGAAAACCAATACTCGGTGTCACGGATGTGTAATAATAAGCCGTAAAATCCTGATCACCTTTCACTAGAGGAAATAGAATTCCATCTTCTATTGAACACCCAACTATGTATGCGGCTGAGGCACCGAATCCTATGGAAAGAGAACCAATATTTGTATTCTCATTTTCCTTGTACAGGTCTTTTGTTAATTTGTCATAACCCATATTCTGCTTGACCATATCATAATTGCCACTGGATGCATAACCCATCGTTTTTGCATTGATACTACCATCTTCTATTTTCCCGCGAATAAAGGTTAGAAAATCTTTTATGGAACC
Source organism: Chitinophagales bacterium (assembly GCA_041392955.1). Taxonomy (GTDB): domain Bacteria; phylum Bacteroidota; class Bacteroidia; order Chitinophagales; family BACL12; genus UBA7236. The sequence goes on along the minus strand of JAWKLB010000040.1, from coordinate 11,843 downwards.
ATCTTCATCCAATTTTTCCTGAAGCAGCGCCTGTCGTATCGCATCTTCAGAAACGGTGCAATCCTGTTCTTCATGCCCGTTAAGTGTTGTCCCATTTAAAGTATAGCATATGTCCACACCGGTTTGTACAGAAAAAGTATAGTCCTTTCCCCACACTACGGCAACTTTTACGGATGCAGACGTGGTACTTTTAGGGATCAGAAAAAAGTGGTCCTGTCCCAACATGATCGTTTCATTCTGTGCATTGGTTACTTCCACCTCGCGCTCGTAAAAATCAAGATACTTGTAAGTGATCATTACCTCAGCGGTATACCCTGCTTCATTGTGTATGTCCACTATCGAAAGACCTTCATCAGGTATATACCTGTCGAAAGTGTACACCTTTCCATTTAAATGAACCCGGAATCTTGTTTCGGTTATGGGTGAAATATCTGAGTGGGGTATCTTGACATTCTTCTCATCAAAGAAAATGATGTTACCCGATTTACCCCTGCAAAATATTTTGCTACCATCCTCGAATGTAAAAGTTATCTGATCAAAACCATTATCTCTCAATACCTCTGCGCTGGTGTATTCAATGGTTGTAGCCGTTTTACTTCCATAGACATTATACCCTGATACATCGGATTGCCACTTTCCCGCATACGGTTTTAGATCTCTGGGCCCACTGCCCGATGCCGGTATGATCTCGCTGTTGAATTTCGCACTCGGGTCATAGGAGTAATCCCTGCCTGTTTTTACAATCAGTTGTTCTGTATTAAAAAATTTCATGGTCCGCAAATTGGAATTGGGAGGCAAGGTGTCGTTGAAGACCTCATTTGTAAAACCGCTGATGCCGGATAAGACCCGCATCCTGCTTATCCTTTCTTCACTACTCAAAAGAAAAAGATCCACATCATTCGCGGTTACGAAGTCATCTACAAATATTTGATACCCGGTTTCCGGTTTTGTATCACCTATTTTAATATTATTAGCAAAGAGAGTGCTTCTAAATCTATTGATCCCGGAATAAATGGTCAACCGACCGTTTCCCGGTTCAAAACCCGATGGCTTTCCGGATTGCAAGACAAACAGATCAGGAATAAGGTCTTTATTATAATCTCCTAAAGCAAAATCCAGATCCATGGTGCCATATGTATACGGGAGGTCAATGCTGTCGATCATGATCTGAAACGGGTTCCCATCTGCATCATTCGTACCGGATAGAATATAAACCCGGTAATTGCCGCCCGACATTTTGATCGGTTCCCGTATAGCCAGAAGATCTATGACGCCGTCGGTATTCCAATCCATCACCTGAAAATCCATATACGGATCGGCCATGTGTTTATCGAGGGGTAAGGCTGTCTGCAACAAATAGGTTTTGAATCCTGTTGCGCCGGACATAATATGGAGGTCGGTTGCAAGGTATCCATTGGTGTTGATAGCGAACAGATCTGGCACTTTATCGTTATCCCAGTCGCCATATGCATAGAAGTAATCGTTTTTATTATAGGGCAGGGTAGTGTTGATCGAATCGCCGAAATGATTATACAGGTTCTGCGTTATGCCAATAGGTCCGTCTGCAGGAATCGTCCGCACAATGGTATTGCCCAATGCGTTTCGCTCAACAGCAACCATATGCACTGCACCGGCACAGCCCGTCAGCAATACTGAAATAATACAAGCGTAGAGAATACAGGTTTTTACGTTAGTTTGCATGTGTGTGTTTTTTAATAAATACATTATTTAGACTGTTTTTAAACAATCTAAACATAAAAGCAAATCAAATGTGTCGCGGGAAGGGAATGAGAAGTAATTCGTTTTCAAATGCTTGATCCCGCGGTGCAAAGAAAGAACATTTTATTATGAATATTATAATAGATCAACAATAATTGTGACAGGCATATTTTGTGTGTGTTAACCGTTTTCAGTGAATACTTTTCAAATACATCAATGTGTAAGGTTGCCGCATAAACTGCTTAAACCAGTTGCGCCTTCATTTTTTCCAGGAGTTGGCGTGCGTGTTCCATGTTATGCACCTGATCAAAATTGAGCAACAAATGCTTATCGGTCTGGCGAATATAGCCGGAAGTTTTTCTTTCTGCGATCACCTGCATGATCTTTTGGAAGTAGGCGCTGTCGTAAAATACACTCTCTGTATTGGCAACAAAATAACAACGCAATTTTTTGTTCTTAAAAATGATGCGTTCAAATCCAAGATCTCTGGCCACCCAGCGCAGGCGCAATCCGTTAAATAATTCATCTACTTGCGGTGGTATTTTCCCAAATCGATCCTGTAACTCGCCTTTGAAAGCAGTGATCTGGTCTTCATTTTCTACATTATCCAATCGCGTATAAATACTCATACGTTCTCCGATGTTGGAAATGAAATCGTCGGGGATCAGCATTTCCAGGTCGGTGTCTATTTGTGTGTCCGTTACAAATTCCTGCTTTTCTTCGATCTGCTCGGCAAATATTTTTTTGAACTCCGTATGTTTGAGTTCCCTGATGGCTTCATTCAATATTTTATGATAGGCATCATATCCTATCTCCGCAATGAACCCGCTTTGTTCGGCTCCCAGGAGATTTCCTGCGCCGCGGATGTCCATGTCGCGCATGGAGATCTGGAATCCACTGCCCAGGTCGGCAAATTGCTCTATGGTTTGGAGTCTTTTCCGCGCATCGTCGGGCAGACTATGCAATGGCGGTGATAATAAATAACAATATGCTTTTTTGTTGCTGCGACCCACGCGTCCGCGCAATTGGTGCAGATCGCTCAGACCGAACCAATGCGCATTATTGATGATAATGGTATTGGCATTGGGAATATCCAAACCACTTTCCACAATATTGGTGCACACCAGCACATCGTATTGTTTGTTGATGAATTGCATCATGTGGTCCTCCAGCTCATCACCTTCCATCTGACCATGTGCTACTCCAATATGCAGATCGGGGCACACTTTCCGGATCAGGGTTGCAGTCTCATCAATATCGCGCACACGGTTGTGTACAAAAAACACCTGGCCTCCGCGGTATGTTTCATAATAAATAGCGTCGCGAATAAATTCTGCATCAAATACCTTCAACTCTGTTGTGATGGGTTGCCTGTTCGGCGGTGGTGTGTTGATGATACTCAGATCGCGCGCGCCCATTAAACTGAACTGTAAGGTGCGTGGAATTGGTGTTGCCGTGAGTGTCAGCGTGTCGATATGCGCTTTTAATGCGCGCAGTTTCTCTTGGACCTTCACACCGAATTTTTGCTCTTCGTCGATGATCAGCAATCCCAGATCTTTGAATTGCACCTGCTTGCCAATGATGGCATGTGTGCCGATCAGAATATCAACCTTTCCTTGCTTTAATGAGTCCAGTGTTTCTTTTTTTTCTTTTGCAGAGCGGAAGCGGTTGATATAATCCACCTGAATAGGAAAATCCTTCAAACGCTCGGAAAAAGTATTAAAATGTTGCACTGCCAATATGGTAGTTGGCACCAGTAAACCACCTGTTTTCCATCAGTCCTGCTTTACATGCTGCGCGTATGGCGATCTCTGTTTTGCCGACACATCACCACACACCAGTCTGTCTCCATCGGATATTTGCGCTCCATATCTTTTTTTACGTCGATGGTCGCTTTCTCCTGGTCGGGCGTGTCCTCAAACATAAAACTCGCTTCCAATTCTGCCTGTATATAACCATCCGGCGCAAAGGCATGTCCGCTGCTCGCCTTGCGTTGTGCATACAAGCGTATCAGATCTTTGGCAATATCTTTTACTCTTGCTTTTGTTTTTCGTTTTAATTGTTCCCAGGCCTCACTGCCAATTTTATTCAGTTTCGGAGAGGTGCCGTCCTTTCCTTTGTATTTGGATATTTTATGCAGTGAATTGATGTGCACATATAACAGATCGCTGTCGCGGTACACCAAACGCACCGCCTCCTGTATCTGTCCGTTTATCTCTATTTTCTCCAGCCCGGAATACACGCCAACACCGTGATCGATGTGGGTTACAAAATCTCCGGGTTGCAACTCCATGAGCATGCGCATGGTGAGCGCATCCGTTTGTGCAAAACCACTTTTCAGCGAAAATTTATGATACCGCTCGAATATCTGATGATCGGTGTAACAAACCAGTTTTAATTCCTTATCAATAAATCCGGCAGAAATAGGTTGTGCATTTTCCGCCGATGGGATGATCGGAATATATTGGATCCCCGCTTGCAGGTCCTGAAATATTTCTGCAAAACGATCAGCCTGACGGGCATTACTCATGAAAATATACAAACGGTATCGCTCCTTCTGCAAACGTTGCAGGTCCTCTATCAGCATATTGAAATTCCTGCTGAACAAGGGTTGTGGCTGCATATCATATGTGATGACCACTGCATCCGGCACATGCGATTGGAGGCCGAATTCGATCGTGCTGAATGGTTGTAATGCTTCCAGCGCTTCCGATGAGCTAACCAGTCTATCCGTTGGCGCCTGGGTATGAAAGGGATGTTCATCAGACAATTGTCCACTTTTTTGCATCAGCTGATACCAATCCACTGCTTGTTCATATGCGCTGTTCATGGCATCAAAACAATAGCGCATGTCGCGGAACCAAAAGGTGGTTTGCTTAGGCAGCGCAGAAAACAAGGGTGCTTGTTGCTCCGCACCGAATTGTGTCTGAATATTCGGGACAATGGTGACCTGCGCAATGAGTTTATCACTGAGTTGTGTTGCAGGATCAAAAATGCGGATGCTTTCGACCTCATTATCAAATAATTCAACGCGATACGGCAGTTCGTTGCCAAAAGAAAAAATATCGATAATGCCGCCGCGCACCGAGAACTGACCGGGTTCATATACAAAATCTGCATGTGCGAAACCGTGCTCCATTAAAAGGTCTGTAATAAAATGTCCGTCGACCTTTTCACCTTTCTTAATAAAAATGATATTTTTTTCCAGGGCCTCTGCCACTACAAACTTTTCCAGCAACGCTTCAGGATAGGTAACTACGATCTCACCCCTGGTGGCACTATGGTTGATCTTGTTGATAGCTTCCGTTCGGAATAAAATATTATTGCTGCTAACTTTCTCAAAGCGCCCCGGTTTCTGAAATGAATCCGGAATGAAAAGGATATCCTTTTTCCCCAGCATCACTTCCATGTCGTTGAGAAAATAGGCTGCTTCTTCGCGGTTGTTCAATACAAATACATGGTTGCCACCATTCTTTTGATATACTGCGGATGCGATACAGGAAATGGCAGAGCCGGCAATGCCCTTCAGATGGAGCCTTACACCGCGGTGATCGGCTGTCTGTTCAATGATCTTCTTCGTCCGTTCATCCTGCGTTCCATAGGCGGAACGCAATGCCTGCAAGTCCATTGTAGAAAGGCAAAGTTACGGCGAATTCTGCAGGAAAAATACATCGTGTATATATTGGGTTTTTCCGGTCAATACCTGAACACAAATGAGTTAATCTCTACGACACTCACCGGATGAATGTGTATGTGTTACCGGTTTGACCATGCTGTTGCATCAGCGTGTACTAAGCATGAAGGTGCATTTATTTATTCAATTCCCCCACCAGATATTATTTTTCTATTTTTATCAGTATATATCTATACTATTGAAACTTTAATAATATGTTAAAACCCACACTTTTTTCTGCTTCCTTTTTCATATTCAGTGGTTTTTACGCTCAAATAGCACCTTCTGTCGTATGGCAAAATACGATAGGCGCAAATTGGCAGGATATCCCACGCTCGATCTGTGCCACAAATGATGGTGGTTGTATCATTGGCGGAGATTCCTTTTCTGATGCAGTGGGTGACAAAACTGAAGTAAATCTGGGCGGTAACGATTTCTGGATCATCAAACTCGACAGTCTGGGAAATATTGAATGGCAAAATACCATTGGAGGCAGCGGGTTTGATTATTGCTATGGCATTCGTCAATGTGCGGATGGAAGTTATTTTGCAGGTGGTCATTCCTCTTCTTCTGTATCCGGTGATAAAACGCAGGTTAATCTCGGCGGAAATGATATTTGGATTTTGAAGTTAGATTCTGCGGGAAATATTTTGTGGCAACGCACAATCGGAAGCACCGGAGATGATCAGTTGTTTGGACTTGATCTTACTGCAGATGGTGGATTTATTCTCGGTTGTACCAGCAATTCAAACGCGGGATTTAACAAAAGCGAAAACAGCATCGGATCATACGATTATTGGATCGTTAAACTCGATTCACTGGGTTTTGTGGAATGGGACAATACGATAGGCGGAACAGACGAGGATGATCTGGCAGATATACGCACCATTCCGGAAGGCGGATATATTGTTGGTGGCAGTTCAAAATCAGGCATATCCGGCGACAAAACCGAAGTGAGTTCTGTTGATTATGATTATTGGATCCTGCAATTGGATGCAACAGGAAATATCGTCTGGCAAAAAACTTTGAATACAAATGCGGATGATATCTGCTATGGCGTTGCCGTAAATCCGGCCGGTGGATTTTATGCCGTGGGAAGTTCCAGTGCCACCGCATTCGGTGATAAGTCGGAGTTTGGTTATGGTTTCAGAGATTATTGGGTGGTGCAGTTCGACAATGCCGGAAATAAGGTGTGGGATAAAAGCCTCGGTGGGGATAACAATGATTACGCGCTCGATGTGATCGCATATCCGGATGGAGGGTGTTTGCTCACAGGATATGCATATAGTGGAATGACAGGAAATAAAAGCACACCCGTTTTAGGTTCAGCTGATGTCTGGCTGGTTCGTTTGAATGGAGACGCCTCTATTCGATGGCAACGTTCCTTACAGGGCATTAGTGTAGAGCAGGGATTTGCCATGTGCGCCGCCGCTGATGGCGGGGTCATCCATGCTGCGGGATCCGACTCCGGTATCTCGGGCGACAAAACAGAAGGGAATAATGGCTTGTTGGATTATTGGATAGTTAAAACCGAAGCCGAAACCGAAACATGTGCCGTTATTGATTCGATCTATGCAGAGGGTGAAACATCATTTTGTGCAGGAGGATCGGTTACTTTACACGCCCCTGTTGAAACCGGTTTTTCATATACCTGGTATCGCAACGGGAATCCGATACCGGGTGCACATAGCGCCAGCCTTTTAACAAATAAATCCGGCACATACTCTTCTTCTATGTCGAACGGCACCTGCGAAGCATTTTCGGGCGCCATCCTCGTTACGCGAAATCCAAATCCAAATGCAAATATTTCAAACCTGGATGAAACAAATAATTTATGTGAGGATCCAAGTATCAAATTACGTGCGAACAACGGTCCCGGATTTTCATGGCAATGGTATAAAGGCGGATTGCCTATTACCGGAGAAACAAATATTCTTTTTTATGCTGAGGCTCCCGGTAATTACAGAGTAGCGGTTACAACAACTGCCGGCTGCACCAGAATTTCACCTCCGTATGCTGTCTTCTACAGTTGCAGACAAGAAGAGTCTATATCAGAAAACAAGGTGCACATTTTACCGAATCCTTCGAATGGAAATCTTACTGTTACTGTTCCGGAAAATGGAAAATGGCTTGTCCAGATCTGGTCTGCAAATGGTGCTATGTTGTATGCTGCCGACTTGTATGCCAACGACAATGCGACTATCCTGTTGCATACAGAATTTCCCTCGGGGATATATACGATCGTTTTGCAACAAAATGCACATCTGTTTTCAGAAAAATGGGTGATACAATGATGTGCGGCAACAGCAGGGTAATTCCGCCTAACATGCGATTTAATTTCGGTTGCATATTCCTCTCCGGCCATTGATCAAATGCCCCGCAATCATTCGGCATTTTCGCTCTTGCGCATTCTTTTTCTTGTTGTGGCTTTCTGCTTTTATTCTTACCCGGTTGGAACAGCGACCTCTTCGCCCGCTTTTCTAAACCTTTTTATCGCTCAGTTTGTATTATTGTCAAAAATTCCATGCTTTTACCCTGGCAGACCGCCGTAGTGCGCGAAGTAATTGACGAGACCTATACAGTGCGGCGATTCATTTTTGAAGTACCCGGCGTTGACATATTCGATTTTATTCCCGGGCAATTCGTAACCCTGGATCTTCCCATTCACGAACGCACCAGTAAGCGCATGCGCAGTTATACCATTGCTTCTGCACCCGATGGCAATCGCTTTGAACTGGTGGTGGTATTGCTTGAACATGGCAGCGGCTCACATTGGTTGTTCGAGAATGCCGCCGTGGGGACAGAAATATCATTCCGCGGTCCGCAAGGTCATTTTGTGTTGCCGGATACCTTTGAGCGTGAGATCTGCTTTATCTGCACGGGAACCGGCGTGGCCCCGTTCCGCTCCATGGTGGAGCATATCGTAAAAAATAAGATCCCCATTCCCGCCATTCATTTAGTGTTCGGGACGCGATACGCAAAAGATATCTTGTATCACGAAGAATTTCTCCGGCTTGAAAAAGAGATCCCGCATTTCCATTACCATGTGACCCTGAGTCGCGAAACAGATACCGGGTGGAAAGGAGATATCGGATATGTGCATCCCATTTACTCCCGCATCTGCGCCGAAGGAAAAAAAGATATGGAGTTCTATCTCTGCGGCTGGCGATTTATGATCAACGAAACCAGAGCCAAACTCGCTGAGTTAGGGTATCCGAAAGAAAGGGTACATTTGGAACTGTACGACTGATCATGTGGCTTTTATTGCCCATAGCCTTTATCGGAATATTCTTTGCCTGGCCGCGCAGTCTGCCCGATATGCGTATGCGATTTGTATATGCACTGCTCACAAGCAGTCTGCTCGTATTTTTCAGTACAGAAACCTTCAGTCTCTTCAATAGAATAAGCACAGTATCCATAACTATCTTTTGGTTGCTCGTTTGCATTATTTCCTGGGGACTCGCCTTGCGGAATAAATGGCATATAACACGCATTTCCATGCGCTCGTTTTCCACCGAAGAAAAATATTAACTGCCTCGATGTCTGCATATTATGTGTATCGGCACTCACCTGCGTTTTTGCATATCCGAACAATTGGGACAGCATGACCTACCACCTCGGCAGAGTGGTGCATTGGATGCACAATAAAAATGTGAATCCATATCCGACGTATATCGACCGGCAGGTGACACAACCCCCGCTGGCAGAATATTATTTACTGCATATTCATTTACTCACGGCATATACACCTGTACTGAATTTTGTGCAGTGGTTGTTTTTTGCAGCATCGATCCTTGTTGTTTCTCTGATCGTGCGGTCTTTGGGCGGCGACCGGAAAATGCAGTTGTACAGCATGTTCTTCACTGCCACCATGCCCATGGCTATCTTGCAAAGCAACAGTACACAAAATGATATTGTATTGGGATTCTTTATGCTCTGTGCGGTGTATTTTCTTTTGGCATTGCACACTGAAAAATCCATCGTGCATTCTGTACTCTTGTTTTCAGTCAGCTGCGGACTCGCGCTTATTACCAAAGGCGTCGCACTGATCTTTCTGCTACCGGTTGTCCCGGTATTCACATTTTTGCTCATCCGCAAAACGCAACAGCGATCGCCGGTATATATCTTATTCACTATTGCCGTGATATGTTTGCTTACTTTTCCCTACGCGACACGTAATTATACAGTATATCGCAGCCCTCTGGGCAACGCATACAACCTGAATAACGATTGCTATTCTTTTCAAGGTATATTCGGTAATAGCACGAAAAATATTGCCATACAATTGCGCACGCCATTTCCGAAAATAAATGATGCCGTTACGCGCGCAACCGTGAAAATAAACACAGCCCTTGGTGTGGATACCTTTTCAGAAACATACAACTGGCATTATTCGCCCCGCTTTTCTGTAGGGTATTTCAGCACGCAAGAAGATACCGCCGGCAACTTTCTGCACACATTGTTGGGTATTGTGTGTTTGGTTTTGCTGATGAGTATAAAATCGCTGCGCAGGTCAAAATGGCTGCTCCTGGCTGTATTGCCGATAAGTATGTTCCTCCTGTTCAACCTTATTTTAAAATGGCAGGTATGGCATGTGCGCTTGTTTGTTTCTATCGGATTCCTGCTGTGTGGCGTACTTGCCTGTTGCGTCAACAGGTGGCCAGTATACTTGCGATATACCATCATTTTGTTGTTTTGCACTTCTGCATCTTTATTTTTATTTTTCAACAACGGGCGTCCGCTCCTCGGGAAAAATTCCATTTTCACGGCTTCCGGAACAGAACAATATTTTGCCAATAACAAACCGCTGCAACCTGTTTTTGAAAAAATCACAGAGCTTATGCTGGAAAATAATGTGGAGATGCTCGGTTATGTGGCGAGTGGCGATGCCTGGGAATATCCCCTTTGGGCTTTGTCAGAAAAAAATGTGTTCGTTGAACATATCGATGTGCCGAATGCGACACGCAATGCATTCCGGGACCGATTGGAAAAAACACGATTACCTGAAATGATCGTAAGCAATCATTCCGAGCTGGCATCTGAAGATGTATATGTCTACGCGGGGGTTTCCTATTTCAAAATCTGGCGGGATGGGAACTGGTCGGCATACCTTAAATGATCAACGCTGAAAAAGCGACTCCAATACCTGCACACTTTTTATCTCGCTGAAATGATGCAGATGTAATCTGTAATAATCCAACAAGCTATGAAGTAATTGCTTGCGTTCTGCGGTATTGATCTGCAGCTGATCATAGTTCTTCAATTCCGGCGAGATGCTTTTTTTCAGGACAGATGCGATGCCGCTTGGAAGATAGGCTCCGTGACCCGGAACAGAATGTGTGAACACACCACCCTGCAGATCGAAGAAAACACCTTCGCCACTTGCAGGATAAAAACCGAGATATTTCGACAGCGCCAGCAGGAACCAGATATGGTGATTGGGTGCCACCTTTTCCATTTCATCCAGATGAATGAATTGTTCAAACAAAAAATCGAAAAGTCCTTCGTTCTCTTCTTGTTCCTGCAACACCTTATTCAATACTTCCAGATAAAAGATCAGCAAGGCGCTTTTCACTACATCGAACGGTGTGCTCGTATACATATGCGCGAGATTTGCCTCACTGACATTTTGCAGAGATGCGCTTTCCTTATGATACACAACCAGGTCGAGTAAATTGCCATGCTGGTACAGAGCGGCCTTCCCTTTGCTTTTGGCAGAACGCACACCCCGCACGATATACGATTGCAACCCGAGTTTTTCTGTATAGATATGCGTGATGATACTCGTATCAGAGTATTTCAATGTTTTACATACTATGCCGCGGGTTTTGTGAAGCATATGTTACTTAACGATAAAATCTGAACTGAGATGCAAAATTATTTAGAAAGCATATCTAAACAGGCTACAATTTTTCAAAACTCTCCTGTACTACGGCACCATCAATATGTACAACAACAGCATATATTCCTTTAATCAATTTGGAGATGTCAAATGCGGATTGATCATTATCTATTTCCCGGGTTATGACCTTTCTTCCGGTTAAGGAATAGACTTCAACAGAACATTGTGTAAAGTTGTCTTTGATATCTATGTACAAGTTATTTTGTGCAGGATTCGGGTAGATGGAGAGCAGATCACTTTGATTGATATTATCAATGGCCACATCTTCACCAACAACCACCGTCCCGAAGGTTGTGCAGCCGAATGCATCTGTTACCGTTACACCATACAATGCCGATTCTTCCACAACGATATCGGGTGTGGTTTCTCCCGTTCCCCAGAGGTAGGTAAACGGTGGTAATCCTCCTGATGCCACTTCCACGCTTGCCGATCCGTCTGAAATACCCATTATCACCGGAGTGGTAGTAAATGTCAAGGCGATGCTGTCTATTTCTTCTGCAAACAGGGTGTCGAACAATGCACATCCGGGCAGGTATTCCATCTCAATAG
>JAWKLB010000004.1:0-168959 GCA_041392955.1 Chitinophagales bacterium | reverse complement strand
CACAGCAGCTTATATTAGTCGGCTATGATGTAATTTTGTCGCCCGCACTTGCATGTGCGCACATTAAACCTGAAAAAGTATGTCTATAAGTAATATTACCAGTCTGCTTGGAGATAAAGCAGAATATCTGCTCAATCACGAATCGAAGACCATCAGTAAAGAAATGTTGCACCTGCCCGGAAAGGATTTCGTGGACAGGGTGTGGCAGGGGAGCGATCGCAACCCGCAGGTATTGCGCAGTTTGCAGGCCATGTTTGGCAACGGCCGACTGGCAAATACAGGATATCTGAGCATTTTGCCTGTAGATCAGGGCATAGAACACAGTGCAGGGGCTTCCTTTGCTAAAAATCCGATCTATTTCGACCCGGAGAATATCATCAAACTGGCCATGGAAGGGGGGTGCAATGCTGTAGCAACCACCTTTGGCACGCTGGGATCCATTTCGCGCAAATATGCGCACCGCATACCTTTCATCGTAAAGATCAATCATAACGAGTTTCTGACCTATCCGAATAAATTCGACCAGATCATGTTCGCTTCCGTGAAAGCGAGCTGGGATCTGGGTGCCGTTGCCCTTGGCGCTACCATCTACTTCGGCTCGGAAGAATCCGGCCGCCAGTTGCAAGAAGTCGCACGCGCCTTTGAATATGCACATGAATTGGGCATGGCAACGATTTTGTGGTGCTATCTGAGAAATCCAGCCTTTAAAAAGGATGGGGTAGATTACCATCTGAGTGCCGACCTGACCGGTCAGGCAAATCACCTGGGTGTTACGATAGAAGCCGATATCATCAAGCAGAAATTGCCCGAAAACAATGGCGGTTATCTTGCGCTGAACACTAAAGAATCTCCTTACGGCAAGAACGATAAACGCATTTACGAACAACTTACCAGCGATCATCCGATCGACCTCTGCCGCTATCAGGTGGCCAATTGCTACATGGGTCGCGCCGGTTTGATCAATTCCGGAGGCGCATCTTCCGGTGCAACGGATCTTTCTGAAGCGGTTACCACAGCAGTGATCAACAAACGCGCGGGTGGTATGGGACTGATCAGCGGCCGCAAGGCTTTCCAACGTCCCATGGAAGAGGGCGTGGACATTCTGAATGCCATTCAGGATGTATACCTGTCGAAAGAAGTAACTATTGCCTAATTTCGTTATCCCCTCCGGGGGCCTAAAGGAATTTCATGTCAGAACAGAAGCCGGAAAAAGCCAGTTGGTTCAAGCGCAGCAGGAAGGGTATAGAAACAACAACCGAGGAGAAGCTTGATACTCCAGAAGGTGTGTGGTGGCAGTGCCCCGAATGCAAGAAAACAACCACAACGATAGAGTACGAGAACCAGCTCTGGTGTTGCCCGAATTGCGGATACCACGGTCGTATAGGTTCCCGGCAATATTTCCATATTTTATTTGATGAAGGTCAGCATACACTCCTGTTCGAACAGGTGCGCGCCGTGGATGCCCTGCATTTCAAGGACCTGAAACAGTATAGCGACAGGTTGAAAGACACCTGGAAGAAATCGGAATATACCGACGCGATCAGCGTGGGCGTGGGCCCGATAGAGGGGATCGATACCGTGATAGCCTGCATGAATTTCGAGTTCATTGGCGGCAGTATGGGTACAGTGGTAGGAGAGCGTATATCCCGTGCCATCGATTATTGTGTGGAGCATAAACACCCGCTGATCATCATCAGTAAATCAGGTGGAGCGCGCATGATGGAAAGCGGATTCTCCCTGATGCAAATGGCAAAAACCTCTGCCAAACTCACGCTATTGAGCAAACATCAACTGCCTTATATTTCCTTCTGCACAGACCCGACAACAGGCGGTGTAACAGCCAGTTATGCCATGTTGGGTGACGTGAATATCGCAGAGCCTAAGGCTTTGATCGGATTTGCAGGCCCGCGCGTAGTAAAAGAAACCATCAAAAAAGATCTGCCCAAAGGATTCCAGCAAGCGGAGTTCGTCCTGGAAACGGGTTTCCTCGATATGATCATAGAAAGGAAAGAGCTGAAAGCCGGTATTGCGAAGTTGTTGCGGCATATGTTGCAATAATAAACTGCACTTTTTCCAAGACATTGTTGTTTTCGCTGCAATCATTTTCAGGCAGGTAAATCAGAACCTGCTTCAGGTTACAGCACTATTTCAATTGCGCAGGTAATATGCGGATCTTTGTATTGGACTTGATGTAATCGGGGAGAACTTGTCCGTCCATATCGGGAAATGCTGCTATGCGATATCCTTCTTCTTGCAGACTATCTATTTGATACTCTGTTGGCCACCAATGGTAAACATTTTTATGTGAATAGAACATTGCCTCTATGTCTTCCATGGATCTGCAATTTATGACCAGGTCACTTCCTGCAGCAAGACTGTCTAATTCCTTATAAATCGCAGTGTTATGGCTCTTCGCTTTTGGATCTTCCGCGCCAAAAAGACTATGTTGTTTGCCATGTATGAAAATCATTCTCGGGTAGGAGAGTTCGATAAAACATAAAATGACAATTGCCATATAAACAACCGACTTCTGCAGAAATACATTTGAGATAAAGGATCTGCATTTTTGCAGACAAATATCAAATCCATATGCCACCAAAAGCAGGATCAAGGGGGCTACATAAAATACATATCCTATTGATTTGGTCGATACGATAATGGAGAAAAACAAATATGTTATACCGATCGTAAACAGGTAAATTGATTTGTGAAAATTTGATATTTTATTTCTAAATAAGGAAACAATGCCAATAATTAGAAAAAATCCGGACCACCAATAATATTGAACACCAAATATTCTCAAATAATACCAGTTGTTCTCAATATGTCCTTCCAGGGTCTCAGTAATATGCCTTCTGTTAAAGCTGTATTCTAACGCGCTTTCCAGTGGGAAGCGTGTGGAAATATACAATTGCCAGGGAAGGAAGGTGACAAGACAAATGCCCAGAGATACACACAGATTTATTATTTCTTTCTTTCGTTTGAATGTGTCTTTCCACGAGAGCAATATGTTCGTACTCCAAATGCCATACACGATCAATCCAACAAGCCATTTATTTAAAATGCTTAGACCGCTGAATACGCCGCATAAGTAAATAAATATTCTTTTTCCTGAGTGCAGATACTCGGTATATGCCCAGATACTCAAAAAGCAGTAAAAAGTGAATGCAATGTCATTGTGGTCCATACCGATGAGTCCTGTTGTCCGTTCCAGCTGAAAAAAGGAGAAACAAAAAAATAAGGATCCAAAGTAGCCGGCATTGCTATTCAGAGAGAGTTTGCCAACCCGGTAAATGGTCGGGATCATCAAGGCGCCCATCAAGGCGCTGGGAAACCTGACGGCAAATTCATTGGCACCGAAAATGCGGATGCTCAGTGCCATCTGCCACAGAAAAACCGGCTGCTTATGTAACCAAATATGGTTGCCGGTCCAATCACCCGCGTCATAAGGTAATACCGGATTCGATCTGAGCATGGGAACAAAAGGGTGTTCCGCCATATGCTTAGCAACAAGTGCATGATATCGCTCATCCCAGGAATGGAGGAAAGGGTCCAATTGGATGATAAAAAGTCTCAGCGCTAATGCCCCTAACGTAAGCAGACTGATTGCGAGCGATAACTTGCCTTTCTCCCGGAAATAGAGGGAAAAAGCAACACAACAAAGGGATACAATAATCAACCAGCTATTCGTCATGACCCGGCAGATCCTGGGTAAAAATACACAGAAGGTGGTAAGGATTGTGCCCTTCAAGGATTAGAATCCCGGAAAACTCCCTTTTCTTCGTGTTCTTGCGTCTTAGTCGCCTCGCTCACGCCCCAACCTATTAACAATCAGTCATTTATGGTCAAAATGCATATACCAAACATTCCCCCAGAACCCTTTGATATTCCAAAATCCCGCCGTATCTTTGCCAATCCAAAATTGGGCTAATAATACAGTATGAACAGTTTAACAGCAGATAAGAAGAAAGAGATTTTTGCAGAACACGCAGGTGCTGCAACTAATACCGGTTCCGTGGAAGCGCAGATCGCGTTGTTCACACACCGTATCAATCACCTCACGGAACATTTGAAGGTGAACAAAAAAGACTTCGCCACCAAACGCAGTTTATTGATGCTGGTTGGTAAGCGCAGAAGGTTTTTGAATTACCTGATGAAAAAAGATATCAGCGCTTATCGTTCATTGATAGATAAGCTAAACATACGCCGATAAATGTATGTATGCAATACAAAGGGCTATGCGATCTTTCTGAGAGAAGCATGGCCCTTTATTTTTTGTATATGGCAAAAAGCAGGAAGCAGTAAGCAATAAGCAGTAAGCAATAAGCAATAAGCAGGAAGCAATATCCGCCTGTAGGCGAACCACCTGCAGGGTGGAGCAAAAAGCAATAATCAGTAATCACAAATCAGAAATCACAAATCACTAATCAGTAATCACAAATCAATCGATCCTAACCCCTAACCCTTAACCCTTAACCCATAACCCTTAACCCATAACCCATAGCCCATAACCCCTAACCCCTAACAAAAATCAACCTTACATAACAGCAAACAATTTCATATTTCATTTTTCATCTTTCATATTTCATTACATAACCGAGTGCGGAGTTTGATCACCTTTTTCCACCCATGAAAAAGATCTGCATCCCCGGCGACGATACTTGTCAAACTCCCGCTCATAAATCAAATCAAAATGCAAAAACCTGAACCTATCGTTCAAACAATAGATATGGGCAATGGGAGAACCATTTCTATTGAAACGGGCAAACTGGCCAAGCAGGCCGACGGATCCGTTGTGGTAAAAGACGGTGAGACGATGTTGCTCGCCACAGTTGTTTCCAATAAGGAAGCTAAAGAAGGCGTGGACTTCATGCCGCTCACTGTTGATTATCGCGAAAATTATGCTTCGGCAGGTCGCTTTCCCGGCGGCTTTCTCAAGCGCGAAGCAAGGCCCTCAGAATATGAGATCCTGATCAGCCGCCTCATCGACCGCGCACTGCGCCCGATGTTCCCGGATGATTATCATGCCGATACGCAAGTGCTCGTTACGCTTATTTCTTTGGATAAAGAGATATTGCCCGATGCACTCGCTTGTTTAGGTGCAGCCGCTGCACTCGCCGTTTCTGATATTCCTTTTAATGGTCCGATCTCAGAAGTACGCGTAGGCCGCATCAACGGCGAATATGTTATCAATCCCACGCGCACACAACTGGAAAGCTCCGACATCGATATGATCGTTGCCGGAAGCCACAAAGATGTGGTGATGGTGGAAGGTGAGTTGAAAGAAGTGCAGGAAGAAGATATGCTCGAAGCGATCCGCATTGCACATCAGGTGATCCAAAAGCAATGTGAAGCACTCAGCGAGCTCACCAAAAAAGTTGGTAAAGAAACCAAGCGCACATACAGCCACGAAACGCACGACGAAGAGTTGCGCGATATGATGTGGAAGGAATTATATGATAAAGTGAGTGCCATCGCACACATGCCTTCTAAAAAAGAAGAGCGCTCCGAAGCATTTAAAAATGCAGAGGAAGAATTCCGCGCACGTTTTCCGGAAGAATTCATTGCGGAGAAAGGTGCGCTCATCGCAACTTATTTCCACGATATTCAAAAACACGCTATGCGCGAAATGATCCTGACGGATCGCCAGCGTTTGGATGGAAGAAAACTCGACGAGGTGCGCGATATCTGGTGCGAGATAGATTATCTGCCTTCAGCACATGGTTCAGCAGTGTTCACGCGCGGCGAGACACAATCACTCACAACCGTTACCCTCGGCTCCAAACTGGATGAGCAGTTGATCGATGGGGTGGTACATGAAGGGACATCCAAATTCCTCCTGCATTATAATTTCCCGCCCTTTTCCACCGGCGAGGCGCGCCCGATGCGCGGTCTTGGCCGTCGTGAAGTGGGCCATGGCAATCTCGCCATGCGCGCATTGAAATGGGCATTGCCGGTAGAGAATGCCTATACCATCCGCGTGGTTTCCGATATACTGGAATCCAATGGTTCCTCTTCCATGGCAACGGTTTGTGCCGGTTCCATGGCATTGATGGATGCTGGTGTGCAAACAAAAAAACCGGTTGCAGGCATCGCCATGGGTCTGATCTCAGAACCCAACATGACACGCTATGCGATATTGAGCGATATTTTGGGCGATGAGGATCACCTCGGTGATATGGACTTTAAAGTTGCGGGTACCAAAGACGGTATCACGGCAACACAAATGGATATCAAAGTAGATGGATTGAGTTTTGGTGTGGTGAAAGAAGCATTGGAACAAGCCAAGAACGGCAGGTTGCATATACTTGGTGAGATGAGCAAGGCCATCGATGCACCGCGCCCGGACTACAAACCGCACGCACCGCGCATCGTGCAGATCAAGATCCCGCGCGAATTCATCGGTGCAGTTATCGGCCCCGGTGGTAAGATCATCCAGGAAATGCAAAGAGAAACAGGAGCAGAGATCTCTATCGAAGAGGTGGGTGAATTTGGTATCATTGATATTGCATCACCTAATCAACAGAGCATTGAAGCAGCTTTAGGTCGTATCAAAGCGATCACTGCAGTTCCTGAAGTGGGCGATGTATATGATGCGAAAGTAAAATCCATTATGCCCTACGGTGCTTTCGTGGAATTCCTGCCCGGAAAAGAAGGTCTGTTGCACATCTCTGAAGTGAGCTGGCAGCGTCTGGAAAATCTGGAAGGCGTTTTGAAAGAAGGAGATAAGATCAAAGTGAAATTGTTGGATGTAGATAAAAAATCCGGCAAGTTCAAACTCAGTCGCAAGGTCCTCCTCGAACGCCCGGAGAAAAAAGCACCGGTGGAAGGAGAGAATTAAACAGTCAATTATACTTTTAATATAAAGGCACCCATGTGGTGCCTTTTTTTTGTATCCACTTTGTGCCTCCTTCGTGCCCTTGCATCATAGTGGTCTCGCAAGTTTTCACTATCCGGATACAAAATCTTTGCTTACGATCAAATAATAAATAAGTAATTCTGTTTTTATTGTAAAATCTGTATGCGCATAAGATCGTCCGCCTATTTATTGCAACTTTTGTAAATTAGTTGCGTTATACATCAAGTAACCGCATGCGCCAGATAAAGATCACTCACTCCATTACCTCACGCGAGAATGACTCGCTGGAGAAGTATCTGGCAGAAATAGGCAAGATCGATATGGTCACGCCGGAAGAAGAAGCGGAACTGGCCAAAAGGATCAAAAAAGGGGATGATGATGCGCTGGAACGCCTTACCAAGGCGAATCTGCGCTTTGTGGTCTCCGTTGCAAAACAATACCAGGGCCACGGCCTCACACTTTCCGATCTGATCAACGAAGGCAATGTCGGGTTGATCAAAGCAGCCAAAAAATTCGACGAGACCAAGGGTTTCAAATTCATTTCTTACGCTGTTTGGTGGATACGACAGTCCATCATGCTGGCCATCGTGGAACATTCGCGTTTGGTGCGTCTCCCGCTCAACAAGGCAGGCAATGTTTCCAAAGTGAACCGAATTTCTTCCATTTTTGAACAGGAAAATGAACGGGAACCCACCACCGAAGAATTGGCGGACGCATTGCATCTGAAAGACAAGGAAGTGCAGGAGATCGTTGTGGCGAATATTAAACACGTGAGCATGGATGCACCATTGGGTGGTGACAATGAAGATGGCAGCATGGCAGATATCTTAGCCGATGATAATGAAGATGCACCGGATAAATCACTACTCACCGAATCACTGAAAAATGAGATAGCCAACGTGCTGAAAGTGCTCACCGAACGCGAAGCGGAAGTGGTGGCAGCGTACTATGGCATCAATGGTTTCAAAGCCATGAATATCGACGAGATCGCAGAGCGCTTTTCACTCTCCCGCGAACGCGTGCGCCAGATCAAAGAACGCGCTATCCGCAGGTTGCGCAAGGCAACGACGAGCGAGCATCTGAAGCCGTACTTATAAAGATTACTCTTTATTGAATTGGATGATGCTGACCAAGGTTGATTGGGGTCAGGGGTCAAGGGTAAGGGGTCAGGAGTCAGGAGTCAGGAGTCAGGGGTCAGGAGTCAGGGGTCAGGAGTCAGGTGTCATTGGTCAATCGTCATTCGTCATTGATTGTTGAAATGAAAGTTGTTATCTGAAATAATATAAATTGCATGTATTTCGCATAGAATAAAATGGGAGCATTTTTACAACCAAACAAATGACCCTCCGAAGGAGTCCTTTGGACCTGACATGCACAGAAACGCACAATAATATGAATACTCATTAAAATACCCGACATCATACTTGATCACCGCACCCACCCTGACCCATGACCTTTTCAGAAAATCATAATAATATGAACACCCATAAATTCATCCGATATCAAACTTGACTACCGCACATACCCTGACCCATGACCTTTTCAGCAGCTCAAAATAATAGGAACACCCATAAAATAATCGGACATCAAACTTGATCACCGCTCACACCCTGACCCATGACCTTCTCAGAAGCTCACTATAACATGAACACCCATAAAATAATCAGAAATTAAACTTGATCACCGTTCACAAAATAATAAGCCTAAATCATTTTAGTTTAAAGACTTTTCTAATAGCATCGATATAATCCAACTTCTCCCAGGGGAATAATTCCACCTTCATTTTGATCTTTTTCTTATTTCCGTCGCAGAATACTTTTTCCACTATCTGTGGTTCGCGGCCCATATGACCGTATGCAGCAGTTTCCCTGTAGATGGGAGTGCGCAGTTTGAAACGTTGTTCAATCGCATAAGGACGCAGATCGAATACCTTGCTGATCTTTTGCGCTATATCGCCATCTGTCATACTTACATTAGCGGTTCCGTACGTGTTCACATATAAACCAACAGGCTTAGCCACACCGATAGCATAAGCAACCTGCACCAATACCTCATCACATAAACCTGCCGCTACCATATTCTTTGCGATATGCCGCACGGCATATGCTGCAGAGCGGTCAACCTTACTGGGATCTTTACCACTGAAAGCTCCACCACCATGTGCGCCTTTACCGCCATAAGTATCTACAATGATCTTTCTGCCCGTTAAACCGGTATCGCCATGCGGTCCGCCGATAACGAATTTTCCGGTCGGGTTCACATGCAAGGTGAAATTGTGATCGAATAATTTCTGCACGCGTTTTGGCAATTGTTTTTTCACACGGGGGATAAGAATATCGCGCACATCTTTTTCAATGGCAGCGAGCATTTTCTTTTCCGCAGCAAAATCGTCGTGTTGAGTGCTCACCACAATAGTATCAATACGCAAAGGAGTATTATCCGTTTTATATTCTATCGTCACCTGACTTTTTGCATCCGGACGCAGGTAGGTCATTTGTTTTCCCGCTTTGCGGATCGCTGCCAGTTCACGGAGTAAGAGGTTGGCGATCTCCAGCGACATAGGCATATAATTATCCGTCTCTTTACAAGCATAACCGAACATCATACCCTGATCGCCGGCGCCCTGATCTTCTTTCTTTTTTCTGACAACACCCTGATTGATATCCGGACTCTGTTCATGTATGGCAGAGAGTATACCGCAGGAGTTGGCTTCGAACATGTACTCACTTTTGGTATATCCGATATCGCTGATGACTTTCCGCGTGATCTCCTGTACATCTAAATACGTAGTTGAACGCACTTCACCGGCGAGGATCACCTGACCGGTTGTAACCAGTGTTTCACAAGCCACTTTACTTTGCGGATCGAAGGCCAGAAAATGATCGATCAATGCATCGCTGATCTGGTCGGCAACTTTATCGGGATGGCCCTCACTTACGCTTTCAGATGTGAACAGGTATGTAGACATATGCTTATATTATGATTGGGTAAAAACCATGTTAAAAGTGCTGCAAAGATAGGTAAACCGAAGGCAAGGTTCAAAGCCTTAGTCGGGTTTGCGCAGGGATTCCATGCGCCGGCGCGACTTGTTGAAATAGATGTTCTGCCCTTTATCCACATGCTTGCGTTTTTCCTTTTGTTCCTCTTCGGGAAGGGCAATGGTTTCCATGCACGCTATACTGCAACAACCCTGATACTTTTCAGCACATGCGGCACATTGTATGAATAATAAATGGCAGCCGGGATTTACGCAATTGGTATGGGTATCTGCGGGTTTTCCACATTGGTGGCAATGCGCGATAACTGTATCGCTGATGCGCTCACCAAGGCGATTATCAAACACAAAATTCTTGCCCAGAAATTTATTGGGCAGACCTTTTTCCTTTGTCTGATTGGTATAATGAATGATACCGCCTTCGAGGTGAAATACATTATTAAAACCGTGATGCAACATATAGGCACTTGCTTTTTCACAGCGAATGCCACCCGTGCAATACATGATGATAGGTGTATCTTTTTTATCTGCCAGCATCTCCACAGCCATGGGTAATTGTTCGCGGAATGTATCGCTTGGCAATTCAACGGCTTTTTCAAAATGGCCCACCTCATATTCATAATGATTGCGCATGTCGATGATGATGGTTGCTTCGTTTTCAGCCAGTTCATTGAACTCCTCGGCACGTACATATTTGCCACGGCGTTCCATGCTGAATGTCGGATCATCGATGCCATCTGCCACGATCTTATCGCGTACTTTCATGCGCAATACCCAGAATGATTTTCCATCGTCGTCCACTGCAATGTTCATACGCAGATCTTCCAATCCGGGAATGGCATGCAGCAGATCGCACAGGTCTTGATAATTTCTTTCAGGAACACTGATCTGTGCGTTGATACCTTCCGATGCGATATATATTCTTCCGAATACTTTCAGTGCATCGAATTGCAGGAAAAGCGCATCGCGAAAGCTTTGGGGTTCGGCAATAGGGAAGTAGTTGTAAAAGGAAATGGTGATCCGTTTTTCCTTTTCTTCCATCAGGCGTTGCTTCAACTCCTGGTTGGAAATGCGATTGTGTAAATAAGCCATATCTCGAAATACAGTGTCCCGTTGCAGGCGGGATAGATCTCAAAAACAGGTGCAAAGGTACTTCTTTTTTCTATAAAGTTTTCGGGCATAAAACCCTGTTTTAGGCCTTCTTACCTTGAAAATTTGCGGCTAAAGCGGTAACCTTAACGTTCATTTCACACATCTAAAATGAACATATGAAAAAATTGATCTCAATTACAACCTGTCTGGCATTGTTCTTTGCCACGCAGGCGCAAACCGTCATTGGCACGACCACCTACAGTGTCCAGACTAACAACGCTCCTAAAGGAAGGGTGCATGTGTATGACGGCGGTTTGATCTCCGGCCAGTGGATCGGTTCCACGGCAACGGATGGCATTTATGGTGACAGAGGCACTTTTTACAACCATTTCGATGGCGTTAGCTGGGGTGCATGGCCTACTTCGCGTATTGAAGGTATCAAAACCGGTTTCGGCACATTTGTGCATTCCGGCGACAATGAAGTGAGCTTTGCGCACGATGGATTTACACCTTCACATATCCGGGTATACGGCAACGCTGCAGTAGGTGGTGGAACCTGGTCAGAATTACCCGGCTCCAATCAGGTGATCGGTCTCTGGCCTGTTGCGTATTGTGAAGAAGGAACTGAAACCATCTATGTGGTGAGCGCCGATGCAAACCCGCCAACTGCATTGAACTTTTCCCGTTCTGAAGATGGTGGAAATTCATGGACTGTTTTAAATCAAACAGTTCCCTATCTGACAGCAGTAGAAGGTATACCGGGGTTGAACACAGGTTTATTACAAGCCGCAGAAACTTCTCAAATTGTAGCACATGGCAATGATGTATATATTTTATTCTGTATGGTGAATTCCGATATGGTGCTCCTGCACTCCAATGATTATGGTAACCCGGGTTCCTGGGATAATAGCGTTATCATGGATTTCCCGCTGGATGCATATACCGGTCTGACACAAACGGATGTGAATGGTGATTTTGTTACCGACACTATCGAAACGACAGACGGATATACGAATATGATCATTACTGACGATGGCACTGTACATGTATTTGCAGGATATGCCCGCATTTACAACGATGGTGTTGGTTCATATTGGGCATACAACTATACCAATTCTCAGAAAATGTGGTACTGGCAAAGCGGAATGGATGCAGCAGAAACTATTGATCTTACATTAGATTGGGATAATACGGATGGCCTGAATGATCCAATAGCCGGAATTGGCGTATATCGCTTTCATTACAGATATGCTTGTATGGTGTCATCACCGGTGGCAGCTATAGATGAGTCTACCAATCATCTATATGTTCTATATACCATGCCCATTGAATACACCGATAACTATGGTGATCCATTAAATGCAAGTGCACAATCTCGTCGCGATATTTTCGGAATATTCAGTGCAGATGGCGGTGCAACCTGGTCAGCACCCGTAAATATGACAAATACCGCCGAAGATGGAATGGAAAATTTCTTTGTATTTGCGGACCCCAAAATATCCGGTGGAAAGATGCATACTGTTTGGCAGCGCGATAATGAACCCGGTACTGCCATTACAGATGGTGATCCTATCGACGTGAATGACATCGTTTACAATGGCTGGGATATCGCCGAAGACTTTGGTGATGTTGCTGCACCGGATGTTTGTTATCCTGTTGCACCGGAAGGTTTATATGCAGATGACATCACTTCTTCCAGCGCAACTATGCATTGGGATGCAGTGCCGAATGCAGATCAGTATGTGGTTGCATTCTGGAATGCTGCGGATATTGCAACCGTTGGCAAGAAAAGGCCGAATACAAATGAATATGCAATTGGCGAAGGCAAACTGGAACCGGAAACAACATACGGTTTCCGCGTGCGCACCGTTTGTTATGATGAAGGAGAAAAATCTCCTTACTCTGCAACGGCATACTTTACAACCGGTCCGCTGCGCGCAGGTGCATACCCAACTTCCGTGCTGGTATATCCCAACCCGGCACACTCCGTTTTCACAGTGCAATTGAACGGATATATCGGCAATACTGCTGATGTGCGCGTTGTGGATGCACTCGGTCAAACGGTGTATGCGGAGGTAATGGATGTACAGGAATTGCATTTGCAACTGACGCTGGATATCCCGAATATGTTACCCGGCTTATACACCCTAATTGTTCGCTCCGGTGATGAGCAAAATACTACCAGAGTAGTTATGCAATAAAAAATAAATACTTACCCGGCCCCCTGCGCAAACAGGGGGCTTTTTTATTTCCTGTCAATTATATGTAATATTAGGTAGGCTTAACACAAACAGAAAAACTATGAGAAGTTCTCTACTCTTCAGCTTGTGCCTCGTTGCTTGCATGTCGGCACAGGCACAAACCATCATTGGCACAACCACCTACGATGTGCAGACCAATAACGGGCATAAACATCGCATCATTGCCTATCCCGACGGGCAAATATCAGCCTTGTGGACCGGTTCCTTCGACCCGATAAATACATTTACAGACAGAGGGATGTTTTACACACATAATGACGGTGTGGCATGGGGTGTATTCCCAACGGAAAGGGTAGAAGATGTGCGCACCGGTTTTGGTGAGATCGTGCAGGTGATGGATCACGAATTGGTTGTATCGCATGATAATGCACTTATTAATATTCGACTATATGAAAATGCAGCCATTGGAGATAATGCATGGACTGAATCGGCAGGTTCACAACAGATCCTCGGCGTTTGGCCATCGGCATATTGCGAGCCCGGAACCAATACTTTGTATATCGTGAATATGGACGCTGCATTGCCAACAGAACTCCGCTTCAGCAGATCGGATGATGGCGGAGCTTCTTGGAGTGTGTTGAATTATACGTTACCTTTTTTGACAACGGCCGATGGTTTTCCATCCATAGCGGCAGCTGCCGAGAATTATCAGGTGGTGGCGCACGGCCCGGATGTTTACGTTCTGTTCGGAATACCAACTTCTGACCTCGTGCTGTTGCATTCCGATGATTATGGCAATGATGGCAGCTGGGAATCCAATGTGATCATCGATTTTCCGTACGACAATTATACCGGGACAGTGCAAAGTGATCTCGACGGCGACGGTATTACAGATACCATAAATACCGCAGATGGCTCTCATAATATGATCATTACTGATGACGGAACCGTGCATGTATTTTCTCCTTTATACAGAATGTCAGTGATGCAGGGGCCTTTGGATATATTTTGAATCAGCGGGCTATGGGTATGTGGCACTGGACCAATGGCATGCCGGCTGCAGAACTGATCGATACGGAAATTGATTGGGTGAACGACGATTGTGCAGACGATCCCTTCGCTGGCATCGGCGCTTATTATTATAACTACAGAAGTGCGGCTGTTGCGAGTTCACCGGGTTCGGCATGGGATCCTTTGACAGGAAGGATCTATTTGATCTATGCGTTAAAAATTGAATACACAGATATTTATGATGACCCCACCAATTTCAGTGCGGAATCATTCCATGATCTTTTCGGTATGTATTCCGACGATGATGGAGCTACCTGGTCGCAGCCTGTTAACCTGACAAATAATGCAGATGAAGAGGTGGAGAATTATTTTGTATTCACAGCCGACAGGGTAGCAAATGGCAAAGTGCATATCGTTTGGCAACAGGATGATATGCCTGGGCATTTTAATGAAGGTGATCCTATTACAACAAATAATATACGCTATGCCGGTTTAGATCCGGAGAGTTTTATACCGGTTATGCCCGATGCAAATTTTTCCTCGGTTGCAGATATAGGTGATGTGACCTTTACCAATTTGAGTACGAATGCATCCGGATGTTATTTCTGGGATTTTGGTGATGGCGGAACAAGTAACGAAGCCAATCCGGAATATACCTATACGGTTGCAGGCACTTATTCTGTATGTCTGACTGCCAGCAATCCCTATGGAACCGATACCTATTGTGATGATGTAATCGTTGCATTGCCGCCGGATGCTGCATTTACCTATAGTGGCGATCCCATTGTGAACTTCACAGATCTCACATTGAATGATCCTACCAGCTGGAGTTGGGATTTCGGCGATGGCGGGTCGAGCACCCTGCAAAATCCGGTGCACACTTTTACCGCCGATGCGACCTATACGGTTTGTCTGACCGCAACGAATGCGCTGGGATTTGAAGTGTATTGTCTGCCCATAGTGATCGACAGTGTTGCCTTGCTGGCACCAACCGCCGATTTCTCTTTCACCATTTCCGGACTGACCATGAGTTTTACGGATCTGTCGACCAACGACCCGGATACCTGGGCATGGGATTTTGGTGATGGCGGTACATCAACAGAACAGAATCCGTCACACGCATTTCCGGTGCAGGCTAATTATACCGTTTGTCTTACTGCATCCAATGCGTATGGTGGAGATACCTATTGCATAGATGATGTTTTTGCAAATGGCATACATGATATGCAAATAGAAGAAGTGGAGATATATCCGAATCCGAGTACAGGTGCTGTTCAAATAGCTCTTCCTGTTTTGGATATAGATGCAGTTAATGTATATGATATTGCCGGAAAACAAATGTCGGTAAACTACAACGTAGCAACGGGTAATGTTTTCCTGCATGCGGAACAGCTTGCGCAGGGTACTTATTTCGTGCGCATTTATGCCGGTGATAAAATGTATATCGGCAACCTTGTCAAACAATAATCAGGGTAAATAAAAAAGGCGATCCATGATCGCCTTTTTTTTATTTTATAATGTCACCTCTATTATAGTGTCACCCCTCCGGGGTTTGTACGGGCGTGTTGTCGGTAATTGTTTTCTATTATAGTGTCACCCCTCCGGGGTTTTAATTGCGGAATATCTTTTTGTATTAAAAATGGTATCCGTGTAAATCCGTTTGATCCGTTTCATCCGTGTGCCCCCTCCGGTTATTTTTATGCGGGCGTTTACTAAGGGGATTTTGTTTTCTATTATAATGTCACCCCTCCAGGGTTTTACCCCAATTACCGGGTATCTTTTTGTATTAAAATGGTATCCGTGTAGATCCGTTTGATCCGTTTCATCCGTGTCCCCCTCCGGGGTTTTTAATTGGAATATCTTTTTGTATTAAAAATGATATCCGTGTAGATCCGTTTGATCCGTTTCATCCGTGTTCCCCCTCCGGGTTTTAATTACCGGGTATCTTTTGTATTAAATGGTATCCGTGTAATTCCGTTTGATCCGTATATGATCTGTGTGCCCCCTCGGAGTTTAATTGCGGATATCTTTTTGTATTAAAAATGATATCGTGTAGATCCGTTTGATCCGTTTCATCCGTGTTCCCCGATCACCATCCCAGCAAGTTCTTCCATCACGACGCAACTTTCTCCACATTCGGCAACATCGCTTTTTCCAATCAGGAATTCCGATGCTGCTGGAAGAACTCAATGCACCCAGAATTTGCACAGGTGCGTCGAGAAATCTGAAACACTCACTGCTGATCCTTCTGCAACTGCCTGAGCAAATGAATTCATGATAGGTTCTTCAGTGAGAACAAATACTTTGTCACCGTTTCAACTGCGTGTCGATGCTTCCCAGTCATAGGGATATAAGGTGCGCAGATCAGTATCTCTACTTGACCGGGGAATCTTTAGGCGTTCAGCGCCCAATGTACATGCCGTAAGTGACAACTACTGTGCTTTCACCGCTCTCTATTTTCTCATAATCGGCATACTGGAAAATATTTGCTTTGCTCCAGCGGAACCAGATAATCTCTGGAAGGCAGCGGACTCTTCGCGGCTTCCGTTCCTTTACTTTTACTCCAGTAGTCCTTTGTGTTCGAACATCACGACAGGATTCGGATCATAGTATGCCGCTTTCATCAGCCCCTTCATATCTGCAGCATTACTCGGATACACAACTTTAATTCCTTTTATCGCCGTAATACTGGATTCGATACTTCCACTGTGATAAGGTCCGCCACTGCCATAGGCACCAATGGGCACGCGTATCACACATTGCACATTCCATTTCCCGTTTGTGAGATAGTATGATTTAGATAATTCGCTCACTAATTGATTGACTCCGGTCCATATATAATCGGCAAATTGTATTTCCACGATAGGTTTTGCACCAACGGCACTCATCCCAACCGTCGATCCAACCAGATATGCTTCCTGAATAGCGGTATTAAATACGCGATGATCGCCATATTTCTGTGCCAGCATGGCTGCTTCTCGAAATACGCCACCCAATCTTCTGCCCACATCCTGTCCATATAAAATAGCTTCAGGGTGATCATGCAATATTTCATCTATGGCGAACAGTGCAGCATCTACCATCATGGTTTTTTCCGCACCTTCCGGTTCGCGTATTCCGCTTTCTTCCGTTATAGGTGTATCTGCAAATTCAAATTGGGAAACAGTAGCTGGATCCGGATCCGGAGCAGCCAGTACTTTTTCGAAATCGGCGCGGATCTTTTGCTCCGTTTCATCTTCTATCATCCTGATCGCTGCATCCGACATTCCGTTTTCTATCAAGGACATGCGCAGCTTTGGCAGCGGGTCGCGCGATTGATGTTCTGCAATGTCTTCCGCTGTGCGATACATTTCCATGCGCACTCCACTGGTATGGTGACCGAGCAATGGAACTTTGGCGTGTACTAAAACCGGTTTTCTGCTGATGCGCACATAACCGATAGCATCGCGCATCACTTTATAACATTCTTTAAAATCACTTCCGTCTACCCGCACCTTGCGCAAACCTTTGAAACCCGATGCATAATCATAAGCATCCATTGCGCGCGATTCTGCACCTGTTGCGGAGATACCCCAATCGTTATCCTGAACCAGATAAATGATGGGCAATCCTTTTAACACCGCAAATTGCAATGCTTCACTTACCTCACCTTCGGTAACGGATCCATCGCCCAAACTGCAAATGACCACCGGGTTCTGGTCTGCTGTTTCAAGCAGTCCCTGTTGTTCCAAATATTGAATACCCTGGGCGATTCCGGTAGTAGGAATGGCTTGCATACCTGTAGCCGACGATTGGTGTATCATCTGCGGGTATTCATTTCCTTTATACGAAGGATGACAATAATAATTTCTGCCGCCGCTGAAAGGATCGTCGCGTTTGGCCATTTGCTGGAGCATGATCTGATATGGCTTCCAGCCCATGCCCATTAATATCGAGTCGTCGCGGTAGTAGAGACTGGCCCAGTCACAGGTCTTGAGTTGCATGCCTGTTGCCAGTTGAATGGCCTCATGTCCCCGCGAGTTGGCATGCACGAAAATGCATACCTGTTTATGTTCATTGAACACATCGCTCATCACCTTGCTCGCATACATATGCGCATAGGCTTTTTGCAATATGCTGATATCCAACGCTTCCAATAATTCTGTCTGTTGCATTCCGTGGCCTGTTTCTGCAGTTTCTCCGCTGCAAAGCTATGAAGGAAAAGGGTGGCAGCCAACCCAAATGATCCCCTATTTCACATCCACAGAGAAGCGTTTTTCGCCCTCCAGGAAGCCTTCCAGGCGGTCGCCGATAGACACCTTGCCGACTCCCTCCGGAGTTCCGGTGAAGAGCAGATCGCCCTGCTGCAGGGTGAAGAAGGTAGAGATATATGCGATCAGCTCAGAAACGGAGAACAGCATATCGCCGCTAAACCCATTTTGCACCGTTTCACCATTCTTATCCATCCGGAATCGGATATTTGTTATATCTGCCGGTATGGGAGTAAATGTGCCGACAACAGCCGAATGATCAAAGGCCTTGGCGATCTCCCAGGGAAGGCCTTTTTGTTTCTGTTTGCTCTGCAGGTCGCGCGCCGTAAAATCAATGCCCACAGTAACAGCATCCATATATTTCAGTGCATATGCTTTGTCGATATGCTTCCCGTTTTTGCAGATGCGGAACACGAGTTCACATTCATAATGTATATCGTCGCTGAAGGGCGGAAGGTAGAAATCATTACCTTTTAGCACAGCTGTAGGTGGTTTCATGAACACCACCGGTGCATCGGGAATGGCATTCTGCAATTCTTTTGCATGTTCGCTGTAATTGCGGCCGATACAGAATATTTTCATAGCCTATAAAGGTAAGCAGATAGACGCAGATGTGGCCGGTTTACTGCAGGAGTGGTATTTTTACAGCATGAAAAAATGGTTCCTGTTCCTTTTCATTTCCATGATCAGCACAGCTGTATTTGCACAACGAAACATCGGTGCAGGTGTTTCTCTCAACAATAATAACAATGGCCAAAGTGAAGCGGTAAGCGGTTATGTAGGGGTGAACGGGATCAATATGTACTATGAAACGTATGGCAGTAATGAAAATCCGCCTCTGTTGATGATACATGGAAATGGAGGTTCCACTGAATCCTTTTCCAAGCAAATTCGCGCCTTCTCCAAAAAATATTTCGTCATACTGGCTGATAGCCGCGCACAGGGAAAAACGAATAATACCGCCGATACCCTTTCGTATGAAATGATGACAAGCGACTATAACTTGTTATTAGAACAATTGGATATCGACAGCGTGTACCTGATAGGGCACAGTGATGGCGGTATCATTGGTTTGATGCTGGCGATGTATCACCCGGAAAAAGTAAAACGCATGGTGATCATAGGCGCCAACCTGTGGCCGGATACCAGTGCCGTTTCACCCAAAGGGATCGGATGGGCACATGATGAATATGCCCGTTTACAGGATTCTGTGCGGGCCGGTAAAAAACAGTATGCGAATGAACTGTTACTGACGCGTCTGTTATTAAATGCTCCGCATATCGATCCGGAAGACCTGCAAAATATTCAAATACCTGTGTTGGTAATGTGCGGTGACCACGATATCATTCAATTGCAGCATACAATATACATCTACGAGCATTTGCCCATGGCACAATTGTCGATCATTCCGGGATCATCCCATTTTATACCGCAAACCCAACCGGCTATTTTTAATAATGTGGCTGCACGTTTCCTGATACGTCCGTTTGAAAATCCGGATATGTTTTATGGTATGGATGGAGTTGGGGGAGAGGAAGACAATTAGCCAATGTGCTAATTAGCCGATTAGCCAATGCTCTTCTTTTAAAGATCTTTCACATTGAGATCGGGACTGCGACTAATTAAACCTATTCATCGCTCTGTCTATCCCTTCGAGGGCATATGAGATAACAGCATCCGCGGCTTTAGCAACGGTTTCTTCAACTGTTTTTACCTTCCTTGCTCCAGGTGCCGAGAACGAAGTGCACCTG
Organism: Chitinophagales bacterium; assembly: GCA_041392955.1. Classification (GTDB taxonomy): domain Bacteria; phylum Bacteroidota; class Bacteroidia; order Chitinophagales; family BACL12; genus UBA7236. Next base: position 148,800 of record JAWKLB010000004.1, on the reverse strand, counting down.
CGCACCTTTATGAAAATCATTGCCTACAACGAAGCGCAAACGCGGATACATTGGTGCCTAATAACTCTGAATATTCTTTTAATCCATTATGTCCGCCGTCGCGTTGCCATTCTTGCGCATGCGCAGTTTGCCCAGAGGCAGATTAATATCATCGGTGATCACTTCAAAAGTTGTTCAGCATCAATATTTTCCTTTCCATCCAGTATTTCACCGCCTTGCCGCTCAGGTTCATATAGGTAGTAGGTCTGATCAGAATAAATGTTTTTCCTTTAAAGCGGAACTCGGCGAGTTCCCCAGCATAGCGCACGGAAGAGTAATACGACCTTGTGTTTTGCCGCCAATTGATCTACCACATCAAAACCAATATTATGTCTGGTACCGGTATATTCGGGATCGTAATTGCCCAGTCCGGCTATCAAAAATTTCATGGTATCGGGTTCCTGCTTTTCTTGAGTATGTGCAAATAAAAAACGGAGCCATTTCATAGCGCTTTCGCTGAAATAACTCCGTTAAGATAGGAAAAGTGTTAGTCTTTCTTTTCTTCCGTTGCGGCAGCTTTAGCAGCGTCGGTAGCAGCAGGTGCCGGTGCTTCTGCACTGGCTGCAGCATCCTGTGCGGCTTTAAGTGCACGCGGTGAAATGATCGTTACTACGGGAATGCTTTTTGAACCAAGCACATCCACATCTTTGATCTTGATATCACCGATACGGGATGTATCACCTATTTCCAGGTTAGATACATCGATCGTAATATGATCGATCAGATTTTTCGGCAATGCCTTGATGGTAAGGGAGCGCAGGCGTTGTACTAATTTACCACCCGCTTTTACACCCGCCGACTGGCCTTCTGTTACAACCGGAACAGTGCAAGTAACTGTTTTACCCGGTTTCAACTTCAGAAAATCGATGTGCAAGATATCATCCGTAGTGGGATGAAATTGAATTTCACGCATAAGCGTTTCGTGATCGGCGCCATCGATAGTAAGTTGCACTTTATACACGTTGGGCGTGTATACCAGGTTTTTCACTGATGCATTGGTTACTTCGAAATGGATGTTTTCGCCATCACCATAAAGAACACATGGGATCTTGTCGTTGTTACGCGCATCTTTCGCTGCGGTACGGCCGACGTTTTTCCTGGGTGTTCCTGTCAGATTGAACGTTTGCATTGTTTTGTTTTTGATTGTATTTGATGATAAAATATTCTACTTGTATCAATTATTGATGAACAGGGAACTGATGCTCCTGTGTTCGTGTGTGTTGCGAATGGCGCGTGCAAATAATTTGGCAGAAGAAAGCACGCGTATCTTCTCTGATTCTCGTTTCAGCGGGATGGTATCCGTTACTACGATCTCTGTGAGTGCACTGTTCTCTATCGTTTCATACGCTTTGCCGCTCAACACGGGATGCGTGCAAAAGGCGCGCACAGATTTTGCACCTTTTTGTTTCATCAGGTTAGCAGCATTAGCAAGGGTGTTACCTGTATCCACGATATCGTCTATCATGATCACATCTTTTCCGCTCACTTCACCAATCACGGTCATCTCGGCTACTTCATTGGCTTTTTTCCGGTATTTATCGCAGATAACTAATTCGGTATTGAAGTGAACGGCGTATTTCCTGTTTCGTTTGGTACTGCCCACATCCGGAGATGCAAAGATCACATCCTTCGTATCGATATGTTCTTCAATAAAAGGAACATAAATAGCAGTTGAACTGAGGTGGTCTACCGGTATATCAAAGAAACCCTGTATCTGATCGGCATGCAGGTCCATGGTCACGATGCGGTTTGCGCCGGCAGCGGTCAATAATTCTGCAACCAGTTTTGAACCGATGGAAACGCGCGGTTTATCTTTTCTGTCCTGACGCGCCAGGCCAAAGTAGGGAATAACAGCAGTGATGTAGGATGCGGATGCGCGTTTTGCGGCATCTATCATCAACAACAACTCCATCAGGTTATCGCTCGGGAAGAAGGTGCTTTGAATGAAGAACACATAACTTCCCCGCACGCTCTCCAGGATATTCGGCTGAAATTCACCATCGCTGAATTTATCAATGGATATTTTACCCAATGGCTGTCCGTAATAATCGGCTACCTTCTCACCCAGGTATCTGCTGGTTGTTCCGGAAAAAAGCTTTACATCATTGGTTACCATCTGTTCAGACTTAGCCCCGCACGGCGGCGGAATGAGGCGCAAAGATAGCAGTTTTACAGGAGGCTTGCAAGGTAAAACGGCATCATGCCGGGAGCCCGCCAACGCGTTTTTTGTGCCCGGCCAGGTAGTCGAAAGCGGTGGCCATGCGGCTGCCATACCAGCTCCACATCTCGCCGTCGGTAAGCATCAAACGGGCTTTGGGCGCAAGCTGTTGTAATGCTTCCTTATGTTTCTCCCCGAAAGGGTAGGGTTCGCCCGGCAGTAATATAAGTTCCGGCTGCAGATCGCGGATAGTTGGTATGTCCAGTTCAGGATATCTGTTCTCCGAGGCACAACAATTGATATATCCCGCCTCCGTGAGCATACTGTGAATGAAGGTATCCCCGCCTATGCTCATATAGGGATCTTTCCAGATGAGATACAACACGCGGGCAGGTGTGCTGCTTATTGCATGCATGGCAGCCCTTTTTTCAGCAATGGTCTGCATAAGCTCAGCGGCAGCATCCGCAACTCCGCATAACTGACCCAGCGCATGGATCATGTCCAAAGCTTCCTGAACGGTGTGAACATCACTCACCCAAACAGGCAAATCCGAAGCAAGGGCTTCTATGTCTTCCTTTGTATTTTCTTCTTTGTTTGCAATGATGAGATCGGGTTGCTGTTCGCGGATCGTTTCGGGATGCAATTGTTTTGTGCCGCCAACTATGCGTTTTTCATTTCTGATGTTTTCCGGATGGACACAGAATTTAGTTACGCCGACAAGTCTATCCGATAAACCCAACGAACAGAGTAATTCGGTTTGCGACGGGACCAGGGAGACGATGCGCTCCGGTATATGGTGTACCGTTATCGTTCTGCCTGTTTGATCGGTATAATTCATCTGGTAAGTGCATGCATGATATCATGCCGCGTGATGATATAAGTTTTATCTACTTTAAAATCCCTGACCAACAGAGCGGGATTTTCTGCCGTGATCATGGAACCCAATGCATCTATAGAAGTGGAAATATCTACGAACGGAAAAGCGGGCCGCATGATATCGCGCACCGGTTTATTTCTTATCTCAGGATCATTCAGGATCTCAGTGTACAGATGATTTTCATTTACAGAGCCGACTATTCTCCCGCCATCTGTTACCGGCAACTGTGAAAAATCGTTGCTCATCATTTTCTGTAATGTTTCTGCAACGGTTGTCTGCACATCTACCGTGGCCAGTTCACCTTTGTTATTATCTGAAATAAGGTCCCGTGCACATAATCCACTTTTATCGATATATCCCATCTTCATCATCCAGGCGGGATTGAACATCTTTCCTAAATATCTGGTACCATGATCAACGAAGATGACCACCACGATATCGTCCTTCCGGAACTTATCTTTCAATTGTAACAATCCTTGTAAAGCTGCGCCGGAGCTATTGCCTACCCATATACCTTCTTCGCGCGCTATACGGGCGGTCATGATAGCAGCATCTTTATCGGTCACTTTTTCAAAGGCATCGATCATATCGATATCCACGTTTTGCGGCAAAAAATCTTCGCCGATACCTTCCGTAACATATGGATAGATCTCATTTTTATCGAGCACTCCGGTCTCCTTATATTTTTTGAATATGCTGCCGTATGTATCGATACCCCAGATTTTGATGCCGGGATTTTTTTCTTTTAAATATTTTCCTGTGCCGCTGATGGTACCACCGGTTCCCACACCCGCAACAAAATGGGTGATCCGTCCTTCGGTCTGTTCCCATATTTCCGGGCCGGTGCTTTCATAATGCGCAATGGCATTACTGGGGTTGTCGTATTGATTTGGTTTCCAGGCATTGGGCACCTCGTTGATCAACCGGGAAGAAACGGAATAGTAGCTGCGCGGATCCTCCGGGTCGACGTCGGTAGGACAAACGATCACTTCCGCACCGAAGGCCTTCAGGGCATTCACTTTTTCGATACTCTGTTTGTCGGTGGTCGTGAATATGCAATGATATCCTTTGAGGATAGCAGCTATTGCAAGTCCCATTCCGGTATTGCCGCTGGTGCCTTCAATGATGGTACCACCCGGTTGTAAAAGTCCAGCTTTCTCCGCATCCTCTATCATTTTCAGCGCCATCCGGTCTTTGATGCTATTACCCGGATTAAACGTTTCCACTTTGGCGAGTACGGTTGCCGGAATATCGCGCACGATATGATTCAACCGGATAAGGGGTGTATTGCCTATTGCTTCGAGGATATTGTTCTTCCACATAAGGCAAAGGTAGAATTAATGCAACAATTAGATCATAAAGTAGTAAAGCTTTCGATATCGGTATATGTGCTCGTATCGTCAACACAAATAGTCCGCACCCGATATTCATAGGTTGTACCCGGGGCAAGCGCGTTCAGGTTCTTAAATGTGGCGGTTCCGAGATTTGTATTCCAATCCAAGGTTCCAAGTTCCCGGTATTGTAATTGGTATTTGACAGCATCGGCAACACCGATCCATGTAACTTTGGCAGAGGTGGTTGTAATATTAATAACATCCGTGGAAGCAGGTGGGAAGCAACTGATCACTTCAATAAAATAGCAGGATGTGGTGTCTATGCAATAATCATTCTGTAAGATACAAGCATATGAGCCCGTAGCTGATGGTGTAAATTCTGTACTAGTTTCATCTGCGATATTTAAATGGGTGTCGCAATTGTACCATTGATGTTCTGCCTCAAGATCACCTGAATTTAAGGTGGTTCCAACGATATTGATAGATGTATCAATAGGTACTACAGTTAAGTTAAGAGTAACGATAGAGTCACAACCAAATTCATTGGAAAAGGTATGGAAGTATGTGCCCGATTCAGTATAAATCGCTCCACCAAAAATGTATTCAGAACTTTCGCAAATTGTATCAAAAATTGAATTAGTAATGGGCGAACACAGGTATTCTGCATACACAGCCCCTCTATACCCGGGTTCTACCGCATAATTTTGACATCTTGGCGCACCGCATAATAAATGATTCCCGGCTAAATCAAGCACCTGTCCAAATTCATCGTATATAGTTAGATCGCTTGAGGTAAATGATTGTTGAAATGTCCAGCCGGTATCCGTATCAATATAATAGTACACCATAGGATTGTAGTCCAGATCTGTTGCATATATCACCATGTTGCTACCTTCAACATCAAAAAATTCACCAAAATATTTTGAAGGAATTTGAGGCTCAATTTTTTCCGTTTCTATCCACGTGCTGTCGTTGATATATGCAAACTTGTAGATAGCCCCGGATTGTCCTAAATATTGTTTGGATTTAGAAATATATAATGTTGAATCTGAAATAACACAATGAGTCCCAAAATGTTCATGATCCAAACCATCGGAAGCAGTTAAATATCCATTTTGTTTCCAAGTGCTACCGTCGAAATAGAACACATTTGCAACACCCTGTTCCGCTTTGCCATCAACACTTGTTAACACACTTCCAATTATCAAAGAATTGTTCTTTAATGCCATAGGCCCTCCACCAAAAATTGGATCAATATACTGTTCAAAAATCCAATTAAATCCATTATACTTGTATGTGGCCGCTTTGTGTGTTACGGTATTTAAGGATACTGCTATTCGGTCTCCATCGATTTCAAATGATTGAGCAAACTTAGCGGTGCTATTCGTTGGTGAGGATATAGATTGAATCAGACTGTATCTATAACCATTCCATTTATAAATGTATAGAAATCCCGCGTCCAAAATTGTCGGTATTCCTACTTTATCTTGGTAAGGTTTGCCAAGAAATACAAATTCACTATTCATGCCAACATATGTCAAGAGTGTGTTGTCAGAGGTGTAAAGTACTTGGTTGAAAACCCATTTGCCATCTTCATATGAACGTATCTCAGCATAATGCTGACCTCGGCCGGAAATAATGCATTTATCTCCATATATTTTTACACAATCCCCATAGTAATCGCTACCGGGTGAGGCGGGATTCCATAATTTTTCCGTCTCAATAAATTGTGCGGAACATATATGAATAGCGAGGAGAAAGGGGCAAAGTATGAGTGGTTTCATTTGATGGCACTTTGAGCTAAGTTACATATTTTATACATTTGGAGTAAAATAGGTCGAACCTAAAAGTGTTTCCCATGAAGCCAATACTCAAAACATCTGTATTTTGGAAGTTCCTTAGCATTAGTGGATTGTTTATTCATCAAATTGATCATGTTTATTGCCAGGCCGGCAATGCACCCGATCTTACTTACACCTATGCAATTCTTTCGAAAAACAATGTACTTCCGGTGGGTGACCTGAACTTAGACGGATATGATGATGTGATAATTGCAGATAAAGATTATACAAGTGATGGCATTTCCCACCGGGGTAAAATGGAATTATATCTGGGGGGAATAGATGGACTGGCACTTTCTCCGGCAATGACAATTTTGGGTGATAGCGTAAATATATATTTGGGCCAGAAGGTAATGTCAGGTGACTTCAATATGGATGGACTTCCTGATTTGGCTATTGCTTCCGGATCTGGTAGTTTAGGTAAAGGCATATTTTGGATTTATTTGCAAACACCAGGAGGTTTTAATCCAACTGCTGATCTCAAAATATATGGTGAACAATCATTTTCATATTTTGGTGTTGGAAGTTGCGTAGGTGATATTAATGGTGATGGGTATACAGATCTCATAGTCTCTGCAATCTATTTTGATGGATTGTATGCGGAATGTGGGAAAATTTATATTTATCGGGGTTCGCCTTCTGGACTCCATGCTACTCCTGAGGTGGCTATATCAGGAAATGCATTAAATACACTTTTGGGCGATGCAATTGCTACTTGTGATGTGAATGGCGATGGATATGATGATATTGTAGCAGGCTATAGAATTGGATATTCGTTACGTGTCAATCTTGTGTATAATGGGTCAGAAGTATTCTCTACAATACCGAGTGATACCTTGTGGTATTCTTCAGGAATTGATCCATATCTAAATGTCAATCTTGGTGACATAAATGGTGATGGATATGAAGATCTATTGACATCCTCTGATGCCGGTAGCTTTGAAGACGTTGCCGTTTTACAATATGGGTCACCTAGTGGTATAAAAGAAAGTCGCATTTTCTATACAAAAAGACCTGAATCTGGGTCGGCATTTGGCAAAAGCACAGCCTCTTTGGGTGATGTTAACGGCGATGGCTTTTCTGATTTTGTAATTGGAGAGCCATATGCTGATATATCTGTACTTGACGCTGGTAGAGTAGTAGTTTATTATGGTGAGAATGGTTTGAATTTATCTGTTGACCCTGATTGGACGTATAGGAATTACACTGCTTCCGAGAAAATGGGTTATAAAGTATATGGATTAGGTGATATAAATGGTGATGGATTTGATGACCTTGCTGTTGGATTTTACAATTTAGCAAGGTTGTACGTATTTCTGGGATCTGAAAACGGTTATGATAAGATAGGAGATATGGTATTTGAAGGCTCTAAAATCAATGCCTCCTTTGGCTATAGTTTAGATGCTTTAGGTGATTCTAATAATGATGGGGTAGATGATATTGTTGTTGGTTCACCAGGTTCATATCCAAGTTACCCAGGCAATGGTGTTTTTATAGGCTTAGGTTCAGATATTGGTTCATTTTCCTCATATACAATTTTTGATACTGGCTATCCCAATAATGGTAGCGTAGTGACACAAGCCGGTGATATAAATGCAGATGGCAAGAATGATCTACTTGTTGGGGGTTACCGGTGTTCGTCTCGTAAGCCATATTTGTATTATAATTCTGGTAGTTCCTTCGGCCTTGATTCGGTCTGGGTAAATTGCCATTACAATTATACAAGCCAACCTTATGGTATTTCTATATGTTCAGCAGGCGATATAAATAATGATGGATTTGGAGACTTCCTTGTGGGCGGAATTACCTCGAAACTTGCTGAAAATTTTCCATTGGGTAGTTCTGTTCGCTTGTTTTACGGGAATGTGGATTTTGTTCAATTGGATACTACTATCACAAGTATAGCAGATGATTCGCTTGTTTGGGTTAATGCATTCGACCAGGATAGCTGTGAACTTGGTCGTGCTGTGGCATCATTGGGTGATATCAATGCAGATGGTTATGATGACTTTGTTATCTCTGCGCCAGGGTTTGATGATGGCGAGTTGAATGAAGGTGCAGTATATATGTATTATGGTGCTGCTGATACAGTTTCCCACACACCATTTTGGACCTTTGAATCTAATCAAATAGGGGGAAGAGCAGGATATAGTATTGCCACTAAAGGTGACTTTAATGGTGATGGATATAATGATCTATTAATTGGTGCACCTTTTTTTGATAATGGTGAAGTAGATGAGGGAGTGGTATTCGTATTTTATGGGACTGCTTTAGGGTTTTTAGCTACCCCATCCATGATATTGGAAATTGATCAGGCTGGTGCAAATTTTGGTAATTCCGTGGATGTAATTGGAGATTTTAATGGTGATGGGTTTGCAGATGCTGTAGTTGGAGCATCTCATTATAGTAATGGCCAAGTGAATGAAGGTGGAATATTTATCTATTTGGGTTCTGCCTTAGGACTATCTTCTTCTTATACTTATATGGAGGAATCTGACCAGGCAAATGCACAGTTGGGTTTCGCTGTAAGCTCGGCAGGGGATTATAATCATGATGGTCTTGCCGACGTCATAGCAGGAGCGCCTTATTTTAATGGTGACCGAACTGCCAGTGGAATGATTACTGTTATTTTTGGTAAAATGACCGATTGTCCAATGCCTTCAACACCGGTTTCCGATTTTGTAACTACCTCTTCAATACATGTCACCTGGACCGGCATCGCAGATGCTTCGGGATACACAATTTGGTATAAACCCACAACTGCAACTGATTGGGAAAGCCTTGAAACAATTTATTCAGAAGGGGAAATTATAGGATTGGAACCATGTACAGAATACGAAATTTACATACAGACATACTGCGGAGCAGATCTTGGTGATCCTTCACCATCTTTATTTGCAATGACAAACTGTATATGTGCAACTGCTCCTATAGGCCTATTTTCAGACAACCTCACACCATCTACTGCTAAATTACACTGGGATGCGGATCCCGACGCTACAAAGTATAAGGTCTACTATAAAATTACCGGTGGCGCTTGGATCAAAGTGAATGCAACTGCTAATGTAAAAAATCTGACAGGCTTGATCGCAGGGCAAACGTACATATGGAAAGTTAAGACCATATGTCCGATGGGGTTGCAAAGTCCATTTTCCTCCCTGTCTAATTTTACTTTGCCGACAAAAACCTATGCCTTACCCGACTCACCGGAAGTGCATATATTTCCTAATCCGGCGAGTGCTGAGTTAACCATATCATTGAGTAATTTCTCTGATTCTGACGTTTTAATCAAGATCATTGATATAGCCGGCCAAGAGGTAAACGCATATCATTATTTTGGTAGTGGTGACTATGTTATTAAACAACTGCCGGCAAGTGGGATATATTTTATTCAAGTAACTCAGGACTCCTTTTATTCCGTATCAAAACTCATCATGCAGTAGTAGAGGATTTGTTTATTTAAGTACGATCTGATAGCCATTATTTGATAATTGAAAGATTTTTTCTCATTTTAGGTCCACATTTGTTAAACCAAAATGAGATCAACATGCGCAAATTCTTCAAATGGCTCGGGATCGTCATCCTGAGTTTAGTACTCATTATTGTCATCCTGGCCTTCGTCATGGTCAGCAAATACAAGAAAATGGCCAAGGTTACCTATGAGGTTAATTTGGCTCACGTGGAGATTCTTTCTGATTCCGCATCCCTCGCACGTGGTGCAGACATTGTCAATTCAGTATGTATTGCCTGCCACGGTGGCGATATGGGTGGAATGGAATTTTTCAATGTTCCGGCCCTGGGTGTCGTTCCCGCTCCGAATGTAACTCCCGGAGGAAGGCCTAAAAATTATTCCGACGACGACTACGTGCGGAGTATCCGGTACGGGGTTAAACCCGACGGACACGGACTTTTCGTTATGCCTGTTGAGAACTTCAATCAAATGAGTGATGCGGATCTGGGCAGCGTGATCGGTTATTTGAAAACCCTTCCCGCTTCGGATAAGACCTGGCCCGACGCGAAATTTACTCTGATGGCCCAGATCATGGCAGGTGCGGGTTTGTTCGGTACTTTGTATAACGCAGAGCTACTGGATCTGAGCGACAACAAACCTAAAACAGCACCCGCTCCCTCAACCGATCCCGAATATGGCAAATATACCATTCGCATTCACGGTTGTTTCTCCTGCCATGGCGAGAATTTGAATGGCAATAAAACACCTGATCCGGATTCGCCTCCCGGTGCTAACATTACCATGAATGGCAATCCTGGAAAATGGACCTACGAGCAGTTTGTGGAAACATTGCAATCGGGCAAAACACCTGAAGGCAAGGAATTGGATAACAAATATATGCCCTGGGCAGAGTTGGGACAGATGTCAGATCTGGAACTTCAGGCAGTTTACAACTATATCAAATCCATACCCGGAATGGATGATGATGCCTATCTGGCGAAGTATAAGGAGAAGAATATGAAATGAGGAAGGAGAAAAAGGAATAATGAAAAATGAAAAATGAAAAATGAAAAATGTCCGCCGGTGGGCGGATCACCCGTAGGGTGAAAAAAGGAAAAATGAAAAAGGACTATCCGCCCGCAGGCGGACCACCCGCAGGGTGGAGGAATGAGGAATTATCCGGCGATCCTTTTACCATCGGCCCTAACCCATAACTCCTAACCCCTAACTCCTAACCCCTAACCCCCAAAAAAAGCGTCACCCGCAGGGTGACGCTTTTTTTGTAACGCATACGCCGTTACGGGTTGAATTTCGCATAAATAATGCCGGCAATGCAAGCCTGCAAGGAATCCGTATACGATCCAGCTTATTATGATGAACAGCGAAACAGATATACCGCTGAAGGTGATCCACATAGCCGGGATCACGGCGATCAGTCCGTATACGAGACCGACCTCCAGCCCCCGCAGTAAAAAATTTCCTTTGAACAAATCTTTGAAGCGCTGCCAGAAGTATTTCAAAGCCAAGGCAATGATAAAGGGGTGAACGAAATACAAAATGGTCCTTTTCTCACTCCTTGAGAACAGCGGGTCGAAATACTGGTCCGACATGTTGGGAAAGAGGTAAATGGAGATCAGTAACGCCAGATAACTGAAGATCAAAAGGGCGATCACGGCTATGGCGAATGCGGTTATCACGCGTTTCATATGCTTTGGTTTTAGATCGATTGACTTTTTATAAGTTAAATCCTGTCCAATGTACGCCATCAGACCAGAAAAGTATAGTGCGAAGTTAGCGAACACCATACCGGGAGAAATGATATAAATCACCATTTGCCCTCATCTTAATCATATATTGCCCGTTGTGACAAATGTTACTTTGCGGAAGTTAATCAGTTAAAAAGGCAATTATGAAAAGCGCATTCTATATATCGTTGTTTATTCTGGCCTCCATCCCGTTGAGCCTGCGTGCACAAAATGCATACAATTTAACTCCGGGGTTTACGATTACCATTTCGGGCAGCTCGAACGTACATGATTGGGAAGAATTGGCTGAAAAAGCTACCGGTGATGCGAAAGTACAATGGAATGGCGACGGAAGCTTCGAGCTCAAGGAGCTCAACCTGAAGATACCCGTGAAAAACATCAAGAGCGATAAAGGCTCCATCATGGACAGTAAAACCTACGATGCCCTGAAAGCCGATGATCATCCCTATATCACCTTCAAAATGCTGAGTGTAAAGTCCATGACCAAGAGCGGCAGCGGCTATGCCATCAAAGTGAACGGTGAACTCACCATAGCCGGTGCAAAACGCAATGTGGATATTGACGGTATGGTGTATGTAAAGGAAGGAGGGAAATTGTACATAGATACTTCCAAGAATTTGAAGATGACCGATTTTGGTATCGATCCGCCAACTGCCATGATGGGTGCTATGAAAGTTTCTGACGCAATATCCATACGCTTTAAATTGTATTACTCCATGCAATGACATGGTTTATATAAAATGAGAAACACTTAATCTAAAAACAATAAAACCTACAATATGAAAAAGGCAATGCAATCTAAACGGGTACTATTGACCGGTATAGTTGTCCTATTGTCCGGTGTGCTATCTGCACAAAGGGCAGAAATAAATTATTACAGACCTTACGATAAATCGGGAATTAACATTTTTGAAACAACAAAACTGGATACAGTTCCTTTTACCGGTGTGGATGTGCGCATCAGCGGAGGCTTCAAGCAAAGCTGGCAATCACTGAGCGCAACCAACAATGCGGATGTGGTGTTAAAAGACAACACACTTACCAGCACTGCCGGCGACTCTGTGGATATCAATGCACTGTATCCGCTGCGCCCGGGATTTAACCTCGCTTCAGCCAACTTGATCATCGATGCACAACTTGCGGATGGTATTTACGTGAAACTGGAGAATTATATGTCGGCTCGTCACCACAACGAATTTTGGGTAAAAGGCGGATTCATCCAGGTAGATAAACTGCCTATGTTCGGCAACCCGGAATGGTTCAGCAAAAACTTCACGATCAAAGTGGGTGACATGGAAGTGAACTATGGTGATGCACATTTTTATCGCACAGATAATGCCAACGCCATTTACAATCCATTTGTGGAACAAAATATCATGGACGCTTTTGCAACAGAAGTAGCCGGTGAATTGTATTTCAAACCGGAATCAGGATTCATCGCCATGCTGGGTATGTCCAGCGGACTCCTGAATGCAGATCTTACTCCTTTTAAAGATCCTACTTCCGGTGATACCCTAAACCGCAAACCTTCTATTTATGGTAAACTGGGTTATGACAAACAGTTGAATACTGATCTTCGTGTGCGCCTCACAGGTAGCATATATATGAACGGAGGTACTTCACGCAATACCTTATATGCCGGCGACCGTGCAGGTAGTAACTATTATCTCGCAGGTGAGACCCAATATTATGTTTCTGCAGGAGTATTAACCGCTTCTTCAGCAACCAACAAAGCATTCAGCGGCAGATTAGATCCGGGATTCTCCAGTAAAGTAACAGCCATCATGATCAATCCTTTTATAAAATGGAAAGGACTTGAGATATTCGGTACTTATGAAATGGCATCCGGTGATATCAGCCTTTCTTCTTCCGGAGTTAGTGATACTACAAAAAGAAGTTTCAGCCAAATGGCAGTGTCCGGATTGTATCGCTTCCTCCCGAATGAACAATGTTACGTTGGCGTTCGCTACAATACTGTTTCCGGCCGTCTCTTCGGATATTCCGATACAGATGGTGATATTACTGTGAACAGGATGCAAATTGCTGCAGGTTGGTTCCCGACCAGCAATATCCTGCTCAAATTGGAATATGTGACCGAAGATTATGTAAACTTCAAAACTTCTGACTACAGATCTGAACTCAACTTCAGTGGTGTTGTGGTTGAAGCAGCGATAGGATTCTAAATTGCATTGGATCATATAAAAAGCCCTCCGTCAAACCGGAGGGCTTTTTATTTTTTTTTCTTTCAGTGTTCGCCCGAACGTATGAATTGTTCTTCCAACGGAGCTTTTTTGCTCAATCCTTGTTTTACTTCCTGTTCTGCTTCAAAATAAAAGGGTGGCAGGGAGAACTCCCATTCGCCGGCGTTGTATGGCATACGCATAGCATCGAAAAAGGAATACGATTCCAACGCGTGATAAGCGCCACGACTGATCACCGTTACCGGGACACCAGCATACCAGGCGCTGTAATCGCTTATGGTAAAACTTTTCGTATAGGTAACAGTGCTGAAATACGTATTGGTAAAACGGTGTAAAATGGTGGCCGGATAATATTGCGCTCCATATTTTTGAAAGCGGATCAATAGGTAAGCCTCGTTAAATTCACCTGTATACTTTCTGTCGGGCAGAATGAAATTGTTGTATTTCGGATATCCGTATTTTTCATTGCGGATGCAGCGCCTTTCAAAAGATAAGATCGCCATGGTTTCCTTGTCGATAGTAATGATCCCGGTCTCAAAACCCTCGCCATAAAAATCGGTATAGGAATAATTATCTACTCCATGATTATCTGTGATAAATGCATTGTTCCTGTACCATATCGTCCACATGCTGTCATTGGACAGGGGAGAGATCTCAAAAACATATCTTTTTAAAAATTTCGGGTCCAAACTGCTGCCGCTGAGATGAAAGATCGGATTCTGGAGTAGAATATCTTTATAGGTATCGCCATTACTGTATGTAAAGGGTTCAAAATGGTCCGATCTGCGCAGGGCCAGAATACCCACTGCCTCGGAACACTGTATGTTCGGACCCTTGTGACCGCTGATACGGAAAGCAGTAAGCGATTGTGCTTCCTGCAGATTCGCATATACATCATTTATTTTTTCGTAATGCCGGTAGAATGCGTCCACGGCGAATGCAGAATCGGGATAATTAACCGGGATCTTTTCGATCGCTTCCCGCAAAATAGCTTCCGCACTGCGTGCATGGATCTCTACCTCCTGTAATGCTACCGGTGCGCAATGCAAAATGATCGTATCCGTTCTGCTAGTATTGCAATGTGCAGCATAATTATGCGTACATCCCAAAAGCGCAATAGTTAACATAACCGGATCTGCAGTTGTTTCCCAGGTAAATCTGCCTTCGGCATCCGATACTGCAGATCCGGCTGCGCCGGGAATGTAAATAATAGCATCCGGGATCGCTTCTCCTGATACGGAATCTATCAATACGCCCCGGAACGTGCATTGCCCTTTACCTTGTGAAAGGATGAGCAAACAGCACAGCAGCAAGAAGCAGGTCCTCACCGAAAGTACATCTTTTTGATCCCTGTTATACTATCACTGCAGGTCTGCATGCAAGGACTGACATTATGGATGCACAAAAGTGGAATAATACATCTTGCCATCTACAGCATATTGCAGAATATACATCCCTTTCGGCAGTGCTTCAATAGATATGCCGCCCGGTGCATCTAATGATTTTTCCAGAAATATTTTTCCGGATAGATCTCGGATGCAAATCGTGCCTGTGTTATTATTGGTTTCGAAATATACATAGATATATTGCGAAGCCGGATTGGGGTATACTTGTATGCTTTGTCCGGCATTTTCAAAAATATCCGTTGCACAGGGCAATAGATATGCCTCTCCGGGACTTCCTTCAGGACAGCTTTCTACCCAGTTGAGCGGATCGTTGATGTTGCCACTGAAATCTACAAGTTGCAATGTGGTGCCACCTCCATCGGGGGAAAGCGGATATGGTGCTTCGGCACGATAGCTTACACTTTGATATAGTTTTCCACTCGCATCGTACAATAAGAGCACATCACTTGTATTGTCGAAATTAAAGGAGAGTGGTCCGGCGGTATTTTCTATATCCGGAAAACGACTATTGAATTTTGAGGCATCCGCATACAAAACCAGATAATTATCATCCGCAAGCATAGTGCCGGCAGGAATAAAATAGGTATTGGCATTTTTATCGCGCAGCTGCCAGTTGCTGAGATCCATGTCTGCACCACTGTAATTATATATTTCTACCCAGTCGCCTGCATCCGCAATATCTGCCGAATGATAATTGATCTCTTCCAGTAAAGGATCCTCTGCGCAGGCAGTATATCCGGTTCCCGGTGAGCCGCCCATACATCCGGCAAACCATGAATCAGCTAAAGCGGGATCAGTGCCACCGGTTTTGCGTTCCATGGTGCGTCCATAGTTGTCGGCTGTCACCGGCCAGGGATATGCATCGCCAAATCGGAATGCTTCTATGATCTGATCATGAAAATTGGTCAGAGAAATAGAGTCACCTGCATTGGACAATGCAAAACCCATTTCCAGCACATTGGTCACATCCGGATGTTGAGTTTGGAAGGCGTTCATATCCTCGGCTAAAACCAAATAACCATGTGCAGGTAATATTGTGCCGGGAGGAATGGTGTAATTCGTGTAGTAATACGGAGTGCGGATGTGATAATCCGTTATGTTGATGTCTGTTGCGGAAGTGTTATGCAATTCTATCCAGTCGCCACTGTTCCATGTTGCATTGGGATTGTAATTGATCTCAGATATAATGACCGGATCCGAGATCGGTGAACCGTTAAAATGTGCAGTAAAGGTGGTGTTGCCTGTAAAGTTGTTCGTGAATGTGATCTGGAGCGGATCATCAATAAAAGTATTGTCATCCCAATGATCGAAAGCATAACCCGGATTGGGGATCGCCGTAACCGTTACCGGGCATCCGTTAAAATATACACCTGTCCAGGGCAGATCTTCCGGTATGATGGTACTGATACGGATAAAACCCGCACCGGGAGGATCAACGGCTAAAGTGACATCCACCTGATCGGCCATACCAAAATAACTTTCTATGTGATTGCGCTGATTATTTACACGTGCACTGTAGAAATTCTTTAAACTCGTCACGTTGCTGTTCCAGGTTGCGAGACTGCCGCTGCCCCAGCGCGTATGTTGCGCCGGTATTTCCGGAGATAGCTCAGCCTGATTCTCTGAAATAATATCGTCTGTGATTTCTGCCGTAAAATAATAATTCAACAAGTCGGCAAAACGGTTTATGAAATAATTCCTGAAGGCAGTATTGTCCAATAAACTATTGAACATATTGCAGTATTTGGAATTGAAAGGATTATTCAAACTGCCCGACAAGGTGTTACAATTGCTGCAATCTTGTCCGTATGCCAGATCCCATAAAATAAAATGCCATTTGATCTCCGGTTCATACGATTTAAATATGCGGATATTATTTTCCAGTAGGTGCAACCATTCTTCATTCTGGATAAAAATTTCTGTAGCGAAATAATCTATCCAGTTCTCCATATCTATTTTTTGTAAAGCTGCGTCATAGTATGTAGGATCGGTCATATCGTTCAAGGTGATAAAATCCACCAGATTGAAGAAAGCCGTATCGCTGCCCGATTCCGCTTCATACCAGGTGACACCACCATATCCCGTGCGGATGAGGTCCACACTTTCGGGATCGCAGCCGAAATTTTCGGAGAGAAAATGTTGATCGAGTTCTTCGCGTGCAGAATATTCTCCCCAATAATCTCCGTTAATGAATACAGTGACATTGCGATATCCGGCAGCAATTGCATGTGTTGGTAATGCCAGCCTGTTGCCAACCACATCTTTCATGCGGGCGCCATAAAAATCCTGGTCCATATTGCGCACACGAAAACCATGATAGGTAACCAGATCGGGTTTATCATTGGAAAACATATTGTATCCAAAGTCTTCTGTGTTATCATATTCCTCATCACATAAAAATTTCATACTGTGCTGAGGGAAATAGTAAATGGAGCTGTTGCCTGCAACTTCGAATCTGGTGTTCTCGACGAACTTCCTGGTATGATCCGTTTCAAAATATTCAACGGTAACGGGCACCTGTGGATTATTCGGTTCCCAGCCCTCTGCATCGTCATAAGCAGCAGCGCAGCCCGCACCCAGATCGAACAGGTCACAAGGTATGGCACTCAATGTAACAACGGGAAGGGTAGTGGGTTCATCGATCAAGTAACTGGATGTTGCAATGGCACTTGGTAATTTTCCTGCTTCAATACTGCGCGCACGCACCGGACCTGTCGACGTAATATGAACGGGAGATGTATACAGGGGATCAGCAGCATCCGGTACACTGCCATCTAATGTATAGTGGACATTCGTTCCGCTTATTTCCACATCTACAGAACCGGTATAAAATCCTGCTTCGGTAATAATGAGGGGCATGCTTGCATATCCGTCATAACAAGTACCTGTATTCGGAGCATCCGGTGTGGGGTTATCGGTCAGACACCAACCGGCACCATCGGCGATACGTGCACGCACATGTCCTGCATGCATCTCACCCAGAGCAATGCTGTCCAGGAAATTGCCTGCAGCATCTGTCAATGTAACTGTTTCACCTGCATGTAAACCGAAATTGGTATGCAGGTTATCGCTGGCTCCCGGTACATTGAACCATACCGGATTATCATAATAAAAAATATCAGCAGTACTTATTCCGAAATGCAGGAAGGTGCGTCCGCTGAGATCTGAAGATCCGGCAGATTGATTGTGTATTTCCACCGCCAAAACATTCGTTCCGTCCACAAGCAGATCGGCAATATCTGCAGAATCGAGGAAGAACATTTCCGGGACGCCCCCACTATACATAACGGCTTCATGTGATATAGTTGCGTAAGTATCCCAGGAAGGTGTGCCGGATATTCCATTGCGCGCAATTTCCACTCCGTTGAGATAGGCAACAAAACCATCATCGTAATCCATACTCAGAAATGCTTGCGCGAGTTTTGTTTTATCCGCTACAAAAAATGTTTTTCTGTAGTACACCGATTTTGTTCCGGTTGCTACTATGGTATTATCGTCGCCATCGCCGTAACCGAATCCACCGGGTCCGCCGGCCCATCCGCCAGGAAATGCTGTAGTATTCCAACTGGCAGGTGGTGCACTTGTTCCCGGAAAATAATCCCATGCATCCGTTTCGAAAATGGCAGTCTCCCAATGGTTTACGGCTGCTTCGGCACAAGTGAAACAGTTGCGGTCTTTTCCCGATGCATAAATGATCTGATAGCCATGGGACGGTATAATACGTTCAGGCAATTGCCATTTAAATGGGTCATTATTATCGCTGATGCCGTATCCGCTCAGGTCAATGTCAGAAGCTCCTGTGTTGTATAATTCGATCCAATCGGGGTAGTCGCCGTCCTCATCAGCGAAGACATTTGTGTTCGTAGGTGCTACTTCATTGATCAGGACCTGTGCATTGCTCAGGTATATTCCGCTTGAAAGAAGGAGGAGCAGACATTTTTTCATGTAGCTAATCTACGAAATGCCACCCTATTACTTAACATGTAGTTAATATTCGGGGTAAACAAAAAGTAAAAAATAACCCGGGAGCGGGGTCCCGGGTTATAAAAAGGTCAATGAGAAACAGTGAATTTCGTTATGCGTTGTTCTCCCTGATCATTTTAGCGCGGAGAAAATAATTTCCCGGAGCCAGATTGCCTACATACAATTGGGTTTGTTCTTCTGTAATGAAACCGCCCATGATATATTTGCCCTGAGTGTCAAAAATGGTGAATGGCATCTCGATCTCGGGACTATGATTAAGCTGAATGACTAATACCACACCCGCAGGATTAGGGTAAATATTCAGATCGAAGGCTATTTGCACCGGATCAGTATCGGTGTTCCGCATGGGAGCTGTATATAAGTCCACAACATCACTTGGCGTTACCGGGTATGCAGGAGCCATGATGCCACCGGCGAATACCGCTGTATTTCCGGAAACCACCACATGCAATGCCTTGCGAGCCACAGAGAGATATTCGGTGGTCCAAATATTTGTTGCAGGATCGTAAACGTAAACTGCATCACTGAGATCGGAGATCATATTATCAAAGCCACCGGCAAAATAGAGTTTATCATTTATCGCACAGAATGCAAAATTGCTCAGATCGAAAGGTAAGAGGTAGGTAGTCCAGGAATTGGATACGTTATCATATATAAACATTTTTTGTGCATTGCCGCCGAGACCGCCGGTGAAATATGCCTTATTGCCGATTACCGCTGATTGCATCCCGTAATCTGCCAGTGGCATCAGGGAACTTGTCCAGGTATTTGTCGAAGCATTATACGTATCGACATTTTTTACCGGATTGTTGTATTTACCACCGGTGCCTCCCGCAAAGATGATCGAGTTGCCTATAATGGCTACGGAAATATTATCGCGTTTTTGTGATAGGAGCGCCGTGCTCCAGGTGCCACTAACTGTATTATAGATGTCGACACTATTGGAAGTTTTGATATTGTACATTGCGTCCCAGTACCAGCCACCAGCAAACACGATCTTATTGGCTGCGGCGCCGCAAGCTATATTGGTTTTCTTTTTGGAAAGTTTACCGGTAGTTCTCGCTCCTGTGGTATTGTCGAAAATATCCACCTTGTTGTACAACATGGTAGGACCACCGAAATCGCGGCCTATTCCACCTGCAAATACTACTTTATTGTTTATGGCGCCGGCACCGCCTACTTCCCTTGCAAGGGATAAATTCATGGTAGTCCAACTGTCCGTTGTGTTATTGTATACATCCACAACTTTCGTATACAATGGGTCTGCAAAATAGCCGTATTTACCACCGGCGAAATATGCTTTATCGCCTAATGTTGCGGTAAGTATATTCGTCCGCGCAAAGGCCATGTTGCCAAACCAATGGGTATTTGTATTTACATCAAATAGATCCCATTCAGTACCGTTCGTGAAAATCGCTTTGCCGGGTACGGTGGTATGATATAAAATCGATGCAGGGGTATTCAAATTATTGGTTGCCCACTGTGCATGCAGCGGAACATTTAGCAGAAATGCTAAGCCAAACCAGAGTTGTTTCGTTTTCATATAAAGTATATTTATATACAATGAATACAACAAGGTGCAGGGCCATTCGTTCCGGATGGTACGCTAAATTAACGGTGATTGATATCACATGGGTAATGCCCCGAAAGGTCAATAAAAAAGGTGATAAAAACGGGCAACCTGTGTGCGTTTTATCACCCGGGTTGCCCGATACCTGTTAAGCTATTATTTCTCGATCATATTCAAAGCACTACCTGCTTTGAACCAGCCGATCTGTTGTTCATTATATGTATGCAATACATCAAAAGTATCGCTGCTTCCATCGCTGTGATGTAAAACGATCTGCAATGCTTTGCCCGGTGCAAAAGTGGTCAGACCCACAATATCTATGGCATCATCTTCCTTTACTTTATCGTAGTCGTTTTTATCGGCAAACGTAAGTGCGAGCATACCTTGTTTTTTCAGGTTGGTCTCATGAATGCGCGCAAAGCTTTTTACTAAAATGGCGCGCACGCCTAAATGGCGCGGTTCCATGGCAGCATGTTCGCGGGATGAACCTTCGCCGTAATTTTCATCTCCCACTACAATAGTGCCGATACCATGTGCTTTGTAATCGCGCTGTACGGCAGGAACGGAGCCATATGCACCGGTCAGTTGATTTTTTACAGAGTCAGTTGCATCATTAAAATAATTAACTGCTCCTATCAACAAGTTATTGGAGATATTATCCAGATGACCTCTGAATTTCAGCCAGGGACCTGCCATGGAAATATGGTCAGTGGTGCATTTACCCTTTGCCTTGATCAATAATTTCAAACCTTTCAGGTCTGTTCCTTCCCATGCTTGGAAGGGTTCCAGTTTTTGCAGGCGATTCGATTCCGGTGCAATGAGTACTTCAATATTGCTGCCGTCTGCCGCAGGCTCCACATAACCCGGATCATCTACTGCAAACCCTTTTTCGGGAAGCTCCATTCCTGTAGGTTCATCGAGCATTACATCTTCACCTTGTTCATTTTTCAATGTGTCGGTGAGCGGATTAAAACTGATACTTCCTGCTATAGCCAGAGCGGTAACGATCTCCGGTGATGCAACGAAGGCATGTGTATTCGGATTGCCGTCATTGCGTTTGGCAAAATTCCTGTTGAAGGAAGTGATGATAGTATTTTTCTTGGAAGGGTCTGAAGTATGACGTGCCCATTGACCGATACAGGGTCCGCAGGCATTCGCCAGCACCATGCCACCAATTTTTTCAAAATCATCGAGTAAACCATCGCGTTCAACAGTATAGCGCACTTGCTCACTTCCCGGTGTAATGGTGAACTCACTTTTTACTTTCAGGTTTTTTGCAGCGGCTTGTCTTGCGATCGAAGCTGCGCGTGTCAGATCCTCATAGCTCGAGTTTGTGCAGGAACCGATAAGTCCCACTTCCAATGTTTCGGGCCAACCGTTTATGGCTACTGCTTCTTTTAATTTGGAGATTGGCCATGCGAGATCCGGAGTGAAGGGACCATTTACATGCGGTTCCAGTTCGCTTAAATTTATTTCGATCACCTGATCAAAATATTTTGCCGGATCGGCATATACTTCTGCATCACCGGTGAGATATGCTGCAATACTATCTGCCAACTCAGCCACATCATTTCTGCCGGTGGATTGCAAATAGCGCTTCATGCTCGCATCGTAACCGAAAAGAGAAGTGGTTGCTCCTATTTCAGCGCCCATATTACAGATGGTTCCTTTTCCGGTACAGGAAATATTTTGTGCTCCTTCACCGAAATATTCTACAATGGCGCCGGTCCCGCCTTTAACGGTAAGGATGCCTGCTACTTTTAATATCACATCTTTGGCACTTGTCCACCCGCTCATTTTACCCGTGAGATGCACCCCGATGAGTTTTGGCATTTTCAATTCCCAGGGAAATCCTGCCATCACATCCACGGCATCTGCACCGCCAACACCTATCGCCACCATACCCAGGCCACCGGCATTCACCGTATGGCTGTCGGTCCCGATCATCATACCTCCGGGGAAAGCATAATTTTCCAGTACCACCTGGTGGATGATACCTGCACCCGGTTTCCAGAATCCGATGCCGTATTTGTTGGAAACGGAGGCCAGAAAATCAAATACTTCTTTGTTGGTGTCGAGCGCAGTGCGCAGATCGCTGTCGGCTCCCGTTTTTGCCTGTATCAGGTGATCGCAATGCACAGTAGATGGAACAGCCACTTTGGCTTTACCGGCACTCATGAACTGGAGCAGGGCCATCTGTGCCGTTGCGTCCTGCATAGCAACCCGGTCGGGACTGAAGTCGACATAATCTTTCCCGCGCGCATAATCACGACTGGCATTGCCTTCGCTCAGGTGCGCGTATAATATTTTTTCTGTGAGGGTTAGCGGGCGACCGGTAGCTGCCTTTGCCGCTGCGATCTTGTTGGGGAATTCGGCGTATACGCGCCTGATCATGTCGATGTCAAATGCCATAGGAGCAGATATATTTTGGTTTCAAAAAGCGTCTGTAAAGGTAACAAAAGCCCTTCAAAATTAGTTTTTATTGGCTTAAAAATATTTTTAGGCTAGCCTAAAAAAGTAAAATTATAGATACTCTTTCCATTGTTTTTAGAATTTCTTACCTTTATTCAAAGCTCCCCAGCTATGAAAACAAGTAAACTCGCAGCCTATTCGGCGGCAGCAGTATCCTTTATATTTTACACTCCTGATACGGATGCCCAGGTTATTTATGCGGATATAGATCCCGATGTGCATATTGGGAATATTGATCCTGTTTCAATCGATTTAAATGGCGACGGGATAAATGAATTGAAGTTTTCCAGATATCATTTTTTTACATTTTCCTCCTTCGAAAGCGATATTTGGGGTTATTCCCTGAATATTTTCTATTTAAATAATTATGCTTCGGTAGTCTCACCATGTATAATAGATACTGGAGCGTATATAAATAACGGACTTTCTTTTAATTCCGAATCATTTTTTAATCTTTTTTACTGTTCACATTCGTTTCCATCCGGCTTTCATGTTGAATCTGGTTCTGAGTGGTTGAACAGGGATTCTTTTATCGGGATAAAATTTCCTATCGATGGGGAAACACATTACGGTTGGGTCCGGGTTGGCTTGAGTGTAGTTCCGGGTAGTTATTTCCCCTCTTTTGTAATTAAGGATTATGCCTATAATGCAACTGCAAATGCAGGACTGAGTACTGAACTACATGAAGCATCTGTCCCCTACAATTTGACACTTTCCGACATCGGAGAATTAAATAACGGTACCGATTTACAATTATTTTTTACAAAAGCTGCCAGCGAAAATACAGTGAGTGAATACAGGGCGTTTTTATATAAGGGATTTCCGGCGCCAAATATAGAAGAGTTGGAAGCGTTGGGTCCGGACCTTTATACCGCCATACTTCCGGATGGCGAAGATGTCAATATAACTTTTTCTGAAGAAACCAGAGATACAGATGGCGATTTAATTGCTCCGGATGTTCATTATAGATGTTTTGTATTGTCAAAAGCCGACGGCGTTTTAGTGGACAAAGATGAACTTTCAGTCGTTTCTTCTGTCGGGCAATTTTCTTTGCTTAATGCACCATCCTTAAATCTCAGTTTAAGTAATAATTTTTCTCAGCTAAACAGTAACAGTTTTAAGGTGTCTTTCTCGGTAAGTCAGACTTCCATGGACAGCTTGCGTGTTTACCTTGCAGATAAAAATACATATAGTCTGGACACATTACTTGATCTTCCCCGGGAATATTTTGTTTATGGAAATGTCGAACCCGGTTCCCAAACCATTCATTTTCCACCTGAATACACTATATATGATAACATACCTGTGGCTTATAAGCGGTATTACGCATATGCGATAACACTGCCGGATCATATACTTACTTCTTTCCCCACCATGTCGGTAAGCTATGGCCGGCCACTTATGGTCAAATATTTGCCCATTGCCCCGGATGTTAGTTTGGTGGATAATACAGATGGCACTACGCAGATCAAAATTGAATTCCCTAAAGTATATGACGAGTCACTTATAACAGAGTATCGCATATATATCGTTCCGGCTGAAGAGGGACTATGGGTGGAGCAACTACCGGATCTATTGGCATTCACGTATAGCCAATGGTTACCTTCGGGAATGGATATGGATAAAAGGATCTCCACACATGTGCATGATATCCACAATCAGGTTTTAGTTCCGGATAAGCTTTATCGGATATATGTCGGTGTTAAAAATGAAAACTATTTGCCATTCACTTTATCCATGCCTTCCGATCCTTTTTCATTTACACAATTTGATGATGTACATGCGCTACCGGGTACAATCAGTGAAGATCTGATGATCTTAATTTCAAATGATTACTGCGATATTCAGAATTGGAAAAAGGGGCCATGTGTTTTCAGAATGACGGATATGTTGGGGAGAATAATACTGGAGGGAAACATTTCTTCCGGACATGTGCGCATTCCACTTCCAAATCTGGCCGGAGGAACGTATATTGTTCAATTGCAGGGAATGGATTGGGAATACACGGAAAAAATCTATATACCATGAAAAAACATCATCTGCTTTCTTATTCTGCCGCTGCAGCAATATTTCTCCTCCATCAGAAGGAGGCGGGCGCTCAGGTCGTTTACACAGATATAGACCCGGATGCCGGATTTTATGGCGATCCTTCTTTTCTGGATCTCAATGGCGATGGAATCGTCGAACTGCATTTCGGGCATGACTGGTTTTACACATTTACTTCCTTTGGTGGAGGAACCTGGGGGTATAGCACGAACAGATTTTATATAGATAATTATGCATCCGTGGCAAATGCATTGATCCTCGATTCCTCCGTTGTTGTTGGCGGGGCCACTCCCTTTACTGATCTTACGCCAATAAACCTTTTACATTGTTCACGTGATTTCCCGGATGATTTTACTATTTTTTCCGGAACGGAATGGTTAAACCGCGATTCTTTTGTCGGCGTGAAATTTGAAATAGATGGTGAAACACATTACGGATGGGTGAGATTGAGCGTCAGCGTTCCCCCCGGCGGAACACATGCCTATTTTTTGATAAAAGATTATGCATATAATGCTACTGCCGATGAGCCCATTGTAACACAGTTGTTCGATGCATCTGTTCCCTTTGATCTGGAATTATCTGATATAGGTGAAACCAATACCGCTGCCGATTTGCAATTAACATTTACCAAAGCGGCAAATGAAAATACAGTCAGTGCATATCGCGTCATACTATATAAAGGTGTTTGGTTCCCTGATCTTGCTGAGGCAGAAGCTGTAAGTGCAGACAGATATACTGCCATTTTACCGGGCGGCGAGGATATTGAAATGACATTTACACCTGAAACCCGTGACATGGATGGCGATTTACTGACACCTGATACACAATATAAGGCCATTGTTTTGTCCATAGCTGACGGCGAACTGGTGAATAAAAATGCACTATCGGTGACATCTAACTTTTCGGGGTTTTCATTATATGCCGCACCGGAATTGTTTTTAAATTTTAGTTGCGACTTTATACATACAGATGCCTCCGCTTTTACCACCTCTTATTATGTTTACCAACCCGGAGCAGATAGTGTAAGACTCTACATCACAGGTGATGATACACATACGTTGGACGAGCTGTTGACTTTGGACTCAGACTATTATATGGAGGGCACATTAGACGATGGATATAATTATGTATATTTCACTGCTGACAAACTGGTAACTGATACTGTCTTGGTCCCTTATGAAAAATATTATTGTAATGCGATCTCATTTCCGGACATGGAATGGACAACTTACCCCTCCCTATCCGTCAGTTATCCAAATTATTTTATGTTGAAATATTTGGATTATACTCCTGAAGTTATTTTACATGAACCAATGGATGATCCTTCGGATATAGAAGTGCGTTTCCCTATGGTATCAGATGAATTTCTCGTTGAAGGTTACAGAATTATTGTTGTTCCTGCAGGCGAAGGGCTTACGAATGAGCATTTGTATGGATTGAGCAGCTGGGCTTACGTGCATTTGTTACCAACGGGGTCAGATATTGATAAATTTCTGCCCTCTTCAGTAAAGGATGTGCATTTGCATCCTTTGGAGGCAGGACAATCATACCAGATATATTATGCAATGGAAAATCATTATTCGCCTGCTTTTTCGCTGTCCGCTCCTTCCATTACTTTTCAATTAGAAGAAGCACCGGTGGATACGAGCCAGGAGGAAACTGCATTAGATGGCATACCTGATATAGCATGTTTAGTTACTGTGTCAAACGGTTATATCCATCTGGAACTGGAGACCCCGGGAAATTATGCAGCGTCTTTACTGGACGAGCAGGGAAGATTGCTTAAAAAGTGCACATTTCAGGACGATCACCTGCATTTGCCGGTTTTCGATCTGCCTGCCGGGTTATACATTATACAACTTCTGGGTGAAGGTTGTATGCACACCGAAAAGATCATCCTGCCATGAAAAGGAATAAACTGGCATCCTATTCATCGGCAGCATTTGGGTTTTTGCTTTTGCATAAAGAAGCAGAGGCTCAGGTCATATATACCGATGTGGATCCGGATGCGTATGTATCGGTTTTAGATCCAATGGAAATAGATCTGAATGCAGATGGGATACCCGAGATCACTTTCAACCAATGGAGCTTTTTTACTTTCTCCTCATTCGGTGGAGGGTCCTGGGGTTATAGGATCAGAAATATTAAAGCTACAAATTTTGAAAGTGTGGCGGTTAATTTGATCCACACATCCGGATCGGAAATTAATTCCGGCATTTCGTTTACAGATTATTTCGTTAGATCTCTATTTTACGGGACCTCGTTCATCCCATTTGGTATAGATACATCTATTGGCTCTGAGGATATCAACCTGGAAAGTTTCCTTGGGATCCGGTTCCATATCGGAACAGAAACACATTACGGTTGGGTGCGCTTAAGTGTTGAAAAAAGCGATCCAAATGAGCTTCCTTTATTGCGGATATTGGATTATGCATATAATGCTACACCTGATGAGGGCATTCTTACCGTTCAAAATTCTGCTTCCATCCCA
Organism: Chitinophagales bacterium; assembly: GCA_041392955.1. Lineage (GTDB taxonomy): Bacteria > Bacteroidota > Bacteroidia > Chitinophagales > BACL12 > UBA7236. Next base: position 121,164 of record JAWKLB010000004.1, on the reverse strand, counting down.
CATTATGTGGTCCTGAGTGATATTGCAAATACAGGTACAGGTGCCGACCTGCAATTCTCATTTGAAAAAGCAATGGATGAAAGCAGAGTAAGCGCATATCATATATTTTTTGTTCCCGGAATTACACCCTTGCCCACTATAGCTGAGGCAGAATCGCTGGCGCCTGACCGATACATAGAAGTTACACCTTCCGGAGAGAATATTACTTTGAGTTGCACAGAAAGTACTGTCGATATCAATGGAGATATACTTGTTCCGGGAACAAGCTACAGAGCAATGGTGCTTTCTATGGCAGATGGGGTGCTTGCATCCGTAAATGCTTTATCAAACGCAAGTAATTTCGCCTCATTTGTGGAAGTTGCTGCACCAACTCCTGAAGCGACGCTTTTCGTAGACCATATACATGCGGATATTTCTGCGTTTTCTGTCCGCTACGAAAATGTGGAAACAGGTGCTGATTCGATACAAGTCTATATCTGCGATGACAATACCTTTTCTGTATCTGATCTACAGATTTTAGATGCTGCTTACTTTTCCTATGGGTCCGTTGAACCGGGCATACAATGGGCATTTCCGGAAGTTGGTGACCAAATATATGCTGTGGATGAAGCGAAATTATTTAACACCTATTATGGTGCACTACTTTCTTCACCGGATGAACTGAACTGCAGTTTGCCATCCCTGGTGTTTACGGAAGGTGCGCCATTGCTTTACCCATATATTAATGTTGCTCCGGATGTGTGGGTCAGTGATAGCACAGGGCATCCTACAGATGTACATGTGCATTTTCCCATGTTCAACAATGAAGCCATGCTGGATGAATATCAATTTGCATTTGTCCCGGACGGTGAGGGATTACTGCAGGAAGATGTTGCTTCATTGACTGTGTATCAGGTGATGCATATTGAAAAATCGGGTACTGATATTGATATGTATCTTCCCAATAATGCACGAGATACGCATCTTACGGTTTTACATCCCGGTCCGGTCTATAATCTGTACGTCATTTTAAAAGGGGATACCGATCCGGTATATTATACCGTTTCTGATCCATCTGTAACCTTTTCACTTAGTGATCCCGATGTAATGTCTGTTGAACAGCCTGAGGAAAATATTTCTTTGATCTTTAGCTCGGATGGTTTCTTTGTGCACATGCAGGCAGATCAAATGGCCAATCTTTCTGTTTTTACTCTTTCAGGAGAATTGCTCCGTCATGAAAACCTTAAAGGTACTTCACATATTTCAGGTGCAGATTTTCCGTCGGGAATGTATCTGGTTCAGGTAAGGACCGGGCGAGAATGTATTACGGGAAAATGGATAAATGGCCTTCCTTAACGATAGGGATAAAGCTACGGGTGTTGATGAAATAAGCTGTTCGTACTTCGATTAAAAGTATTTCTTTGTAAGCCATACCGGCTTTATCCATAACAATTGCGGGCCAACCTGTACCTAATTTAGATTTCATTAAAGATCCCAGGAAACGTGATGATCTTTCCCCAAATGTTTCAAAACCTGTATATGTGAACGCAATGCCAGCAGAAAGGTCTTATTCTCCAGATAGGGAATGCCGAACTGTGCCGCAGTTTTGCGCACAATGGGAGCGATCTTCGGATAGTGGACATGGCAGATGCGCGGAAATAAATGATGTTCCAATTGAAAATTCAGGCCGCCTACATACCAGGATATCCATTTGCTTCCCGGCGAAAAATTCACGGTAGTATGCATTTGATGCACCGCCCAGTTATTCTCCATATTCCCTTCGTCATCCGGAAGAGGATACGTAGTGTACTCCACAGTATGCGCCAGTTGAAATACCACCGATAATATGATGCCACCTACAAAATGCATCAGCACAAATCCGGAAAGCACATACCAAACCGGTAAATGGAATACCAATATGGGTAGAAATAAAAATAGAGAGAAATAAAAGATCTTTATCACAATGAGTTGCAGAAGGCCATAAGCATACCGGTTAGCCGTGTCGGCATTCACACCATTGCGACGAAAGCGCACATATTGCACAAAGTCTTTAGCTGTTACCCAAAACAAAGTGATCAAACTATATAAAAAGAAGACATAGATATATTGGTAACGATGTTTTTTCTCCCATTTATCGTGGGGTGTGAAGCGCATTCCTGCCTTGCCGTCAATATCCTCATCCATACCTTTAATATTGGTGTAGGTATGGTGCAAAATGTTGTGCTGCAACTTCCAGTTAAATACAGCACCGCCCAACAGATTCAGCGATAGGCCCATCAGCCGGTTAACTGCGGGCGATGCAGAATATGCACCGTGGTTTGCATCATGCATCACACTCATGCCGATGCCCGCGAAACTGATGCCCATGATGATCCACAGGCCAAGTCCAATGGGCCATGCAGGTTGTACTGTGAGTATAACGGAAAAGGTGCCGAGATAAAATGTAATTAGCACGATACTTTTTATGACCATGCCTGCATTGGCAAATCGTGTGATATGATTATCCGTAAAATAATGTTGAACGTTCTTTTTTACCTCCTGATAAAATGCATTGTTATCTGTTGACGTGAACTTTACTTTCCCCTTTTTCTGCATCTATTTTTTTTCGGTAAAATGTATAGGTGTACCGGTAAAGGTACCATCATTATCCGGCAAATCTGCTTTTTTATGTCATTTATGTCCGCAACAGGTAAAATAAGCCTGCATGATATCTGAAAAAGCCTGAAAAATGGAGATTAGACGGAAACCTCCTACTTTTGCAGAAGAGCTGCTTTGGACCTTAAACTGAACATATCACTCGCTTTTCGTGCGATTCGCGCCAACAGGCTGCGCAGTGTGATCACCATTATTATCATCGCATTCGGCTTGATGGCGTTGGTGGGTATCCTAACGGCCATTGACGCCTTGAAATCTTCCATCAATTCTAATTTCACCACCCTCGGTGCTAATTCCTTTTCCATCAAGAATTTCAATGAACTTTCAGATGGGGATGAGGCACCTAAGCCGCCCATATCTTATAAAGAGGCGCATGCTTTTAAGGATGCATATAGCTACAGCGGATCCGTGGTCTCCATATCCAATATTTTTATTCAGGGAACAGCTACCGTGAAACATGGGGAAAAGAAAACAAATCCGAATGTGTTGGTTGCCGGTGTGGATGAGAATTATATCTCGGTTTTGGGATATACAATAGGCGAAGGTCAGGGCAGAGGTTTCTCCGCACAGGAACTCGAAGGCGCAAGAAGGGTAGTAGTACTGGGATCGGATGTGGCAGAAAAGATCTTTACACAAAAAGAAAATCCTGTAGATAATAGTATACTGATAAACGGTCAGTATTTCCGTGTTATCGGCGTTTTAAAATCCAAGGGCAGCAGTTTCATGCAAAGCGACAACCGCGTCCTCATTCCCCTTACCGCCGCGCGCAGTATTTTTCCATCCAACTATGAATCGTACAATATTTCTGTAAGCGTGCGCACACCGGAAGATATGGACGCTGCCATCGGGGATGCTACCGGATTAATGCGCCAGGTGCGGAAATTAAAAATAGAAGAGGATGATGATTTTCTGATCAGCAAGAGCGACTCAGTGGTGAACGTTCTCTCGATAATTTAAAATATGTGGCTTTCGGTGCCATTTTCATCGGACTTATTACGTTGATCGGTGCAGCCATCGGTTTAATGAATATCATGTTGGTGCAGGTGAATGAACGCACGCGTGAAATTGGCGTCAGCATGGCCATCGGCGCAAACCGCAAGGAGATACGCAGTCAGTTCCTGATTGAAAGTATCGTGATCTGTGTGCTCGGCGGCATCTTCGGTATCATCTTCGGTATCCTGGTGGGCAATCTCGTTGCGGTAGTCTTAAAAGCACATTTTGTACTTCCCTGGGTCTGGATATTCATCGGCGTGGCCATCTGCATTCTCACAGGTCTGCTCGCCGGCTATATTCCCGCGCGCAAAGCGAGCAAAATGGATCCGATAGAGGCGTTGCGGTATGAATGAGCAATAAGCAATAAGCAGGAAGCAATATCCGCCGGTAGGTGGATCACCCGCAGGGTGGAGGAATAAGCAACAAGCAGGAAGCAACAAGCAGGAAGCAACAAGCAGTAAGCAACAAACAGTAAGCAACAAGCAGTAAGCAATATCTGCCGGTAGGTGGACCACCCGCAGGGTGGAGCAGTTAGCAGTAATGAATATTATTCTATTATTGTTCCTTGTGACCACTTTGCGTCATTGCGCCTTGGTGACTGCCTCCCGCAGGTGAGGGCCTCGTTTTGAACTCTGCCCGCCTGAATTAATTACAAAATTTATAGTATTTTCAATACATGAAACACGCTTTTACCTTTCAGCATTATGCTGCGATGGCTGCCGGTATGGTTTCCTCAGCCGTGACCACACAGGCGCAGGTGGTATATACTGATATTGACCCGGATATAGAATTGTTCAGTAACATCAACGAGATCGGCGCCATGCATTTTATAGACATGGATGGCGACGGCTCAAATGATATCGGACTGCATTTTTATGCTTTTTATTTCAGTATGGCAAGCGCAACGCATTGGCAATTCAATGTGGATCTGAGCGGGGAGAACAAGATCGCTGTTCAGCAAGGTGAGGCCTGCAGTTTATATAGTGTATCTTCTGCTTTTTGTTATTTCCCTCCTGTTTCCATTGCTGATATAAAAGACAATGGTACGTTCATCGATCCCTCCGGCGATTGGGGTAATATCGATCAGATTTTTCAGCAATTCTGGTGCGGATTGTCCTATCCTGTGCATTGCACCCAAGGTGATTTTTCCTTTTTGCCCTGGGTTGCAGATACTCTCAACCAACAATTCATTCCGGTGGAAATACATAATACCGAAACGCATTACGGTTGGCTGCGACTGCGATTTGAACATGAAAAATTATATATCACCGATATGGCTTACAATCAAACTCCCAATGAAGGCATGCTGATAGAAGAACAGGAGTATACAAATGTCCAGCAAACTGCATGGAATGATATACAAGTGTTTTATACACAGCAAGTATTGCACGTGCGCGGATTGACTCAAAAAACAGAAATCATTATCCGCAATATTTCTGGCGAAAAATTATTTAGCAAAGTTTCTGAAAGTTCAAATGAAGACTTTCTGATAGATGTCCCCGCCGGCATCTATCTCGTGGAAATGCATGATGTAAAAGGCATTTTAACGAGAAAGATCTTGGTACATTGAGAAGTCCATTAGCACGTACGGTGTAAAGTTCCACAGATATTTTGGGCCTTACCTTTCAACTTGTGGACCGACTTGGTGACTTGCAGCGAAAGGCTGTATGGTGGGAGGAACAATATGCCAATAGCACCTCCGGAAAGCTCCTAAAAGAAAAAACCCCGCTCCGATAGGAACAGGGTTCGTACTATATATTCTCCAACCTTTTTATCCTTCGATCACTTCAAACTGCACAGGAATATTGTGGTCTTTATGCAAAGCAACATGTGCTTCATATAAACCCAGACTTTTCATCTCTTCCGGCATGGAAATTTTCCGGCGGTCGATAACCAATCCCGTTTGTTTCTTAATGGCCTCGGCCAGTTGAACGGAAGTTATAGAACCGAAGATCTTTTCGCTGGTACCCACTTTTGCACCAACCTGTATGGTCTGTGCCTGCAGTTGAGCTTTTACTTCTTGTATTTTTTCGAGCATCAGACGCTCACGCGCATCTGCTGCCTTCTGCCTGTCTTCCATCATCTTCAGGTTCCCTGCATTAGCAACTACTGCCAATCCCCTTGGGATCAGAAAGTTGCGGCCATAGCCATCACGCACTTTTACTTTTGTGTTGGCATCGCCCAGGTTGTCGACGTCTTGTAATAAGATCACTTCCATAGCGCGTTATTTTAAGAGGTCAGTTACAAAAGGCATCAGAGCGATCTGGCGACTGCGTTTTACAGCTTGTGCCACCTTGCGCTGATATTTCAGGCTGTTACCTGTCAAACGGCGCGGAAGGATCTTGCCCTGCTCATTAACGAATTTCAACAGGAACTCAGGGTTCTTGTAGTCGATGTACTTGATACCGCTCTTCTTGAAACGGCAGTACTTCTTGCGCATAGTGCCCAACTTCGGGGCTGCGAGATAGCGAATGTTCTTGTTTACGGCCATGATTACGCTTCTGCCTCCTGTGCAGTTTCTTTGTTAGCATTGGCTTTGCGGCCAATTTCGCCGCGACGCTTCCTTTCATTGTAATCGATGGCGTACTTGTCGAGAGCAATGGTCATGTAACGGAGTACATTCTCATCGCGGTTGAACTGGATATCCAGTTTACCATTCAGGTCGCCGGGGCCTTTGTACTCGAGCACATAATAAATACCTGTGCTTTTCTTCTTGATCTTGTAAGCGAGTTGTTTCAGACCCCAGTGCTCTTCGGCAACTATTTCACCGCCATTCGAACGGAGGAACTCCTTATAGGCTTCCTCGGTCCTCTTCACGTCGTCATCTGAGAGGACAGGAGTGAAAATGATGACTGTTTCGTACTGGTTCATTTGTTATGAATTTGAAATTTTTTGGACTGCAAAGATAGGTATTCCGCACATTCCAAGCAAATTCCATAAGAAATCCGCCGGGTTAAACGTTTTGCCCTTACCTTAGTCCTGCTAAGCTATAACAACAATAATCATCATCATATGCAAAAAGCCATGTTTCCGGCCCTTTTGCTGGCAGGGGCCATCCTCTTCACCGCCGGCTGTAAACCTGATCAACCCGATACCGATACATACGCAGCAGTAGACAATTCACTGGCCGAAAGTGCCTGGCAGGACATCTTTGCCGCCGTTTGGCAGCAGGCCGCCGCGAACGGGTTTGGCGGATTTACCATGGGAACGGGAGAGGAGCGCCTGATGGACGACTGCCCTACGGTCACCTTCAGCGAAACGATAGGGGTTTATCCGAATACCATGACCATTGATTTCAGTGGCTCCTGCATCGGTTTCCTGGGTGCAGAACGCGCAGGCAAGCTCATTGCAACATTTACCGGCCCGTATAAGGATGCCGGAACCGTCATCACTATTACGCCCGTTGCCTATAAATTGAATGGCAACAAGGTGCAAGGCACCAAAACAGTGACCAACACAGGCATGAATGCCGACGGGCATCTGGTTTACGATGTACAGGTAACAGATGGAGTTATCACCCTGGTTACCGGAGAGACCATCACCTGGAACAGCAGCCGCACCCGCGAATGGCTGGAAGGACAGGATACCGACGATATTCTGGATGATGTATATGCCATCAGCGATGGAGCCGCCATCGATTATGCAGCAGAAGGCGTCAATAGAAATGGAGAGCACTTCGTTGCCCATATCGTGGATCCGCTTATCAAACGCATGGACTGCCGCTGGATCACACAAGGAATCATGGAAGTGACCCCCGACGGATACCTCACCCGCTCCGTGGATTTTGGAACCGGCGAATGCGATAATCATGCATTGGTAACGATAGGTGATTTTGCGATATCGGTGATACTGCCTATTTAAATGAGAAAAACCGTAACGATATAGAGCACCGTGAGAGCGGTGCTTTTTTTGCAATAAGGAATAAGCAATAAGGAATAAGCAATAAGGAATAAGCAATAAGCAATAAGCAGTAAGCAGTAAGGAGTGATTATTATTAGAAGAGACTGCTCCTGCCACTGCCCCTGCCACTGCCCCTGCAACTGCTCCTATTTCAAATACATAAGTTTTTCTCCTTGACCGCTTGTTTACACCATAAAAAAGCACCGATCACAAAACCGGTGCTTTTCTGTATATGGATGTTTTTATTTTATTATCCTAAGGATGCCTTCAGCTCGAGGGCATATTTATTTTCCGGATCCAAATTCAGCGCCTTGTTCAGGAATTCTTTCGCTTTGTTCAATTCTTCTTTGTTGTAGTAATATCCGGTCATATATAAATAGGATTCTACCAGGTTCTTTTTATATCGCGCAGCATCTCCTTCCGTCAGCTCGATGTATTTATCGTAATATGGGAAAGCAAGTCCTTTGAAATCATCGGGGATACTATCCATCGTTGCACGGATCTTTCCTCTCCATAAATAACCATCGGGTGATTTAGGTTGCAATACAATGAATTTGCCGAAAGTGGTATCTGCCATATCCAGTGAATCCATCGCGAAATAACTTCTGCCCAGATAGTACAGGTCCAGCGCGTCATCGCAAAGCGTTCCATGCGCCAGATTGTACTATGCACAATATATCATACATCTTTAAACTGTACGGTATTTTCGAACTCGCTGAAGATGCCCACATTGCTGCTGTCATTCTCAGTGAACATGGTATAATAAAGAATCGCTTCTGTATCCTTGGTGCAACGTAGATGCGCAGAATTCTCATAATCGAGCGGCTTCACCGTTTTCTCAGAAATATTCCAGAACTTATTCACTGCATCCAGGCCATCCATGAAATATTGATTTGCCATGGCGGTATCGGTTGCCATTAAACTGTCGCCCAGTGCATAGCAACTGTAGAAGATAATGCGATACGCAACAAAATTTTTCGGATCATCGGCCAACACTTTTCGGCTTTCTTCAATGGCGCCTTTGAAGTCGCCGATCTGATATTGTGTAACGGCCACCACAATGCGCGATTCTTTATCCTCTGCATTCAACTCCAGGTATTTATCAAAGCAATATTTTACTTTATCATATTGCCCATCCAAATAATATTGTTCACCTAATTCTTTCCAACCAACCGCAATATTCGGATCCAGTTCCACGCATTTTTCAAAGGCAGATATCGCTTCTTTGTTTTTTCCTACCAATGCATTCACACGTCCGATACGCAAATAGGTAACGGCGATATTCGGATTTGCATTCTGCGCCTGTTGGTATTTGGTCATCGCATCACCCGGTTTTTTTTCTGCCAGGAAAAGATCACCATAGGCAAGCAGGTTGATCACCAGTTCGGGATCCATGGAATATGCGATATCAAAATTCTTGATCGCCAAGGCATCGTCGATGCCGGCATATGCTGCGCCGATCTGATAAAAGATCTCCGGACTTTTTGATTTGCTCACTTTGATCGCCTGATCGAAATTTTCCTGCGCACCGGTTTTATTGTTCTTCAACAATTCCAATTTGCCAAGGGAAACATAAATCAATGGATTCTTCCCTTCATCGAAAGCGCTTGCCTGTTTGTAATAGAATTTGGCAGAATCGGCTTTATCCAGCAAGAGGTACACGTTGCCCAGATAGTAATTCGACTCAACTGTCGGAGCGGTTTGATTCACATGCAGCAACATCCTCTTCGCCTTGTAATAATATTCTGATTCGATTGCCTTTTGTGCATCCTGCACTGATTGCCCGTAAGCTACGGAGCCAAGCAGACAAACTGCCAATGCGGTTTTGATCATCTTCATCTTCCTTTTAGGTTTTACTCTACAATTTTTATTTGCCGTTCGGGTATCCGGTCGGGGATAAGCCCGGCCTTCAAAAATATCCTCGCAGCCTTACTTCTATATAAAAAGTTGACAAAACCCGTGCCTAACAACTCGGGCATATTGCCTTTTATCACATTTACAGGCCTCTGCAGCGGATAGGAGTAGTCTCCCAGGCTCGATTGAGATAATTCCACCGTTACTTTTTGACCGGTGGTATCGGTGAAGGATACCCCTAATATCCGCACTTTTTCCAGGATTTGCCGGGTGTGCTCGGAGTCGCCGTCGCTGAGTTCGGCGAAAGACAGGAAACCGAATGCATCCGGATGTGCCGCCACATAAGCGATCAAAGTATCGCTGTTTTGCAAGGAGAACATGTTCTGATAAGAGGCATCCGCCGAGCCGGTAAGCTGTCCCACGATCCCCGCATTGGCATTATTGAATACAAATAGTTTGTTCGCGTATGCGCCTGCATATCCCGGCATCCGGCTGGCGCGAAAGGCGTCCAGATCGAAGGTGCTGTCCACGCTTGCAATATTGCTGATAATGGCAACGGCCTCCCGGCCCACAACAAATTGCTTGGGAACAATGCCATTTACTTTTTCTATGGCATCTATTTCCTGTTGGCTCAATCCGCGTCCGGTGATGATCATGCGTGTTTTATCCGAATACATAGCCTGCATCAATTCATTCTCGCCTGCATAGGTAACGTTGATATGTGCCTCGGGATATACATTTTCATAGCTGCGCACTAATTCTTTTACAATACTCTGATAACTGGTATCTGCATAAATAGCGATTTCCCCTTTGTTCAGATCGTTTTGCCCGTCGTCTGTGCTGCGCTCGTCTTTGCATGCAGCAAGCAGGAACAAAACAGGTAAAAGGAATATATATTTTCGGAGAACCTGCATATCACATATCATTTTCGCCTGAACGTTTGTCAAAGATAGCCCTGTATATCCGGAACGTTCCATATACCAGGAGTACCACTGCGAGTGCTGTTGTAAATCCTTTGCCAAGGCCTTCTATCAGATCCGGGACCACCAGCAATGCAATACCCATGGCAACATATAAAACACCTATGCATGAACGCAATAATGCGGCTGGATCGTTAAACAGATTTTTTTGCATGTTGCACATAAAAATAAAACCATCTTTGGAATGACCTCAGATGGTTTTATCTCCTTAATTATTCTTTATTAATCAGATAAGGTGAATTTCACCGGTAATTTGTACCACACAGCTGCCGGTTTACCATTTTGTTTTCCGGGCGTCCATTTGGGCATTCCGCGGATCACACGCATCGCTTCTTCATCACAACCTGCACCGATACCGCGCAACAACTGCACATCGCTCACTGCACCTGTTTCATCCACGATAAATTTCAGATATACCGTTCCTTCCACACCATTATCGCGGGCCATTCTCGGATATTCGATATGGTTGGCGATGTATTCATAGAGTTTTTTGACACCACCCGGATATTCGGGCATCTGTTCGAGGAACTCATATACTTTCTTGGATTCAACCACCGGTTCATCTACAACCACCGGCTCAGACAATATCTGCACTTCAGCATCATCATCGCCTTCCTGTGTTACGTTGGAAATATCGTCCTTGATATTATCAATTTGTATCGGTTCGTCGTCGTCAGCCACTTGCTCATCTTCCACTGCTACCATTTCCACGAAACGCACAGTAGGGCGTACGGCGGCGGCGGCGGAGGTGGCGGAGGAGGAGGCGGGGCAGCTTCATCCAGCGGAGGTGGTTCGGTAAGGGTTACCACAGTTTCAATGGTAAGTTCATCATCACCTTTTTTGAATTTGAAATTGGCAAAGGTGAAGCTGGTTAACAAGATGCTCAGGCCAAGGATAATGATAGCGGCACGCATCGTGTTGCGCTGCGTCAACTGGCGCAGGAAGAAGGCACCGTAACTCTTGTTGCGGTTGTCGAAGACGATCTCGTCCATCGTCTGATTCAAATACTTTTTACTGTCTTCCATATACCGGATTTTAATATGGAGATGCGCTCAAAAACGCCTTTCCATAAAAGTACAACAAATTTATTCAGGAACCTGTTCCGGCTCCAGCACGCCGCCGTTGGCAATAGCCTCCAGTTCTATGGGTGCGATATCCTGAATGGCGTATACCTTGGTACTGGTAATATCCATTTCATCCAGAATATCTATCATATTCTTGTAATTGGCCTCGGGGGTCAGTTTTATGATCACAATGGTCTTTTCCGGATCGCCGAATTTCTTTCCCACAAAATCCTGCTTGTCGTAGATCACCTGACGCACACCTTCGGGTGAGAAATCGGTGGTCTTCATATCATATACGGTCGAGCCGCTGTAATACCAGATCTTGTCATTCTTGTCGAGCAAAAGGTTCAACACCATGCTTTCCTTTACTTCCTGTTGATCTTCCTGGTCCTTTTTGGGCATGTTCAGCTCCATGGCCACGGGCTTGTTCAGCGTAGTGGTGAGCATGAAGAAGGATATCAGCAGGAAGGCAAGGTCAACCATCGGTGTAAAATCCACCCTGGTCGACATCTTCTTGGATCTAACCTTACCCGAGCCGTGTTTACTGTGACTCCCTTTATCGGGGGTTTGAATATCAGCCATGGTCTATGTCATTTACTTGGATCCATCCGCCGGGCCTGAGCTCATCGGACCTTCCAAGGTGGTTATCAAATTGAATGTATGAATATTAACAGGCTCATTGGTAAGTGTTTTGATCACTTCCTGCACCTTGACAATATTGCTGTTCTTATCACCCTTAATGGCTATACGTATATCTTCCCTGTTGGCTCCGGATTCCTTGCGGTCGAGTTGATCAGCCCAACGACCGGCTTGTATCCAGTCGCGCAGCTCATTGTTCTCCGCATTGGCAGAATCCATCGGGATCCCCGGAAAATCGTGGATACCCCCTAATTCTCCCCCCGACTTCTTCAACGCTTCATTCAATGCAGCGATGGGGTATCCCATCATCTCCATATTCACAAAGTTGTTGATCTGTTTGTCGTCGAGGTCTTTCAGGTTCGGATATTTTTCGCTGTAGCGATCTACCAGGTTGCGCAGTGTTTCCACTTTAACCTTGGGGTTCGACATGGAGAAGTAGAGTTTACCTTCCTTGTCAACCGATATGGTCATCAGGTTATCCGGCACTTTGAGCTCTGTAGCAGAACTCGGCATGTCGATGATGACCGGTTGCGCCGGCCTGAATTTGGCAGTAAGGATGAAGAAGGTCAACAGCAGGAACGAAACGTCCGTCATGGCCGTCATGTCCACTATTGTACTACTTCGTTTTACTTTGATCTTTGGCATCGTTATGTTGTTTTAAACGTGCACTGCCGGCGCAATTATTTTTCGGAAGCTGCAAATGTTTGTGTAATGCTGAAACCCATCTCGTCGATACCGTATGTCAATTTGTCGATCATACCGGTAAAGATGTTATAGAAGATGATCGCAAAAGCCGAAGTACCGATACCGATAGCGGTATTTACAAGGGCCTCGGAGATACCTGCAGACAGTGCCGAAGGGTCAGGGGAACCTGAGGTGGCAAGAGCGGCGAAGGCGCGGATCATACCCAATACGGTTCCGAGCAGAGCGATCAGCGTTCCGATGGAGGCGATGGTTGCCAGGATGGGCAGATGCCTTTCCAGAGCGGGCATTTCCAGAGCTGTAGCCTCTTCGATCTCTTTGGAGATGTTGAGCACTTTTGCTCCATCGTTGCGTCTTTATCGGTTTTCATCTCTGCATATTTATGCAAACCGGCATTTACCACATTGGCAACGGAGCCTTTCTGCTTGTCGCATTCTTTCAGGGCGCTGTCAATGTCGTGGTTAGAGAGATGGAATTTGATCTTTTGGAGAAAGGATTGGATAGAGCCTGATCCTTTTGCTTTGCTGATGGTCATTAACCTTTCTACGAAGAATACCCACACAGTGAGGAACAATGAGAAAAGTACCGGTACGATGAATCCACCTTTGTAAATGATACCGAGGAAGTTTCCTTGTTTCGGATCGCCGTTCTCCTCGAAGTTTTTCGCGTTACCACATACGAATTTGTAGAAAAGAATTCCGATAATGAGATTGATAACGATTACGATCATCGCCATTCCGGTCATTGCAGACTTCTTTTTAGGGTTTACTGGTTTTTGAGCCATAAGGTTTGATTTAATTCCTTGTAAAGATGATTTAGAGTTGGCAAATATAGACTAAAATTTCAAAACGAAATCCCGCAAATGCCTTTCCGCCTAAGGTCGCTGTTAATTTTTTGTGAAGCGGCAGTGCTGATTCTATGGGATCAAGTGCCCCTATAAACTTTCATCTTTCTCAGCTTGTTGTTGCAGTCCCTGCCTTTTACATAAAAGTGACAAAAAAGGCCCCCTTGCGGGAGCCTCTGTATGCTTTATCTGCGCCTTATTGCCTGTCGAAGTTGACACGGTCCTCTTCCCCCGTGTTGTGTTCCTGGAGCAGATTCTGGATAGCATCGCCAAATTTCCAGCTCAGCGAGATGCTGGCTATGCGCGACTGCGGTTTGAAGCTGAAATCGGTATGGAAATGCGCATCTACAAATGTGTTCGAGAACTCCATGCTGTTGAAGATGTCCCGCACATTGAGGTTCACGCTGAGCCTGTCGCTGAGGAAGGAACGTTTAAGGCCTGCTTCAACAGAATAGAACCCGTTGAAATATCCCTGGGGGTTAGTGCTCGGCGACATATAGTTGCCTGTGAGCTGGAAGCGCGTGCCTTTCCAGAATTTGAAGGTCAGACTGGAATATGCGGTGAAGGTGTACTTAGATTCGATATCCACCCCGGCGAGATCATTGTTCACATCATTGCGGAAAACCGACATATTCACCAGTACATCCAGCCATTTTGCCGCGCCGCTCTGTACCATGGCGGATGCACCGGTATTGGTTTGGCTGTTGATGTTCTTTATGGTCATGTAATACACGCCGCCTTCAGCATATTCAAAATATTGTGTGAATATGTCGTCCATGTGCTGATAGAAGATACTGCCCATCACATAGTGTTTGCCTTTGATGAATTTGCTGTAACTCAATGTGAGTGCATCGGTATAATAGGGTTTTAATTCGGGATTGCCGGTGAACCAGGTATAGGGTGTGGATTTATCCACAAAGGGATTGAGCCACTGATACACAGGTCTTTCTATCCTGCGCGAATAATCGAGGCTCAGATCGCCACCTTTTGTAAAGCCGTATTTGATATTTCCGGAAGGGAACAGGTCGGTGTAATTTCTGTTGTAGGTCGCATCAGCTGTTGGCGATTCGGTGTGAATATCGGTATTCTCCAAACGCAATCCTGCGGCATAGGTCCATTGCTTCCATCCGCCTGAATAATTCGCATAGGCTGCAGAAACGGCTTCTGTGTAATAAAAGGCATTGCTCACATCGGGATCGGGTTGCCATTCCAGCATATCATCATACACACTGGCAACCAGAATATTATCTGTTTGCGTTTGTGTGTATTTGATACCGGTTTCCAGTTTGCTTTTTTCATTCAGCGGCAATACATAATCTGATTTACCCGAGAATATCGACACATTGAAATCTGTCGCATCATTGCGCATGGTACTTAAGCCCGGAATGATGTTCCCGTCGGCATCATAAAAATCTGCACTCGAAGGAATATCCCTGTTATGTGCATAAGATGAATAATTCAGATCGAATGCGATATTGTGTCCCTGTTTGGAGAAGTCGTGATTGTAATGCGTATTTGCACTGTAGTTGTCACCATCGAAATCATAGTGCAACAGGGCGCGATAGGAACCGCTGATCATGCCATCCGCATATTCCGTTATCAGGTTATCGTCAATACTGAATATACCGGATTTTCTGCCATAGGAGAGCGAACCGCCCAATGTATTCTTATCATTGAACAGATAATCGAGATTTACTTTGGCGAGGTGGTTATCTGAATTTCCGTCCTGGTCAAAATGCTCATCATAGAGGTATAGATAATCCGGGTTGTCATAATTTTCGCGTAAGCTGTATGCATCAGAGCGAAATACATTGTGATTATAATTATAAGCAGCGCTGAAGCGTACTTTGTTTTGATTCATATAATAGTTCACAGAACCTTCATAGCTGCCCAGTGTACCCCCACCCACTTTTACCGTTCCGTTTTTGCCGTTTGTATTTTGTTTTTTGGTTTTCAGATTTAAGATCCCGGCACTGCCTGCTGCATCATATTTTGCGCCGGGCGTGGTGATCACTTCCACGCTGCTGATCATATCGGATGGTATTTGTTTCAGAAAATTGGTGAGGTCATCTCCACTCATATTCAGCGGCACGCCATCTACCATCACATTGACACCGGCGTTGCCGCGAATGGTCACATGTTCATCTTTATCTACAATGATATTCGGCACATTCTTAAGCATATCCAGGACTGTTCCGTTTGCATTGCTCAACACCTGATCGGCATTGTATACAATACCGCCGGGAATTGTCTCGACTACTTTTTTGCTGCCGGTTACGACCACCTCTCCAAGTTCATTGGTCATGGCTTGTAATCCGATATTTCCCAAGTCGATGTCGGCGGTAACAGACACTGAAGTCAATATGGTATCGCGGTAACCGATAAAGGAAATGCGGGGCAGATAAGTGCCGGCAGGAATTTCCGGTATTTCAAAATGTCCGGTTGAATCTGAAATGGTCCCACCAGCCAGGCTGCTGTCCGCAACCTGGAGCAGGGTGACGGTCGCGAACTCAACGGGCGCATGTGTTGCCGCGTCGGTAACCTGTCCGCGAACGGTAAAGGTTTGGGCAGAGCCCGGATATGCGGTTGCCAGGGCGATCAGACAAGTAATAAGGTATCGTAACATATGGTTCGGGTTTTGATGCATGCAAAGGAACAACACAGGATCAGGTATGGAAAATGTATTAGACCAATGGCAGAAAATCGCCTATGAACGGCATGCTTTAACAAAAGGCAACATGGAAGCGGCACAACGGGGGTTTATCGAAGACAGGCCTGCTTTCGTCGAAAAAAAGGACAATTTTGGAACAGGCATAAGATTTTTGCAGAATGGATATCCGCGCATCCTTTAAAGCATTTACCAAAACAACAGCATTCCGTGTCCTGTTGCATCTGGGCTTTTGGGGATTTTATTTATCCATCCCGGTCATTCAATATCATTCGCTGACCGAATTCACCAACAATTTCGTGTTGTTCACACTGATCGTGAATCTGATCTTTGCCTGCTTTTATTATCCGCTTGCCTATTTCATCGTACCCCGATTTTTTCACTGGAAAACACTGCACTGGTTTATCCTCTCCACGGTGGGTTTATATCTCTTGTTTTACCTTGTGGATTTTAATCTGCAAACGTATTTTATTCAGCATGTTACTTTGGGCGAGCAGGATAAAAAATATCTGGAAATGGCGCATGCACGCAAGGCGTATTATCTCCCCATGATCGTGCAAATGATCATTGTGACATCCATCCCGCTTTCTCTGAAATTCACGCGCCGTTTTTACAGACTGCGCGACGAAAAGACCGAACTGGAAAAACTAAATGTTTCTCTTCAGTTGAATTATCTGAAGGCACAGGTGAATCCGCATTTTTTATTCAATACACTGAATAATATTTATTCGCTTGCTCTGCAAAAATCAGACAAATCGCCTGAGATGATCCTCAAACTCAGCGACCTGATGCGTTATATGCTCTATGAGTGCGATGTGGAGAAAACA
This sequence comes from Chitinophagales bacterium, assembly GCA_041392955.1. GTDB lineage: Bacteria > Bacteroidota > Bacteroidia > Chitinophagales > BACL12 > UBA7236. Next base: position 104,059 of record JAWKLB010000004.1, on the reverse strand, counting down.
GAATTGACCCGCGACATTCAGTTTTTACAGGATTATATCGATCTGGAAAAAATTCGTCATGGTGAAAAGGTGAAGATCCAATTTGATATCCAGGGAAATACGGGCGGCCATCTGATCCCTCCATTATTATTATTGCCCTTTGTGGAGAACGCATTCAAACACGGGGTGCAATCGCAGGTAGGCGATGCATGGGTTCAGATCGACTTGGAAACAACAGAACACAGTGTATTTTTTTTCGTAAAAAACAATAAACCGCTGAATGGACGTGTCGGCCGGTCGGGGGGCATCGGCATTGAAAACGCGAAACAGCGTTTGCAACTTATTTACCCCGACAGCCACGCTTTACATATTTCCGAAACCGGAGATATGTACAGTGTTTCTCTTACCTTGCAAGACTAAGTATGAAGATAAGATGCCTGATCGTTGATGATGAACCCCTGGCCAGACAGGTGATTGAGACCTATGTGGCCAAATTGAGCACACTTGAACTGGTGGCCACCTGTGCAAATGCCATGGAGGCTAATGATGCGCTGCAAACCGAAAAGATAGATCTGATCTTCCTGGATGTACAAATGCCGGTGGTAACAGGCATTGAATTTCTGCGCACACTCAAAAACCCGCCGCATGTGATCCTCACAACGGCCTATCCAAATTTTGCATTGGACGGATTTGATCTGAATGTAGATGATTATCTGTTGAAGCCGATCAGCTTTGAACGCTTTTTGAAAGCCGTGAACAAGGTGCTGGAAAAGATGCAGCCGGAAACAGCGACGGCTGAACTCACGGAAAAGCAGGAGTACTTTTTTGTAAAAGAAGACAGCAAATTGGTCAAAGTGAATTTTACGGATATCGACCATATAGAATGCATGAAGGATTATGCAAAGATATTTACAGCGCAGCGCATGATCGTGACGCACCACACCATGAAGAAGTTTGAAGAGGTACTACCCGCGCCGGGTTTTGTGCGTGTGCATCGCAGTTATATCATCCGGCTGGGTGCTGTGCGATCCATTTTCGGCAACATCATCGAAACCGAAAAGGGCAGAATACCCATCGGGGCCAACTATAAGGAAGAACTCATGCGATGGATCAGCAGGGAATAAGATAATGTGACCCCTGCACTTTGCACTTTCATTTTTTTTGTGTCCATTTGCACAAAAATTATCCGTATGTCCAGGTATTTGCTCCTCAGTATACTTTGTTTAGGCTTGCTCACCGCACAGGCTCAGGTGAACGATAACGCTATAGGTGTCCGTTTCGGCTCCGGTGGCGGTATCAGCTACCAGCACGGCTTTAACCGCACCAACAGGTTAGAACTCGATCTGGGTGCGCGAGGCGGTGAAGGCTTCAGTTTTGTGCGTTTGGCAACCGCATACCATTGGGTCTTTGAACTGTCCAAAGGCTTGAATTTCTTCTTAGGGCCCGCAGTAACAGTGGGTAACACATTCCTGGACGATAAATACAAAGGCAATGGCCAGGATGGTATATTTATTTATATAGGAGGTCAGCTGGGTGCAGAATACAATTTGCAGAACCTTCCCGTTATGTTCGGTATCGACCTGATGCCACAATATCCCCTGGTAAAAGGGTATGACAGCAACCTCGATCCGGATCCCGCGTTTTTTATTCGCTACGTATTTTAAGGAAATCCCGAAAGATATAAGCCCTGCCCGGTAATTCGCGGCGGGGTTATTTTTTTCTGCTGCGTTTATATAAACGTATCGCCAGCATAAGTATTACGGCAAGTGCAATAAAAGCGCCGAATCCGGCCAGCATGTTCATGGTGTTTTTTAAAACAACCAAAAAGACGATAGCGACCAAAAAAAGTGTTGCCAGTTCATTATACATGCGCAAACGCTGACCGGTCCCGCGGTATTTGCCATCGCGTAATGCTGCATGGATGCGCAGGCAACTGAAATGATAAACAACAACGCAGGCAACGAAAAATAATTTTACATGCATCCAACCCTCCTGCAAAAAAGTGGGTTGCAAACTGAGGAGGGTTATGCCCGTTCCCAAGGCGAGTAGCATCGAAGGTGTTGTAATAATATGCAACAAGCGACTTTCCATCAGAGTGAATTGCCGGGATAAGATCTGCTTTTCAGGTTCTTGCTTATCGAGTGCTTCCCGGTGATATATGAAGAGTCGTACGATATAAAATAATCCCGCGAACCAGGTAACGATAAAAATGATATGACACGCGAGAATATATGGATATGCATTCATGACGCAAAGGTAGGTACGGTATGTGTAAGTCGGCAAATCGGCGTAACTTTGGCCTATGGATACACTGCGGCCGCAAGATCTGAAACTGGCGGTATTAGGGGGCGGACAATTGGGAAAGATGTTGCTGGAAGCAGCATCCGACTGGAATATTGAATGTCACGTGCTGGATCCTGATCCCGAATGCTCCTGCGCACATCTGGCGCATCATTTTGTTTGTGGAAGCTTTTCCGATTTCGATACCGTGTATGCCTTTGGGAAAAATGCCGATCGCATAACGATCGAAATTGAACATGTCAATACAGATGCATTACGGCAACTAAAAAAGGAAGGGAAACGCATTTTTCCTGATCCCGATATTCTGGATATAATTAAAGACAAGGGCAAGCAGAAATTATTTTATGAGGATAATGAGATCCCAACTGCTTCTTTTATGTTGCTCGATAATGCGGATGAACTGCGCGAGCTGATCAGCGAGCAGAAGCTGAATTTTCCTTTTGTTCAAAAAAGTTGTACTGCCGGATATGATGGCAAAGGAGTGAAGATAGTACGGGGCCCTCAGGATGCAAAAGACTTGTTGGAAGGCGAACATCTGGTTGAAGATCTGGTAGACGTGGAAAAGGAATTGGCTGTCATTGTTGCACGCAATGCCGATGGCGATACCATGAGTTATCCACCTGTAGAAATGGAATTCCATCCGGAGGCGAATCTGGTGGAATTTCTCCTCGCGCCTGCACATGTTTCAGATACAGTAGCGGCAGAAGCAACACGCATAGCGATCAAAACCATTGAAGCATTTCAAATGGAAGGGATTTTGGCGGTGGAGATGTTTTTAACGAAGAAAGGCGAGATATTGGTGAATGAAGTTGCGCCAAGGCCACATAATTCCGGACATCACACCATTGAGGCGAATTATACATCGCAATATCAGCAATTGTTGCGCTGCATTTTTGGTATACCTTTGGGCAGTACGGCAACACGTACTGTTGCTGTTATGGTAAATATTCTCGGCGCTGAAGGCTATACCGGTGACGCACAATATGCAGGCTTGCAAGCATGCTTACAACAGGAAGGAGTGTATGTTCATTTGTACGGAAAGAAGAAAACTAAACCATTTCGCAAAATGGGACATGCAACGATCGTTCATCAGGACGCAAAAAAGGCGCGGGCATTGGCTGCCGTGATCAAAGACACCATAAAAGTGATCAGCTGAGATGAAAAAAGGAAAATCAACCAAAAAAACTGCAGAAAAAAAACCGGTAGTGGGCATTATCATGGGAAGCGATAGCGATCTTCCGGTAATGCAGGATGCCGCAGATATTTTGAACTACTTTGGCGTGCCTCTGGAGATAACGATCGTCTCCGCTCATCGCACACCGGCGCGCATGATGGATTATGCAAGTAAAGCCCATGCGCGCGGACTCAAGGTGATCATCGCCGGTGCAGGCGGCGCCGCACACCTGCCGGGAATGGTTGCCAGTATTACGCCCTTGCCTGTAATTGGCGTCCCGGTGCGTTCTTCCAACAGCATCGATGGTTGGGATTCTATCCTGTCCATTTTGCAAATGCCCAACGGCGTTCCCGTTGCTACCGTTGCTTTGAATGCGGCAAAAAATGCCGGCATCCTGGCTGCCGAAATGCTCGGTATGCACGATGAAAAGATGCGTGCCAAGATCATAGCCTACAAAAAGGAAATGGAATTTGCAGTGGAGGAGAAAGCGAAGAAGATGGAGGGGAAAAAGAGCAATAAGCAGTAAGCAATATCCGCCGGTCGGCGGACCACCCGCAGGGTGGAGCAGTAAGCAGAGAGTAATAAGCAGAGAGCAGTAAGCAGAGAGCAGTAAGCAGTAAGCAGTAAAAAGATCACCTATGATCAGTTTGAGTACTCATATTGATATCAAACTCCACCTGCCCCTGATCTGAGCATTTGAAAAATAGCCTTTCATTAATCATTTATCCGCATTCACTCCCAACGGGGACCAAAGACATTCACTATTCACCCCTCACCATTCACCATCCTCATCCTTCCATTTCCGATTCCATTTTCTGCACTCCGCTGCTGATATGTTTTTCATTGTAGAAGGCAAAGATGCTCGCGGCAAGGAAGCACATGCTGAATCCGAATATTCCGGATAAGCGTATACCCATATCATGTCCCGGGTCTTTCCCGTAATTATGGGTAAGTATGGTAAAGATTACTATACCGAAGGTCTGTCCGAATTTGTCGAATAAACTGCGCACGGCGAAAAATACCGCCTCTTTATTTTCTTTGGAGGTATGTGCATCGAGATGTGTTATCTCTGCCAGTACCACCGGAGGTAAAATACCCAATACAGCAAGCGGGAAAGCAAACAATACGGATATCATAATGCCTTGCAATTCGGGTGCAAAAGGCATTCTCCCCAGGAAATACGTAAGGATGAATAGTGCGCCTACCACATACAACATGGACAGGATCAATTTCTTTTTCGAGTAACGCCGTGCCAGTGTATTTACCAATGGATAACAAAGCCAGCTGAGCAGCAACATGACGAGGATCATCACCGTGCCGAACGATTCATCGAGTCCCAGAAGCACTTTCACATAATACAATGCACCGGTGCCTATCATGGTGATCGCAATGAAATATGCAAAATCTGCAACGATGAATAAAAAGAAATTGCGGTTAGTAAACACCGGTTTGAGCGACTCCTTTAAACCAAGCGCATGTGGCTTGCCAATGGAATATTTTTTTTCATCCAGGAAAAATGCAGGGACACATAGAAAGATCGTCGCAATGGTCGACATAATGATAATGGAATATTGAAAGGCCACCATCATGTTCTTGTAATGAAATAAAGTGAAGAGCAGTTGTGCCAGTGCCGTGCTGCGCTCGCCAGGATCATGCCGATGAAAAATGAAAGTGATTGCAGGGTCGACAGGCGCAATTTTTCTGTTGTGGTATGTCCTAACTCAGCAATGAGGGCATTATAGGGGATGATATAAACAGTAAGAGAAACAAATAATAAACCAATTGACATACCACCAGCCAGTCGGCAATTGGCGCCACTCGATTCGGGGGCTTAAAGGAGCGACATCAAAATGCCTGCGAGCAGAATGGGGAAAACACTCCAGCGCATGAAAGGCGTTCGCCGACCACGGGATTTTTACTTCGTCGCCTGCGCGCAAATGCGACCACCGGATCGGTGACAATGTCCCATATCCGTCCGGAAGCTGCGATGAGACTGATGAAACTAAAAATGCCCAACACAGTAACTCTCGGGAGTAAATAGGGGATATTGCTGTTGCTAAGCGGGTCATAAAAATATACCACAGTACACCCGATCATATTCATCAGGATGACCAAACCAAGCATGCCCGAAGCATAGATCAATTGCCCTGTAAATGGTAGTTTTTTAACGTGCATGCACCGCTCTCCGCGCCACAAAATTAGGTCAATTACGCATAGCTAAAAATTTGTTTTTATTCCGGATTGTCGGGCTGCCGGAATTCCTTACCACCATCGGTACGTTCAGATAGCGGGCATTGCAGGACTAAAATATCCTGTATTTTTGCACAAAAATAGAAGTAAGATGCGCGTTTTGATCTGGATATTGAGTGCACAGCATTGATCAAGTTTCTTCTTGTAAGTCCAAAATGGAGAAAAAGGACCAGACTTTGGAAGAAATGGAGAAGGATGACAACAGTCATTATCAACCGGTTTTAGAATCTGCCGATGCCACACCTGTATATAAGCAGATTGGCGATTCGGTATCCATGCATCTGAATATATATTACCCGAAAGACCATACCAGCGGCGACCCCAAACCTGTGGTCATTTATTTTTTCAGCGGCGGATTTGTGCAAGGCAGTCCCATACAATGGGAAGAAACGTGCAAATATTTAGCAAGCAGAGGTATGGTGGCCATAACAGCCGATTATCGTGTTATTTCAAGGAATGGCGGCAATGCCATCAACTGTGTGGTGGATGCAAAAAGTGCGGTGCGCTATGTGCGTGAAACACGTTGCAGAAATGCATATCGACCCGGCACGTGTGGTTGTAGCCGGAGGTTCTGCGGCGGATTGCTGGCCAACCGCTGATGTGCATCCTTTTGTAGGTGAAAAGCATGGTTTTGCTGCCATGAATAAAAAAGGCGGAAGAACTATGTTGAATGTCTTCGATTGACGGATAGCTTTTTTGTCGCGTGCATGGTTATCTGAGCGGTGCTGCTACCATTCAGTTACCCGAAGCTCCGGCCGGGAATTAAGCGTTTGACCGTAATACATTTTAATAATTCCCTTAACAACCATTAACTGCTTCCGGCACTGTTGATGTCCCTTTTCGCTGTAACCTTGTACGTCAATCATTAGCATGAACCGCCTCATACTCCTTATCCTCCTCCAATCTGTTTTCCTGACCGCGGAAGCACAGGAAACGATCAAAAAGCAGCTATCTGCATTGCGCATTTCCGGGCAGATGAATATCGATGCAAGACTCGATGAACCGGAATGGCAACAGGCCGAAATAGCAAGTGATTTTACTCAATTTCAATTCAAGCATAATGAACCGTCGGCATTTCGCACAGAGGTGAAAGTGATGTACGACAATACTGCTTTATACATTGGTGCTTATTTATACGATCCGCAACCGGATAGCATCATGCGTGAGCTATCTCAACGCGATGAATTGGGCAGCGCCGATTTTTTTGATGTGATCATTGATCCATTTAATGACGGATTAAATGCAAATGAATTCATCGTTTCCAGTTCAAACGTCCAATTGGATGCAAAAATGTATCCCGGTAATTTTGGCGGCGAAGATTTTAGCTGGGATGCTGTTTGGGTGAGTGCAACACGACAAGTGGAAGATGGATGGATAGTGGAAATAAAAATACCCTACTCTGCTATTCGTTTTCCAAATGCACCCGAGCAAACCTGGGGGCTAAACTTTGTGCGTGAAGTAAAACGCGTGCGCGATAAATCATCCTGGAACCGCATCGATCCTGAAATAAACGGATTTGTAAACCAGGCGGGAAAACTCACCGGAATAAAAGATATAGAGGCTCCGGTGCGTCTTTCTATATCGCCGTATTTGTCGGCATATTATGATATCTATGCAGATAAAAATACGGGTACCACCAGTACAGCTACAAGTTTTAATGGCGGTGCCGACCTGAAATACGGTTTGAACGATGCCTTCACTTTAGACATGACCCTTATTCCGGATTTTGGTCAGGTGCAAAGCGATAACCAGGTGTTGAATCTCACACCGTTTGAAACATATTTTGTAGAACAGCGTCAGTTTTTTACGGAAGGAACAGAATTATTCAATAAAGGGAATTTATTTTATTCGCGCAGGGTAGGAGGAACGCCTATCGGATTTTACGGTGTGTATGGAAACCTGCAGGACGGTGAAGAAGTGGTGAATAATCCGCAGAACACCAGATTATTAAATGCAACGAAAATATCCGGAAGAACCCCGAAAGGAACAGGTATCGGTTTTTTCAATGCTATAGAAGGTGAAACTTACGCTACGATTAAAGATGTTGAGGGTGCCGAATATGATGTATTGACAGGGCCTCTATCTAATTATAACGTGATGGTGGTGGATCAGAGCCTGAAGAATAATTCGTATGTAAGTGTGATCAACACGAACGTGATGCGCAGTGGAAATTACTATGACGCAAATGCAACAGGTACGGAATTTCAGTTCAATGATAAAGAGAATATTTACGGCATTTCAGGTGGCGGCGCAGTAACAAACAAATACTTTGGCGGAGAAGACGGAACAGAGACGGGTTATGCACATCATTTGAGTTTGGGCAAGTGGGGTGGCAAATGGCAATACGGTACCGGCTATTGGTATGAAGGCAATACCTATAACCCGAATGATCTCGGTTACCTGGCAAATAACAATACGGTCAACTATAACCTGAACGGCAGCTATCATAATTACAAACCATTCTGGATCTTCAATCAGTTGAATGTGTATGCCGAGACGAATTATACCCGCATTGTTGAACCCGACGAATTTTTCAATTACAATACGTATACAGAAGTATGGGCAGGGTTCAAGAATTTCAACTTCGGCGGATTGTGGATACAAACGGAACCCGTGATCACTTATGATTGGTTCGAGCCACGGGAGCCGGGCAGATATTATACCTATCCGAAGAATTATAACTTCGGCGGATGGATCTCCACAGACTATTCCAAAAGATTTGCATATGATGCCAGTGCGAACTACCGCTTCTTTGATGAACCGGGCCGCATGCGCCTGAATGTGAATTTATCTCCGCGTTTCCGTGTGAGCGACAAAGTGGCTATTTCAGCAAGCGCATCAGCCAGTTTCTGGCCAAATGATATCGGATGGGTGACAGAGACCGACAGTATTATTTTTGGCAAGCGCGATAACAACACCTTTGTGACCTTGCTCCAATTGAATTACACGCCCAATGTAAAAATGGGCTTCAGTTTCCGTGCACGTCATTATTGGTCGTATGCAGAATATACCGAGTTCTATAATCTGGGAGAGGACGGCTATTTATATCCTACTACTTATAATTCATTTGATGCGGAGAATAATTCAACTGATGATGTGAATTTCAATGCATTCAATATTGACTTCGTATATACCTGGTATTTTGCTCCGGGGTCTGAGATGAACATCGTGTGGAAGAACAGCATCTATCAATTCGGCAATTTCCTGCCGCGTAGTTATACGGAGAATTGGGAGGAAACATTTAACTCTCCGCAGTCGAACAACTTTTCTATCAAGGTGTTGTATTACCTGGATTACTTATACTTGAAAAAACATTCTTAAAGGGTTAGTTTAGGTTTACGTGAAAATAAAAAACCGGCGCAAAGCCGGTTTTTTATTTTTGTATCAGAAGTTCTATTATTTGCCTGCCGGTGTGGTGGTCAAAGCTTTCAATACCAGGTCCAGTATGTCATCGCCGTCGGGTGCCATGATCAGTACGCCCAGTGAATTGTCCAGCACATAGGTATATCCGTTCGCTTTCGCAACATCCTGAACTAATTTGGTAGCCTTATCGATGATGGGTTGGTATAACTCCGCTTTTTTAGCATCGAGTTTGTCCTGTGTATCTTGTTCAAAGGATTGCAGCCTGTCTTCCAGTTTCTGCGCATCATCCAATTTTACCTCGCGCATCACTTCACTCAAAGTGCCGCTTTGGATCTCTTTGATCAGTTTTTGATATTCAAAAATGTACTCGCGATAGATGGAATCGTATTCACCTGCCATGGCCATCAGTTTCTGATTGGCAGCAACGGCTTCCGGCATTTTCTCCAGCAATTTCTGTGAATTGATATAGGCGATTTTTACAGTCTGCGCCTGTGTGCTTACCGCACATGCGGCCAACAGCATTATAAAAAGGAAACGTTTCATGTTGTATGATTAATGTGAAAAATGAAGCGCAAAGATAAGCAAACTGAACCTTGCACCAAACTATCGGTCGGCTATGCCCAGAACCACCAGGGCGATGACAGGGAGTGGGATTTCTCCCTCGATCACCCATTGTTGGTTTTGGTCGAAGTTCCACATCGGGCGCATGATCCCGTCGTCCAGCTTCCACATTTTATCCGGGTCGCTATCCCAAAATGGTTTTAACACTTCACTATCCCAAGTCCATTGATTCCGTGAACTTTCATCCCAAAAGGGCCTTAAAATATTGCCATCCCATACCCATTCCGATTGCGGGTCGGCACTCCAAACCGGTTGCAGATATTTACCGTCAAATTTCCAATTGTCTTCGGGCCGGTAACCCCAAACAGGCTTTAATGTCTCGCCATCCCATTCCCATTCGTAATACCTGCCATGATCGATAAAAGGCCGGATATAACCATATCCGGAAGCGCCCGTATCACCGTATGCTTGTTGCATGGCACTTTGCACCTCTTCATCCAATCCGAAATGACGGATATACATATGCGCCGCCAAAACGATCTCTGCCTGACCATGGAATTTTCCGCTTATCACACCCAGCTTTTTTCCATCGATGCCGCTGATCACCTCCGTGATACTATCATTTACCGGTGAAAGCATCAGCAGGTCCTCGAGGTCATAGTCGATCGGGTAATCGCCCAGATAAAAGGTGTTCTTTCTGGTGATATATTGAATGGTCTTTCCATCCATTTGATATACAAGTCCTACTTTTTTACTCAGTATATCTTTCGCATTGATCAGAAATAATAACTGTTCTCTTTTGGTGCCATCACCGCTGAAGATCTGATTTCCGGATATGGTATATGCGATCTCGGTTTCTGAAACGTACGCTTTGTTGTTCTCTATGTTGCCAATGATGGTATTGGAATCGATATACAAATACAGGTTTTGGGTTTGCGCCTGCATACACACGGGAAATAAAAGAAAGCCCACCAGAGCCATACTGCGTATCTTTGTATTCCACTGCATATGTTGATTAAAGGTAGCCAATATAGAACGATATGGTTGCATCCAAACGATGCACAATGCATTTGTATTATCGACCAGCGCTATTTACCACATCAGGTAAATATTCGGGAGGATACGCACCGTTGACGAAGTATTGTCTGGCCATCCGCGATATGTGGGTGCGCGGTGCGCGGTCGGTGCTGCTGCTGCATGGGTATGTACTCGCTTTCGCTTCGAAGTGAAAGATGCAAACGAAAGAGATGCAACTTTAAAAAAGCGTATGATGCATAATGCAAACCCGGCCAACGGCAGTGAACCTGCGTTAGGCACTGGGCAATGCTCGATGCCATCACCGGTAACGATTCAGTGGAAGTAGATGTTGCGTAAGTGCGTGCGCAATGGATATGTGACGCCGACGTGGAAAATAATGCCTTGATAGGTGAGCACGGTATGCAATTGATCAAAGAAATAACCGCGCTAAAAAATGGAGAAACGGTGCAGGTCCTCACGCATTGTAATGCAGGCTGGCTCGCAACGGTCGACCGAAAGTACGACCGCACCGATATATGCGGCCCTAAGAAGCGGGAATGAATATACGTAATGTATGTGAGACCCGGCAGGAATCAGGGCGGCTCAACTTACCGCCGCAAATTGGGGAGAATAATATTCCTAACCATTGATTTGAATAATGCAAGCGGAGTATTTCATCAAAATGGTGGATCTGGTGATCACCGGCTCTGACCGGACGAACAGGGATGTCATAAATAAAATCGGCACCTATATGAAAGCGCTCGCTGCATATGACAATCATGTACCTTTTTATGTGGCCCTGCCATTGAGCACCATCGATATGCGCATGGAAGATGCAGAAGCGGAAGCGGTTATAGAAGAACGCAATCCCGATGAAATTAAATATGTAAGGTGCCCTGGGCAACGCTATTGAAAAAGTATTGATATCCCCGGTTGATGCCGTTGCGCTCAGCTATGCTCGTGTACACTGCCAGGGTACGGGACTAATTACTGAAAAAGGAATTTGTTCGGCGGATAAGCCATCCATCAGTGCATTATTCAACACCAAATAAACATGCAGGAGCCACAGGATGGATATATTAAATATGCGATACGTTGGGAACAGACCGATGCTGAAATTGCCGGCTGCATTGATCAATTTCAGGGAATCTGTTATATCAAAGAAAGGTTTGATAGGTGTATATCCAGATGGCATTAGATGCGGGAATATCGGTTGTAAATATTCTGCTCATTCTTTACTTTATCAGCGGCACGCAAACCGGCGCTGTTCCGGTGTATAACATTGTCGATTTACAGGATATGCCATTGAAAAAACACACTCGACTGCCTGGGTCCGGTGCTGCAAGCTCAGAAGCATTGACGCATGCTGCATTATATGCGCATGGCGCCGGTGCTGTTATCCATGTGCATCAAAAGGCCATGTGGGAAAGGTTATTACATACTGTGCCAACAACTGATATAGAAATATTATATGGAACACCGGAGATGGCTTTGGCGATGCAAAGTTGTATGGGGAAGGATACCAAAGGCATCGTGGTGACCGAAGGTCATGCCGAAGGTATTTTTGTTTTGCAGAAGATATGCCCGATGCATATGATCTGCTCATGCATCATTTTTCCACTAATATAGGATGATATAAGCCGGGTATTTTTTTATGTTGCATCGCGATGCGATACATTTCTTCTATAGCTTGTACACCTTCTGCACCCAGGTCAACCGAAAAAGCATTCACATATAATGCGATATGCTGACGCATGACATCCTCATCCATTTCCTGCATGAGCCCGCACGTAATCATACTGTCTTCCGGATGATCTAAGGCATATTGTTATTACTATTTAGCAAAACGCGCTAATAGCTTTGTTGTATTTCAGGGGATGTGTTCTGCGCATGGCTATGCCGCCAGGAGTGAATAGGCCCGGCGAGCATATTTTTCCTCCCCACCAGCTACCCAGATCCGCAATTTTATGCAGTCCCTTTGCCGCGTAGATGGATTTATGATGTGATGGCGCGTTTATCATGTCATACCTGAAAATCATCGATTGAACTCAGCAGTATGAAGAGTGATTACATTATGCTGAGCAAAAATTTGCAGTAGTCAAACTTCCGGGTATTCCGATCAGGCAGTAGGGGATCTTGGATTCGGGAATAATGTCCTTGTGATCCCGGAGGGTCCGCATCCCCGGCCCAAGGCCAACCTGCGTGCAGCAGAATATATTTTCACTTACATAGGCATAAGCGTGGTAACTCAATTTGCTGATATCCAGTATACCTGCTGCAACAAGTTCTTTATTCAATGTCTCTACATCATGGTGTTGCACATCGAATTCAGTCCTTCCGTATATCGTGCGCCTGTGTATCATCGCATCAAAAAGAAAAGTATCATTCGGACAGGGAGGCTCATATTGCTGATACTGCGCAACGCTGCGAAAGGAGTTTGTTGCATCAAACAACTGCAACATAAAAAATTCCATGGTTTCGATCTCTGCGTCAAAATGCGCTTTAAGCAGGCGGATATCGTTCTCATGTCCGCTGGTGGTTTCTACCGTTACACCGCGCACGCTGCGCAAACTTTCTGCATATATTGCAGCAGGTAGATGGGGTTCTGCAACCTTCCTTGTGTATAGGGTTGCGCATCCGGGTCGCTGAGTCCCAGGGTGAATACATCTAAGAATGCGCGCGGCTTCGGCCAAAGCATTGCTTGCACGCACACCACTTCCCCGTCTGTATTTCCCGGTCGAAACTTCCGGCTATCCCGGCCTGGATCACCAGGTCGGAGTTTTCTTCGATCAGCGATTTTGTGATCGCATAGCAAGATGCGGCGGGCCCGCCGGTATAAACAAGTGAACAGGTATGCTGCAGAAAGATGGTCTGCAAAAGGTTTTACCTCTCAGCTTCTGTGGCAGCAAAAACGATGATATCCACTGTTAAAGAAATTAAAACCATTTTTTAATATCGATTACCATTGATTTTGAGATATGTTAGCGAAATTTTTGCAGCGATGCGAGACACGATCAAGTTTATTGCCTTCTTCTTTTCTTGTACCCGGTTGGTTTCCGGTTATGCGCAGAGTTATGATATGTGGCAGACACCATTTTTACCTTCCGGGACAAAGTCGCGATGGTAGAGCATGTCGCGTTTAAATTGGCGATCAGGTTTGGATGAGAACCTGCGGTATGCAAAGAAAGCTGGTGTTATGAAGATAAAGGAAGAATTGCAAAACGTATGGCAGATTATATAACTGGCAGGAAGCGCAAAGTGCTTGTCCGAAAGGTTGGCATATACCAAGCCGGGCAGAATGGGATACCCTGGTAGCCAGAACCGGAGGCGAAAAAAAAGCGGGTAACGTGCTCGCCTTCAACCCCAATTTCGGATTCAATATCGTATTTGGATGGCCACCCAATGTGAATGGGCGTTACAGTGCAGATAATTTACAGGCGAGTTACTGGACCTCCGACGAGAATAATGAAAGTACGGCATATGTATATTATTTTATCCGCGAAAAAATGCCGCTCGTATTCAGCAATTATTTTTCCAAGAACTATGGTATGATGTGCCGTTGTGTGCGCGATGGGAATACCGGCATCGGCGAGCAGCGGTAAGGAAAAAGGAATAAGGAATAAGGAATAAGGAATGTCCGCCGATAGGCGGATCCGCCGCAGGGTGGAGGAATAAGGAATTATCCGGTCATCCTTTTACGATCGGCCCTAACCCCTAACTCCTAACTCCTAACATAGCTGAATGCCGCATTCTTGTAAGTATAACACAGATCAATGCCGTTTTCCAATGACTAATGACTAAGTCGCAGTCCCAGTCGCAGTATGTTCTAATAAAGAATGCTCATAATAAAAAACGGCCCTAACCCCTAACCCCTAACCCCTGACAATTAACTCCTGTCAATCAATAATTACATTTTCATCTTTGAGAAAAAAAGAACCCCCGCTTGAAAAAGCGAGGGTTTCCTGAGGTCGGAAGCGGATTTGAACCGCTGTAGAAGCTTTTGCAGAGCCTTGCCTAACCTCTCGGCCATCCGACCCGTTATGGGAACGCAAAAATATAAAGGAATTATCGAATTAGCATATTTAACCACTTATCCCGCCATTTCTATCCAAACCTTGCGCACTTCTTCACCCAATGGCGGGTGTAATTTTGCGATGCGGATATAAACGCTTTCGATCGGATAGGACAGTTGGCGAACCTGTTGAATAATATCGGCGCACGCCGTTTCTATCAAGTTGTATCTGCCGCCCATAACCTGATGCACAATGCGATATAATTCCACATAATCCAGAGTGGAGGTTATAGCATCGCCACTACTGCGAATGGCTGCACTTTCCACATGCAGATCTACCTCGAAATTGTTGCCATATAATTGCTCATAATCATATACGCCGATATGGCTTTTAAACAACATACCTTCCAAAACGATTCGGTTCATCCCTTTTTTCAACAAAAGTAACGAATACAAACACCGGCAGAGCTCCTGTCATAAAGTAAGTGCGCAGGCTTTTAAATATCTTTGCCCAAAATCACTGTTATGCCGAACGATCTCTTTGAAGGTGTGGACTACTACCAGTTGGACGATCTGCTGACCACGGAACACAAACTGATCCGCGACACCGTGCGCCAGTTCGTAAAACAAGAAATTTCGCCCATCATAGAAGAATATGCCCAAAAAGCAGAGACGCCCAAACAACTGATCCCCGGTTTGGCAGAAATTGGTGCTTTCGGCCCTACCATTCCCGCAGAATACGGCGGAGGCGGGCTCGATAACATTTCCTATGGCCTTATTATGCAGGAGATCGAGCGCGGTGATAGCGGTATTCGTTCCCTGGTATCTGTGCAGGGAAGTTTGGTGATGTACCCCATCTATACTTTTGGCACGGAGGAACAACGCAGAAAATATTTACCGCAACTGGCATCCGGAAAAATGATCGGTTGCTTCGGGCTGACAGAACCGGATCACGGTTCCAATCCCGGCGGCATGATCACCAATATCAAAGATAAAGGTGACCACTACCTGCTCAATGGTGCAAAAATGTGGATCAGCAATGCGCCGTTCGCCGATATAGCGGTTGTTTGGGCCAAGGATGAAACAGGAGCCATCCGCGGTCTTATCGTCGAGCGCGGTATGGAAGGATTCAGCACGCCGGAGACACATGGAAAATGGAGCTTGCGCGCATCTGCCACCGGCGAATTGGTATTTGACAACGTGAAAGTCCCCAAAGAGAATCTATTCCCGGAAATAAAAGGACTAAAAGGTCCGCTGAGTTGCTTGTCCACTGCGCGCTTTGGAATCAGCTGGGGTGCCATGGGTGCAGCCATGGATTGTTACGATACCGCCTTGCGCTACAGCAAAGAGCGCATGCAATTTGGCAAACCCATTGGCGGATTTCAATTACAGCAGAAAAAACTCGCCGAGATGATCACGGAGATCACCAAGGCACAACTGCTCGCATGGCGCCTGGCCGTATTGAAAGACGAAGGCAAAGCAACTCCTGCGCAGATATCCATGGCAAAACGCAATAATGTGAACATGGCATTGGAAATAGCGCGCGAGGCCCGACAATTGTTAGGAGGTATGGGCATCACTGGCGAATACAGCATCATGCGCCATATGATGAACCTCGAAAGCGTCATTACCTACGAAGGAACACATGATATCCATCTGCTTATCACAGGTATGGATGTTACCGGACTGGATGCGTTCAAAGGATAATTTTTTCTCTCCTTTTCACGGTAGTTAGATTATACTTTTCAGTATATGTTAACCTATGTGCGGCAAGAGAGAAGCCGTGTGCACACATGTTATGCAGACATCCTCCACAGGCACTTGCAAACTGTGGATAATGCGTGAAAAAATAATTCTTTTTTATGTAGATTACTGGAAAATAGCCGTTATAAATCGGGTAGAAAAGAACGGCTGTATGTGTAAAGATTTTTGTGCCCGAAAATTAGAAAACGATGTATGTCAGGTATACTTTTGGGCTTCCTCTTCAAAGCGATTTACCGATAGTACATTACGGCGCTGAAGCGCCACGGGATTGTTTTGCCTGAAGGAGAACGAACCAACAACCATTGCAACATCACCCGTATGTCAGAACTGAACCAGGCCAACGAAAATTACAAGAACATAGATCGCAAGCGCAAGCAAGCCGATCTTTCATCCATTGTGTACGGAAAAGTGCCACCGCAGGCTACCGATCTGGAAGAAGCGGTACTCGGCGCATTTATGATCGACCGCGATGCGGTGACCAACGCGATAGAAATTTTGCGCCCGGAAAGTTTTTATGACGACAGACATCGTCTCATCTACACCGCCATTCGCCGTTTGTTTGAAAAAACACAGCCTGTTGACTTACTCACAGTTACAGAAGAACTGCGTAAAATGGGACAACTGGAAGAAGCCGGTGGCCCTTTTTATATCACATCGCTGACAAACCGCGTGGCCAGCGCGGCACACGTGGAACATCATGCACGTATCGTTGCACAGAAATATATTCAGCGCGAGCTCATCCGCATCTCTACAGAGATAGTGCACGACGCCTACGAGGATACAACAGATGTTTTTGAGTTGCTCGACAGCGCAGAACAGAATCTGTTCAACATTGCAGATAAGAACCTGCGCACCAGTTATAACGATATCAATAATTTATTGACAGCAACGATAAAGGAGATCGACGAAGCACGCAAACACGAAGATTCACTGACGGGTTGTCCGAGTGGTTTCACCAACCTGGATCGTGTAACGGGTGGTTGGCAGCGTTCTGACCTCATCATTGTTGCAGCGCGCCCGTCCATGGGTAAAACGGCATTCACACTTTCTCTGGCGCGAAATGCAGCGGTGGATTTCAGCAAACCTGTCGCCGTATTTTCTTTGGAGATGAGCGCACAACAGATCGTAAAGCGTTTGATCTCAGCCGAAACAGAAATTCCCGCGGAGAAGATCATCAAAGGACAGTTGGCAGAACACGAAATGGTGCAACTGCTTAAATTGTCGGGCCGATTGGGTGAAGCGCCTATCTACATTGATGATACACCTGCCATTAATATTTTCGAATTGCGCGCAAAATGTCGCAGGTTGAAAATGCAACATGATATTCAGATGATCATCATCGATTACCTCCAATTGATGACCACCAGTGAAGTGTCGAAAGGAGGGAACCGCGAACAGGAGATCAGTCAGATATCCCGCTCACTGAAATCCATAGCAAAGGAATTGAACATACCCATCATAGCTTTGAGTCAGCTGAGCCGTAAAGTGGAAGACCGCGGCGGTACCAAGCGGCCCATGTTGAGCGACTTGCGTGAATCGGGTGCCATTGAACAGGATGCCGACGTGGTGTGCTTCCTGTACAGACCGGAATATTATGGTTTGGATGTAGATGAAAGCGGCAACCCGACAAAAGGTATCGCAGAAGTGATCATTGCTAAACACCGGAATGGTGCACTCGAAAATGTGCGCGTGCGCTTCGTAGATAAATTCATCAAATTCGTCGACCTGGAAGAGGTATATAATCCGCAAAACCTCACACCACTTGCCAATGTGATGAAAGAAAATAAAGCAACGATCACGAGGAAATCCAAAATGGACGACATGGAGGATGAACCTCCGTTCTGATCTACTTCGATGCGTATCTGACCAGCAGTAAAGCGATCAAGGCAAATAATATGTTGGGAATATTCGTTCCGATGAGCGGATGCAGATCGCTGTTCGTGGAAAAGGTGGTGCTGAACTGCAGGAAAAAGATATACAGCGCACCCAATGCAATTCCGGCAATAATGTTGAACCAGTTCCCGCCGCGGATACGTTTCGAACCTAATGCCGCACCCATGATCACCAGAATAAGCACAGAGAATGCCGATGAGGCACGCCTGTATTGCTCTACTCTGTAATAGGCAATATCGCCGGTCCCTTCATTTTCTTTTTCTTTGATAAAGGCATCCAACTCATTGTAAGTCAGAATATCCTTTACGCGAATATCCTCATCAAAATCTTTGGGCAATAAATGCAATGTAGTATCCATGGAATGCCCTTCACTGTATTTTTCTGCAACACCATGTATCTCCCATTTTTTAAAATCCACGAACTGCCAATTGCCTGTATCCGGGTGGTAAACGATCTTACTGGCATTGATCTTCATTACCAATTGTTTATCCTTGCCGGTTCCGGTAAAGGTTTCCAGAGAGAAATTATAACCGGTATTGTCTTTGAATTTGAAGCGCTCTAAGGAAACATTGGTTTGCCGGTCGATGCGCAAGTGCAAATTGCTGCTGATATTTTTTGGGGCATGGATATATTTATCTTCAAAGGTAAGTTTGCGTTTATTTGTTTGCGGAACGGCGTAATAATTCGCATATAATAAAGTGACAACACCCAATAAACCGCAGATCACATAAGGACGCAAAAATCGTTTGAACTGCATCCCGCTGTTCCACATGGCGATGATCTCACTGTTATACGCCATGCGCGACGTGAGGAAAATAACCGCCAGAAACATGAGCAGCGGCGCCAGAATAGAAGCGATATACGGTATGAAGTCGAGGTAGTAATGGAAGATGTCTAATCCGCTGGCACCCCGTTCCACAAATTTTTCAGACTTCTCACTCAGGTCGATAACAATGGCGATAGAGATGATACATACGTGCGCGAAAATGGTGCTGACAATAAATTTGCGGATCACATAGCGGTCCAGAATAGATAACCATCTGCGGAAGGGATACAATAATATGTCGAAAAAAGATCTCACAAACGGGTACTTACCTTTTTGACCATGTTCTTTTTCCATTCGGCAAAATCACCCTGTATAATATGTTCTCTTGCCGTGTGCACTAACCATAAATAAAATTGCAGGTTATGTATACTGGCAATTTGCGGGCCAAGGATCTCGCCGCTCACAAATAAATGCCGCAAATAAGCCTTGGAATGGGTGCGGCCGGTTTCTGCCAGTGAATGTATATCAATGGGAGAGAGGTCGTTCTCCCATTTTTTATTGCGGATATTGATGATACCATCTGCGGTGAACAGCATGCCATTGCGCGCATTCCGCGTGGGCATGACACAATCGAACATGTCAATACCCAGGGAGATACATTCCAGAATATTTGCCGGTGTGCCCACGCCCATTAAATAACGCGGCTTGTCTTCGGGAAGTATTGCGCATACTTCTTCGGTCATGGCGTACATTTCTTCTGCAGGTTCACCCACGCTCAAACCACCGATCGCATTTCCGGGCAAGGCACGCGACGCAATGTATTCGGCAGATATTTTGCGCAGATCGCTGTACACGCTTCCCTGTACGATAGGGAATAGGAATTGCTCATATCCATATTTGGGATCTGTGCCCCGGAATTGGGTGATGCATCTGTCCAGCCATCGATGTGTCATTTCCATACTCTTTTTCGCATAGCGGCGCTCGCAGGGATAAGAGGTGCATTCGTCAAATGCCATGATGATGTCTGCCCCGATCTTGCGCTGAATATCCATCACATTTTCGGGCGAGAAAAAATGCTTGCTTCCGTCAATATGCGAACGGAAGGTCACACCTTCTTCTTTGATCTTGCGGATATGTGCAAGTGAATGCACCTGAAACCCACCGCTGTCGGTGAGCAAAGGCCTGTCCCATCCGGTGAATGCATGGATGCCACCCGCCTGCTCCAGTAATGTGGTCCCGGGGCGCAGATATAAATGGTAAGTATTGCTGAGAATGATCTCGGCTGAAATGTCCTTCTTTAATTCCTGAAAATGTACGGCCTTTACCGTTCCGGCTGTACCAACGGGCATGAAAATAGGGGTGTGTATCGTGCCATGCGCCGTTTGCAGAACACCTGCTCTTGCCTTACTGCCTGTATCGTTTGCCTCTAAGCGGAAAAACACGGAGCAAAAATAGATAATTGTGGACATGGTGTGTATATATGACGGATACCGTGAAGCATGCGCCCTGCTTGCTTTTTCTAACTGCTAACTTTGCTGCGCAGAAGTTGTGGTATGGAAAACATATACGTAGTGGTCTTTTATATTTTTTGCGCGGCAGCGTGCATTCAATTTTTTTATCTCCTCTTTTTTCACCTGCGTCTTGCCATATATAAACCTGTGAAAGGAAATACAGGAAGCCTTCCTCCTGTGAGCATCATTATTTGTGCCCGCAATGAGGATGCGAATCTGAAAAAAAATCTTCCCGCTATTTTTTCTCAGGATTATCCCGATTTTGAAGTGATCCTGGTGGATGATAATTCAGAAGATGGTACTACTGAATATTTGTTCTTTCTCGCACAAAAAGAACCCAGACTAAAACGCACTAAAACCGGAAATACCAGGCCCATGATGGCGGGTAAAAAATTTCCGCTTACACTGGGTTTAAAAGCTGCGGCTCACGATATTGTAGTATTGACCGATGCAGATTGTTATCCGGCGAGCGATCAATGGCTGAAACGTATGGTGCAGCGATATACTGATGATGCGGAGATCGTTCTGGGTTATGGCGCCTATGAAAAACGCAGCGGATTTTTAAATAAAAAGATACGCTTTGAGACCTTCAGCTCGGCCTTGCAATATTTTTCTTTTGCGCTGGCGCGCGTACCCTATATGGGTGTGGGAAGAAATCTATCCTATAAAAAACGCCTCTTCTTTGATCACGGTGGATTTTTTGAGCACCGGGAACTGCCATCCGGCGATGATGATCTGTTCATTAATAAAGTGGCGAGAAAAAGAAATACGCGCATTGAGATCGACCCGCTTGCTTTTACCTATTCTGAACCAAAGGAAACAAAAGAGGAGTGGATAGAACAAAAAACACGTCATTTGTCTACGGCCAGATATTATAAATTCGTGCATAAATGCTGGCTCGGACTGATGCCCTTATCGCATATATTATTCTGGATTAGTGGCTTCTTTTTATTTGCCGTGCTGTTTCCGCTTTGGTATGTGATCGCGGCTGCATTTGTGTTGCGTTGGATCACGCAGCGTTTGATACAGGCGGCTGCCATGCGCAAACTCGATGCAGAAGATCTGATACCTTATATTGAATTGTTCGATATCTTGCAGCTGTTCTATTATTTCCGCTTCGCAAAAGCTGCCATGGTAAAAACAAAATACAGATGGAATTGAACGCCAATCTTTCCGATCGGGCGAAGGAAGATCTGGATCTGGTGGAACGTGCGCGCTCCGGCGATCAGTCGGCATTTACAGAACTCATGGTGCGTTACCGGGATTCTATTCATTACATGCTACTGAAGATGGTCCACAACCGCGATGATGCCGAGGATCTTGCCATCGAAGCATTTGGCAAAGCATTCCTGCATCTAGATAAATACACCCCCGATTACGCTTTTTCTACCTGGCTCTTCAAGATCGCAAGTAATAATGCCATCGACTTCATACGCAAGAAAAAAGTGCAGACACTGAGTCTGGATGATCAGCAGGATGCGTTTACACAGATCGTATCTTCCAACATGGTAAACAATGCACCCGATCCCGAGGAGATATTTATCAAAGACCAACGCGCGGCCTTATTGCGCACCATTTTGCAGGAACTCAGTCCCAAATACCGCACGCTGGTTGAATTGAGATATTTTGATGAATTATCCTATGAGGAAATTGCTGAAAAGCAAAATCTGCCGTTGGGAACCGTTAAAGCAACCTTGTTCCGCGCGCGGGACCTGCTCTTCGAAATATTAAAAGAGCACAGAGAAAAAATGTGATCACTGTGCGGCGTAGTCCGTCAAATATTGAAAATCCTGTCCCAACTTCCCTTTTTTACATATCGTAGCGTGATCCAGCATATCGCTGTGTTCCTGCATTAATTCAGGCCAGATGGTGTGCATCAATAAATTGCCGAATTCCTCACTTGCACTGCGCGGCAATTCATTCGGTAAATTATCAATGGCCATGATATCAATGGATTCCGGAATATAAGGCGCGATCTCTGATTCGGTGATCACATCATAACCGTACACCGGTTCATTGATCGTAGTTGATCGTATAGTGGCAGGGATCCCGCCGTTCACATCACAACTTACGTCTGCAATTGTTTTTATTCTCCAATCAGCGGTGCGCATATCTTCTTTTGAAAATAATTGTGGCGCCTTTGGACTCCAGAAAATACAGTTGATCAGTACATCACAATAGGGAGCATATTGTAAAAAGGCGCTTTTATATTTTTCCGGTGTGCGATGGAATTCTTCCCTGTCGAAACCGCCATCACTTATACGGTCATACAATGCATCGCTGTCGAGCACACAAAAAGCAGGATCGGCGCCTGCATATGTTATAAAAGCCTCCGGTGTGATCTGCGCAATGCCCACTTCCTGTAAAAACTCCACGGCACCTTTGGCAACGCGACCGGTGCCTGTGATAATGATCTTTACGGATGGGAATCGCAGTCCGCGGTATTGCTCCTTCAACGCATGGTAATCGCGGCAGTCGCGCGCTCGTTTCAGATGGCTTTCTCCTATGCGCATGCCCAGGGTCCAGATGGCATTGTGCGCACCAATGATCCCCGCCCATCTGCCAAATGCGATAACCCGGTTGCCTTTGACATCTTTCAGACATTCATAGTCGACCATGGTGATCTGCTTCGCGAGCAGGTTCTGCAGCAATTTTTTGTTGTGGGGCTGCTTTTTTATAGTATGAGAAAAGAAAAAATAGGTCTTTTCAGATAACAGGAGATCGTAAGGCACTTCCTTCACCCCAAAAAGGATATCACAATCGCGCAGATCTTCCTGTAACGCAATGCCGGCATTCGTGAACTCATGATCGGAATAGCAGCGACCATGGCTCGGTTGCACCACAAAGCGAATATCCGGAAACCGGTCCTGTAACTGGGCTAACTGCGACGGAACGAGCGGCACGCGGGCATCGGGAGGAAATTTGGCTTCCCTGATGATGCCGACTTTCTTTGGTAACATATGTCCTGTAAAGATACGCACACAACCGGACGCCGCATGCGCATGCCTGTAGAATAGTTAGGGGATGCTAAATTGAAGTGGCGGTATTACGCCACCTTAACATTGTTCCGGTACTCACCCAATAAGGTGATATCCTTGGTATGGCGATAACGCTCCACCATGATCTCCAACTCACGCTCATCCGCACAACGGATCTTGATGCCTTTTTCGTCGGAACCCTTGTTCTTTACCATAATGTAAATACCATCAATTAGCCTCGGCTCTCTAACAGCCGGCCTTCCCACTTTTTTACCTGTGTTACCCTTCGATTTTGCTGTATCTTTCATAACGCTTGAAATTACGCTAAATAAGCGGATTTAACTTAAGAAACGTCTAATATATTGTGCAAACGGCGAATTTACCTATAAGGTTCAGCAAGATATGCGTTAATATTTCTTAAAGTGACCACTCTTCTGCACAAATGGTGCACAGACGTCAGATTGGCAGGTACGCGTCCGAACACATAATTTTGCACCCATGGAGATCTCGAAGACTTTTAGCCCGCAGGCAGTAGAGGATAAGTGGTATGCGCACTGGATGGCAAAGAAATATTTTCATTCTGAGCCGGACAACAGGGAGCCGTATACCATAGTCATCCCGCCGCCAAATGTGACCGGGGTACTCCATATGGGCCATGTGCTCAACAACACCATACCGGATGTGCTCATTCGCCGTGCCCGCATGCAAAATAAAAACGCCTGCTGGGTGCCGGGAACCGACCATGCTTCTATAGCAACGGAGGCAAAGGTTGTTAAAATGCTGAGAGAGAGGGGAATACGCAAAGCAGATCTCAGCCGCGATGCATTCATGACCTATGCCTGGGAATGGAAACAGAAGTACGGCGGAATCATTATAGAACAGTTGAAAAAACTGGGCTGCAGCTGCGACTGGGACCGTTTGCATTTCACCATGGATCCGGAATACTATGATGATGTCATCAATGTATTCATCGATCTGTATGATAAAGGCCACATTTACAGAGGGTTGCGTATGATCAACTGGGATCCTGCTGCAAAAACAGCATTGAGTAATGAAGAGGTGATCTATAAGGATGTGGTGTCCAAACTCTATTACGTGCGCTATGCTGTAGACGGCATGTCTGAAGGGATAACCATTGCCACCACGCGCCCGGAAACCATTCTTGGCGATACGGCTATTTGTGTTCATCCGGATGATCCGAGATATACGGCATTTGTTGGAAAGACAGCACGCGTCCCATTGCTGGATCGGGCCATACCCATTATAGCAGATGCTTATGTGGAATCGTCCTTCGGAACCGGCGCATTGAAAGTTACGCCTGCGCATGATGTGAACGACTACGAGTTGGGCCAGAAGCACAAACTCGAGGTCATCAATATCATGGATGATGGAGGCATTTTGGTAGAAGCTGCGGGCATGCTGGTTGGTGAAGATCGTTTCGCGGCGCGAAAAAAGATCGTTGCCATGCTGGAGGAGAAAGGCATGCTCGTAAAGGTGGAAGATCTGAATAACAGTGTCGGTTACAGCGAAAGAACGGATGCCGTAGTAGAACCCCGCCTGAGCATGCAGTGGTTCCTCAATATGCCGGAGTTGGCAAAACCTGCTTTGGAAGCAGTGGAGAACGGTGATGTGCACTTGCATCCGGCCAAATTCATCAATACCTATCGCCACTGGATGCAGAATGTAAGAGACTGGTGTATTTCCAGACAGTTGTGGTGGGGGCATCGCATCCCGGCATGGTATGATGCCGACGGTTCCTTTGTTGTAGCCAAAACTGCGGAAGATGCCGTGGCGAAATTTACTGCGCAAGGAAAAAATTATCGCAGTGAAGACCTGAAACAGGATGAGGACGTGCTGGATACCTGGGCGAGCAGCTGGTTATGGCCGATCAGTGTTTTTCATGGCTTTGGAGAGAATAAAAAGGATATAGATTACTACTATCCCACAAATACACTGGTTACTGCTCCTGAGATACTGTTTTTCTGGGTGGCCAGGATGATCATTGCCGGATATGAATATACCGGCGAAAAGCCATTCAATGATGTTTACCTGACAGGTATCGTTCGCGACAAGCAACGCAGAAAGATGAGTAAGAGCCTCGGGAATTCGCCGGAACCTCTGGAACTCATCGAAAAATATGGCGCCGACGGTGTGCGCATGGGCATTCTTTTGTGTTCGCCTGCCGGCAACGATATCATTTACGACGATAAGCTGGTGGAGCAGGGACGTAATTTCAGCAATAAGATCTGGAATGCCGCCCGCCTGATCCAGGGTTGGGAGGTAACGGAGGAAAAAAGTAATGTACATGATGCTGCCATTCGATGGATGGAAGCAAAATGCAATGCGGTGATCGCACAGGTGGATGCGCATTTTGATGCATTCCGCATAAACGATGCGCTTATGGCATTGTACGGATTTGTGTGGGATGATTTCTGCAGCTGGTATCTGGAATTTGTAAAGCCACCCTTCGGTGG
The DNA here is from genome assembly GCA_041392955.1 of Chitinophagales bacterium. Lineage (GTDB taxonomy): Bacteria > Bacteroidota > Bacteroidia > Chitinophagales > BACL12 > UBA7236. The sequence goes on along the minus strand of JAWKLB010000004.1, from coordinate 78,016 downwards.
GGCTATCGACCGGGCTACCTATCAAAAGACAATTGAAATATTCGATAAAGCACTCGCGCTTTTGCATCCTTTCATGCCCTTTATCACAGAAGAGATTTATCATCTGATCGCCGGGCGTGAAACCGATCTGATCGTGTCGGCATGGCCTGCGACCGCAGCGGTGGATATGGCCATTTTGGAAGAAGGCGAACTTGCCAAGGAAGTGATCAGCAAAGTGCGCGATGCCAGAGCACGGAATAATATCAGTCCGAAAGAGGCTGCGCCCTTATTCCTGCAGGGGGATGCTAACGTGTTGATCGACTTCCGGGAATCTATACGCAAACTGGCCAATTTGACGGAGATACGGACCACCCATGAAGAAGTGGGCGATGCCATTGCCTTCCTCGCCGGCAATACCAAATGCTGGCTGCTGGTTGCCCGGGAGTTGGATGTAGATGCCGAACGCAGGAAGTTCACCGAACAGATCGACTATCTGAAGGGCTTTTTAGTGAGCGTGGACAAGAAACTCAGCAACGAGAAGTTCGTGCAGTCGGCGCCGGAGCAGGTGGTAGAGACCGAAAGACGCAAAAAAACCGATGCAGAGGAAAAGATCCGCATTCTGGAGGAATCACTCCGGAATCTGAACTGATACCGGCAAAAGTTTGTTTAGCAATAGTTAACAATATTTCGGACAAAGCACTATACCTTTGCCCCTTCAAATCTTTCATCTAACCGTAACCAAAATCCAAAGCATTATGAAAAAAGGAATTATTGCATTCTTTGCAATTGCCACCCCATTTTTTATTTCTTCCTGCGGCAAAAAAGGCGGCCTCAGCGAGGAAACGAAAACAGCCATGACCACATTTGAAACCGGATGGAAATCTCAGAAGAAGCAGTCATGAATTTCGGTAATACCATGAATTCTACTTTCGCCGATATGAATAAAATGATGGATTCTGAAATGAACATGGACATGTCCGGCATGAAAATGAGCGCAGCTGAAAAAGCACATTGCGATTCATTGATGACCATGTGCAATACCATCAAAGCACAAATGGATGCTATGAAATCTACGTACAACAGCGACATGGAAACATGGCATACAGAAACTGCTGCTTATCAGGATTGGAAGAAAAAAGCTCAGGAAGATAAAATGGCAGATGCCGATTTTGCTGCTGAACTTGCAAACACCTGGACACCCAAACTGACCGAATGGAACGAAAAAGTTGCCGGTTGGAATGAGGCACTTACAGGAATGAGCGCAGCTTGCACAACTACTTGTGATGCATTGATGCATGCAATGCCTATGGATCATATGTGATCACAGGCTTTGAAGATATCAAGCGGACTTCGGTCCGCTTTTTTTTTGTACTTATCGCCGGTCGCGAATGCAACGGAATAAGTACCTTCGTTCAAACCTATGGTATGAAAGCATGCTCCTTTTTGCTCTGTTTGTGTTTTTCCGTGCAGGCGCTTACTCAGAATGCAACGCAAACAGTGCGCGGTGTGATCACCGACAAGGATTCTAAAGCCACACTTCCCGGCGCGACCGTACTGATATATATAGATTCCAATATGATCGGCGGTGATGTTACCGATGAAAATGGAAAATTTCGCATGGAAGAAATTCCTGTCGGCAGAATAGATGTCAAAGTGACCTATATCGGTTACGGCGATCAATATATGCACAGTTTGATCCTTACCGCGGGAAAGGAATTGATCTTGCAGATACAGATGGAAGAGAATATCGCAGATTTTGAAGAAGTAGTTGTGAACGCACAAAAGGAAAAAGGGGAGGTGATCAATGATATGGCTACGGTAAGTGTGCGGCAATTTTCAGTGGAAGAGACAGACAGTACGCCGGCAGCAGAGGAGACCCTGCGCGTATGGCAAGCAATTTTGCGGGTGTTCAGGGCGCTGATGATTCACGCAATGATATCATAGTAAGAGGAAATTCTCCCATTGGTGTTTTATGGAGATTGGAAGGTGTGGACATACCGAATCCCAATCACTTTGCGATAGCCGGAACAACCGGCGGTCCGGTGAGTATCATCAACAATAAATATTTATCGAATTCCGATTTTTTTACCGGGGCTTTCCCTGCAGAATATGGTAACAGTGTTGCAGCAGTTTTTGATCTCAATATGCGCAATGGAAATAACACCAGACATGAATATTCTGCGCAGCTTGGATTTTTAGGTACGGAATTATTTGCAGAAGGACCATTGCATGCTGCAAGCAACGCCAGCTATCTGGCCAGTTTCCGGTACAGCACCCTGCAGTTGTTCCAGTTTATGCATATCCCGATCGGCACCAAAGCCGTTCCCGAGTATTTCGATGGTGCTTTCAAATTAACCTTTCCGCAAAAAAAAGGTGTGTATTCTGTGTTTGCGATAGGCGGGAAAAGCAATATCGATATATTGGTGAGCACGTACACAAAAGAAGAAACGGAATTATATGGTGACAGCGACCGCGATCAATATTTCGGAACGGCCATGATCGCCTCCGGAGCAAGTTATGCCCGGCAATATAGTAATACAGCGAATGGCACTTTTACGCTCGCTTATTGTCTGCAGGAAAATCATGCAGATCATGCTTTGGTATATCGTGCTACTGATTTTAGTATTGACTCCATTGTACCGAACCTGGGTTATAGGTATCTTGATCAAAAGGTTTCACTCATCTATGCATTGCAGAAAAAGGTCAATAGCAGAAGCAGCTTTAAAACAGGTGCAAGCGTGGAGAAATATATGTGGAACCATATTGATTCCAATTTGAATCTTTCCACATGGCAATTTGATCGGCGCTACGATTATCAGGGAGGACCTTATTTTTTACAAGCCTATTTTCAATGGAAATATAAATGGACGGATGATCTTACACTCACCGGCGGCTTGCATGCACAATGGCTTACGCTCAACGCCGCATCCAAGTCCCTGGAGCCGCGAGCCGGATTGATCTGGAAAACCGGTCCGGGCGGTAGTATACATGCTGGAGTTGGATTGCATAGTCAGCAGTTGCCCAGCTATCAGTACACGGTACAGGTTTCAGGATTTGACTATGCTTCTTTATATAATGCGGGAGTTGGATTTTTACGCAGTGCACAGGCCGTTATTGGTTATGACCACAGATTGGGAAATAATGTGCGCATTGGATTTGAAACTTACTATCAATATCTGTATGATATTCCGGTAGAGATAGAACCTTCTGCATTTTCACTCGCCAATGAAGGAAGTGGATTCTCCCGCTTCTTCCCGGGACCGTTGGAAAATACAGGCACCGGAAAAAATTATGGTGTTGAGCTGACCATTGAAAAATATTTTGCCGATCATTACTTTTTCCTGCTCACCGGTTCATTATATGATTCCAGGTATGTGGGCAGTGATGGCGTGGAAAGAAAAACAGATTTTGACGGGCGTTTTGCCGCCAATGCTTTGGGGGGATATGAGTTCGATATTCGGGATAAAGATGCCCTGACCCTGAGCACAAAGGTTACCTATGCCGGAGGGAAACTGGCTACACCTGTAGATGTGGATGCTACAAATGCTGCTCGGGAACTGATCTATATTGATTCACTGACCAATACCATTCCTTTAAAAGATTATTTCCGCCTCGATCTGCGCATTGCCTATCGCATCAATGCAAAGAATAAGCATGTGACACATGAAATTGCATTGGACCTGGTGAATGTGTTGGGCATACAAAATGTATTGGGATATACTTATGCGCCGGATCCCACGGATCCTTCAGCTTATCCGGTACAGGAAGAATATCAGCTGGGCTTTTTACCTTTGTTTTATTACAAGATCGATTTTTAAGAAGCATGAGCGAACAGTATCTGGAAATACATGTTGACAATAAGGTAGGGCACATCATTTTGAACCGGCCGGAAAAACGGAATGCATTCAATGCGGAATTGATCTCTGCCATGCAGCATGCCTTTGATGCGGCCTTGGAGAATGCCGATATTAAAGTTGTTGTGCTGAAGGCACATGGCGATGTGTTCAGTGCAGGTGCCGATCTTGCTTATTTGCAGGAATTACAAAACAATTCCTTCGAAGAGAACCTTGCCGACTCAGAGCGGCTGGCAACATTGTATAAAACCATTTTTACTTTCCCGAAACCTGTTATCGCACAAGTGCAGGGACATGCCATTGCCGGTGGCTGCGGACTGGCATCGGTATGCGACATCTGTTATGCGGTTCCTGAAGCCAAATTCGGTTATACAGAAGTGAACATCGGATTTGTGCCTGCCTTGGTGACTGTTTTCTTATTGCGCAAATTGAGTGACACACATGTGCGCGATCTGGTGCTGACCGGGAAATTGATCCCCGCAGATGAAGCTGCGCGGATAGGACTTATAACGCGGGTTGTGGATGCCGATAAACTGCAAGCGGAAGTAGATGTTTTATGTCAACAGATCGTTGAAGGGGTGAGCAGAAAGTCCATGTCAGTTACCAAAGAATTGCTACATACACTGCGCGATGCACATCTGGATGAAGAGCTAAAGATCGCTGCGCGTTTCAACGCGACCATGCGGGAAACCGAAGATTGTAAAAAAGGTATCGCCTCTTTTCTCGAGAAGAAAAAGATCAGCTGGGATTAAGTGATCTTTCTGCTAAATAAGCCGGTAATGCAAGGATGGATGCATAGACCGCGTCCAATTCCTCATCACGTATACAGTAAGGCGGCATGATATACAGCGTATTGCCCAGTGGTCGCAATAAAATACCTCTCTCCATAAAAAAGGCATACAAAGTATTGCGGATCGTATTGAAATAATCTGTGCCGCTGCCGGTCACCACATCAAACGCGAGTACCGTTCCGCATTGCCGCACATTTTCGTACAGGGATTGCTCTTTAAGTAGATGTGCAAATGCTGTATGTCTTTCTGCAATGCGCCGGATATTTTGTTTTGTTTCTGCTTGTTCTAAAATATCCAGACTGGCATTTGCGGCAGCGCAGGCAAGTGGATTTGCAGTAAAGGAATGACCGTGGAATAGTGCCTTGAATTTGTCGTCGCTGTAAAAAGCATCATAGATATAGGATGCACAAGCCGTGATACCCATGGCCATGGTGCCGCCGGTAAGCCCTTTACTCAGACAATAAATGTCGGGTTTATGGGTGCATGCATCTGTTGCAAAAAAATGTCCGCTGCGATAAAAACCGGTCATGACCTCATCTGCAATACATAGTATTTTTTTATCCCGCGCTATGCGGATCATTTCGTCGAGGGCCTCTGCTGCATACATCAACATGCCACCTGCACCTAAAATGCAAGGTTCAAAAAGAAATGCCGCTGTATCGCCATCTGCGCAAGCTGCAAAAGCTGCTATTGCCTCTTTTTCTTTTCCCGGGAAGGGAGCTTGCACGAATTGTACATCGAACAGCATATCATGAAATGCACCTGTGAAGGGCCCGCGCTCACTCACGCTCATACTGCCGAATGTATCTCCGTGATAGGCATGTTCAAAGGCTATGATCTTATGTCGTTTTTGACCGATATTCTGCCAGTATTGAATGGCCATTTTTATACCTACTTCTACTGCAGTACTGCCATTATCCGAAAAGAATATCTTTTGTATGTTGTGCGGTAAATGATCGCGTACGAGTCGCTCTGCAAGGCGTTCGGCTTGTGCATGGCTGAAGCCGGCGAAGATCACATGTTCCAATGTGTTTGCCTGCTCGTATATTTTTTCTGCAATATAAGGATGCGCATGCCCGTGTATGTTCGTCCACCAGGAGGAGATGGCATCGACATAGGATCTGCCCGCTTTGTCAAATAATAAGGCTCCTTTTCCATGTGTTATAAAGATAGGATCAGGTGCATTTTTTACTTGTGTGAAGGGTGGCCAGATATTCGGATGTTGCATAATATATTCAGGAAATGACTAATTGAGGTGCATATTTTTTAATGACTTCGGTATTCCACTCTGTTTCTGCTTCGATGCGCAATAAAACCGGTATGTGCGTGTATTCCCTGATAAAGGATTCTGTAGTTTCCACACCGCAATGATTGAACACGATGCCGGCAATAGGAATATTTCTTCTTTGCAATGCTTCTGCACTGAGTATGGTGTGGTTGATGCTGCCCAGATAATTATCGGAAACCAGAACAACGGGAATTTGTAATTGTTCTATCAGATCGATAAATAAAAAGTTTCTGTTGAGTGGGACCATCAATCCGCCGGCACCTTCCACGATCAGGTGATTTTTCGTTTCCGGCAAAACAATGCGCGCCGGATCTATCTGTATCCCATCTGCTTCTGCACTTGCATGCGGCGACATAGGTTTTGTCAAGCGATAGGTTTCGGGATGAATGGCGCTTACCGGATTGTCGATCCATGTGCGGATGCTGTCGCTATCTGTATGCTCCAGATCGCCGCTTTGCACCGGTTTCCAGTAATCAGCATGCAAGGCTTGCGTAAAAATGGCGGAAACAATGGTCTTCCCGACCCCCGTACCTATTCCTGTGATAAAATACCGATGCGGCATGGTGTTTTGCATCATGCCGCAAAAATACGATGCATCAGTAATACATCATCTTCAAACAGAAAACAGATCCGCCGCTCTTCATGAATTCAGAAGTATCTGCTTCCAGTACGGTAGATGCACTGTGTTGCAGTATGTTGAGTGAAACAGGATTGTTTTTTTGGATGATGGCTGCCGATTGTTGTTTATTCGGGCCATAGATCATATGCGCATTGCAGGCAAATCCATCACCTGCCTCATGTTCCGGTATTTCATATACCTTCGATATCGTCGGATAAGTGTTAAAGATTCGGGACTGAAGGCGTCGGGAGCTATCACATCACCTCTGTATGATTCAGGGGCAGAAAACAAGTGTCAGGTGATAGTATTTTTAGATGATGAGTTCCAAAGGAGAACAGGAGCATCAATGATGCGCGCTATCTCATCATATACGCTTTTTTCACTGCGGAAACCGTAGCCACCCCACACCATGCGCTTTCCGGGATGGGATAAGATCGCCCATGCCTTCAAAGTGATGTTGCTGCAATTCTATAGTGCGGTATCCGAGTCTTTATAAAAAAATCTTCGATATAGGGTATTTCGTTCTGGCGGTTCTCGTGCAGCATGCGCGATGTCACTGCCATAACTTGCGCCATTCCACATCACCCAGGGAAAACTCTGATTGGCACAGAACACCATATCTTCCAGACTCTCCGCCATCGATCACAGAAACTTCATCTATGATCTTCCTGATTTTTCAGACTGAGGTATACATTGCGGAGATTATCCCATTGTATCTGTGCTTTTCCTTATTGATATTTCCTTTATTCCTTGCATGTGCACATTCTTCGCGCGGTATAATGATCAGGGGTGCACATGAATACTTTTCTCAGTTCAGCGCGATTATCGCAATCATCGATAGAAAATGTAATTCTGTGCGGGTATGCTTTGGCAAAGGCCGGAGTCATAATGTGTAATTGAGCAGTTAAAAAAGATCAGGCAAAACGTTCGGCAACAACCAATTCTTTGCTACCGGGTGTATAGGTATAAAATCCGGAACCGCTTTCACACCGAGATGTCCGGCGGTTCATGTTGACCAGCAGGGGACAAGGCGCATATTTCGGATCGCCGAAACCATCTTGCAATACACGCAGGATGCTGAGGCAAACATCCAATCCGATGAAGTCGGCCAATTGCAGCGGCCCCATCGGATGTGCCATGCCGAGTTTCATCACGGTATCTATTTCCGTTACGCCGGCAACACCTTCATATAAACTGTAAATGGCTTCATTGATCATCGGCATTAAAATGCGGTTGGCAATGAAACCGGGATAATCATTCACTTCAACAGGAACTTTACCCAGATCGGCGCTGAGTTTCATGATGGTCTCTGTCGTCGCGTCAGAAGTTGCATATCCGCGGATCACTTCAACCAGTTTCATCACAGGTACCCCGGATTCATAAAGTGCATTCCGATCACACGGTCAGCTCTTTTTTAGTTTGCACTTGCAATATGTGATACTGATAGAGAAGGAAGTATTGGTAGCGAGGATAGCTTCTTTTTACATCTGATCCAACTCAGTGAATATTTTCAACTTCAGATCCAAACGCTCTGTCGCTGCTTCTATCACCAGGTCGGCAGTTGCTGCAACTGTTTCGAGTGAAGTATGTGTTGTGATATGTGCAAGGGTGCTTGCTTTTCCCGCTTCGTCAATAGTGCCCTTGGCGAGCATGCGGTCCAGATTTTTTGTGATGTTCTGCAATCCTTTATCCAAAGCCGATTGTTGAACATCTACCATGGAAACGGTAAATCCGCCCATGGCAAAAACGTGTGCAATACCGTTGCCCATGGTTCCGGCACCGATCACTGTAACATGATGCATAGCAAAAAAGAATTTGCGCAAACTTAGTGAATAATCAATACCTTTTGCGACGCAAACGGCGCAGAATGGGCGTTTTCAACATAGAGTTGATAAGTTCCGGCAGGCAGCTTTTTCACGTTGATGTGTGTTTCTGTTTCCGTTAATTTTCCTTCTCTCACTCGTTTACCCAGGCTGTCGATCATGAAATAATGTGCAGGTATATTCTGTTGTTCAATTTGTATTGTGAGTATATCTTGTGTTGGGTTGGGAAATATGTGCACGGCTGCGTATGTAGTATTTTGTATGGACGCATAATCGGGGCATTCTGTTTCCCAATTGTCTAATGGCGCATCCGGAATACTATGATCGTACATAGCAAATGTGTATTCACCCGACCAGAGTTTAGATAATTCAAATGCGCCCCTGCCATCAGAAGTAGTCCCCCAGGTATTTAAAGTATAGTAAGGGTAAATGATCCAATCGGCATCAAATGACCCTCTGTATAATAACACCAAACTGTCCTCCGTATTTGTGATCAAGTCAATATCCAAATATCCGCCACTTAAAGTGGATTGGCTGTTGTATAAAAATTTAAAGGTGCCTTCTGTTGATCCATTGAGGTTTGTACATATCTGCCAATACCTGTCGGGGCTTACATGCAATCCCGGATGAGCAGTTTTGAAATTATCTGCCGCAACCCAATACTGCCTTGCATATATAAATGCTGAATCCGTTAATGCAGTGATATTAGCATCGAGAAAGCCATTCTCTAATACATAATGATCAGCAACATCAAATCTGATAAGATCGGAAGAGGTGGCCTGATTTAATTTTTCCTGAAGATCAACCACTGCAAACATCGGATAATCAGCTTCGATAGGAGAAACGGTGCCGTGGTCACCATCCATGACCATAACAAAACTATCCAGTGGATAGAAATTTCCATCCAGGAAAGTAATTGTAAGTGGGACATTTGTGCAAAAATGATCCGCGTGATCCAGTTTTTGCTGAACACAGATGTTGCCTGCTGATGCATCATTAAGACCAATTTTATTTATTTCAAATGCAGGCCATCCGGGTTGATATACCCAGTCGTCAAAAAAGCTGGTCATATCCATACCGCTGCATGCACTTAAATGATCGCGCAGGTCGGCAGCAGAAACGGGTTGAAACCTGTGTGTATCCAAAAAAGATTGTATACAGGAAAAGAATGCATCATCTCCCATATATCCGCGCAATGTATAAATGACATCTGCCCCTTTGTTATACGTAGTTGTTCCATAAGTATAACTTTCCGGAACACCGGAGATAGCGAAATAATTATTGCCGTCGCGCGCGGCGGCATAATGGAGTACATCGGTATGATTCGCTTTTATGGCTTCTTCATACGCATCCCTGCCATATAAAAATTCGGTGAACAGATGCTCGGAATAACTGGCCCAGCCCTCATTCATCCACATCTCCTGTGGAGTGGAACAAGTAACGAGGTCGCCCCACCAATGATGCGACAATTCATGCACGAAAAGATTTTCCCAATTGGTTGCACCATTCACAGCAAACAGTGGATATGCGATATTCATGGCATGTTCCATGGCACCACCACTAAAGGGAACAACGGAATAGCCTACCCGATCCCAGGCATAGGGCAAATAATGGGTTTCGAAAATATACAGCGCAGTGTCCAGATGTACAAAAGATGCAACTAGATCTGCACTATCGGCAGGTAAAACCGCTATGCGAACGGGATAATCACTTTCTATTCCGTGATGTGTCCATTCCACCATAGTATATGGTGCAACAGCAACACTTGCGAGATAACTCGGTATCTCTTCTGCGCAATGCCAATGCCAGGTGATGGTGCCATCGCCATTATCTGTTGGAGTTTCTTCCACACCACCGCATACTGCGCGTTTATCTGCATTCGTAGTGATATGATAGGTAAATGAACTGCGTTCAATAAAATTATCGAAACAGGGGAACCATATCCTTCCGAAATTATGTGGAATGGCATCAAAGCCAACGCCTAATTGATACGAGTAAACACCACTCCAATACCAACCGCCCCAACTCGGGTCCGCATCCGGGACACCGTGATAATAAACGGTTACTTCCAATACATCACCACTATCGGCCGGTGCTGCAGTGGAAATGGTCAGAAGTGGATCCGTATACATATAAGAATAGGCATTCCCTAGATCGTCCTGCACAGAATCAACTGTAAGGCCTTTCAGATCAAGGGGTATTTCCGATATGCCATCTACCCGCATTTCCAAATGCAGAGTGGCTGCTCCCGATATGGTATGACCGACAAAGTCTGTAACCTGCAGGTGTATTTCAATATGCTGAATATCAATACTGTCGCTGATCGTTGCTGTAGCCGCATAACCGGAATGCATACAAAAAGTCAGCATGCTGCCGAGCATAATGGAACGTAATTTGCCAGTCATTCTTGTCGTAATTTTGTGCGTCAATGTTCCGTAAAACTATACAATCGGCACTGCTTTTTCTGTTCATGGGCGGCGGAACACTTTCTGCGCAGCAACCGAATACCATTTCGGGTATCATTACGCTCGACTCTTGTGTGGTGCACGATGTGCGATCGGGGTTTAGTCTCGATGATTTTATTCGTTTCGTTTCTGCCGACACCACTTTTTATACTGCGTTTCATGATCTGCGCAGTATACCCTACCACAGTTCTGCCATCTTGCGCATGTTCGATAAAGATCATTTAGCGCAGGCCATGTACAGCAACCGTGCCATTCAGCATATTGACAACCGCGCCAGAAGCATGGAATTTTTATTTGAAGTGCATACAGGTGATTTCTTCGATAAACATGGCGAGTTGAATTATTACACAGCCAAACTATTCAGTTATATTTTTTTTCAACGCGACACGATAGCCCTTACTTCGGGCACTGTGAAACAAAGCAAAGAAGTAAGTGCGCTGGAGAAACGAAAGGATCAATTAAAAGTGTTGCTGTTCAGTCCGGGAACTCCCGTGGAAGGTATTCCGTTCATGAAGGATAAGCTGGAAATATTCAGTCCGGAGATGGCTGCATATTATAATTACTCCCTGGATTTAAAAAAATGGAAGACCGGTGTGGAATGTTATGTGTTCCGCATAACGAAAAAGCCGGATGTACAAGAAGGGAAAGATGTAGTAATAGATGAACTCACCACCTGGTTCGATAAAAAAGATATGCATATTGTTTCCAGGCAATACCACCTGAGTTGTTACAACATGCTGTACGATTTTAATGTATTCATGGATGTTGACCTGGGCATGGTAGAGGGTGTTCAGGTGCCCGTTAAGATCTTATATAACGGCTTTTGGGATGTGCCGGGGAAAAAACCGGAATATGGCAGTGTGCAGATCTATATCTGGTGATCAGCTTTTCTCCGCGGCTTGTTTCCGCATCATATGACGGAACCATTTCTTCGTACCGATATATACAGCAATAAAAAAGATGGCAAAAAATCCCAAAAGAAAATACAGGAGCGGGAGATGCAGTCCAAAGAGTAAAAAAACAATTACCGCCACCGCTGAAACAAGTAGAATATTGATCAGTTTCTTCACCATTTCTTCATCTTCGGGATCTTCCACACTGATATAATGCAAACCGTAAACCGATAATAAAATGGTGATCATACATCCGCCAAATAATAAGCGGGGAAAAAGGTCATGCACATCGTCACCGGCATGCAACATCATATTAAATGAAATACCACTGCATGCAAAAGCTGCCAGCAGGGGAATGAAATAAATAATAAGGAAAAGGAGGCTCGAATAGTGTTGCCTGATCTCCATCTCTCCAAGTATATCGAAATATATCCACCACATTAAGAAAGTGATCGTGGTGCATAGTGCAAACTCTATCCAGGTATTGGCCGACCGGATATCGAGCTGTCCGGCACCATGCATGATCCCTAATATGCTTTCCCCTAAAACAATGATGGTAAAAAGCCCCAGCCGTTCCACAATGGCGTTGCTGATCATAAAGTTTTGTCCGAGTGCCCGCATTCTGCGCGTCGTGTTCGGCCATGCAGCTATGAAAACGGCATAATTCATAAACAAAGCAATTCCCCATAACCAGGGAACAAGCTCTTTCGAAGCCCAAATCGAAAGCAGGAACATGCAGATCGAAACACCATAGAACAAAGTATAAATTCGGTTGAAAGGCCGGTGTTCAGGATCGTAATAGCCAACACTGAACCACAACCAGGTAATAAGAATTTGCACCAGTCCGAAGGTTATGCTGAATGCAACAAATTCGCCTTCCCAAACATAAGGAAGTGCAATGCCTACAGCGGCGACACCCAGCATCTGCAATAAGGTATAGTACCTCGTGCGTATGCCCGCGCTGCCATGCAGATCATGATAATAGCTGCCGTTCATCCACGACCAGAAAATAAAACAGAAATAAAACAGAAATTCCATTAGCCCATGCGCCGTGCAATGCTCTGCAAAACGTGTCGTGAGTTGTGAGATCACTCCAACATAGACAAGATCATAAAAAAGTTCGAGCCAGCTGATCCTGCGCTCCATGACCCTGTCCAGGAATTTCCGTGGAGGTCCCCACCAGATATTATCGCGTAAGGATGACATGTGCCTGCCTGAATAAAAAGGTACAGAAGGTCAATAACCCTCCGACTCGTTCGGGAATGATCCGCTTTTTACATCATCGATATATTTCTCAACGCCGCCTTTTATCTCATCGTATAAATTGAGATATCTGCGCAGAAAACGCGGTTTGAATTCTTTTGTTATTCCCAGCATGTCGTGCATCACCAATACCTGTCCGTCCACTTTCCCGCCTGCACCGATGCCTATCACAGGTATATCTATTTTCGAGGCAACTTTTTCCCCCAGTGTTGCCGGAATTTTTTCCAGCACAATGGAGAAACAACCCAATTCCTGTAATAAGATCGCATCCTCATACAGGCGTTCTGCTTCTTCCTCCTCGGTAGCGCGCACGGTATACGTTCCGAATTTATATATGGACTGAGGGGTAAGACCTAAATGCCCCATTACCGGGATCCCGGCAGATAAAATACGTTCAATACTTTCTTTTACCACACGTCCGCCTTCCAGTTTTACCGCATGTGCGCCGCTTTCTTTCATAATGCGGATGGTAGAATCCAGTGCCACCTTGCTATTGCCCTGATAAGAGCCAAAGGGGAGGTCCACCACCACCAAACAGCGGTGTATCGCCCGCACCACACTGCTGGCATGGTATATCATCTGATCCAGTGTGATGGGCAATGTGGTCTCATGTCCTGCCATCACATTGCTCGCGCTGTCTCCAACCAGCAACACATCGATGCCGGCATCATCCAGAATACGTGCCATACTGTAATCATATGCGGTGAGCATGGATATTTTGACACCATGCTGCTTCATTTCCTGCAATGTGTGCACGGTCACGCGTTTAACGCTCTCGAAGTCGGGCCTTGAAGCTGACATACATTAGATTTAGCGGCCGAAAGATACGCATTTCCCATGCAAAGCTTTCAGGGATTTCCGCGCCGGGAGATTGCAAAATATACGGACAGAAATAGGGCAATGTAAACATGCTCCGTACCTTTGCACAAAATTTCATCTGCTTGCCATGAGAAAAATATTTGTTTTTGCTTTTTTGTTTGGAGTTATTTCTGTTGCTCTTTTATCCTGTTCAGGTAAAAAGAAAAAAGCTTTTGCACAGAATACAGTAGTGTATGACACATCATTGCCATCCAACCAAGCCATGGCAAAATATCTGGCAGATTGTGTTACACAGTATTTCGATAAACCCGGTAACCGCTATGCCAGTTCCACACAGGCGGAGGCACTGTTGCATAAAAAGACACCGGAGAAGACCGAAGATTTTATTACCTGGAAAAAAAATATAGGTGATCAGTGGTTATTTGCCGGACAGACACAAAAAGCAATTGACCAGTATGATGAGGCCATGCAGCGCGCGCAAAAAGACGGATATGCGGGCCCGCTGACCAAAGAGATACGATATATGCTGGCTGTTGCTTATATGCGACTGGGTGAACAACAAAATTGTATCACAAACCACAATGCGGCCAGTTGTATTTTACCCATAGCGGAACCGGCATGGTATGTAGTGAAAACACCCACTGAACGTTCGGTAGAACTCTGGGAAGAAATATTACAAGATGATCCGGATGATCTCTCTGCAAAATTTTTATTGAACGTGGCATATATGAATTTGGGAAAATACCCGGATGCCATGCCGGCGGAATATCGTATCGATCCTGCAAAATTCAATAAGCAGGCACCTATACCGCATTTCGATAATATCGCTTCCGCACTGGGACTGGATTTTTTTACACGCAGCGGCGGTGTGTGCACCGAAGATTTTAATAACGATGGATTATTGGATATTGCTACCACGGGATGGTTCCTGGATGAGCAACTGCGCATCTATTTCAATAAAGGTGATGGCACTTTCTATGATATGACCGATTCAGCGGGTATACAAGGCATCACCGGCGGACTCGATATGAAGACCGCCGATTACGATAATGACGGTTATACAGATATTTTAATTCCACGGGGTGCATGGTGGAATGACTATGGCAAATTGCCCTGTTCCCTGTTGCATAATAATGGCGACGGAACCTTCACGGATGTTACCTATGCATCCGGTTTGATGGAACATATGGCTCCGACGCAGGCAGCTGTATTCGCCGATTTCAATAACGACGGATTACTCGACATCTTTTTTGGCAATGAAAGCAGAAAAGGCACCGAAAAATATTTTTGCGAATTATTTATCCATCAGGCCAATGGGACATTCGTAAATGAAGCAAAGACGGCAGGCGTGGATCTGCTGTGTTTCCCAAAAGGTGCCGTTGCAGGTGATTATGATAATGACGGCTGGATGGATATTTCCATCAGTTCGCAGGGAACGCGCAATTATCTGTTGCATAATGAAACGGGAAAGAACAAGGGCACATTATTATTCCGCGATGTGACGAAAGAAGCAGGCATAGAAGGCCCGATTAAAAGTTTTCCCCTTGCATTTTTCGATTACAATAATGACGGCTGGCAGGATCTGGCAATACTAACCTACGATGCGGATAAAAGTGACTACGACAATGCAGCATATTATTTCGATAAACCGGTGAAAGGCGAATATTCGATCTTATATAAAAATAACGGCAACGGGACCTTTACGGATGTATCTAAAGAATTGCATTTCCGGGTGCCCATGGCAGCGATGGCATTTAATTACGGCGATCTGGATAATGATGGTTATCTCGATCTGTATGTCGGTACGGGTACACCGAATTATACATCACTGGTGCCGAACAGAATGTTATACAACGATAAGGGGAATGGATTTATCGATGTAACAGAAGCAGGTGGATTCGGAAATCTGCAGAAAGGACATGGTATCGGATTTGGTGATATGGACAATGATGGTGATCAGGATATTTATGAAGATATGGGTGGTGGTTATGAAGGTGACGCATATCCATCTGCATTTTATGAAAATCCGGGTAATGCAAATCATTGGGTAACACTCAAACTCAATGGGACAACTTCCAACCGCAGTGCCATAGGCGCTAAAGTTGCAGTGACAGTGGTGGATGGCACTGGAGCAGAGACTACTTTTTATCATGTGCTCTGCAATGGCGGAAGTTTCGGCGCGAATAGTTTGCAATTGGAAATGGGACTCGGCCGGGCTGCCTCCATAAAGCAAATAGAAATTACCTGGCCTGCAAGTAATGCCAAACAGATACTGACACAAGTGCCCATGGATACTTTTATTGTTTGCACGGAAGGGACAGCAGGATTTATCGTGGAAACAAGGCAAAAGTTTACGCTCGTGCGGGAGGGAGGTCACAGTGCCGCCATGGAAATGATGGGACACGATATGTGATATGTTAACAAAACATTTAAATTGTAAGTCGGTTCTGTTTAGATTATGTCTAACATAAAAGAGTAAAGTTCCTGAACTTTGCGGGGTAAATCATTACCCGATGAGTAAAAAGACTAAACGTATTCTAATCGTAATTGGCATCCTCTTTCTGGTTGGAGTGGCAGGTGCCTATTTCATGCGTGGAAAGATCAAGAAATATATGCATAAAGGATCGCATAAACGCGTAGCTGCACAGCAATCTGCGAAAGTGCGCCCTATAGCATGGGACCCCACCAAATCCGGAAACCAGGCGATGATCGATTATCTGAACCAGGTGTATGATCTTGTGAATAAACCGGGACTGCGCTTTATGAATACAGCTATCGTAGAAGATCTGCTTAAAAAGCCTATTCCGCAAGATCCCGAAGAAAAATTCCAATGGTATTTCGACGTATGTAATCAATTGATCAATTGCGGCCGTGTGAACGATGCTATTCTGCGCATCAATGAATTTGAAAGTTCACCGCAATTCAAAGAAGTAAAAAACAAAGATCTGGGCAATTGGTATTTCACTAAAGGACTTGTGTATCTGCGCTTTGGCGAGGTGGAGAATTGTATCGGTATGCATAATCCGGAATCCTGTATCTGGCCGCTTTCCGTTGCTGCACAAAGTCAGATGAAAGAAGGACCGAATAAAGCAATAGAGGCATTCACGAAATGCCTGCAATATCAGAAGGAAAATCTCAATGCTATGTGGCTGATGAATATCGCCTATATGCAGGTAGGTGGTTTTCCTGACCAGGTGCCGCAACAATGGCTTATACCTCCATCTTCTTTTAAGTCGGAATATGAAGTTCCGCGTTTCAAAAACGTAGCAATCGACCTCGGCGTAGATTACCCGAATATGTGCGGTGGTATCATCCTCGATGATTTCAACCGCGATGGCCTGGCAGATATCTTTACCTGCGGATGGGGTTTGAAAGAACAATGTTATTTCCTCCTGAACAGGGGTGATGGCACGTTTGAGGATATAACGGAAAAAGCAGGACTGAAAAATTATCCCGGCGGTTTATACATTCAGCAAACCGATTATAATAATGACGGCCTGCTCGACGTGTGGATCTCCCGCGGTGCCTGGTACAGCCAATATGGTATTGTTCCAAGTTCCATGCTGCGCAATAACGGCGACAGCACCTTCACAGATGTTACCTATGAAATAGGATTGTGGTCGGTTCATCCTACACAGGCTTCAACATGGGCCGATTTCAATAATGATGGATGGCTGGATCTGTATATCGGTTGCGAAGCATCGCGCAAAGGCGATAAAGTGAACGACTGCGAATTATTCCTGAACGATCATGGAAAATTCAAGAACGTTGCAAAAGAAGCAGGGGTGAATATCAATACCTTCGTGAAAGGTGTTACCTCCGGCGATTATGATAATGATGGCGACGCCGATATTTATGTTTCAGCGAATGGATTTAAGAATTTCCTTTTCCGCAACGACACGAAAAAGGGAAGTATGCAGTTGAAATTCACCGATGTGACGAAAGAAGCAGGTGTTACCGGACCGAAACAAAGTTTCCCCTGTTGGTTCTACGATTATAATAATGACGGTTGGCTGGATATCATCAACTTCAGTTACAGCGCCAGTGCTTCCGATAATGACATACCTGCAGAGTACATGAACAAACCGAGAAAAAGCGATCATACCGCCTTATATATCAATAACCACGACGGCACATTTACCGACCGCGCAAATGACCTCGGATTGAACCGCACTTTCCTGGTGATGGGTTGTTCTTACGGCGATTTCGACCTGGATGGCTGGCAGGACTTTTATGTGGGAACCGGCAAGCCCGATATGCGCAGCCTCACACCCAACAGGATGTTCCGCAATGCCGAAGGAAAAGGATATCAGGATGTGACCACAGCTGCCGGCGTTGGTGTGCTGCAAAAAGGCCATGAGATATCCTTTGGTGATCTCAACAACGACGGCTACCCCGAACTCTTCGTGCAAATGGGAGGCGCCTACGAAGCTTCCGGTTTCTACGATTGCCTGTTCGAGAATCCGGCATCCTTCGGGAATAATTTCGTTGCTATCGACCTCGTTGGAACAACCACCAATAAAATAGCACGTGGTGCCCGCGTTAAGGTGACGGTGATGGAAAATGGAAAAGAAAGAGATATCTATGACTGGGTAACATCGGGCTCCAGCTTCGGCGCGAATACCCTGCGTCTCGAAATGGGTTTGGGCAAAGCCACCGAGATCAAGAAAATAGAAATTCAATGGCCTGCTTCAGGAACTACACAAACCATTACCGGTGTGGCACTGAATACCTTTATTCGCATAACAGAAGGGAATGATCAATTTGAGGTGCTCGACCTGCATCCTTTCCTGTTCAGACCCGACCCGGAAAAATCCTATTCACATCATATGATGATGACCATGGATGAAGGGAACGACAGATATATGCACATGAAATAAATTGTTTTCGAATAGAAGAACGCCCTGTATATCAGGGCGTTCTTTTTTACCTATGCCGGCGCATTTCTTCATTTTATTGTCGGATTTACAGGGAGCTGAAAAAGCAATGTCGGAAAACGATACCTTTATAGAGCATGCGACTTTATTATCTGTCCTTTTTATATGTCCTGGCCATATCTCCTTTCGCAAGCTGCGATAATGCCGTAGAGATAAACGGTGAATATCAGGAGAAAGTACTTGTATATGGGTTGCTCGACCATGCCAAGGATACGAACTATTTGCGCATCGAAAAGAGCTTTCTCAATGATCAGATCAACGCCCTCGTATTATCACAGGACCCCGCACAATTATATTACAGCGACAGCGATCTCCAGGTAAGTATAGAAGAATGGAAGTCGGGTTTGCTGCAGCGCACATTGCCGGCGGAAAGAGTGAACGGCGACACGTTGGGAATACCCAAAGCCAATGGCATCTTTGCATCTGCCCCGAATATTTTATACCGCCTCATTGCGCAATTGGATTCTTCTGCTACCTACACGCTGCAGATCATACATGAGGCCGATGGCGATACTATTCGTTCCACCACACAATTGGTGTATGGTGCACAGGCATATTATCCGACAAAACCCGATGTTTATCTCGATTTTACCGACACTACCAAGATCACCTATTATATCAATGAAGCGGATAATGGCAGGATGTATGAATTGTGGATGCATTTCTTTTATTATGAAAAGGAATTGGCAAGTGGTGATTCGGTTTTGAAGCACGCCGACTGGCAGATATTCGCAAATAAAATAAGTGAAAACAGTGATGGCATCGGATTTATCACGTACAGTTTGAACCGAAACAACTTTTTTACCTTCCTTGCCGGAAGCATAGATCCGGATCCCAATGTTTCCCGCCGTTTTGCCTATCTCGACTTCACCTGGTATATCGGCAGCGAGGAGATATACAGCATGTATCTGAATACATTGGCAAATCTGGGTATCAATGAAAATTATATCTCTCCGGAATACACCAATGTGGAAGGCGGTATGGGTTTATTCGCTTCACGGCTTGCCATGCCGGTACATCATGTGCTCTTATATGATGAAACCATTGATTCCATTGCCTGTGGATCCATCACGGGCAACCTGCGCTTTTATTCTTCACAGACCAATCCCGGTTATCCCGGTTGTAGCCTGTAAAAATGTAATATGACCGCAATTTTACGGGATAGAGATGTCTTCCGGTGAAAAAGACCTAACTTTGCGCCCTATGAAATGGGGCGTACTCGCATTTGCAGCGGTCATTGCAGTTTTTTGGACCGGTTGTTCAACAGATTTTGATCTCAATGCAGATTTTAAAGAGACTCCTGTTGTATATGGTTTATTGGATGCCAGTACAGATACACAATATATCCGCATCAACCGCGCATTTCTGAGCGATAATATCGATGCACTTACCCTGGCAGCAAACCCCGATTCCATTTATTATGGAGATGAACTCAGCGTTCGTTTAGATGAATTGAACAATGGCGTAGTTGTACAATCCTGGAATTTAGAACGGGTAGATGGCGATACACTGGGTATCCCGAAAGCGGGCGGAACCTTTGCGAATATTCCCAATATCTTATACCGGCTTATTGCAGAATTGGATTATACCCATCAATATTTTTTGTATGCCCTGAATGCAAATACGGGTAAAGAGATATCGGCGCAAATAGATATCGTTGACGCATTTGCCATCACCAGACCCGATGATGCGAGTTTATTCCCGCAGTCCATTTCCCTTTCCCCACAGAATAAATATTCTCTGTTGTGGAAATCTGCACAGGATGCACGCATCTATGATCTCATCATGCGCTTTCATTATCGCGAAGGTATTTATAGTCCGGAAGGCGATAGTATACACTATACTTTTTCAGGCTATAAAGATTGGGTGATAGAAACAAATTATACTACGGAATCCACTCAGGGAAATCTCACCATTCAATTTCAGGTAGATGGGGCATCCTTCTATAATTGGATAGCCGATGCATTTGAACCTGTGGCCGATTTTAATTTTATCCGCATTGCCGACTCTGCGCAATTCATCATCGATGCGGGCGGCAATGAATTGTATACCTATTTCCAATACAACAATGCTACCCTGGGCATCACCGAAGGGCAGGTCTCTGATGTGTATACCAATATCAACGGGGGACTCGGTATTCTTTCTTCCCGTTACCACAAAGTAGGCAAAGTGTATCCCTTTGCTATCCAGACCAGGGATTCTATCGCCTGTTCTGCTGTTACTTCCGGGCTCAATTTCGCTCCGGACGGGGGCACCTTCGGCTTCCCTTTCTGCCAATGACCATATCCGGATAGGACTTAAGCAATTTGCGTGTTTAAGCGCCTTTGACGGGTTTTTCCGCCATTTTCAACCAAGGCTTGCGTAAAAATCTGACACAGTGTCAGTTATTTCCCCATGGTATAATCATTGTCCTTATTGGGCGTTATCATTCGTAAACACAAAAACTAAACATAGAAATGGGAAAGATCATAGGAATAGACCTGGGTACCACCAACAGTTGCGTTGCCGTAATGGAAGGTAACGAGCCTGTCGTGATCCCAAATGATGAAGGCAGAAGGACAACCCCTTCCATCGTAGCATTTTTAGACAACGGAGAGCGCAAGATCGGTGATTCTGCAAAAAGGCAGGCCATCACCAACCCCGGCAAGACCATCATGAGTATCAAACGATTCATGGGACATCGCTACAGCGAAGTGCCGGAGGAATTGCATATGGTGAGCTATCAGCTTGTGCGCGGCGATAATGACACTGCACGCGTGCAGATCGGCGACCGTTTATATACACCGCAGGAAATTTCTGCCATGATCCTGCAGAAAATGAAAAAAGTGGCCGAAGATTATCTCGGTACCGAAGTGAGCGAAGCGGTGATCACCGTTCCGGCATATTTTAATGACTCGCAACGCCAGGCAACAAAAGAAGCCGGTGAGATCGCCGGGTTGAAAGTTAAACGCATCATCAACGAACCTACGGCTGCAGCTTTGGCGTATGGCATGGACAAGCGCCATAAGGATATGAAGATCGCTGTGTTCGACCTCGGTGGTGGTACTTTCGATATCTCCATCCTCGAATTGGGTGATGGTGTGTTCGAAGTGAAATCTACCAATGGTGATACACACCTGGGTGGTGACGATTTCGATAAGAAGATCATGGATTGGCTGGCAGATGAGTTCAAAAAAGATGAACCCACTATTGATCTGCGCAAAGATCCGATGGCATTGCAGCGTTTGAAAGAAGCAGCAGAAAAAGCAAAGGTGGAACTCTCTTCAGGTTCTGAAACAGAGATCAACCTGCCTTATATCACGGCTATCGATGGTGTGCCGAAACACTTGGTGAAAAAATTGAGCCGCGCGAAATTCGAACAATTGAGTGATGATCTCGTTCAGCGCACCTTGAAACCTTGTGCCGATGCATTGAAAGATGCAGGGTATTCAAAAAATGATATTGATGAAGTGATATTGGTGGGTGGTTCTACACGCATCCCGAAAATTCAGGAAGTGGTAGAACAATTCTTCGGCAAAAAACCGAACCGCAGCGTAAACCCCGATGAGGTGGTTGCCGTTGGTGCAGCTATTCAGGGCGGAGTACTTACCGGTGAAGTGAAAGATGTGTTGTTGCTCGACGTAACACCGCTTTCATTGGGTATCGAAACATTCGGTGGTGTGTTCACCAAACTCATCGAATCGAATACAACGATCCCGACCAAGAAAAGTGAAGTTTTCTCCACAGCTGCTGATAACCAAAGCCAGGTAGAGATACATATTTTACAAGGTGAGCGCTCCATGGCAAAGGACAACAGGACCATCGGTAAATTTATTCTCGATGGTATCCCGCCGGCAAGACGCGGTGTGCCGCAGATCGAAGTGATCTTCGACATCGATGCCAACGGTATCTTACATGTAACGGCAAAAGATAAGGGAACAGGACGAGAGCAAAGTATCCGCATTGAAGCGTCTACCGGATTGAGTGATGATGAGATCAAGCGCATGCGCGATGAGGCAAAAGCGAATGAGGAAACCGACAAACTCGCAAAAGAGAAAGTGGAAAAACTCAATCGTGCAGATGCCATGATCTTCGAAACGGAAAAACAATTGAGCGAATTCGGAGATAAACTCAGCGAAGGGGCTAAAAAACCGATAGAAGATGCACTGGCAAAATTGCGCACAGCACATGGAGCACAAGATGCAGATGCATGTGAAGCGGCAACAACAGAACTGACCAACGCGTGGAATGCGGCAAGTCAGGAAATATATGCCGCGCAACAAAATGCGCAACCCGGACCCGACGCAGGTGATACCGGAAATGCAGAAACGGACAATACGGATAACGGTGGCAAAACCGACGATGTAGAGTTCGAAGAAGTGAAATAAAAATAGCTTCAGATAAAATGAAAGAGGTTGTCCTTGCGGCAGCCTCTTTTTTTTATGCCTGCAGAAAGGATATCCCAATCAACCGGGAAACGGTGCACAGATGACGCTGAATTGCACGGATTATTTATTGTAGCTGACCTGGTGGAGCATGGTCCTTGCCCAAATACAACCAACAGATAAGGCAAGACCCTGCGATTTCTTCTCCATCGTTTTTTAGGTAATTATAATGTCACCCCTACGGGGTTCGGACGTAAGTATACATGGTAGTTATCTGTTACAATAATTTCACCCCTACGGGGTTTTCTTTGATCCGGAAACACGTACGAAGTCACATGAAAAAAGTATATCCCAATCAGCCGGGAACCGGCGCAACGTCGTAGCATAGATATGCGAAAGAACCCAAAGCCGGGTAACAGACGATACAAATGAAATAAACAGATAAACGACCCGCCACGCCGCCACGCCGCAACGGCCATTTTTTTGCATATACGGCGCACCCTGTTTTTGTTTTTATCTCTTTAATTTAGGGACATGGAAAACATCCGCTGCAAAGAAGTGGCCTATAGTACGGAGGCGTATCAGGATATTGTTACCCTGCGCACGGAAGTGTTGCGCAAACCGCTCGGTTTACAATTTACACCTGAGCAATTAGCTGCAGAGAAAGATCACATCCACATCGGCTTATATATACACAACCTGTTAGCTGCATGCCTTATGCTGGTGCCGGAAGCCGACGGTCGCATCAAGATGAAACAGGTGGCCGTTCTTCCTTCAGAACAGGGCAGGGGATTGGGTGCCATGCTGGTGGCTTATGCCGAATCATGGGCAGAGGAAAAAGGATTTTCCATCATGTATTGCCACGCCCGCGCCGAAGCGGTGCCCTTCTACATAAAAATGCACTACCGCATTACCGGGGAGATGTTCGAGGAGGTGACCATTCCACACTTCCCTATGGAGAAAAAACTCCGCTGATCACTTTTTCTTTTTTTTGCCTGAATATACCGGGGGTGCACAAAGAATCAACTCTTCAGCCGTGAGGTCCCGCATGGAAGCAGGGTCCATTTGCCGATGTGTGCCCGGTAACCTGTCGTATTTCACAAATGCCAGGGCATCTACCGGCAGGTCATCGGGCCTCGGAGCTGCCTCCTCAGGGGCCGGAACGACCTCTATCCGCACTTTGGCCAGGCCCTGGTAAATATATCCCAGCTTGGTGGCGGCCAGATAGGTGAGGTCAATGGATCGCTTGTTCCATTTGGGCATGCGGTCGTTGATCTTGACAATGACCACTGAATCATTGGACAGGTTGGTGACCCGCACCCAGGTTCCGAGGGGCAGGGTCTTATGTGCCGCGGTGAGCCTATCCTGAACGAATATTTCACCACTTGCGGTTTTACGGCCCACAAACTTGTTGTGATAGTAACTGGCTATTCCCACTTCCGTGCCTGCAGACTGCGCATGTACAGGGAGTTCGAACCCCGCCAGCAACACCGTAAGGAGCATGAAAATGCTGATCTTCCGTTCCATCATATACGAAAAATACATGGTATGCCCGAAAAGGACAATGATCGTGCCTGCTTGTTATCAACAGCTAAGCTCAGAGGACCATGAAACGCCGGGTAATATTACCAGAATCGGTCTCGAAGATGATGATATATTGACCGCAATCTACCGCTCCATGCAGGTCAATGATGGAACCATTAGGTTTTCCGCTGAGATTTTCCAGCTCTACGATCTCGCCGAGTGTTGTTAACACCCGGAAGCCATAAACTTCAATATTTTCAGAGTGCACGGTGAGAATGGCGTCGCCTTTGGGAAGCGGATTCGGACTGATGGTCAGGGATTGGTCGGTATCTAACCTTCCTTTCATCAATGCAGGGTGTTTTGTGTGGTTTCCCGTTACGCTTTGTGCATGCGCGGAAATAGCAGTGAGAATGAAAACAATGGTAAAAAGTCGCTTCATGTTTACATTTTTTACACTTACCCCCAGGCGGAAAAGGGTAAGAGGGTATAAATATAAGTGAATAAATAAGAAATCCAAGGACCTCCATCCCTTTGCCGGTCAGTTTCCGGTCAAAAGAGGGTCTGCACTCCGTGTCCGAACCTGGCCTCGTGTTCCAGCAGCCATTTCTTCCTCCAAATCCCGCCTGCGTAACCCACCAGTTTATTGTCCGAACCGATCACACGGTGGCAGGGGATGATGATGGCAATGGGATTCTTGCCGTTCGCCGAACCTACTGCCCGCACATTGCGCACATCGCCGGTCCATTTGCTCAGTTCCAGATATGTTGTGGTTTCACCAAAGGGAATGCGATGGAGTTTTTCCCATACCCCCGCCTGAAAAAAAGTACCCTGTGGCTGCAGGTTCAGGTCGAAGCTGCGCAGACTGCCATGAAAATATGCATCGAGCTGCTCACGGCAACGCAGCACTTCACCTGCGGCACCGGCGCTTTCAACTTCTTTTTCGGCTGGGTCGAAAAGCACGGAATAAATGGCTTCGGCATCACCCTGTATCTGCAAGGTGCCTATTGGTGAATGGTAAAATATGGTCTGAACATCCTCCACGAAAGCACGAAAGTACAATTGTCAGGATGCAGCTTTTACAATTGTTTTGCACAAGCGTGCGAAAATCCTTGTCGAAAGCAAAAAATAGGGTTAACTTATGAGCCTAAAGAGGAGGGTTTATGCAACTCGTTAAGAAATTGCAAACCTATGGCGACACACATCATCCCAAATGGCTGGATATCATGCGTATCGCTTTAGGCCTTATCCTTGTATGGAAGGGATATTATTATATCAGCAATACAGATGCACTCAATCAGTTGTTGCTGGATAATAAATTCCATCTGTACAATTATGTGGTGATACATTATGTGGCCTTTGCGCACCTGATCGGTGGTATACTGATCATACTCGGACTGGTCACACGGATCGCAGTGCTTGCGCAAATTCCTGTTTTGCTAGGCGCCATCATTTTTGTGCATGCAAAACACGGCTTGCTCACACCGGATCCCGAGTTCTTACTTTCCATTATCGTTTTGGTGTTGCTCGCATTCTTTTTTGTGTATGGCTCCGGTCCCTGGAGCATGGATGCGAATTTTGAAAAGCACCGCGAAAATTGGGATGTAGAAGAATTGTAGCAGGCAGTATCTCAACTACTCCCGTTATCTTTGCCGCGTGGGAATAAAATCCATGTTGGCCAGGCCATTTGCTGCCCGTGTTGCTGCACAGGTAAAGGCTTCCGTATCTGATCCGCATGCGGCGCAACAGCGCGTGTTCGATATGCTGATACATAAGGCAAAAGAAACTGCCTTCGGTATGGACCACGGATTTTCTTCCATACGCAATTTTGCAGATTTTTCCCGGCAGGTTCCACTGCGCGACTATGAGGGTTTGCGCCCCTATGTCGATAGGGTCAAATCAGGTGAGCCGGATATTTTATGGCCGGGGAAACCACTCTACTTTGCTAAAACATCCGGAACCACCAGTGGCACAAAATATATTCCGCTCACTAAAGATTCTATACCCAACCATATTCAATCTGCACGCAACGCATTGCTGTTGTATATCCATGAAACGAAAAAAACAGCATTTGTCAATGGCAAGATGATCTTCCTGCAGGGATCACCGGTGCTTACCGATACAAATGGTATCCAAACAGGAAGACTTTCGGGTATCGTTTATCATTTTGTGCCGAATTATCTCATGCGCAACAGAATGCCATCTTATGAAGTAAATTGTATAGAGGACTGGGAAGAAAAAGTGGAGGCCATAGTGCGCGAAACCGCGAATAAAAATATGTCGCTCATTTCCGGTATCCCGCCCTGGGTGCTCATGTATTATGAAAAATTGCTGGAGTACACCGGCAAGCAACATATCAAAGATATTTTTCCGGATTTTTCTTTGTTCGTATATGGTGGTGTGAACTATGAACCGTACCGGAACAAAATAGAGGAGATCGTTGGTAAGCGTATCGATTCCATCGAAACATATCCCGCCAGCGAGGGATTCATTGCATATCAGGATAGTCAGCATGCACCCGGATTATTGCTCAATGTCAACAGCGGTATTTATTTTGAATTCATTCCTCTGCAACATGTGCATGATGCGGATCCGCCCAGATTGTCGCTGCGCGATGTGGAACTCGATACGAACTATGCCATCGTGATAAATAATAATGCGGGGCTGTGGGGATATCATATTGGCGATACTGTGAAATTCGTCAGCAAAGATCCCTATCGCATCATCGTGACCGGGCGCATCAAACATTTTATTTCTGCATTTGGTGAACATGTGATCGGCGAGGAGGTGGAATATGCCCTCAACAAAGCGTTGGAGCATATTTCGGCAGATGTGATCGAATTCACCGTCGCCCCGCAGGTGAACCCTCCCGAGGGCGGATTGCCCTACCACGAATGGTTCATTGAATTTGGCAAAAGGCCCGAGCAACTTGAGCTGCTGGCCCTGGAAGTGGACAAATATCTGCAGGAGAAAAATATGTACTACCGCGATCTCGTCTCCGGTAATATACTGCGGCCACTCAAAATAACCTGCGTCCGAAAAGACGGATTCAGGGAGTACATGCGTTCTAAAGGCAAACTGGGCGGACAGAACAAGGTGGCACGCCTGGCGAACGACCGCAGTATAGCCGATGAACTAAAAGATTGGACACCGTGTTGACAAAGTTTCCCCGTTTACATATATCCAGACTATTTAATTACCGAATTTCGCAACATATATGAGTCCGTTGATACAAGCGGCGCAGTTGATCCTTGCGCTTACGATATTGGTGTTCATTCACGAACTGGGGCATTTTCTTGCCGCGAGGATGTTTGGCGTCAAAGTGGAGAAATTTTACATCTTTTTTGATGCTTGGGGTAAGAAGATATGGTCTTTCAAAAGAGGTGACACCGAATACGGAATCGGATGGCTGCCTTTGGGTGGTTATGTGAAGATAGCCGGGATGATAGATGAGAGCCTCGACAAAGAGCAGATGAAAAGCGAACCCCAACCCTGGGAATTGCGCGCCAAACCCAACTGGCAAAAATTCATTGTCATGATAGCCGGGATCGTGATGAATGTGATCCTGGGCGTTATTTTATATATCATCATATTGCATCGGTTTACAGGTGATTATTTACCGGTGTCGTCGGTAAATAATGACGGTGGAATATATGCGACCGAAGCCGGCATGAAATACGGATTTCAAACCGGCGATAAACTGGTGAGCATCAACGGAAAGTCTTTTGAGCGCTATGAAGATTTTGAATCTGCCCGCTTATACTTTGGTTCCGATGTGGTTGTCGACCGCAATGGGAGCATGCAAACGATCAATGTACCCGACAGTGCCTTTCGCGATAAAATGCGCGGGCAGAGTCTCATTGATGTGAAAAGTATAGTGATCGTAAATGCATTATCAGATACGGTGCATAATGCGAAAGATGCCGGCATGATGAAAGGCGATACAATTGTGTCCATCAATGGTGCAGATCTGATCTGTGTTTCTCAGATGATGGATTTGTTCCGCAACAGCAAAGATACAGATGTGCGCATCGGCGTGAAAAGAACTTCGGGAGTGGATACATTATCTGCCCATGTGAACAAGAACGGTCAGTTGGGATTTGAAATGAATGTAAAGCTGTACGCATATGATACCCTTCCCTATACCTTTGGTAAATCATTATCCTATGGCACCAGAGATGCCTTTGAAGTATTTTATTTCCAGGCGGTAAGTGTGTGGCGCATCATACGCGGCGACATTCCTGCACGCGATTCTATCAGCAGTCCTATAGGTATTGCAAAATTGTTCAGCGAAAATGGGATTGGGCGTCTTTCTGGATCATGACCGCATTGTTGAGTATGGTGCTTGCATTTATGAATTTATTGCCGATACCGGCATTGGATGGCGGGCATATCCTGTTCATCGGAATAGAAAGTGTTACGCGCAGAAAATTGAGTGATAAGTTCATGGAAAGAGCACAAGTGGTGGGCATGGTGTTGTTGATGGGATTGATGTTGTTCGCTTTTGGTAATGACATTCTCAAACTCATTTTTAAATGATACATAAGACCACAGGCAGCCTGTTGTTCCTTTGTGTTTTTATTACCACGCTCTCTGCACAAACAGAGAACAGCGGCGCGCTGATACAGGATGAACCCGGAAAACACCGGGTGATGATCATCCCTTTCAACAACTACAATTATTTTTCTGACGCTGATCAGGAATTGGCGATGGCGAACGACAGGGATGCTGCCGCTATTTCCAATATGTTCCGCTACGGTTTGAGTTATAATGTGAGCGCGCGTGTGGTTTCTGCATATGATGCATATAATATTCTGACAGATACAACTGTGCAATCCGATCGCGATCTGTTCATGATCTATTCGTCCATACATTATGAGATGCAAAAACCCCTGACTCCGGGTGCTAAAGATGCGGATGCAGATCATGCCATCAACGAACCGGATCTGTTCGGCAATGGTGGTGCTGCACCGGATATGGAAAAGGATAAGAAAAACAAATTATTCAAAAAGGAAGACGAAGCTGAAGAAGAAGATGATGTGGTGACATCGGAGAATACCAGGTATCTGAATGCCGTGGTTACACATCCGGAGATATTTGCAAACCTGAAAGCTGCATATGGAACAGACATGTTTCTGTTCATTAATCAGTTCGAATTGGTGACGAATTACAACCATTGTCTGGACCGCACCGCCAATTATTTTGAACGCAAAGTGATCGTACATTATTCTTTATATGATGCAGAAGGAAATCAGCTGGCAGGAGAAGCTGTTACCGTAAAATTTTCCAGCGGTGAAACAGATATCGATGATATCATAGGTTTGAATTTTCCCCTGATCGCGAATTTTTTAACCGGCAGAATTGAAAATAGTCTGCAGGCCAACGCAGGTAAATGAAATATTTTGAATGGTTTGGGATACCGGTGCAATGCATGCCCGATGTGGATATGATCAAGCAGAAGTATCTGCAGTTGAGCAAACAATACCATCCCGATTTTTACACACATGCATC
Source organism: Chitinophagales bacterium (assembly GCA_041392955.1). Classification (GTDB taxonomy): domain Bacteria; phylum Bacteroidota; class Bacteroidia; order Chitinophagales; family BACL12; genus UBA7236. The sequence continues at coordinate 47,889 of JAWKLB010000004.1, read as the reverse complement.
TCCTGAAAAGCAAGCCGAGATACTCGCACTTTCTACGCTGAATAACAAGGCATACCATACGCTGCGCGATCCGGATAAGCGACTGCAATATATCTTAAAGGAAACAGGTCATCTGGTGGAAGAGGAGAAATACAGTCTGCCGCAAGTTTTCCTCATGGAAATGATGGACCTCCATATGATGGTGGAAGAACTGGCCTTCGATCCCGAAAAAAAAGAAGAGGTAGAAGAACAGCTGCGCAAAGCAGAAACAGACATCACAGAGGCAATGATACCTTTTCTCCAAGAGGTCGATATTATGCATGCATCGGAAGAAGATCTCACTGCCATCAAGGAATTCTACTACAAACGCAAATATCTTCAACGCATTCGCGGCCAGATGGAAAAGTTCGCCTGAACATATTTACATTGCATTAACAAAGTTTTGAACTACATTAACTGTATCGGTAAATGCTAAGTCTACATTTGTCGGGCTAAAAGCAGGCAAATGAAAAGATTTTACCACACTATTATTGTATGTACCATAGTATGTGCAATTTCCGGCAGCCCGTTATTCGGACAGGGTTGCGTAGGGATCCGTTCAGTGGCCGGGAACATGGCTGTTCAGGGATCTGCACTATTAGATAAGGGCGATATGGACTTCAGTTTGAATTATCGCTATTTCAAATCATACAAACATTTCGTTGGCGATGTGGAGCAATTCGAACGCGTGGAGGAAGAGACCAATGTGATCAATCATGTACATGCATTCGATCTGGTGTATACGTATGGTTTGAATAAGCAATGGAATATCTCAGCAGATGTTCCGATCATAGATAATACGCGATCGCAATTAGCAAGTAATACAGACTCTACGAAAGTGAGGATAGAAACCGGATCCTTCGGGTTGGGAGATGTTCGTTTTACGTTGAACAGATGGATGCTCGACACCTACGAACATGATAAAGGTAATTTCTCACTCGGATTGGGTATAAAATTGCCTACCGGAAAATATAATGCGATGGACACCTTCCAATATAAAGGTGAAGATTACACGGATGTGTACCGCGAAGTGGATCAATCCATTCAATTGGGTGATGGCGGGTTTGGTTTCAGTGTAGAATCGCAGGGTTTCATGGAATTTGTGAGCAATACCTTGTATGGATATTATACCTTATTCTATTTATTCAATCCGAAGGATACGACTGATGCAGCTACCTATCGCAGCAATCCTTTCGAGCAACATATGTCCGTGCCGGATCAATTTTTGGTGCGCGGTGGAATATCATACTTCCCTTCCTTCGTGAAAGGATTGGGTATCAGTGCAGGTGTGCGCTATGAGGGAATTCCGGTGCATGATCTGATCGGTGAGACCGATGGTTTCCGCCGTCCGGGATATATCATAAATGTGGATCCGGGTCTGACCTACCAGAACGGGCCGCACCAGTTCACTTTGAATGTGCCGATAGCCGTTTACCGGAACAGGACCAGAAGTGTGGCAGATGAGAACTGGACGGATTTGCTTGCCACCGATGCAGATCCTTCCAATGATGTGTATAAACATGGGGATGCAGCTTTTGCCGATTATACGGTATTTCTGACCTACACCTTCCGCTTGTACAGGCATAAAATGGATGAGCACGCACCCGGTTCAGAGAACGACTATATCAAATAATTATTCAATACTTAGCGGTTTACAGCGCGTCCGGCAACGGGCGCGTTTTTTTATTTGTATGTCGTCAGAAATAAGTAGTACGAGGCCACCAGGGCTCAAAGGCGCCAAGGGGTCACAAGGAGTCATAAGGTGTCAGAAGGGTTGAAAGTTTATTTTAAGTGGGGCTTGCTCCTTGGAGGATAGACTGTTACTTTTGCGCTTCCTTTCTGCGCCGAAGTGGTGGAATTGGTAGACACGCCGGACTCAAAATCCGGTGCTCTCAACAAGCGTGTGGGTTCGAGTCCCACCTTCGGTACATTTACTTCTGATTGATCGAGATGGGATTTGTGGTGTATGCAATTTCAAGTTTAAGCAGGAATTACATTTATGTTGGATTGACTTCTAATCTGAATGCTCGTCTTGAAAGGCACAACGGTGGTTATGAACGGACCACCAAGCCCTATAGGCCATTTTTTCTTTTATATAGTGAAAACTGTAATGATAGGCCCCAAGCAAGAATTCGGGAAAAGTATTTCAAAAGTGCTGCAGGCAAAAGATTCCTCAAAAAAATGGAAGAAAAAATAACTAAGGGCTCATAGGCGTGTGGGCCTGCCTGCTGACGCAGTCAGGCAGGTTCGAGTCCCACCTTCGGTACATAACTTTTTCCTTGTGGTTTCTTCGAGTCCTAGTGCCTTTGTGGCCTCGTTAACCCTCTGTATTAATTTTTTCCAACCCCTTTGTTAATTATCCGCCAAATAGTTACCTTTGCATCTTCATTTTCGAAAATCATGTACGCGATAGTAAACATAGCCGGCCAACAGTTCAAGGTGGAGGAAAACCAAGAGATCTTTGTCCACCGCCAGCAAGGCAACGAAGGCGATAAACTGGAGTTCAGCGAAGTGCTGCTTAAGGACACGGATGGCAAAGTGCTGGTGGGTAGCCCTACAGTAGACAAATCCAGCGTTTCGGCTACTATCGTTTCACATCTGAAGGGAGATAAAGTGATCGTTTTCAAGAAGAAACGCCGCAAGGGGTACACCGTGAAAAACGGCCACAGACAGTCCTTCACCAAGATCAAAATCGACAAGATCAGTTAAATAATACAGTAATGGCACATAAAAAAGGAGTCGGTAGTTCCAAAAACGGTCGCGAAAGCCACAGTAAACGCCTCGGCGTTAAGATCTGGGGTGGCCAGGAAGTTATTGCCGGCAATATCATCATCCGCCAGCGCGGAACAGCTTACCATCCCGGTAAGAATGTCGGACTCGGCAGAGACCATACGATATTCGCCCTTATTGACGGCACCGTGAAATTTACCCGCGGTCGCAACGACAAGAGCATAGTGCATGTCCTCCCGGCAGAAACTACAGCCGAGGCGTGACCTGACACATAACAAATTTTGAACCCTGACCAGCGCGTCAGGGTTTTTTTGTGCCCGCACCCTGCTGCTAAATCCTTTTCCGGTAGTTGAGAATGGCCCAGGTGTTGAATACCACAGCCATGATGGCTATCACGCCAAGCTGGTTACTGATGTCCCGGAAAGTGCTTCCCTTCATAACGACCATGCGCATCACCTCAATAAAATAGCGCACCGGGTTGAAATAAGTGACCACCTGCGCCCAGTGCGGCATGCCATCGATACTTGTATATAGTCCACCCATAAGGATGAACACCATCATAAAGAAGAAGGAAATGAACATGGCCTGCTGCTGCGATTCTGAGTAGGTGCTGATCAGCAGCCCCACACCTAACAAGGCGAGCATGTATACTGCGGCAAACATGTAAATGAGGCCCAGACTGCCCTCCGGAATGATGCCATATACAAAGCGCGAAATGAGCAAGCCTATGCTGAGTACCACAAAGCCCATCAGCCAGAAGGGTATGAGCTTGCCCAATATGAACTGATATTTTTTGATCGGCGAAACGTTGATCTGTTCTATGGTCCCCGTTTCCTTTTCATGCACGATATTGATCGCCGTTAAAAAGCTGCCCACCATGGTCAGCAGGATGACCAATATACCCGGAACCATAAATAACGCATAGCGCAAATGCGGGTTGAACAGATTGGTAGAAGTGGTCTCTATCATCGGAACGGGATTCATGCGCGGGAACTGCACCCACTCCGTTCGTATATCGTTGTTGAAACTGGCGATGATATTTCCCAGGTAAGCTGCTCCGATATTTCCCTTTGCGCCATTCACCGCATTCACCGCCATCAGTAAAGAACTCTCATCTTCTCGGATCAGGTTGCGCTCAAAACCTTCGGGAATTTCTATGATGATATCTGCTTTATCTTCTTCTATGGAACGCATCGCATTGGAATAACTGCCGGCATAATCTGTGATGATGAAATAATTACTCGCTTCCAGTTCATGCACAAAGCGATTGCTGTAAGTGGAATGATCGTGATCCACTACGGCGAGATATACATTCTTCACTTCATAATTCGCAGCAAGCGGCAGGATGAGCAACTGCACCGTGGGCATCATCAAAATAATGCGGATGATGGCAGAATTTCTCCTGATCTGCTGGAATTCTTTGCGCAATATGATCAGTAGTGTTTTCATCCTAATCGCATTTTAAAATTTCTCCAGCTTACCATTAAAAAGAAAATGGTCATGCCCGCCAATATGCTGATCTCCTTCCAGATGCTTTTAAACCCAAGTCCTTTTATCATAATGTCACGGATGATAATAAAAAACCATTTAGTCGGAACAATATTCGACAAGATCTGCATGGGCTTGGGCATATTTTCAATGGGGAACATAAAGCCACTCAATATCAAAGTGGGCAACATCAGTCCCATCAAAGAAATGAACATGGCCGTTTGTTGCGAATCGGTAATATTCGAGATCATCAGTCCCAGTGCAATAGCTGTCGTAATAAATAAAAAACACACCCCGAACAATAAAAAGATATCACCGCGGATCGGCAGGTCGAGCAGGGTGACGCTGATCAATAAGATCGTGCTCACGTTCACCAATGAAATTACAATGTATGGTATGGCCTTGCTGACGATCAATACAAATGGTCGCAGGGGAGAGGCGAGTATCACCTCCATGGTATTCAATTCTTTTTCGCGCACTATCGCGATGGATGTCATCATGGCCGAGATCAACATCAATATCATGGCCATCACACCCGGAACAAAGGTGTATGCGCCTTTGAGCTGCGGATTGTACAACATGTGCAGCTCGGGTTTTATTTGCATGGGCATCGTAAAATCATCATTCAGGGTGGTCTGATAATCGCGCAAAATGGCGTTGGCATACACTACAATGGTTGTTGCAGTATTGGGATCTGTGGCATCTGCCAGTAATTGAATTTGTGCGTCGTTGCCATGTAATAGATCTTCTTTGAAATTTTCGGGGAAGATGACACCCAATTTTATTTTGTCGGCCAAGAGATCATCATAGATCGCCTGCTGAGAAGGTGCATATTGCACTACAGAGAAGTATCTGCTCGCATCCAGTTCCTGAATGGCTTTTTGCGATTCTTCATCCTGTGCCAGATCGAGCACCGCTATCTTGGCATTCTTGATCTCGTTGGTCAATGCAAATCCGAAGATCAGGATCTGTGCTATGGGCAATGCAAAAATGATCAGCAGCGATTTACGGTCGCGGAAGATGTGGTGAAATTCTTTTCTGACGAATATGAGAAACTGTTGCATGTTAATCGCCTGTTCTGGTTGCCTTGCGGGCAAGTTGCGTGAAAATGGAATCTATATTATCTGTTTGGAATTGCTGTTTGAGTGCGGAAGGTGAATCCAGCGCTTCTATTTTTCCGTCCACCATGATGGTGATACGATCGCAGTATTCCGCTTCATCCATATAATGTGTGGTAACAAATACCGTAACACCATGATGGGCGGCTTCGTAGATCATCTCCCAGAATTTTCTGCGTGTGATCGGATCAACACCACCTGTCGGTTCATCGAGGAATACAATACGCGGGTCGTGGATGATGGCGATGGAGAAAGCCAATTTTTGCTTCCAGCCCAATGGTAATTCTTTCACCAGCGTTTTTGACTCCTGTGCCATATCCAGTTTTTCCAGGAGTGCTTCCGCTTTTGCCTTCACTTCTTTTGCACCCAATCCATAAATACCACCAAAGAAGCGGATATTTTCTATCACCGGAATATCTTCATACAAGGAAAATTTCTGGCTCATGTATCCGATATTCTTCTTGATGGATTCGGTCTCTTTATAAATATCAAAGCCGGCAATGCGTGCCTCCCCGGACGTAGGTCTCGAAATACCGATAAGCATTTTCATGGCTGTGGTCTTTCCCGCACCGTTCGCACCGAGAAATCCGAAGATCTCACCCGGTTTTACCTGAAAGGTGACATGGTCCACTGCAGTGAAATCACCGAAGCGTTTAGTCAACCCGTTTGTTTCAATTACATGTTCCATTACATCAATGCCATGAAGCAGTCTTCAATACCTGCCTCTATTTGTTGTATGTCAATATTTTTTTGTTCTCGTTGTTCGAGATGCATTTTTAATTCTGCTGCGTTCCCGTCTTTTAAGGTTACATGAAAGCTGTCGCCAAATCCGTAACAAGAATGTGTTTGCGTATAATCGCGAATGTCATGTAACAGCGTATACATATTTGACGATCTTACTGCGAAAAGTGTCTCCGGGAATTTTGCCGTGATCCCTCCGGGCGTGTCTATCGATAATAATTTACCATGTTGTATCAGCGCAATGCGATCACAGAGGTCGGCCTCATCCATGTAAGGTGTGGAAACCAATATGGTGATACCTTGCGCCTTCAAGCGGCGCAGCATCTCCCAGAATTCTTTTCTGGACACCGGATCCACACCGGTTGTGGGTTCATCTAAAAATAAAACACGCGGTTTGTGAATGAGCGCACAGCACAGTGCCAATTTTTGTTTCATCCCACCGCTGAGTTTTCCCGCTCTGCGTGTTTTGAAAGGTTCCAGCTGCACATAAATATCTTTTATCAGTTTGTAATTCGCCTGTATAGTTGTAGAAAATAAAGTGGCGAAAAATTCCAGATTTTCTTCTACCGTGAGGTCTTGGTATAAGGAGAATTTGCCGGGCATATAACCGATGCGTTTCCGCACTTCTTTGAAATCTTTTACCACATCCAGTCCATCCACAGTTGCACTGCCGCTGTCGGCGAGCATCAAGGTGGTAAGTATGCGGAACAGGGTGGATTTGCCGGCTCCATCCGGACCTATCAATCCGAATACTTCGCCTTCTGCAATTTCCAATTGGATGTTGTCCAGGGCGACAACGCTTCCCTTGGCAAATGTTTTATGAATATTTTGAATGCTTATTGCCGACATATGATCACAGATCTATTTCGCCATACATGCCTATTTTGATGCTTCCATCATTGGGCACGCGAATTTTAATGGCATACACCAGGTTTGCCCGTTCATCCTTTGTTTGAATGGTCTTTGGTGTAAACTCCGCTTTGTCGGAGATCCAATAAATAGTGCCTTCCATTTCTTTTTCCGTTTCGCCCTGGTTGATGAACACTGAACATGTTTGCCCGAGTTTTATCTGACCCAGTTGCGTCCCGTCGATATATGCACGCAAAGTCATATCGCTGAGATCGGCAATTTTATATATGGCTTTTCCCGGATTGGTGAACTCTCCTTCTTCAGCATATTTTGCGAGCACGGTTCCTTTTACCGGATTCAGGATATAGGATTTCAATAACTGATCATTGACCTGCGCGATCTGCACATTCAGCGGACCCACTTCGGAGTGCAAACCGCTGGTAGTGATGGTCAGGTTCGATTCCTGCGCCGCCAGCTGACTTTGTAAAGTACGTATCGTGGCATCGATATCGTCGAGTTGTTTTTGCGTTGCCGCGCCTGCTTTAACGAGATTCTCTGCCCGTTGTCTTTCAAATTGCGCCGTCTTTATCTGCTCCTGAATAGCTGCGAGTTGTGTGCTGATCTCCGGTTGCCTGCTTAATATAGCTTTTATCTGCGCATCGAGTTGCTGTTTTTTCAGATACAGCTGTGCCGTATCAATAAATCCGCTTATGCTGTTCGCCTGCAGTTGATCGCCTTCTTCCACATTAAGTTTTTCGATCTTGCCGGCAACTCCAACTGCCACCATGATCTCTTTTGCTTCAAACACACCGGATGCATCGTGCTGAAATCCGTCAGAAGCACATGCCTGCAATAGCATGGCAGTTGCAAGGGGCAGGATGAAATATTTAGTTTGCATAGTCATTTCCATTTATGGTTATTGCGTGAATTTGTTCTGATAATTCCTGAAGCTTATCCATGGCCAATTGCAATTCTGCATTGGATTTGTCATATACATAGCTGACATAATCTTTAGCCGTGATCGTTCCATTTTCCAACTGGGCATCGGCAGCTTGTAAGATGCTTGTTTTCAGGTCTACCTGCTCAATATCCATGGATAACATCTCATGATATTTGTCGGCCGACTCCTGTGCACGAGTATAGTCCACTTGTGTTTGCAGAAGAAAAGCATTGCGCTGCATGTCTACGATACTTTTGTTATATGTATACATAGTAGCATCGTGTTTTTTTACATTACCCGTCCAGATCGGATACTGCAGTTTAATACCTGCTATATAAAAGAATGCGAATTCGTCATCCAGAAAATTCAATCCGGGTTTGCCATATCCGCCCTGTGCAAATACACTTATTTTCGGCAGGTCCATGGCGGCACTGAAATCAGCTTTGCGTTGTAACAACATTTCCTGTGCTTCAAACAAGGCGAGTTCCGGTCTGTTCATCTTTGTATTTACTTGTGCAGGTGCTTCAGGTGTGATGAAATAACTATCGTTTCCCATCGAGGAGCCTGTGAGCAATGACAATGTTTTAACGGCCGTATTCCGCATACTCATTAATTCTGTTTCCTGTCGGTCGAGTTTCAGACGCTCACTGCGAAAAATATCCAGATCCATTTGTGTCGCTACACCATAGGTTATGCCGCTCTTTATTTTTTCTTCCTTGTAATACAAAGCGAGTTTGGTGTTATCTATCTGCTCCCGCTGTGCATCAGCAAGCAGAATAGCGAAGAATAAGGTGTTTATTTTTTCTTTGAGTGCATAGAGGTCAACCTGCACTTTATTTTTTTCTACGGTGGTGTTGGCTTCCTGTATGCTTTTCTGTTGTTTGGTAACGCCGCCGTCATATAACACCTGACTCAGATCGATCGTGGCCTTGTATTGATCCTTGGAAAGTACCGGGATGTCAATACCCGGGAAACTGATCGGCACATGGGTCACATCACTTTGATAGGTAGCCTGTGTGTTCAACATGATCTGCGGTTGCCATAACCCGTTGATGCGTTGTAGCGATTCAGCATAGATATTGTCCAGAACTTCTGTCTGGCCGCTAGTCGGATAATATTGCATGGCCATGGCGTAGCAAGATTCCAGTGTTACAGGAATAGGTTCCTGTGCAAAGGTGTAGGAGATACAGGTTGCGATCGCAGATAAAACGAGCAATTTTCTCATACGGTTTCTTTTTTAATGGTAGATAATATCATTTCGGTAATGACTTTTTTTCGTTGTTGCATCATCATCTCAAAAGTTTTCTGATCGATGCCGGTAACGGCCTGCATCATTGGGCGACCAACGAATGGAAAAATGCAGAGCGACATAATGTGCATGATGATATGCAGGGGTTCTACTTTCTTGATCTTCCCTTTTTTTGCTTCCTTTTCAATTTGTTGGGAGAATTCCCGGATGAATTGCCGCAGGGGAAGATTGCGGATCTTTTCTTTCATGAGCTCCGGATTTTGCGCCACCTCATTTACGATGAACAGGGGCAAGTCCGGATTTTGCATCAGCATATCAATTTCTGTAGATACAATACGGTGGATCTTTTCTTCCAGGTCCACATCTTCTCCCAGTATCAGCATGAAGTTCGCATAGAACCGGGTGAGGTTCTCTTCGAATATCATGTCATACATTTTCTGCTTGCTGCGGAAGTAGTAGTGCAGCAGGGCGCGATTCATGCCGGCTTCCCGGGCAATGTCCTCCATACGAGCTGCGGCAAAGCCTTTGCGGGTGAATACCCTGCGTGCTGCGTCCAATATGCGCAGTTCGGTGCCGGCCTCCGGTATCGGTTTTTCTTTGGTTTTGCCCATAAGTTTAACAGAAATGTTAAACAATAATGCAAAAGTATAAAGGCATACTGCGTACTTCCAAATTTTCCGACATTTTTTTTCGGTTAATTTTAGGGCAGGCATATGTTGAGCAATAAAGAAGTAGGCAGCGTATTCAAGACCCTGGCGGGTTTGATGGAATTACATGGCGAGAATGATTTCAAGACCAGAACGTACAGCAATGCGGCCTTTCAGGTAGGTCGCGTACCCAAACCGGTCCTGTCCATGGAACTCAAGGACCTGGAAACAACCCAGGGCATCGGTAAATCTGTCGCCGCTAAAATTGTTGAACTGCGCGAAACAGGGACCATGCAGGCATTGGAAGACCTGATAACGATAACGCCTCCCGGTTTGCTGGAGGTTTTGCGTATTAAAGGTCTTGGCGGTAAAAAAGTACGTGTGATATGGGATGAACTCGGCGTGGAAGATGTCGGCTCTCTCTTATATGCCTGCTACGAGAACCGTTTATCGAAACTCAAAGGCTTTGGCGAGAAAACGCAGCAAAGTGTTATCCAGGCCATTGAATATTACCAAAGCAATGCGGGAAAATTTCATTATGCGACACTTGCTGATCATGCGATCATCGTTGAGGAACAGATCAGTGCCATCTGCGCACCGCAGCATATTTCCATAGCCGGTGATCTGCGCAGACAAAGTGATATTCTGGAAAGTATGGATTATGTGCTTGCTTGTTCTGCAACAGCTTTCTCCCAATTGCTTAACGGTACTTATTTTGAAGAGGTAAATATTGCAGAAGATGTATGCACGGCGAAAACACCGGAAGGTATTCGCGTGCGGATATTCCGATGCGATGATGCGCAATTTTATTTTACCCTGTTTACACATACCGGACCCGCGGCACATGTTGATCATATCATACAAAAAGCAGGTGAGGCAAACTATGTCTCAGAAGAAGCGATTTATCTGCAGGCCGGAATGAAATATCGCGAACCGTTTCTGCGCGACCTCGATATAAACTTTGAACCGGATCTGCCCAATATCCTGCAGATGGAAGATATTCGCGGCGTGGTGCATAACCACAGTACCTGGAGCGACGGTAAAAATACACTCGAAGAAATGGTCGTGGCTAGTAAAGAAATGGGATACGATTATTTCGTTATCTCCGACCATTCTAAAACTGCTGTGTATGCAGGTGGTTTGAGTGTGGAACAGATATATGCGCAACAGGAAGAGATAGCGAAGCTGCGCAACAAATATCCCGACTTCACTATTTTCAGCAGCATTGAATGTGATATATTGAACGACGGCAGCATGGATTATCCCGATGATGTATTGAAGACCTTTGATTTTGTGATCGCAAGTGTTCATCAAAATTTGAAAATGGATGCCGAAAAAGCAAATGCACGTTTATTGCGCGCCATCGAAAATCCGTACACTACCATATTAGGACATATGACGGGAAGATTGTTGCTGAGCAGACCCGGCTATCCTGTCGACCATAAGCGCATCATCGATGCATGTGCAGCGCAGCGCGTGGTCATTGAATTGAATGCAAATCCGTACCGGCTCGATATGGATCACAGTTGGATACCTTATGCCATGGAAAAAGGTGTCATGATCTCCATAGATCCCGATGCGCACAGCACGGAAGGTATCGCGGATATCCGTTGGGGTGTTATTTCTGCGCGCAAAGGGGCACTCACCAAACAAATGACATGGAATGCGATGGACGCCGCGGGTATTCGCCTTTGGCTGCAGGAACGCAGAAAGGCCAAAGGCATTTTGTAGTTTTGCGCACCGATGAGAAAGTACTTTTCACTCGTCAAATTCAGCCATACCGTGTTTGCCCTGCCCTTTGCTTTGATAGGGTATTTTCTGGGTACGCGGCAACCGGGTGCTACTTTTACCTGGCGTGAATTTCTGCTCGTGCTCGTATGTATGGTATTTGCACGCAGCGCAGCCATGGGTTTCAACCGTTTGGTGGACAGAGATATCGATAAACAAAATGCGCGCACCAAAGGAAGAGAGATACCTGCCGGTAAGGTAAGCAAACGCAACGCACTGATATTTGTTTTGGTGAATTGCGCCGGCTTTATCATTGCTGCCGGCGCCCTGAATAACCTGTGTCTTGCTTTATCTCCGGTAGCATTACTTGTTATACTGGGATACAGTTATACCAAAAGATTCACCTGGCTCTGTCATTTTATTTTGGGGATAGGATTATCGCTCGCGCCTATCGGGGCGTATATAGCAGTAACAGAAAGTTTTCACACTTTGCCGCTTATTTTCAGTGGAGTGGTATTTACCTGGGTCAGCGGATTCGATATTATTTATGCATTGCAAGATGAGGAGTTCGACCGCTCGCATCACTTGTATTCGCTGCCCGCCTTTTTAGGAACAAAAAATGCATTGCTGGTTTCGATTCTTGTGCATATCACCACCGCTGTATTGGTATATGTAGCCGGTTATTTTGCCTTGTTCGGTATCATCTATTGGCTGGGTGCAGGCATTTTCACCGGTATGCTCATCTATCAGCATCTCATCGTCAAGCCGAACGATCTGAGCAGGGTAAATATGGCATTTGCCACCACGAACGGTATAGCATCCGTGGTGTTCGGAATTTTTGTTTTGGCTGATCTGTTTATCATGTGATGGGACGTATCCTTGCCATAGATTACGGAAGGAAACGTGTTGGTTTAGCAGTGAGCGACCCGATGCGTATTGTTGGCACAGCGCTGCGTACGGTAGAAGAAAAAGAAGCACTTGGATTTATTACAGGATATGTCAAAGCGGAACAGGTAGACCTCATTCTGATCGGATATCCGCTGAACAGCAGGGGAGAGTCTACCCATGCGACACCCTATGTTGAAAAATTTATTGTCGCATTGCAAAAACAATTACCCGAAATCCCGGTTGAAAAGCGGGATGAAAGTTTCAGCAGCAAAGAAGCGATGCAGGTATTGATACGTTCGGGTGTGAAGAAAAAGCAGCGGAGAGATAAATCATTGCTCGATCAAACAGCTGCTGCTTTAATATTGCAGGAATATTTACAAAATTTGTAACATGATACTACCCATTGTTGGATATGGAAATCCGGTCTTGCGCAAGATGGCAGAACCCATCTCGGCGGATTATCCCGGATTGCAGGAACTGATAGCAAATATGTGGGAGACCATGTATAACGGACGTGGAGTGGGTTTGGCTGCGCCGCAGATAGGCCTTTCTATCCGTTTGTTTGTTGTCGACTCGGAGCAATTATTGCACGATAAGGAAGAGGACGATGATGAGGAAGATGGATTGCGATTGACCAAGGGGATAAAAAAAGTTTTCATCAATCCGCAGATCCTGGATGAAAGTGGTGAACCCTGGGTATATGAAGAAGGATGTTTGAGCATCCCGGATGTGCGTGTCAAGATCAGCAGAAAGGAGATCGTGCGCATTAAATATATGGATTCCGATTTTGTGGAACATACCGAATCCTATGATGAGATGAATGCGCGCATTATCCAACATGAATATGATCATGTGGAAGGCATTTTACTCACCGATCATATGACTCCCCTCAAGCGCAGTTTACTCCGCGCAAAACTGGACAATATCTCGAAGGGAAGAATCGATGTGAAATATAAGATGAAGTTTGCAGCGAAGTAGATGAAAGATGAAAGATGAAAGATGAAAGATGAAAGATGTCCAAAGGACCCATGTGGGGAAAAATGTCCGACGTTTGGCGGATCACCCACATGGTGGTAAGATGAAAATCAATAATCCCTGATCTGCAGACCATGACCAATGGCAAATGATCAAGTCTCAGTCACAGTCACAGTCGCAGTATGATTTAAATATGAGTAATCTTCCTTAGAACAGCCCTAACCCCTAACCCCTAACTCCTAACTCCTAACCCGAAGCCGGTTCCATCCTTAACATCCATAATTCTCCTTAAAACCTAATCCTTCTTAAAATCCCCTCGTTTCCAAGCCTCGAAAAATTCTTTCCAGGCGAATACATCGAAAATGCGCATAGGTGGATATTGGCCGGCATAGTAGATCTTTTGTGCCAGCGCTTTGGTCTGGTAGTCGGCATTCATATCGGCATCCATGGCCATAGCTTCACCGATCTCTTTCAGTCGTTCGCGTTCCAGATTCTTGCGCGCGATCTCATAATAGTCATCGGGAATATTCAAAGCGAGGAATGCACGCGCAAAATCTTCTTTAGATGGCCAGGGGTAGATAAATGTTTCAGACAGATAAACGGTATCTCTGGTGAGCAGTTGAATGACCGAATACTGGTTGCCTTTTAATTCTTCCGGGATAATAAAAACATCCTCTTTATATCCTACAGCCGAGAAAACAATGGAGTCGCCCTTCTGAGCGACAAAGGAGAAAAATCCGTTGAAGTTGCTGCTCGTGCCATACCGGCGATCCATGGAATAAATGTTGACATTCGGGATGCCCATCAGGCTGTCGCTGGTCATCACAATACCGCTGAATTGAATGACCGTATCGGCTTTTTGTCCAAACAGGGGAAGGGAGCAGAAGATAAACAGGGCACAACAAACGCTACGTATCGGCATGATCTGCATGATGCAACAAATATAACCCGATATGCGCTTAGCGTATTGTGGCGCAGATCAATTTTCGGTAAGGATATAATCCGGTGTGAGCCGGTGTACTGTTTTCCAGGCGGGAAGAACCGTGGCGGATTCTGTGCTGCCTACATTGGAAGTGAATAATTCCTGAACCGGGGCTTTGTTTCCTGCAGATGCATCATAGTCGGAGAAGGAGAAAATATAAGCATCTTCTGTGGCTACGATAAAACCCACATGTGCCAACAGTGCGCATGCGATCAGGAGGGTTCCTTTGATATTTTTCATAGCGTTGTGCTTTTGTTACTGCTAAAGTATCCTGACAAAAAAGCGACAACAAGTACAAAATGGATAGGGTTATCAGTATGCTTTTTTTAACTTAAGAAGCGTTAAAAAAGGGCAGGAACGCTGAAAAATCAATGTTTCAGGGCATGTTAAAGGAGAAAATGATGACAAATAGAAGGCCTTATCGGAGAAATTGACGGAAACCGGCCACCCCGGTACAACAAAAAACCCCTCCGGTACCGGAGAGGCTTTTGTTGATTTAACCCCTAAAAAATCAATATAGTACTTTCAATTTCTTAACTATTTTACTGTCGCCCGACTCGATACTTACAAAGTAAATACCGCCTTCCAGGCTGCTGATATCCAGGTGTGCTGTATTTCCTGTGATATAGAAGGACAACAATTCCTGACCCAACAAGTTCAAAATGCGCACATAGCCAAAGTCGACAGCTGTTTCGATCTCAATGAAATCGGTAGCAGGATTCGGATAGATCTTGGTTTGATCAATAGGATCCGGACTTTCTGCCATTTGGAAAGTGCCGCTCTTGATGCTGCCCACATTGTATTCGTCTGTTGCCATGCCGGTGCCGGATGTGCCCAAAGTGCCATTCTCGATGCCACCTGTTGTAGATGCGGGAGCAAGTACACCTATATCGCCCTTCACGCCGCTGAGGTTGTCGATCTCGGGATTCGAGGTCTCGTCCGAGCGTTCACGGGCAGTGGATGTTGACTGGGCAAAAATGGTCGAGCTTGCTGCCAATGCCCAAATGAGTATCCAAGTTTTCCTCATAGCGTTTTTCTTTGGTCTTATACCGGGTATACGTATTCCACGGTATTCGGGTTCTAAATTAAATTTTTGCTTTAACTCATTTAACAGACAAATAGACCTCTTTATCGGGGGCCTTTTTGCCCATTTCATTGCTTTAATAAAATTAAACTGTTGATATTCAACATTTTAGTTAAAAGTCGTACCCCGTTTTCAGGTAGCGTATCGGCTAAAAAACCTGTGGAAAAGCGGTTAATGGACTTTCCTTTCTTAAATTTAAGCGCTTTTTGCCATGTTCCAAAACAAATCCATAGGCATATTAAAGACTTTTACAAACCAGGAGCTTCGTCAGTTCGATGAATATCTCCGTTCTCCCTTCTTTAACAAAAACCAAACCATACTTCAGGCTTTCGAATTGATCCGCAGTTTTCATCCTGCGTATGACCATCCCGATCTGGAGCGCACACGCCTGTTCAAGCGGATATTCGGGGTTGATGCATATGATGAGCAGAAGCTGCGCTATCTGATGACAGATCTGACCAAACAACTGGAAGAATTTTTATGTATCAAGGCGATCAGCGATGAGCAATTGTTCAAATATCATCTCCTGTTGTATACCTATCGCATGCGACGGTTGGATAAAGCCTTTCTCAATACTTTGAAACTCGCAGAAAAGGCATTGAATGATCAACCCCGGCGCGATGTTTCCCACGCTTTTTATGAATATCTGTTCGAGGAAGACAGGTATCGCTTCATGTCGGAACGCACGGAACATTTGCATGAGACCAATCTGCAAAATGTGGTCGATAATCTCGACAAATATTATATCCTCAATAAAATGCGCTACTGCGCTGAGATCATCAACAACAAAAATGTGGTTGCCATCAATTACAAATTGTTCCTCTATGATGAGATCATGAACCATATCCGGCACAACCCGCTGGATTATATGCCTGCAGCTAAGATCTACTATAATATCATACTCACCCTTACCGAACCGGAGAATAAGGCGCACTACAATAATCTGTTGGAGTTATTGAAAGAGCATCACCAGCTGTTCAGCAAGGAAGAGATCTATGATATGTATGTGTATGCCAAGAATTATTGCATTCGCAAGATCAATCACGGCGATATCATATTTATTGAAGAGCTCTTTGAGTTGTATAAAGTGATGCTGCGCGACAAGATCATCCTCAAGGATAATTTGTTATCTCAATTCGATTATAAGAATATCGTCTATCTGGGTCTGCGGGTAAATGCTTTTGATTGGGTGAAGAATTTCATCATCAAATACAATGAGAATCTCGATCCGGCGAGCAGGAAAAACGCCTATACCTACAACATGGCGTATTTCCATTTCTTCCAGCAGAATTATGATGAGGTGCTCACACTGTTGCGCTCGGTGGAATTCACCGATTTCTATTATCACCTCGATTCCAAATCGCTGTTGCTGAAAACCTATTTCGAGTTGGGTGAGTCCGACGCCTTTTTCTCCCTGGTGGAAGCCTTTAAAGTTTATATCAAGCGCAATAACCTGATCCCATCCTATCAAAAGGCCGGCTATAACAATATGATCAAGCTCACTTCCAAGCTGTTCAAGTGGAAACTCAACCCCAAGCATAATCTGGAAAGCCTGACAGAGGAATTCGGCAATACCAAGCCCGTGGTGGACATCCTCTGGATACGCAAGAAACTGGAGGAAGCATCAACCAGGGCTGAGCGCCTGAGCCCCTCCTGGCGCAAGTAGGTGGAATTGTGCACAGCCTGTGTGTACTTCGGTCTGAACCCTGTTTTTCCCTCTGTTGTTCCGTAATTTTGCGCCATCAAAAATGCGTATATAGTGAAAGTGCTTACCCACAATCGTGAACTGTTCTCCGGCCGGCATATAGGGCCGCGTCAAGCCGACATACAGGAAATGCTGCAAGTGACCGGCGCAGCTGATCTGGAAACCTTAATTGCCCAGACCATTCCGGATAAGATACGTTTGAATCGCCCCCTGGAAACCGGTGATCCGATGAGTGAATCGGAATACCTGGCACATATTGCCGATATTGCTTCGCGCAATAAAGTTTTTCGCAGTTATATCGGCCAGGGGTATTATAACACATGCACGCCCTCGGTCATTCGCCGCAACATTTTTGAGAATCCGGGTTGGTATACGCAGTACACACCCTATCAGGCCGAGATCGCGCAGGGGAGATTAGAAGCGTTGCTGAATTTCCAGACCATGGTGAGTGATCTCACCGGATTTCCCGTTGCCAATGCCAGCTTATTGGATGAAGGCACAGCTGCCGCAGAAGCGATGATCATGTTCTTTCATCTGAAGAATAAAAAAGAGGTAAGCAGCAATATCTTTTTTGTCAGTGAAAAATGTTTCCCCCAAACCATTGACGTGTTGCGCACCAAGGCAGAACCACTTGGTATTATTTTGGCCATCGGCGATCATGAAACGATCGCCTTTGATGAAAAATATTTCGGTGCTTTATTGCAATATCCAGCCGGTAACGGCGAGATATATGATTATTCTTCCTGCATACAGCAGACAAAAGAAAAAGGCATTTATGTAACTCTCGCGACAGATATTCTGGCCCTTGCCCTCCTGCGCTCAGCCGCAGAATTAGGTGCCGATTGCGCCGTAGGAAATACGCAGCGTTTTGGAGTGCCGATGGGATTTGGTGGTCCGCATGCCGCATACTTCGCTACCAAAGAAGAATTCAAACGCGATATTCCGGGACGTATCATTGGTGTGAGTGTCGACAAACACAATCGTCCTGCATTGCGCATGGCACTGCAAACGCGTGAACAACATATACGCAGGGAAAAAGCAACCAGTAATATTTGTACCGCGCAGGCATTGCTTGCCATTATGGCCGGCATGTATGCCGTTTATCATGGCGCTGTTGGTATCCGCTCCATCGCAGAACGTGTGCACGGTTTGTCCGCAGCGTTGGATAAAGGATTACAAGGTTTAGGCTATACCCAAAACAATACAAATTATTTCGATACACTGCATATTACCTGTGGTGAAAAACGCGATGCCATCTTGGCTTTGGCTAACGGACAGGAGATCAATTTTTATGCGGATGGTGACGATGCCGTTCAGATCTCCATAGATGAGACGAGCACCGCAAAAGACATTGCAGATATATTGAACATTTTCGCAAAAGCACAAGGCGGTGAATACAATGAAAGTATTCCTGACACAGTGGAAATACATATTTCTGCTGAGCATCTGCGCACATCTGCATATCTGACGCATCCGGTATTTTCCATGTATCACTCCGAATCGGAGATGATGCGTTATATCAAGCGCCTGGAGAACCGCGATCTCTCTTTGACAACATCGATGATACCACTTGGTTCTTGTACGATGAAATTAAATGCAGCCACAGAATTATTACCCGTAAGCTGGCCGGCATTTTCTTCCGTACATCCTTTCGTACCACGCGAGCAAGTGGCAGGTTATCTGGAAATGATATCGGCATTGGAAAAAGATCTGTGTGAGATCACACGTTTCGATGCATGTAGTTTGCAACCCAATTCAGGCGCGCAAGGTGAATACGCCGGTTTGATGGTGATCCGTGCATATCATATCGCGCAGGGGGATACACACAGAAATATTGTGCTCATCCCGGCGAGTGCGCATGGAACGAATCCGGCAAGCGCTGTAATGGCCGGTATGGAAGTGATCGTTGTGAAAAGTGATGCTGAAGGGCATATCGATATGGATGATCTACGCGCAAAAGCGGCAGAACATTCGAATAACCTGAGTTGTTTGATGGTGACCTACCCGTCAACACATGGCGTGTATGAAGAGACAATCATTGAAGTGTGTGAGATCGTACATCAGCATGGCGGGTTGGTATATATGGATGGCGCCAATATGAATGCTCAGGTTGGACTGACATCACCCGCCAAGATCGGTGCTGATGTCTGTCACCTCAATTTACATAAAACATTTGCGATACCACACGGCGGTGGCGGACCGGGCATGGGACCTATTTGCGTGCATGCGAAGCTGGCACCTTTTCTTCCCGGACATCCCTTATTTCAAACCGGAGGTTCTTCTGCCATTCATGCTGTAAATGCTGCACCTTTCGGAAGTGCAAGTATTCTGCTCATTAGCTATGCATATATCAAAATGCTGGGTAGTGCCGGATGTACGGATGCAACAAAAATTGCCATACTGAACGCGAATTATCTCAAATCAAAACTCGAAAAGGCTTACGATATATTATTTGTCGGCAAAAGTGGCCGCGTTGCACATGAGTTCATTATCGATTTCCGCAAATGGAAAAATACTATAGGCCTGGAAGTGGAAGATATTGCCAAGCGTTTGATGGATTATGGTTTTCATGCACCTACAGTTTCTTTCCCGGTTGCAGGTACTTTGATGATTGAACCAACGGAAAGTGAAAGCAAAGAAGAACTGGATCGATTCATTGAAGCATTGCTGAGTATACGCAAAGAAATAGATGCGATCGAAAACGGCACTGCGGATAAATCAGATAATGTGTTGAAGAATGCACCACATACTATGGAAGATATTCTGGTTGCAGAATGGTCGCATGCATATACAAGAGAACAGGCGGTCATGCCTGCATCCTATTTGCATGGCAGAAAATTCTGGCCGTATGTGAACCGGATAAATAATACATATGGCGACAGGAATCTGATCTGCACCTGCCCACCGGTGGAGGCATATATGCAGGAAGGTGCGGCAGTTGATGCCTGATCTATTCTGTTTGCATGCGCAACAATACCATTTGTTCGTTGATACCGCCCCGGTTCATTCCCAGAACAAGAGAATCTTGAGTGGATGTGATGATATTGGTCATGATCTTTGCGCTTCCTTCTGCCGTGGTATATAATTTTGATCCTTCGCGGTACCAAGTTCCTATTTCGGCGCGGCCGGTGATCACCGCTTCATAGAGTTCATTTTGTTTGAAGTGAAATTGGGTGTGTGCAATATCATAACCGGCATCCGTACCTTCCGCCGTCCATTGCACACACTGCCAGTTCCCGATGATAAGTGTATCATTGTTTTTCACAGCACAGGAAAATAATAGTGCACTTAGGAAAAATAGCATGAGCGGATATTTATTGGGCATAAGAGCTAGTTTAGCATGAGAACGAAGGAAAGAGGAGAAAAAGTGTGAAAGGTAAAAAAATGAAAAATGAAAAATGAAAAATGAAAAATGTCCGCCGGTAGGCGGACCACCCGCAGGGTGGAAAGATGTCCGCAGTTAGGCGGATCACCCGCAGGGTGGAAAGATGTCCGAAAAATCCCTTTTGGGAAAGATGTCCGCAGTTAGGCGGATCACCCACAAGGTGGAAAATTAAGATCATTATTTAATGATCAGCAATGATAACCAGTGATCAGCAAGCATCGTTCGCCTAATGGAGTGATGCCCCGTCCCCGAAGTCTTTGGATTCTGAGTGAACGATAAGAAATGTCCGTATGCATGGTTGTGGTTTTTGCGATATTGTTCCTTCAAGTGAAAGTGTACTGTCGGGTATATAAAATGATCATTGCCACCGAACATACATGATAAAAATTGCTCCAATAAATGCACATACCTTTTATCTTTGTGCAAAATCACAGAGCATGCAAAAAGGACCTGTTTCCCAGTATATTCAGCATCACTACCGACACTTTAATGCAGCTGCCCTGATGGATGCAGCAAAGGGGTATGAAACACATTTGCTCGAAGGTGGCAAAATGATGGTGACCCTGGCAGGTGCCATGAGTACCGGTGAACTGGGCATTTCGCTGGCAGAAATGATACGACAAGATAAGATCCACATCATTTCCTGTACCGGCGCCAATCTGGAGGAGGATATTATGAACCTGGTTGCGCATACACATTATAAACGTGTGCCCAATTATCGCGATCTGACACCACAACAGGAATGGGAATTATTGGAACAGGGTTTGAATCGCGTAACCGATACCTGCATACCTGAAGAAGAAGCTTTTCGCAAGATCCAGAAACATATTTATAAAATATGGCGTGATGCAGAAGAAGCAGGAGAGCGCTATTTCCCGCATGAATACATGTACAAGTTATTATTGAGTGGCGTGATGCGCGATGATTATGAGATCGATACGAAAGATTCCTGGATGATAGCAGCGGCAGAAAAGAATTTACCGATAGTTGTACCGGGATGGGAGGATAGCACCATGGGTAATATATTCGCCAGCTATTGTATCAAAGGACAACTGCAGGCACAGACCATGAAGAGTGGTATCGAATATATGGTTTGGCTGAGCGATTGGTACAGAAAAAACAGCGGTGGTAAAGGGATAGGCTTTTTTCAGATCGGTGGTGGCATTGCAGGCGATTTTCCGATATGTGTTGTGCCGATGATGTACCAGGACCTGGAATGGCATGATGTGCCTTTCTGGAGTTATTTCTGTCAGATCTCTGATAGCACAACATCATTTGGTTCTTATAGTGGTGCGGTGCCGAATGAAAAAATTACCTGGGGAAAATTGGATGTGCACACGCCCAAGTTCATCGTGGAGAGCGATGCTACTATAGTAGCTCCGCTGATCTTTGCGTGGTTGTTGGGATGGTGATTTGATGGCTGTTCTTATTGAAGAGTCCGGTAAAGAACAATGTGGTCTGCTGTAACTGTGTTTATTTAGTCGCAGTGGCAGTCGCAGTATGTTCTAAGTTTGAGTACTCTAAATTAAAAGAGCCCTAACCCCTAACCCCTAACTCCTAACTACTAACCCCTAACAAAAAACTCACCAACATTATGTTATCAGGAATTCATTTTATCTCCGCAGAAGAAGCACTTCAATGTATACAATCCGGCGACCGTGTATTTGTGCATGGAAGTGCCTAGACTCCGACACATTTTGTTTATTACTATCTGGCAAACAGACATATACTGAGTTGCGCGATGTGGAATTGGTATTCATTTCTGTGTATGGCGATATCATGGTAGATAAACCGGATTACCGCGATAGTTTTAAGTTAAACTCCATGTTCGTATCGCAATCTATCCGCGATGATGTGAATGCGGGTTATGCAGATTATATCCCTGTTTTTCTTTCGAGATCCTGAATTATTTAAACGCGATATTCTGCAACTGGATGCTGCTTTAGTGCAGGTATCACCTCCCGATAAACACGGCTATTGCTCATTGGGAGTTAGCGTGGACATTGCGCGGACAGCGGTAAACAAAGCCAAATATGTGATCGCGCAGGTAAATCCGCAGGTGCCGCGCACACATGGCGACAGCTTGATACATTACAGCCGCTTCCACTGCATGGTGTATGCAGATGAACCACTGCATGAAGCATCCTTTGGAGAGAATGTCACGGAGGTGGAAACAACAATCGGGCAGCATATAGCCGGGATGATAGAAGATCGCAGTGTGTTGCAAATGGGCATCGGTGCCATACCGGATGCCGTGCTCAAATGTTTATTCAACCATAAGGACCTGGGTGTGCATACCGAAATGTTCTCCGATGGCTTGATCCCTTTATTTCACCAGGACATCGTGAACAATAAATACAAAAAGATACATCCGAATACGACAGTGAGCGGATTTGCATTGGGTTCGCGCAATTTATATGATTATGTGGACGATAATCCGGCGTTTGAATTTCTGGATATCGATTATGTGAATGAACCTTCTGTTATCAAGCAGAATGATCGTAGCTATCAACAGTGCCATAGAAGTAGGATTCACCGGTCAGGTTTGTGCAGATAGTATAGGAACGTATCAATACAGCGGAGTAGGATAGATGGATTTTATTCGCGTCAGCGTTAAGTAAAGGTGGCAAGCCGATCATTGCCTTGTCGAGCAGAACAAAAAAGGCGTTTCGAGGTTGGTGCCTACATTAAAACCCGGTGCCGGCGTGGTGACAACAAGAGCACATGTGCACTACATCGTGACGGAATATGGGATCGCTTTTTTATTCGGCAAGAATCTCAGGCAGCGCGCCAAAGCGCTGATAGAAATTGCACATCCCGACGACAGGGATATGTTGCATAAGGCATGTTATGAGCGGTTTAAGGTGTTTGTTTAGGAGGAAAGATGAAAGATGAAAGATGAAAGATGAAAAATGTCCGCCGTAGGGCGGGATCTCCCGCAGGGAGGAAAGATGAAAAAGGAAAGATGAAAAGGAAAGATGAAAAAGGAAAGATGAAAGATGAAAGATGAAAGATGTCCGAAGGACCCCTTTGGGGAAAAATGTCCGCCGGCAGTCGGATCTCCCGCAGGGAGGAAAAATGTCCGCCAGCAGGCAGATCTCCCGCAGGGTGGAGGAATGAGAGAAAGGGAACTTGCCCATAATAAAAAGGTCATCCGACATCGGATGACCTTTTTTATTGCTTATTGCTTACTGCTTACTGCTCCATGCTTCTTATTCTAAAATTGATAACTCAGTCCGATCCCAAACACTTCCTTGAATTGTGTTTTCGGTCCGGAGCCGATAATGACATCACTGGCATCATAGGTCGGTATCTGAATATCATGATCGTACAACACCTGGACAAATAATGTGGTAGCGTGAAATACTTGCTTACTTTCATATTGGAGATTGTTTTGAAAATCAACATCCGTATTGAAGGGACTTTCTTGATCGGGTCGGTATAGTTATCGAATAAGTCAGTTTACTGGAAAAGCTCACATTTTCACCGAGTTTAGTATTCAGCGATGCAATTAAGGAAGCACCGAATTCTGCCCGCATTTTTTCACCAACAACCACGCCGTATCTGTTTTTGTTGTTCTGCCGTGTCGATGAGCGCATTATCTATATTATCATCGAGCACAAAAGTGAATTTGCCCGTAGCCGGTGAAACGAAAAGGGAGAAGGCGCTGCTTGGTTTCCAGTCCAGACCAAGGGCCGCAGTGAGAAAGCCCGGCGACATCATTTTAGAGATGGCATTCAATGAGCTTCCGGGTCGGTAACATAGTCGTAACCTGGCGCGAATTGGGTCAGAAAATTCACCAGTGCACTATAATAGAAATCGTCGGCAAAGGCGTATCTGCTATATTTACTATTGAGTTCTATACGATCCTCATTTTTGCGCACATCGGCGTAGTTATTTGCCGTGATCAGGCCATAATTGAGATTCAGGTGTTATCCAGAGTTGTCTTTTTCTTTTTTATAGTTAGCGTAAAAAATTCATCAGTGCGGTTGTCGAGAGTGCTCTCGCCACCGGCAGCCCAGTTGGTGAGTGATGTCTGATTAAAATTTAAAATGGCACCACCACCTTTTTTCCAGGTGGTATCGGTTTGAGCGAACACAGCTGTTACACACAACAGGAATGCTGCAGTTAAAATGGCATTTTTCATCGTTTAAAGGGTTTAATTTTTAATATGCAAAGATGGTATGTGGGAGATAAAAAAAATGCCTTCTGCGGGAAGGCATTTTTTATGTGTGCAATTATTTTTTCAACAGGTCGCGGATCTCTCCGAGCAATACTTCCTGAGTTGAAGGTGCAGGAGGAGCTGCCGGAGCGGCTTCTTCTTTTTTCTTCATGGAATTGATCGCTTTAACAACCAGGAACATCACAAATGCAACAATGATAAAGTAGATCAAAGCTGAAATGAAGGTGCCATAGAGGATAGCGGTTTCGGGTTTGTCACCCTCAGCGGCCCTGAGTACGATCTTCCATGTAGAAAAGTCTTTACCTGCAATAAGGCTTACAATCGGCATAACGATACCGTTGATAAAGGATGTGGAAACTGCAGTGAAGGCAGCACCCATAACAAAGGCAACAGCCATATCGATGAGATTGCCTTTCATGGCAAAATCCTTGAATTCTTTCATCATTCCCATAAGAGCGAAGTTTAAGTTAATTTATTGGCAATAATGTTAGGTCTTTCCATTCGTATTACCAAAAACACAATGTGAATAAAGGATCCAATTCAGGACCTGACCATAGCAATGCTGGTGTCGCGCACCATTTCTATATGCGGGATACCATCCAGATCGTATTCTTCTCCTATGGTATGGAACCCGAAATGAGCGTAGAATTTTTGCAGATAACATTGTGCTTCGATACGGATATGTACTTTTCCGTATTTGTCCTCGATAAAGTTCAATGCCTTTTCCATGAGCAGTTTGCCCAGGCCTGTGCTTCTGTGTTCAGGGTGTGTGGCTATGCGTCCGATGGAAACTTCGGTGAAAGCCACGCCCGGTTGTACAACCCTGCAATAGGCTATCACTTTACCGGCATCGTCTACGCCAAAAATATGTTCGCAAAACTGATCACGGCCATCCGCGTCCAGGTACACACAATTCTGCTCTATGGCAAATACCTCCTGGCGAAGGCGCAAAATGCCATACAGTTCAAATACATTCAGTTGGTGAAACCCCCTGATCTTCCAAAATAGGTTCTCCTGCATCATAAATCGGTCGCTCTAATAACGAAATAATATTCTGCTTGGTTGTCATCCCGGCGTGGATAATTATCAACAAACGGTGTAAAACAGAGTCGCAATATTCGTGCTAAACGGGTAAAACAGGGAATAAAAGTTACCCCCATTTTACCCGCGACACGGTATTAGTGTTCACTTTTGCGGAAATTGTCTAACCGCGCAATATGTTCTTTTCATTGTTGAAAAATCGCACACTCAGCGTCAGGGCAAGACCTGCATACAGGAACAAAGCCAGATAGGTCACAATGAGCGGTCCGGCCTGTGCCGTGCCGGAAATGATCTCTTTGGCTCCCAGGGAAACGTTCAGTATAGGGATGAGTGCGGTGGATACATTAAGGGTCACGCCCGGCAGCATTCCTATGATACTCGGGAATACGATGAAGATCATGAGCGGGGTGATCATGCTTTGTGCTTCCTTGAATGTTTTTGCATAAATGGAAAGCATCAGCGTTATGGCTGCAAAGAAAATATTGAGCGGCAATAAAATGAGCAGCATAAGCAGGATGGACCTTGCCTCGATGATGCCATTAAGGAGCGAAGTGATCTGCATTAAACTCTGGTCGTCGCCGGCATCTCCGCCCATCATTTTTGCGGCGAGGATCAAACCGGCAATACTCGCCATAGCAGATACGAAGCCGCTCAAAGCCACGGTCATGAGTTTTCCGATATAGATCTCGATACGGCTGGCACTCGAAACCAACAATGTTTCCAGTGACCCGCGCTCTTTTTCGCCGGCTGCCAGGTCGATGGCGGGATACATACAACCCACCATACAGAAAATGATGAAGAAATAGGGAATGATACCCCCGATGATACTTCCCAGTTGCTCGCGGGCAGATGCGAGGTTGCGCGCATTGTCTTTCGCAGGTTCCAGAATGGTTTGGTTCATGGAAAGTTCTGTCAGCTTTCTGGATGTAAGCGATCGTTTATATGCACCATTTATATTTTGAATGATGCCTACCTCAAATTCATTGTTCGTTGAGGTGTAGAAATAATCGAATCCGGTTTGCTCCAGTTTCGCAATGCCTGCATCGTATCCATCCGGGAAGAAATAGGCAGCGTCGAGACTATCACTGAGAATTAGATCTTTTCCCGTTACCGTATCTGCGATACTGCGTATTTCGGTATTGGGCATTTGTTGCAGGAATGCGGTAAAATCATTTCCGTTACCATTTTGTACTATCCCGATGCGCAGTGTCTTTTCACCTGCTTTTTCTGCTTCGGATGCCATGTATTTGGAAATGATGGTAAATATTGCCGGATACACGACCAGTGGGATAACGATCATGATCATGAGCGTTCTGCGTTCCCTTGTGATATCCCGGAGTTCTTTTTTAAATATGGTGATAATATTCTTCATGCTAATTTCTTTGTAGATCAGGCAATGGCATTTTCGTGTTCAGAGGCGATGCGGATGAATTCATCTTCCAAAGTGGACTCCCGCATATTTGCTTTAAAGTCGGTATACAAACCGTTGTAGATCAGGTCGCCTTTGTGGATGATGGCCAGATCATCTGCAAGCATATTTACTTCACTCATAATATGCGTGCTCAGTATCACCGTTTTATTTTTTTGTCTGCAATCGCGGATCAATTCGATGATACTCTTCGCTGCGATGACATCCAAACCGGACGTTGGTTCATCAAATACGACCACTTCCGGGTCATGGATCATCGTGCGCGCAATGCTCACTTTCTGTTTCATACCCGTAGAGAATTTCCCAACCCTTCTGTGGGCGAACTGGTCTATGCCCAAGAGATGGAACAATTCCTTTTTTCGTTTTTCAATAACTGCATCCGGCATGCCGTTCAGCCGTCCGAAGTAGGTGATCGTTTCATCGGGGGTCAGCCTGTCGTACAATCCTGTGGAACCGGTCAGAAAGCCGAGGCGTTTGCGCACTTCCATACCATCTTTAATGGTATCGAATCCGCACACGGTGATCGTCCCGCTGGTGGGTTTCAATATGGTAGCGATCATGCGCAAGGTGGTGGTTTTCCCGGCACCGTTAGGTCCGAGCAGGGTAAAAATGCGACCGGGCATGCAGGTAAAGCTCACATCGCGGACAGCATCCACGGTGTTGCCGATAAAATCGCTGCCCATTTCTTTTTTTTGTTGCCTGCTAAGCGCAAATGTTTTGTTCAGATTATTTATTTCTATCATAAGTCATTTATTTGGGCAGGATAGGAGTAAGTGTATATCCCGCTTGTGTCAATAATTCCAGCACGCCTTTGGGTCCGACCAAATGGCCTGCACCAACGCCAAAGAATACCGGACCTTCCTGCATATATTTTTCCATAACAGGTATCCAGTTGCGGTTTCGGTTAAATAATAAGACATCACTGTATGCTGTCATCAATGGATCATCGGCCAGTACCAAAGTGCTTAATTGGTTCAAATCGTTTTTTGCATAATAATCGCTGAGTGCGTCCCGGGTATCATCTCCTTTGTTTGCATCCTCCAATGCATCCATAATAAATCGCACCTGATCGGCATAAGGAATGGAATCGAACATGGCGAGCTGTTGGGAAAAGGTTTCCAGTCCGCCGAATTTCTTATCTGCATAATCTGCTTCATCCAGAATATACAGGTCAACACTGTTGTCCTCACCGGCCGATCCGCCGCCCATTAATACAATACTCATCACAAAGATCGGTTTGGTATTATCAAAGGATGCCAGGCCGGTGCCCATGAGTTCTGTCAGGTATGCATCAAGCTTTGCATATTCCGCATCCGTGAGGTACTTGCTGATCGTTTCGCCGGCTGGCATGAGCAATTGGATAACAGAATTATAGATGGCCATGGTGTCTGTGAGATCCATTTCCAGTACGGTGGTTTGTGTGTGTTCGATAAGTGAGTCCACCTCATCTGCCAAAATAAAATCATCCATGTCGAAAACGTGCATTGTGCCGAGTATGTAACTGGACTCGGCCATTCCGTTGCCGCTGATCTCCCATAATAAACTATTGCCGGCGGGTTGCGCATGTAATATCTGCCAGGAAAAAAATATACATAATAAAGCTGTCCCTCGGTTCATTTGTTCAAATGTTTTTCAAAGAATTTTTCCATAGCTGTATAAAAAGCAAATCTGTTCTCTTCGTTTGCGAAACCATGTCCTTCATTGTCTTTGACCATATATTCCACGTCAACGCCTTTGGCGCGCAGCGCATGCACTATCTGATCGCTCTCCGATTTTTTTACACGGGGATCCATGGCACCCTGCGCTACAAATAAAGGCGCAGTAATATTATCAATATGAAAGAGAGGGGTGGAAGATGCCAGCAGTTCTTTGTCCTTTTCGGGATGTCCAACCATTTCGTACATCATATCGAGATACGGTTTCCAGTAGGGTGGGATCGTTTCCATAAAGGTGAATAAATTACTCACACCAACATAATCAACACCGCAGGCATAAAGTGCCGGTGTAAATGTGAGGCCTGCCAGTACCGCATATCCACCATAACTTCCGCCATAAATGCCGATTCTATTTCTGTCGGCAATACCTTGTTGTATTAAATATTCTACCCCGTCGGTGATATCGTCCTGCATCTTCTTCCCCCATTGCTTAAATCCCGCTTCCCAGAATTTTTTTCCATAACCACTCGAACCGCGGTAATTCATCTGTAATACAGCGAACCCTCTATTAGCGAGAAATTGCACTTCCGGATCGAAGCGCCAGGTGTCGCGCACCCAGGGGCCGCCATGCGGATTGACTATGAGCGGCAGATCAGCGGGAGGAACATCTTTTGGGACGGTGAGATACCCATGGATCTGCAATCCGTCGCGGGAGGTATATTCTATGGGTTGCATGCTGCACAGTACTTCTTCCTGCAGCCATGGGCTCACATTGGCCAGATGTTGTATCGCATTATTTTCGGCATCGTACAGATAATAATTTCCTAATGACCTGTCGGATAAGGTGCGCACAATGAAATACTTTTCTTCTTTGTCTTTATCTGTAATATATATTTCTGCATTTTCTGTGATCAGTGCACGCAGCTTTTCATATCTGTCCTTGCTTACCGGATCAAAAAAATGCATTTCACGCTTCCACGTGGTATATACGGCTGCAGTGATCACTTTTCTCTTTCTGGAGTAACCCAGGTTATCTATATCCACTTCCGGATGTTCGAACAAAACTTCTTGTTCTTCTGCGGTTTTTGGATCAAATAAAACAATGGCAACCGTGTTTCTCCCAACATTGCTCAGCGCATAGAAAAAGGTATTCTCAAAATCGAAGAAGAGGGGAGTTACACCTTCCTTGAAATTGGTTTCCAATATAGCAGTAAATGCATCGCCTTGCTTTTCTCTGTATAATAATCCGGTATTTACGCCATCCGTTGAAATAGCAATGCGAATATTGCCGTCATGATCCGTTTCCCAGCCTGTAATATTTCCGGGATTTTCTTCTATCAGATCAAGCGCACCGGTTTTGGTATGTAAAATATATACATCGAATAAAACAGGATCGCGCTTATTCAAGGCGATGAGCACTTCATCCGGGCGATCTTCCAGTTCATCAATGATCTGTACCTGACTATTATCAAACGGTGTGAGATCATGTGGGGGTGTGCCATCCAGATCAGCAACCCACAAATGGTGGTTCTCATCGCCATTATTATCCTTGAGAAATGCGATCTGTTCATTATTCAGCCAGAAATAAGAAAACACATCTCTGTCTTCTTGTGCCGTAAGTTGCACCATGTTACCTGTGGTCCTTTCCTGCAGATGAATGTTCAGGCGATTGTTTACTGGAGCAAGCCAGGAGATATGCCTCCCATCCGGTGAAATTTTAAACCCGGTTTGTTCGGGATTTCTGAAAAAATCTTCTAAAGGCAACTTTTTGGTCATACAATGTGCAAAAATAATCCCGAATGCAGGTAAATGCAGGACAAAGGTGGCAGAATTGTCGGTATAACCACATTTGTTTCGACAAAAGTGCTCCTCTTTTCGACGGGTGGCTCAGGCCGGCTGCTCATCCCACGCGCATGGGCATTTCTGTCTATCTTTGCAACATGGGACATTTAGTAGCTCCAAGTATATTGAGTTGCGATTTTGCGTATGTTGGTCGCGACGTGGAAATGGTCAGTGATTCTGTGGCAGACTGGATCCACGTAGATGTGATGGACGGTG
This sequence comes from Chitinophagales bacterium, assembly GCA_041392955.1. Taxonomy (GTDB): domain Bacteria; phylum Bacteroidota; class Bacteroidia; order Chitinophagales; family BACL12; genus UBA7236. The sequence continues at coordinate 16,996 of JAWKLB010000004.1, read as the reverse complement.
TATATGTACCGAACATCAGTTTCGGCTTGCCGGTTGTAGCCGCCATGAAAAGACACAGCAAAAAACCTTTGGATGTGCATCTCATGATCGTACATCCGGAGCGATATATCAACGATTTTCGCAAAGCCGGTGCCGATCATATAACAATACATTATGAGGCTTGCCCGCATTTACATGCAGCCGTGCAGGCGATACATGCAAGCGGCGCGAAAGCGGGAGTAGCCATCAATCCTTCGACGCCGGTTTCTGTGCTGGAAGAGATTCTGCCCGATATTGAGATCGTGTGTCTGATGAGTGTAAATCCGGGCTGGGGCGGACAGCAATTCATTGAAAGTTCCCTGTCTAAAATAGAAAAATTGCGTGCCCTGATCCATGCTACCGGATCATCTGCCCTCATAGAAGTAGATGGTGGCGTTAAATTGGACAATGCACAGATCATATTACAAGCCGGCGCAGATGTGTTGGTCTCGGGTTCAGGTGTTTTTGGTGAGCCCGATGTGCCTGCCGCCATTGCGCAATTAAAAAATCTCGCCGGAAAATAAAATGCATCGACCTGCGTTTACTTTTTTGATGCGAAGTGCCGTTTTTGCTGCACTGCTGGTATCCGGTATCCTCTCTGCGCATGCACAGCAGGCCACCCTGTACGGCAATGTGCATGATGAGAGAAATGTCCCGATGGAAGGCGCCAATGTGTATATTTTGAATACACAGGTATATGCCACCACGGATGAAAAAGGGAATTATACGATTCCCGTACCGGCACTCGACACCTTCATCGTCCGCTTTACCTATGTCGGCTTTGACACCATCACAAAAAAGTTCTTCCTGGAAGACGGCCGCAATTATGTGTTCATCGCGGAAATGAAATCCATTACTTTGGGGACGGTCACGGTTCGAACGAAAGATTTTGATTATCGCATCCCTGTAACCAAGTTAGAACCTATTCCCTATACCCAGGATCCATTGAGCGCGATATTGCGCATGCTGGGTGCAGGAGGCAATAATGAGTTGTCGAGTCAATATACCATTCGGGGCGGGAATTATGACGAGAATCTGGTGTATGTAAATGATTTTGAGATATACCGTCCGCTCCTGGTGCGATCCGGTCAACAGGAAGGGTTGCCTTTCCCGAATTATGACCTGATAGATAATATCGCATTCAGCGCAGGTGGCTTTGAAGCAAAATATGGAGATAAGTTGTCCAGCGTATTGGATATTCAATACAAAGTGCCGACAGCATTTGAAGCAGGTGTTACGGCAAGTTTATTGGGTAGCAATGTATATATCAACGACAGGCCGGATAGTGGCAAGGTGTATTATTTATTAGGTGCTCGCTATAAAACAAATAAATACCTGCTCAACAGTTTGAATACGCAGGGGCAATATGAACCATTTTTTGCGGATGGACAATTACTTGTAGGGTATGATATCGGGAAGCGGAGTAAGATAGAGGTACTTGGGAATTACAGTTTTAATCAATACAAATTCATACCGGAGAGCAGAAGTACGGCCACCGGTGTGGTGAACAATGTTATTCAGCTGGATGTATTTTTTGAGGGACAGGAGATAGATGAATATAATACCGGGTTTGGTGGATTGAGTTATACATTTAACCCGCATGACTCATTGCATATAAAGGTGCTGGCTTCTGCATATAGTTCACTGGAATCGGAAACGTTTGATATACTCGGAGAATATTGGTTGGGTTTGGTGGAAACGAATTTAGGCGATGAGGATTTCGGTGATGTGAAATACGGTTTGGGAGTGGGGGCCTTTCAGAATTTTGCACGGAATTATTTATACGTGAACGTCAGTAATATTGCTCACCAGGGTTCTTATGAAATGCGCTCGCATTATCTGCAATGGGGTGCCCGTGTGCAAAATGAGATCATTCATGATGATCTGAAAGAATGGGAAGAATTGGACAGTGCCGGTTATTCTTTGCCGTATACAGGCGAGATCGTGCAATTACAAGAAGTATTCAAAGCGACTGCCGATCTGAATACGATGCGATACAGTGGTTTTGTGGAAGATAGCTGGGAGCCAAAAGGATCTTTTTACAGGATCACGGGCGGTGTGCGTGCCGGTTACTGGGACCTCAATAAAGAATTTACGGTAACTCCGCGCATGCAATTCGTTTGGCAGCCACATTGGAGAAGAGAGGATGGTTCGTTGATCGATATTGATCTGAAAGCTGCTGCAGGTATGTACGTGCAGCCTCCGTTCTACAGGGAACTCCGCGATCTGGACGGCAATTTACATACAGATGTGAAGAGCCAGAAAAGCTTACATTTTCTGGTCGGATCCGATTATCGCTTTAAGGCCTGGGATCGTGATTTTCGATTTATTACTGAATTGTATTATAAATATCTGTATGACCTTATCCCTTACGATATTGACAATGTGCGCATACGCTATTATGGTGATAACAGTGCTGTTGGATATGCTGCTGGTATCGATTTGCGTTTGCACGGTGAGATCGTTAAGGATGCCGACAGCTGGATAAGTTTAAGTTTGTTGCGCACTCGTGAAAATATTGAAGGAGATTCCACATTCAATATTCAGTATACTACCGAAGGGGCCATCGATACTATGATCGTAGTAGGGCAGGGGTATATCCCGCGACCTACTGATCAGCTGGTGAATTTTGGTATGTTCTTCCAGGATTATATGCCCGGCAATGAAAATTTTAAAGTGCACCTGAGTTTTCTGTTTGGTTCGGGACTGCCCTTCGGTCCGCCGAACAATCAATATTACCGCAACAGTTTGCGTATACCACCGTATCGCAGGGTAGATATTGGATTTAGTGCTTTACTCATCGACCGGGAAAGGGACCGGACCAATAAAGGGAAGGTCAATCAGGCATTTGAATCTTTATGGGCGAGTATTGAAGTATTTAATTTGCTCGGTATAGAAAATACGATAAGCTACTTTTGGGTGAAGGATATCAATTCTGTGCAATATGCCTTTCCGAATTATCTGACCGACAGACGGTTGAATTTTAAATTAGTTGCGAAGTTTTGACGACAGGACAATCGGATGATTTACGTTCTCCGTACCGGTCCGCATTTTTACGCAATTTCACTGGTGATCTCCGGCATATTTTTTAAGGTCTGCAATACAACACAATATCGCTCGGTCAGTTTTATCAGGGTTGCTTTTCTCTCTTCCGATTCATTTGTTTGTAGCACAAAGCGCAGGCGGATATTTTTAAAACCTACAAGCGCCTCTTTGCTCACGCCCAGTGTGCCTCTGAAATCGAGATCCCCTTCTGCATAAATGATAGCATCTTCCAGTTGAAATGCAATTGATGTGGCTACTGCATTCATAGTAACACCCGCGCAAGCTGCAAGCGCTTCCAGTAGCATGTCGCCCGAACATGCTGCCATGCCGGTTCCACCTGTTGCCGGATGCAAACCGGCAGTGACCAATGCTTTACCGGTTTCAACAGAGCAAGTGATCCCTTCGCCTAAACGAGCAGATGCATGTAAAGTGACCACAGCACTTTCCGGATCACTTTTATATTGTTCTTTGAGTGGTTGTTGTATCGATTTTAGTTCTTCACTTTGCATTGGATATGCTTTTTTGGTTGTCGGGTTGTCAGGTTGGCACGTTGTCGGGTTAAATTTCCGGTAATTCATATGCTATATTTCATATTTCACGTGCTATTCAATTGTTTATATGCACCCCCCCAAAGAGCCCCTGCGGACATTCACTATTCACCATTCACTATTCACCATTCACTATTCACTACTCTCCACTCCCCACTATTTATGAATCCCTATCACCATTAAAACCGTATCGTCGCCATTTAGTTCGGTAGTGAAATGCATTTTTTCTCCCGGGATGAAGCGCACATTTTTGTGTAAAGTATTTCCCAGTGCAGCTGTAATTTTTTCATTGAAATTTCCTGACCTTTTGTTTATCGCATCATTCAAGTCTTTATAATCCAGAGGTTGTTTGCTTACAACAATGGCCATATAATCCATGATGCCTAATTCATCTACCATCAAACTCTGGTCGCGGGGAAATAAACGTGTACCCGTTATGCCGCAATATGGCGAATGTTTTTCTGTATAGGGAAACAAAACGTAACTTGAGTTATCTGTTTCCATGCCGAAGATATAGGTGTAGCATTCCTGATTATTGGTCACTTCAATTTTAAATTTTGTGCCTTTTGCCACCGTATTCTTTGATTCGAACATGTTGCTGCCGCTTTGTTGTAAAGCGATGGCCTTGCCGTTTACATTGTTGATCAAACCGAAGGTGATATCGAGTGTATTGGTCAGCGGTTTATTTGCATTTCCCATCGGATACACACCATAAGCTTCCTTTGTAAAATATTCAAAAACGTTGTAGGGTACCCATGCAACGCCATTCTTTCCCCATTCAGGGCCCCAGCTGTTCATGATCTGGAAAGCACCTCCTTCTTTGTAGTCGTCATAACCGATCACACACATGCAATGTCCGCCAAATCCGTACATGTTGAGGTCATTGTCGGTAGGTTTCCAAACATCTTGTCCCATCATGGATTGCATAAAGCTTCCGCCCACCATCATACCGATAACTACCGGAGCACCTTGCGCCAGATTTTGTTTTATGGCAACAAGGTCAATGGCTTCATTGCCGACACCTTTGGCATCTCCTTTTGTCAGGCGGTTAAAACCTGTCATTTTAAAGTTGGAGGCATCTCTTTTTTGTGCAGCATTTGGTAAACGGGAGCAGTTTTCATCGGTATAAGGGAATTCCGATAAGCTGACAACACCCTGGTTCTTGAGCACATCCATTGCATTTTCGATATAGGCACCCTGACAATCCTGCAATCCGATCTGATTATATAAATATGCCGGACTAAAAGCCACATTGTTCGGATCTTTTCCGGTGCGTTCCGCTTCGAGAATTGTTCGTGCCGCATACGCGCTGCCCCAGCCCACACAACTTCCCTGTGCACCCTGATTCAATCTGTTCGGGGCATATTTAAGCAGGGAGACGCTTTCGGGTAGAGGATCCTTTGCATTATCCGTAATAGGCGGTTCGAATATTTCCGTTGCATCATATTTGGCGGCATCAAAGGATGCGCCTGTGTTGAACAGATTGGTAATATCGGATAGTCCGCCTCCGCCGGTATTGAAGATACTCCCACCGAAAAAGTAAAGTATGGCCACGATGGCTATCACCAGAATAAGACCCGTTTTTGGATTCTTCCTGAAGAGCCCGAACAGGAGAGGAATAATGGCAGTGATCAGTCCGCCGCCGCCTCCGCTGCCACCTCCGCCGCGAGGTATTTTGGTCTGTTTTTGGGGTTGGTTGTCATCATCGACCATTCGTATCGGCATATCGCTAGATTTTTCGCAAAATATGAAAATATTTCAAATGATGCGTCGTTATGCATCAAATAGCCTCGAGAACCTGTAGTTGTGCCCGGGACAACCATTGCAGGCGACTATAAAATACCGATATTTAATCCTAAAATTGTTTAGTGGACCGAATTCTAAGATACTTTCCGGGTTTGGATAATGCCCAAAAAGCGCAGTTCCGACAAGTCGGTCCGCAATACCATTTCTGGAACAACAAGATCAATGTGATCAGCCGGCAGGATATCGATAATATTTACGAACATCATGTGCTGCACAGTTTATCCATTGCCAAATTCATTGATTTCGTACCGGGCACTACTGTGCTCGACCTGGGAACGGGAGGTGGCTTTCCCGGAATACCACTGGCCATTTTATTTCCTGAAGTGCATTTTCATCTTGTGGATAGCATAGAAAAAAAAGTAAAGGTTGCTGAATCTATTTATAAAGCACTGGGATTGCGCAATGTTTCCACCGAGCATACACGCGTTGAAGATGTAAAACAGAAATACGATTTTGTGGTTACGCGTGCAGTGGCGGATCTCATGATTTTGTACGACTGGACCATAAATGTGGTTAGCCGCGGAACATCAAAAAATGACTATCCGAACGGGCTGATCGCACTGAAGGGTGGTTTTCTCGATCTGGAACTTGCTCCCTTCAAAGAATTCCTGTATAAATTTCCCATCGTCGATATCTTCCCTGAAGTTTGGTTCACAGATAAGTTCATTATTTATTATCCGATGGATTGAAATTGGTCTTCTTTGGAAGATCGATCTGCAATGGATGTTTGTTGTTGTAGCAGAAGGGTTTGTGATAAAAGCTATGGGCTAAGGGCTATGGGCTAAGGGCTATGAGCTAAGGGCTATGGGCTATGCGTTAGAGCCGTATTTATTTAAGAGTACTCAGAATTAGGATAAACTGCGACTGTGTCGTTGGTCATTCGTCAATTGTCATATACTATTGGAAAATAATGTGGCAAACATCCCCTACGGGATCCTGCAGACATTCACTATTCACCACTCACCACTCACCATTCACCCCCAAATGGATCCTGCAGACATTCACTATTCACCACTCACTATTCACCACTTCATTAAAACGCGCGTTTAATGCCGATGACATAACGGAAGGCAAAATAATCCGGCTCATCGAATGGCGGTCTGTTGAGGAAGAGCGGGAGGTCGACACGCAAAGTGATCGGTTTAACGGATTCCAGCGGTCCGAACCAACTCCAGGTGAACATGGCGCCTATACCGGCATCTGCGCGCAATGAGGATATCTCTGACAGATCCTGCGTTGTGCTGATAATACCTGCATCACCGAAAATATAGGGTTCCATTTTACATGCTTTGATCACATGAAAATCGAACAATCCATTGAATTGTAATTCCACACTTGCCGAAGTTCCGCTAACACCTGCATAAGAAGTATACACGTTGCCATCGGCATCTTCTTCAGCAGCCAGATATGCAGTATATCCGCGCAAATTGAGTCCGCCTCCGGTATGCAAATGCCCGATGGTATTTCCATAAGCTGCCCAGGCATCGGGGAAGAAACCCCGGGAGCGCAGGAATTTATCATCCAGCATATCTTCTGTATTGCCGCCGGCCAGAAGCAGTGCAGATTCAAAAGGCACATTGCTGCCGCTTCCTGCTTGTATGAAATACCGCGTATGCAGATCGAATTTGCCCAACTGTGTTTTATTCACTGCTTCCAGAGAAAAAGCCGTATAATCATATTCGCTGAACAGGTCATTGCTTCTGAATGCGAAGCTGAGTTTGCCTTTCCCTTTTCCATAATCATATCCATGTTTGAAATCTACATGCACGGCATTGTTCCATCCATTTTCGATCAGGTTATAATTGTACAGGTACACATGTTTATTGATATATAGATCATTTACATACGCACTTAGCTTATTCCTGTTGTTCCTTCCGAATTGCAGATCAAAACCGGTCTTGAATCCGAACACACCATCCAGATACCGGCTTTCTAAAAAGAAATCGCTGTTGTGTAAAAAATGCTCCGTTGCAGTCCGGTAGCTAAAATTGTAATTGACCTTATCAAAATCATCACTTTTATCTATCAGGATATCATCTGCCAGCATTTCATCAAAAGAAGGCTCGTACAATAAACCTTGTCCAATTCCGGTATTACCCCAAACAGTAAGGGAGAAAATATTTTTTGTATCCATATAATTCCCCTCGAGATGTGCGCCTAATTTCAGGCCATCATATGCATTGCCCCAGATATCGGGCCTCCAGAACATCTCATAATGATACCGATCGGGGTAATTATTTATTTTGCTGTCGAAGCTCAGGGTTACGGGACATTTCCAGCTATTGTTCGTCAGGTCCACATCTGCCATTAAGTAAGAGGGATCGATCTGTACTTTTTCGATCGGTGCTGTTGTAGTGATTTGTGCGGTATAGGTAGGGTTGAGCAGATCCCAGCCGAACCACTTCGGCAAGCTGATCACTTGTTCGAAATAGGTGCGGTCGAGACGGCCTTGCGGCATGTCATCCGCTGCGTTTTCGTATTTATTGAACCAGGTATTCGGAATATAATACCGCAAAGTGTCGTTGTGCTCGTTGACCACGATGAAATCGATGGGCATTTGCATTTGTCCTTTGCGTTCAAATGTGACATCGTATTGATATAATGTTTGCCCGTCCAGATCGGTAGTCCCGGTTTTATCCACTTTCTGAATGCTGTAATCGATATGTTTAGTAGTTTCTATCCATTGGTCGAAAAACCAGTTCAGGTCAACATGTGTATAGTTGATTATGGAGTTGCGGAAATCTTCCATATACGGATGGCATAATCTCCACTGATCAAAATAATGTTGCATTGCTTGGAGAAATAGATCGTCACCCAAAACATATTGCAGATCGTACAACATCACCGCCGTTTTGAAGTATACATGCCTGTATCCTCCGCCATGGCCCAAAGCCGAATTATACATATCGGAGTGTGTATTTAATGTCGCATCATTATTCGTTATCGCATCTGCCAGATAGGCATAGTATACCTCGCTGTACATGATCTCATCCGGTTTGCGGTATTTGGCAACGTATTTATTTGTCTCAGGGAAATTGATACGTGTATCTCCGTCGATATGCCTGTATCCCCAGGCCGTCAGAAATTGTGTGAAGCCTTCGTCTAAGGATGCGCGGTAGGTCTCATTATTACCCACCATGCCGAAGAACCACATATGGCCGACCTCATGTGCAAACAGATCGCGGTAACTCGGATCATAGCCACCATCCAGTGTTAGCATGGGATATTCCATGCCATCGCGACTGTCGGCAACGATGATCTTCGGCCACATATACGCTCCAAAATCACGCGAATAGGTTTCAATAACACGTGCGGTATAACTGGCGGCATTTTGCCAGAAGCCCGCATGACCTTCTTGAGCGAGGGCAACACATCTAATTGCTTTTCCATTGATATATGCCGTTGCTTCACCAATGCGATAATTCGGATCAGCTGTCCACGCAAAATCATGCACATTCATGGCAAAATATTTCCATGTTTTCGTTTGGCCTTCCACATACGGTATGATCACCGAAGGTGCTTCTTCCCATGGTTTGCCTGCAAAATTGCGAATGTCGAGTTTGCGGCGCAGCGTATCCGGCAACACCTCTTTTTCATTTTCCAGTACACCTGTTGCATCGAGTATATAATTACTGGCGATGGTCAATTGTACATCGTAGGAGCCATAATCTCCATAAAACTCTTTTCCCAGGTGCTGATCGGTATTCCAACCTGATTTGCGATCATACACACAGATACGCGGATACCAATGCACACCATCGTACTGTTTAAAATCACCTGAGGGGAACATTTTCATCCTGCGGCGCAGAGAACCTTTATCGAAATAGGTGTTGAAGGGAATATAAAAAGTGATCTTGCCGCCCGGTTTGATAGGAGCGGGTAATACTGCTTTGATCACAGAAAAATCATAGGTCAATGCAGCTTCCATATTTACCGGAAAGCCATCTATGGAGCGTATATATATTTTTTCAACGTCAGTGCCATGTCCTTCGGCTTCATATTTACCGTAAGTCGGGTCCACGTGATTCGCTTTATTCAACGCATCCACATAGGAATCGGGCTGGAATGCCTCCTGATACACATGGAAATATACAAAGGGCAAAGAGTCGGGTGAATTATTATAATAGGTCAGCGTCAGGCTGCCGCTTACGATATCGGTGGTCACATCCACATTCGCGCGTATGGTATATTCAACATCTTGCTGCCAATAGGCGCCATCGGGTTTTCTATTACCCCAGTAGTCCGGATTATCCACACTGCGGTAAGTGTATGCCGGACGGCTATTGGCTGTATTTTGCTGAGCTCTTGAAAAAACGGGGATCAGCAGTAAAAAAGTTAGTGCGTAAATGTTTTGCAATGCGCGCATGATGTATTTGATTTGCTGTTAATCAGTAACCCGGATTTGATCTTGTGCTGTTCTGCTTTTGCGGGTATCCGGTGGTCACGATATGATTTGCTTCAATAGCAAGATCGATCTTCCTCTGCCTGCAGTATGCTTTCCGGTGCACAGTTCCGGCACTGTTGTGAAACGCAACAAATATAAACACAATGGAATTGACGGATATTCGACCTTATATTGCATTAACACTTACCAATGGGGTAGGAACCGTTCTGGCGCGCAATCTTATAGCACATTGCGGAAGCGCAGAGGCAGTTTTTAACGAAAAAAAGGCTGTCTTGTTAAAAGTTCCGGGAGTTGGCAGGGCTGTAGCCGATGCACTTTTAGGCAAGGAATCTTTCAGCCGTGCCGACGCAGAAATACATTTCATGCAAAAGCGTGCAGTAAGTGGCATTCATTTTCTGAACCCTGCCTTTCCAAGGAGATTGAAACATTGCCCTGACGCACCCTTATTATTATACTACAAAGGCACTGCTTCACTGAACCCGAAGCGGGCATTGGCCATAGTGGGAACGCGCAAAGCGACTTCTTATGGCAGACAGATCACCGAAACACTTATCGAAGGGTTACAAGGAACGGATATACTGGTTGTCAGCGGATTGGCTTATGGCATCGATGTTATTGCGCATCGCGCTTGTGTGAAATATGGCATCGAGACCATAGGCGTAACTGCACATGGGCATGACCAGATATATCCGCCTGCACATGCCGGCATAGCGGTGCGCATGATGGAACATGGTGGAGTGATCACCGAATTCCCGAGCCGGACAAAACCGGATAAACAAAATTTCCCGAAACGCAACCGCATTGTCGCGGGAATGGTAGATGCACTTGTTGTGGTGGAAACTACAGTTGACGGCGGAGCTGTGATCACATCGACACTTGCCAACGGATATAACCGGGATGTTTTTGCTTTTCCCGGCAATGTGCTATCTCCATTTTCACAAGGGTGCAATCAGTTGATCCGAACGAATCGTGCGGCGCTGGTAGAAAATGTACAGGATATTTTATCTGCCATGCAATGGGATGCAGATAAAGAAAAAGAAGCGCGGCAGAGCAGCTTGTTTATAGCATTGAGTGATGCCGAAAAAGCGGTTATGGAATTACTTGCGGAGAAGGGTGAATTATTAGTAGATGATATTGCAGGTTTATTGGGTTTCACACAGAGCAAACTGGCAGGAGTATTGCTCAACCTCGAGTTACAAGGTTTGTTGATCAGTATGCCCGGCAAGAAATATGCTGCCGGTTAGCTTCACACAGGCAGAATGGTATTTCACCACCTAAAACAGCTGCTTGCCTCATTTCTGTTTTTTGCTTGTACATAGAGTACGGACCTTGGCATCACAAAACCCTATGCCATGAAAAAACATGCTACGCACTACTGCACTCTCGCAGTTTTCATATTTTGCTTTTCCATTTCGGTTTTTGCACAGGATAAGCGCTATATTTTGAATACTTTGTCGCCGGATATAAAAACGGCAACTTTTGCCGACCTGGATAACGATGGTGTGGACGAAGCGATCCTCTGCGCCGACGGTGCCTTTTATGTCATGCAGGCAGATACTTCCTGGAACTGGCATAGGGTAAATACTTTGCTCGCACCGTGCATTGCTTCAAAAGTTATTTTATCAGCTATCAATGGCGATGGTTTGACCGATATCGCATTCAGGAGAACTACAGGAACTAATTATTATATCGGTTGGCTGTTGAATCCCGGTGGAATAATTGGAGAATGGCAATATGTAGAAGATGATATATATGTAAGACAACTTCTCGGATTCGTCGATTTTGATAATGATGGCGACCTGGACCTTTTTGTAGAAGATTCAGGTTCTCAATTATGCTGGAAGGAACGGGTTGGAGAAACATTCACTGTTGTACATGATCTTGTGGATCCGTATCCGAATGTATTGTATTATACGTTGTACGATTTCGATCAGGATGGCCTGGATGATATGGCCGCACATTTTTACGATGTGGGTGCGCGCTATTTGCACAATAATGGAGATGGAACATGGTCCGAAGAAACACTTGGTGGTGGTGAATATCAAAATGGCGTATGGAGTGCCGATTACAATAATGATGGATATGCAGATATTGTTCTGAATATCAGTGGAAGTATTAAAGTTGCTGTTTATCAGCCGGCGAGTGGCGATTTTAATACACCTATAACCTGGGCATATATAGGTGTAGATGCCGGTTTTTATTATGCCGATCTGGACGGTGATGGCGATAAGGAATGGATCATTGGCGATCATGAGGATGGAAATTACCGCGTGCGTTATATCCCCAATGAAGGAGGAGACATGTTAGCCGCAGATATGCAAACCATAGATGCAGAAATTCCCTCCGACGGTTTGTTTTATATCTTCCACGATCTGAATGGAGATGGTTCCGCCGATCTGTTGATGCAAAATGATGTGCATGAATATATGTATACCGGCGTGTCTCCGGATTTGTTATCAGAAAAAGCATATTTCAGTGATGCACCTTTATCTGCTTCCATCGTTGCAGCTTTCGATATAGACAACGATGGAGATAATGACCTGATGGTGGACAATGCAAATGGCAGACTGGGCTGGTTGAAATATGATATCGCTGCCGATTCTTTTACCAATGTGCAATATCTGCCAAATATTGAGGGAAGCCCAAGCCCGGGTTATCTGCAACATGCAGATCTGGATAATGATGGGGATGTGGATCTGATAGCCGGTTTTCAAAGTTCAGGTGCTTCGGAAGCGATAAGTTATTACTATATCAATGATGGCAGTGGACAGTTCACTGCATATGCATTTTCGGCAAATACATTTTTGAAAACCTGGCTGCGCGATGTAGATGCCGATGGCGATCTCGACCTGCTGGCCTACAGAAAATATCCCTCCAATGCCATGGTTCTTTTCCTGAATACCGGTGTGGATACCTCTTTGTTTACTTTGTTCGGTAATATAATAACGGGTGATTCTTATTCCCGCAATTTTGAATTGGTAGATTTTAACAATGATGGTCAGGACGACATCATCTATGCGCGTACAAGTAACAGTAATATCCAAGGGGCGGTATTTACCGGTGTTCCCGGCAGTTATTATGCTCTTGTAGGAACGGTGGTGCCCACAGCTTGTACGAATATCAATTTGTTCTATACGGATGACATGGATGGTGACGGCGATGCGGATATCACCTTTACATGCAGCACGGGAAATACGTATATATCCGAAAATGTTTCCGGAACATTCACAAATACCTTGCAGGGAATGTTCGTCACCGATATGGTGCATGCGCCTGATTATGCCGACCAGTTGGACGTAAATGGCGATGGTAATCCCGATCTTATTTTTGGCAATGGGCAAGATGGCGGACATATGTATTACAAAATTTCGAACGGGCCATTGAGTTTACGTGATGATTATTTGCCATTGGCAAAGGGCACCGGTTCTTTCCATACTATTTATGATGATGGGGCTGAAGAATTTATTGGCAGCGATATATATGGATTATATATCCAAAATGATTTTTTGGTCAACCCATATTCGTTTTCCGTATTGGACCCGGTGCTGCCGTACCTGGTTGAAAACGGAGCAAGCGACAGCATCGGATTTGTTTTGAATGAGATCCCGAATGGAACAACCGAAGTTATTTTCCAAACTACTGACCCGATTGATATGGGGGCAGGAGCCGGTATGCCCGTTTCTTTGTTTTTTGATCCGGATAGCACTGCACTGATACCTCAATTCGTACATATACAGATCCCGGATGATGTTTTAATAGAAGACACCACTTCTTATTCTGTGGAATTTACTGCGGGTGCAGGCTGGAGTCCGTTTGAAGCAGCCGTTTCCGGTTCTTTTGATTGGCTGGTGGTAGACAACGATCCGGGTATTTTTTACAGTTATGGTCTGGTTACTGCTTTGGAGGGAATGCCAACAGCTGCTGTTCATTTTCACTGGAATGTAATGGTGAATGAAACCCTGGATATGGAATGGACAGCCGATCCGCAACAGGATCTGGGCGATGGAGCAGGTGTAAATACAACCTATACTTTTAATACTTTATTTGACGGGATAGATGGTGCTGACATAACCGTTTTATACGCAGAAGATCTGTATGATATGCCCTATTATTATTCCTATCTGACTCCCGAGATCTCAAGCATGGATCCGATGTTTGATGGTGTTATTCCCGAGCCGTTTTCCGTGTATATGAAAGACAATGACTATGCAAATGTTTCGTATGCATCAGACGATCTGCTGCATGTGGAAGGCTTGGATTCTTTTTATGTATCTATTCTCTTTACCACTTTGCCTTTATTCGACGTGGATATCACAGTTGCACCCGATGCACAACTCGACCTTGGTGCAGGTGGTGGAGTTCCGTTGACTTTACATGTTTCTGCAACGGATACCACAACCTTTATAGCATTGATCAAAGGCATACCGGTAGATGATGGCATAGTGGAAGGATCGCATTCAGGATATATTACTTTCTCATTGACTTCTGATGATCCATTTTACGGAAGCCTGGCAGATGTGGTGAAGATGATATCCATAGAAGACGGTGCATCGGAAACTACAGGTGCGGATATGCTCCAGGATAACGGCATATATTATATTGAACTCGGAAATAACACGTTTCAGTTAAATGGCATTGCAGGATCAGATGCATCAAGTATACATGTATATGATATGTCGGGCAGATCCGTATTCGTGGAGACGGTGCCCGGTGATGATGCACATGTATTTTCCCTTCGGGACAAGAGTTCAGGCATGTATATTCTGCAGGTTACGGATGAACATGCCCAAACCCTGTACCAGGATAAAATACTCCTCCATTGATTCCACATACAAGAAAGCGGCACGCGTGGTGCCGCTTTTTTTTCTCTGTCTGCATACAAGATTGTTGCATAGCTGATCTGCAAGCGGTGAAACGATAATTCTTCCCTCATCGATATGGTTGTTTCACCACCGATTATTGCCATTTCACACATTCTCTTCCCATGAGGCTGCCTGTTTGCTTAGATTGCAAGTGAAAACCCACGTGTATGTTCAAACCCACGCACAGCATACATGCAGGCCTGACAGCCTGTTTGTGGCTACCGCTTTCCGGTCAGGAAGCCCAAGCTATCTACAACACCATTTCACCCAACATCCAGAAATGCCTCTTTGCAGATTTTACCGGAGATGGCACGGAGGATATGATGCAATATGCCGATAACACCTTTTATCTGATAACGGCAACAGAACCCGGTGAGTGGCAGTTGGAGAGGTCCTTTCCCGCGCCGGGACCCGCATTTCTATCTCTGTGGACCACGGCCGATATAAATAATGATGGTTTTACAGATATGATCTGTAAACAAACAAATGATGCCTTCTGGTTTTGTGCCTTCCTGATCAACCCGGGAACTGCAGACGGCGAATGGACATATATGGCAGACGATCATTATATGCGGTATCTCATCGGTTTCCTGGATGCGGATTCTGATGGCGATGTGGACATGCTGTATGAAGACACCGGCTCGTCCTTACATTGGGTGGAAAATGATGCAGGGGTCTTTACAATAGAACATACGATGCCGGATTATTACCCCGCAACTATTTTATCTACCATTGCAGATTTTGATCAGGACGGCGATATGGATCTGGTCATTTATTTTGATGACGAAGGGACCTATTATTATACAAATGATGGTGATGGATCCTTCACAGTTGCGGAACTCAATTCCGTGGAATTTGAACATGGATTATGGAGCGGCGATTTTAATAATGATGGGTATGCCGACGTGATCTTTCAGCAAGGCGGCCATTTACAGATAGCGGAATTTGAACCATACACCAATAGTTTTAATGACGCTTTCGATTGGATAGATATGGACCCGCCTGATCATTTTGATGTGGCAGATCTCAACGGCGATGGGATGAAGGACTGGATATTCGGCTTTCATGATGTCTTTGGTTATCATGTTTTTTATAATCTAAACAACGGGATATTTTTCAACCCGGGTGATTTGGAGGAACTACCGGTCTTCATAGAGGCAACACCTTTTTATTTGATGCATGATATGCAAGGTGATGGGAAGGTCGATCTCGTGATACATGATAGTGGTTATACGTATGCATATGCATCTGCCGGTGCATTTCTGAATCAAAAACAAGATGTTTTTGATTCGCATTTGCCGGTTGAATTGGTATCTGTATTTGATGTGGACGGCGATGATGATATGGATATTATTGCCCTTGACGAGGAAGGCCGATTTATTTTGATGAAATATGATATTGCAGGGGATGTATTCAATGAAATTTTTGTTTATCCGGATGTTCCGGATACACCCGAACCGCTGTATTTGACACATGCCGATCTGGATAATGATGGCGATGAAGATGCACTAGCCGGTTTTGATTATGGTGACAGTTTCGCTGGCTATTATTTTTTAAACAATGGTTCCGGCTCTTTTACAGCATTTTATTTTACTGATGTATCTCTGCAGAAAATTTGGTTCAGTGATGTGGATAGTGATGGTGATCTGGATATGCTTGGTATAGAACGCGAACCGGAAAATACTATTGTATTGTATCAAAATTCCGGTGAAACCGGCGCACTTTTTTCTGACCCGACCACTTTGCTTCCCCCAGATCCCTCTTATAAAAATTTTAGTGTGGATGATGAAAATTTGGACGGATTAGATGATATTCTTTTCTCGAAATCTGGAAATACCGCTTTGTACATTATGTATAATACCGGTGTAGCCGGCTATTTTAATGCCCCTGAAAGTCTACTGACACTCATTTGCCCGGGTGTGAATTTATTATACACTGCAGATATAGACAATGATATGGATCTGGATATCCTGTATACTTGTCCGGGTGGAGTTACCAAGATCAGCAGAAATACAGATGGCGTTTATATAAATGAGGCTGCGGGAGATTTCTATGGCAACTTGATGGATACGCCTGATTATTCCGACATACTTGATTTGAATAATGATGGCACACCCGATCTTATTTATGGTAATGATCACATTAATGGCGGCATGTATTTTAAGATGTCAAATGGAATTGGCACCTACAATGCTGATTTTATCCATTACACCGGAGATCATGGGCAATGTGTTGATCAGGATGGAAATGGTACCATTGATTTCATTGGATGTAGGACGGCAGGTGTTTATACTATGCGGGATATTCAATCC
>JAWKLB010000039.1:0-29500 GCA_041392955.1 Chitinophagales bacterium | reverse complement strand
TCCACAGTGTTGCATCATTTGCCTTTACATTTTTCAATGCCGGGTTTGGCGAACCGGTTTCCACGGAGAACAAAGGCTCATTGAGCAGATCAAAATCGGGGTTAGCTTTATAAAATGCACTGATGGCTTTTCCTGCTTTGGGAATGAACTTTTTATCCAATTCGAATAAGGCGGGATCTTCCAGCAGACGATGCATGAAAAATGCGGTGGGATGTTCATTTTCAGCCTGGTACAGCAGTTCGCGGCTATATGTTTCCACATCCATGTCGTCGGGTAGAACTACCTTTTGTTTGCGCAGTAATGCACTGAGTTTAGACACATCATAGGATCTGAGATCAATTGTCTTTTTCACTCCATCCGCATCGAGCGCAGCAACCACATTGCTCTGGTTTTGCGCAAGACGCAACAAATTTGAGAGAACCAACATGGCATCGGTGTCTGCAGCTTTCCATTCCATATTTTGTGCGAATTGATCCAGCAGCAGGGCTTTTTTCTCATAGGATGCTTCCACAAAGTCGGTGAGCTGTGTATCTGTGGTAAACTTTACGGTTTTCAGTCCGCTCGTTTTTTTCAGGATCAATGCGGGGTCAGCCTGCACTTTTTGTATATCTTCGATCGGCTTTTTTTCTTCTTTTACCGGGCGGATGCTCTTTCCCATGTTCGATTTTTTTTGTAGGGTGATAAATACTTTGAAGGCAAGTGGAAATTGCGTGTTCAGTTTTTAAAACCTGATGCAATGATCACTTACTACGCATACAAATACAAACTGAAAATAAAAAGGCATGTTTACTTGTGCACTTCTGCAAAAGCATTTCATTGGGGTTGGCCCGGGCAATGGACAGCACTGCAACAGGCGCTACCAAATCTACTATCCCCTGTTGAATAAACCAAGCAAGTAAAATGAATTCACGGAAAATGGGTAAGCTTTCCTTTCCGCATTATTCTATTGTCTGCAGATTAAAATGGTTTCTACTAAAAACCGGAATCAGTGTGCATTTTTAGTAAAAAGCTGATTTTGGTTCTTAACACAAAAATGCATTTTACACCTGATACATCAGATGATGCCTTTAGTGTTTGTGTACATCTGACCCTTGTTCTTAGAAATTCCCGGGACTTGCATACAATATCCCGAAAGAAATGCAAAAAGCCGATCCTTTTCAGGACCGGCTTTTACCGGGTGGATGGTGGGATTCGAACCCACGACCCTTAGAACCACAATCTAATGCTCTAACCAACTGAGCTACAACCACCGTTTGGGAATGCAAAGGTATATTTTAGTAAGAATACTTGCAATAGCTTGATAATTTATACGCTTTAGATCTCCTCTGGTTTCAAGATCTGTTTCGAGTCTCAGTCGCAGTCTCAGTCTCAGTTGCAGCAGGCAGTTTGCAGTCTTGCTCGTGATGAAATCATACTGTGTCAGTAGATGCTGAATTCCTATAGGATCATCCAGAAACACTTCGCCACCGACAGGGAAGAATCCTTTATCCTAAAATAAACCACCTTAGAAGAAACTGCGACTGCGACTGAGACTGCGACTTAATTACCGGGCGTTAAATATCCGTCCTAATTAACGGTCCATTTAAAGCGTACCGTTACATCTCCCCGTACCAAGCCGAAACCTGATCCCAGTCAACCACATCCCAGAAAGCTGAAACATAATCGCCCCGCACATTCTGATGCTTCAGATAATAGGCATGCTCCCACACATCTATCCCGAGTATGGGCTTGCCTTTATCCATGGCTACATCCATGATCGGGTTGTCCTGGTTGGGTGTGGTAACGATCTTGAGCGCTCCCGCATCATCTTTCACGATCCAGGCCCATCCGCTGCCAAAAACACCACCTGCGGCTTTTGCGAACTCCGCTTTCATAGAATCCATGCTGCCCCAGGCCTTCTCACAAGCCATACGAAGGGGCTCGCTCATTTTGGAATCCATGGCCTTTGGCGACATACATTTCCAATACATACTGTGGTTGAAATGCCCGCCTCCGTTATTGCGAATAGCCATACGCACGTCCTCCGGCAAACTGTTGATATGCATCAGAAGGTCTTTGATGGATTTTCCCTTCAATTGCGGGGCCTTCTCGATAGCGGCATTCAACTTGGTAACATAACCCTGATGATGCTTGCCGTAATGGATCATCATGGTCATGGCGTCAATATGTGGTTCCAGGTCGCCCACCTCATAGCCGAGTGGCGGCAGAGAGAACTCGCCGTCACCACCCGAAATGAGCGGCTCCATACCCGCTGTACCGGCAAATAAACTGTCGATATGCAAAGTGTTCAAAATCCCTAATCCGGCTGCTGCCAATGCACTCTTTTTCAGGAATGCGCGTCGTCCGTTTTCTTTTGCATTTTTCATACGCTTGAATTATTGGTTAAAAATCAAATGTACTGTTTTTCACAGTAGCATTTGAATTATATCGGAATACATATTGTTAACTTTACAAAAACTATGCAGGACCATACTGAAACGGTGCAACTAGAGGTACATGGGATGACCTGCAGCAATTGTGCGCTGGGCATTACTCGATTCCTTGAAAATAAAGGACTGAAAAATGTGTATGTGAATTTTGCCACCAACGAAGTGCAGTTCACGCAGGAAGATCGCGTGGATATGGACGAGATCGTAAAAGGTATCGGCAAACTGGGATATACGGTTGTCCATCAGGAGGAACATAAACATACGAACGCGGAAGCACATGATCACATGCATCATGATCACGCCGGCAGCATAGAACGCAAATTCTACATCAGTCTGCTCTTTACCATTCCGCTTTTATTGAGCATGATCCCGGCTTTACATGTATTGCACGATCCGTGGATACAACTCGCTCTATGTACACCGGTTTATATAATCGGTTTTCTGCATTTCGGCAAAAGCGCGTGGGGTTCTGCTAAGACGGGCATACTGAATATGGATGTGCTGATCTTTGTCGGAAGCACCGCTGCATTTTTTTACAGCCTTTTTTCTTTTGCAGAAGGATTTGGACACAATTATATGTTCTTCGAAACGGCAGCAAGTATCATTACGCTCGTATTACTCGGAAATGTATTGGAACACCGCAGTGTGCAACAAACAACAACTGCCATCCGCGATCTTTCTGCTCTGCAACCGGAAAAAGCACATCGCGTATTTTATGATCTGCTCAGCAATAAAGAAACGATAGACGAGGTCGCTGTTTCCGCATTACAAAAGAATGATGTCGTACTGATCAAAAGTGGTGATAAGATACCTGCCGATGGCGTTATCCTGCAAGGTGATGGCACCGTAGATGAATCCATGCTCACCGGTGAAAGTATGCCGGTAGAAAAAAGCAAAGGAGATGCAGTAACAGGTGCTACCATACTCATCTCAGGCAACCTGCGTGTGCAGGTAAGCGCAACATCCGAACATTCGGTACTCGCCGGCATCATTGATATGGTGAAAAAAGCACAGGCAAATAAACCCGGCATTCAAAAACTTGCCGATCAGATAAGTGCCATTTTCGTGCCTGCCGTATTGCTCATTGCTGCAGCAACACTCCTTATTTCCATGTTCGTTTTCCATATGACTTTCACCACAGCACTCACACATAGCATCGCAGTATTGGTCATCGCCTGTCCCTGTGCCATGGGATTGGCAACACCTACTGCCATCATGGTCGGACTGGGACGCTCGGCAAAAAAAGGAATACTCATTAAAGGTGCGCGCACACTGGAGACCTTTGCAAAAACAGAGATCATCGTTTTTGATAAAACCGGCACCCTTACAACAGGTGCTTTTTCTGTCAGCGGTTTCCAGGTGTATAATGGAACGGAAGAAGATGTGATCGCGATCATCCACGAAATGGAAAAACATTCCAACCATCCGCTGGCAAAAAGTTTGGTCAGCCATTTTGCTTCAGATACGTCTATAACATTTACATATGTGATGGAACTGGAAGGCTTTGGCATGATGGCAGAAGATAACAGCGGAAATACCTATAAGATCGGTTCAAAAAAATGGATGCCGGATTTCAGTGAAGCTCCGCATGATATTATTTTAAGTAAAAACGATACACTGCTCGCCGGTTTTTCCGTGTCGGATACGATTAAGGAGGATGCAAAAGATGTGGTTGCCTATTTCAACGCACAGGGAATAAAAACCATGTTGTTGAGTGGCGACAGCGAGAAGAAATGCGCAGAAGTTGCACATGCAATAGGTATCCGCGAATACACAAGTGCCATGATGCCCGGTGATAAACTGGATAAGATATCTGCGATGAGCAAAGATCACATCGTTACCATGGTAGGAGACGGCATCAACGACTCCCCCTCCCTCGAGGCGGCACATGTTGGTGTGAGTATGAGTTCTGCATCGCAGATCGCTATCAATGCAGCACAGATCATTTTATTGCAAGGCAAATTGGTTTATCTGCAGGAAGCACATCGCGTGAGTAAAGCTACCTTACAAACCATCAAACAAAATCTGTTTTGGGCATTCTTCTATAATGTCCTCGCTATTCCTGTCGCTGCCATCGGATTATTGAATCCTATCATCGCGGCATTGAGCATGGCCTTTTCTGATGTATTTGTTATAGGAAATTCCATACGACTAAAAACCCGACGCATATCCTGACACATACATGCGCACTTCCGGCAGCCAGGCATTTCAATTCTTTCAGATAGCGCGTTATGCGGGCTTGCTGCTCGCATCCATCCTGTTGAGTAAAAGCGGTATGGATACCGGAGCGATCGGGCACTACGAAAGTTTTGTACTGGTATCCGGCACCCTGAGTTTTTTTTGGGTGAACGGACTGCTCAATGCTTTTCTCACCTTATTTCATAAAGTGAAGAACACGGCTGCAAGTATCATGCAGACAGCAGTTTTCCTTGCCGGCACTTCACTTTTACTTATCACATTGCTCAGCATTTTCCGGGTGCCGGTTTCCGCATTCTTTCATTTTGAAGAGAGCGGAAATATGTATTTGCTTTTCCTCTTATTCTTCCTGGTAAATAACCTGGCTTTTCTGACGGAATATATCCTGCTGGCGCGCGAACGGACCAAAGCACTCATCGCATTGGGTATTTTTCATTTACTGGTGCAGACAACCCTCATCGCATTGCCGGCATATACTTCCGGCGATTATACCTTAGTATTAAAAGGATTGACCGCCTTTGCCCTATTAAAATGCTGTATCACGCTTTTTCTGGTACTGCAAACGAAAAACAAAAAACTGGACCCTTCGGTGATGCGTTCACACCTGCGTCTGGCCTGGCCCCTTATCGTTTCCTTTTTTCTGGGTGGCATGTCCATTTACGTGGATGGTATCATAGTGAACCATTTTTATGACAAGGGCATCTTTGCAACTTACCAGTATGGTGCAAGGGAATTTCCGATATCCCTGTTACTCGCAAATGCTTTCAGTGCATCCGTTGCATTAAAAATAAGTGCAGATGCAAAAGACCTGGATTATGTGCGCACCGGAAGTTTGCGCATGATGCACAGATTGTTCCCCATTTGCATGTTGCTGCTCATTATTAGTCCCCGCCTTTACCCGCTGGTATTCAACCCCGCTTTTGCCGACAGTTATCTGTTCTTTAATATTTATATCCTTTTGCTGATACCCAGACTGATTTTCCCGCACTCCATATTAACAGGGATGGGCAATACGGCACCGGTGATGTATGCGAGCATGCTGGAATTTATGTTAAATATCGTGTGCAGTATATTGTTCATGCAGTATTTCGGCTTGCAGGGTATTGCCTACGGCACCGTCGTATCCTTCAGTATGAACAAGATATTACTCAGTCTGTATCTCCGGAGAAAAGGCATGCACATATCCTCTTTTATTCCTGTTCGCGCTTTTCTGTCCTACTCCTTTGCATTGATATTGGTATTTATTGTTTTCACGTATTTTTACCATGCCTAACATGCGCAAAGAAGCAGGACCGATATTCCTCTTATTCATTCTGCTGCAAATAGTCTGGGGTTATAGCTATGGCAGGGAAAATGGCATTCAGCTGATACCATATGCTGAATTCCTGCGCGATCACAGTTTATATTCCAAAGATCTTTTTGTGCAATATGCACATCAGCATCTGCCCAACGAACGCACTTTTTTTGTTTTCCTGATCGCGCCGCTTGGAAATCTTATGGAATGGGGTGTATTTATTGAGTACGTGATCTGTTCATTCTTTTTGCTTTATGGACTGCTCACACTTGCCAAACATTTTTTGCACGACAGAAAACTCGCCTGGACTGCTTTGATTCTCCTTTCTTTCCCTCTGTATTATCATACGCTCGGACTGAATGAGTTATACGGGATGGAATATACTTCTACCCTTTTGAGTGACACACTTTCCATTTGGGCCATTATTTATTTTCTGCGCAACAAACCGCAGGCCTCCATTTTACTGCTCATACCCGCAACCCTTGCACATCCCTTAGCCGGTTTACAGGTATTCATGCTTATTTTGGGAACCATTGTATGGCGGGCGCTCAGACAAAAAGAAGGGATAACCGCGATCAGATCGCTGATCCGGCCCATCGTGTTGTATATTTTCACTGCCGGAAGTTTTATTATTTATTTGAATGGCAGATTTCATGATGCCGATACCGATCCTGCAACTTTATTTCAGATCTTCTTTGTTTTCCGCAACGCACATCACTATCTGCCAACACATTATCCAACAATAGATTGGATACTGCTGGCACCCTTTTATCTGGCAGCACCCTTTCTGTTCCGGAAAAAAGACAAACAGACAACCTTATTTCTTTCGCTGATCATTATAGGATGTGCCTTATACAGTTTTGGTGTTTTGTTCCTGCATAGTCCGGGTATTGCCGAAGCACAGTGGTTCAAAACCACGAGTTTCCTGGAATACTTCGCGATCATAGGCGTGCTCATGCTTATCCGCACCCGCTTCAACGAAGAAAAAAATCCGCGCGTATATGCTTTCATCCTGCCGGCGACGATCATTGTTTCCCTGGCATGGGTGCTGGTGCTCTTTCCGGGAATCAGTTATATGCGCAACAGCACGGCAAGAGAATATCCGTTCTATAAAAAAGTCACCCCTGAAATGGATATCGCTATGCAGGCTGCACAATATGTTCCGCAAGATGCCTTGTGTATTCAACCTTGTAGCATGGATGCCTTTAAACACTACAGCCGCAGAAGTAGTTTTGTGGATTATAAAGCATTGACACATTCAGGAAACTTTCTGGTGGAATGGTCGAGAAGATTCAACCTGCTATACGGTGTGGATCCCGAGCACAGTAAAGTGGTAAGTTTTGATGCTGTGCAGCTTGCAGATGAACATTACAAAAAACTCACTGTTGACCAAATACTCCAGTTGCACAAAAAAGAGGGCGTAACCCATGTGGTGATGTTCCGCGAAAACGTTTTACCTTTCAAAGTGCTGGCAGCAAACGACAAGTATATCTTGTATGCCATATAAATACACGGAAAAGAATGGATAAAGGGATCATATATCAAAGTCTGGTACCCGTGCGCGCAAAACCCGGTCATGCACAGGAGCAGGTGACACAGATGCTCTTTGGTGAATTGTATGTGGTAGAAGAAAAAAAAGGTGATTGGCTGCGCATCACCACCGAATTTGATGCCTACCCCGGTTGGATACATCAAAAACAACACGGCGCATTAAGTGCAGCTGAATATGAAAAACTCCTTAAGGAAGAACGATCTGTAGCCGCCGAACTGGTGCAAACCGTTACAAATAATGATAACAGTTTTCCCGTATTGATGGGAAGCACCTTATATGCATTCGATGGAATGAATTTCAAGATAGGCAAAGAAAAATTTGTGTATGCGGGGCAGGCTGTGCATGAAGATGTGGACACTTTGCACGGAGAACATATCCGCCGATTTGCTTTAAAATTTTTACATGCGCCGTATCAATGGGGAGGCAGAAGTCCGTTCGGTATCGACTGCAGTGGCTTTACTCAGGTTGTATTTAAATTATATGGCACTACGCTGCCCAGAGACGCCTATCAGCAAGCGGAGCTGGGCAAAACTCTGAACTTCATACATGAAGCGCGGGAAGGCGATCTCGCTTTTTTTGATGATGAGGATGGAAAGATCACGCACGTGGGTATTGTCATTCCCGATGGCAAGATCATTCATGCTTCCGGGAAGGTGCGCATCGACACACTCGACCATCACGGAATTTACAACCACGAAGAAAAAAAATACACGCACACTTTGCGCATTCTTAAACGCGTGATATGAAGGTACTTTCTGCACAACAGATTCGGGAAGCAGACAGCATTACTATGCAGCATGAACAGATCACCAGTGATATGCTGATGGAAAGGGCTGCGCGCGTATGCAGCAACTGGATACTGCAGCAAATTACGGATATGGAACCGGTGCATATTTTCTGCGGAACAGGAAATAATGGAGGCGACGGATTATGTATAGCGCGCCATCTGCACCTCGAGGGCATATTCTCACGTGTATTCCTTGTAGGCGATACCGAAAAAGCAAGCGCGGATTTTATACTCAATTGGAAGCGACTGCAGAAATTGGGGTATGCAGAGATCTATGTTTTTGCAGATACAGATCCCGGGGACGCCGCTGATTGTATATGTATCATTGACGCGATATTCGGGACCGGACTGAGCAGACCGCCCGAAAATGTGTACGCTGATGCTATAGCGTGCATCAATACCTCACAGGCATTGCGTGTAGCTATCGATCTTCCGAGTGGTATGTTGTCAGATGATCCTGTTCCCGGTGCCTGTGTGGAAGCAGATATCACGCTCACTTTTCAATCGCCAAGGCTCGCATGCTTCTTCCCTGAAAATGAAAAATATACCGGCAACTGGCATGTGTTGAATATCGGTCTTGCAGAAAGTGCAATAGCATCTGCAAAAACAGCGTATCACTATGTACAAGTGGAGGATATATATGACTTTTTGCTCGTCAGAAAAACCTTCTCACATAAAGGCAACTACGGACATAGTTTGATCGTTGGTGGAAATGCTGATATGGAAGGAGCTGCAATTTTAGCGGGAACGGCTTGCCTGCGCATGGGCAGCGGCCTGGTTTCCGTTGCGTCACCGGGAGGCACCATGGAACATCCCGAGTTGATGCATGCACAGGCCGATGATCTGTTCAACAAATTATCTGCAAAAAAATGGAATGCACTGGGCGTCGGACCGGGCCTTGGAACAAGTACCGAAGCAAAGGAAATGCTGCTGCACATTTTACAAACTGCGGAAGTTCCCCTTGTTCTCGACGCCGATGCACTAAATATACTTGCTGCGGAACCTGCACTTATGGCAAAGTTGCCAAAAAACAGCATACTCACACCACATCCGAAAGAATTCGAGCGATTATTCGGAACAGCAAAAAATTGGAAGGCCTTTTTGGAACTGCTCATTCAAAAAGCGGCAGAACATTCTTGTTATATCCTCTACAAAAGAGCATTTACCATAATCGCCACTCCACAGGGTGCCATCTATTTCAACAGCACGGGAAATCCGGGCATGGCCACCGCTGGAAGCGGCGATGTGCTCACAGGTATGATATGCGGGTTGCTCGCTCAGGGATATACTCCCGAACAAGCGGCTATCGCAGGTGTATTTTTACACGGACTTGCGGGTGATATAGCCCTCGAAGATCTGAAAGGGGAAAACCTGATCGCCGGCGATATTGTACGCACCATTCCCCGCGCTGCTGCAATTTTTATACATTGATTTTTCCTGAATAAAGGATCCGGCGTTATTTTATAGATAATTTTTTTCATTCTGAAAATGCAGGGATCGAATGCTGATCATCCTGCTTATTTTTGTACATATTCCCAATACAGAGGGAAGAAAAATACATGCGTATCGTCGTACTTACCGGAGCCGGAATTAGCGCCGAAAGTGGTATCCCCACCTTTCGCGGTGCCGGCGGTTTATGGGAAGGACATCGCGTGGACGATGTAGCCTCTCCTGAAGGCTGGCTGCGCAACCCTGAACTGGTATTGCATTTTTACAACCTGCGCCGAAAAGCGGTGCGCAATGCCATCCCGAATCGCGGACATCTTGCCTTAAGTGAAT
This sequence comes from Chitinophagales bacterium, assembly GCA_041392955.1. Taxonomy (GTDB): domain Bacteria; phylum Bacteroidota; class Bacteroidia; order Chitinophagales; family BACL12; genus UBA7236. Next base: position 19,463 of record JAWKLB010000039.1, on the reverse strand, counting down.
TACAGGATCAGCACGATGTGCGCATTATTACACAGAACATCGATGATCTGCACGAACGTGCGGGTAGTAAACAAGTGATGCATTTGCATGGTGAGATCCTCAAAGTGCGCAGTTCTATAGCAACTGATCTGATATACGACTGGACAGATGACCTGCATACTGGCGACCTTTGCGCATTAGGCAGTCAATTGCGGCCGCATATTGTCTGGTTCGGCGAAGAGGTCCCTATGATGGAACCCGCCATAGAAGAAGTGATGCAAGCCGATATGCTGTTCATCATCGGCACCAGCATGGTGGTATATCCGGCGGCATCTCTTTTACAATTCGCACCCGACGATGCAGAAATATTTTTCATCAATCCGGTACGACCGGAAATGTTATCCAGAAGAAGTATACGGTTTATTGATGAACCGGCAGGCACCGGAGTGGACGCGGCCATACGTATGTTATAGGCAACCAATGACGACACTGCGAACAAGAATTGACGATAGAGAATGACGGTAGAAAGAGAAATATTTATTCATGCCTTCCCGACTTCTCTGACAACAGAAGTTAATTCACTTTTGGATAAACTTGACTGGACGACTACATATAAATCAACCGAGTGCTTTTCAATTAACCTTGACAGCGAGATAATAAATATTCCTTATCGCATTTACTATGATGAACCTGATCAACAAAAACTGACTGACACCGAAACATTTCTGTTGAATTGTATTTTCACAAGGCATTATAATGGTCATGTTAGAGAAAAAATGTTGAGACGTATTGTAGCGTCCAACAATTATTTGGCAACACCGTTTATTGTTCAACTTCTTGGGGAATATGTTATTGAAATATTGATCGTGATTAAAAACAATTTAACTTTAAAACAACTTGACTATTTTATTAAACTCAAAAATGACAATCCAAAGTTTTTTGAAATTACGGAAAAAAGAGTTCAGAGTTATTGGGACTGCTACTATAAATGGACAATACAGAAAACCGACTATGTTGGATTTAACATTTTAAAAGACTTGAGAGAAAGAACCAATGAACTAAACGCGAAAAACATTTAATGGTATTACACATACGGAGAAAGTTGGCAGACTTTAACTGCACATTTGTTATAGACGGAGTTTCTTTCTGCGCAGATAGTTTTGTAGTTTTAGAAAATGCAGTGCTCTGAATGAACATTTGTGCTAAAAAGCCCGCCCATCATAAATTTGTAAAACGTTTGAAGATTAAAAATGGATCATGATAAAAAAATGGATTATCACTTTTTGCACAATAAGTAGTATGTGCAGCGTGTATGGATGGAATGCTTCGGGACATATGACCGCAGGTGCAGTAGCCTATTACTATTTACAACAACATGATCCCATCGCCTTGCAAAAAGTGCTGCACGCATTGCAACAACATCCATGGTATGGCACAGTATGGGCAGATTCTATCAAAGCGCAGGGTTGGCAAGGTGCAGATGCAGATATCGCCTTGTTCATGTACGCCTCCACATATTCGGATGATGTGCGCAAGATACCGGAACTCGGCGGACCTGAACGTGCAAAATGGCATTATGTGGATCTGCCATTTGTTCCATTTGGTCAGAAAGTAACAGGACAACCAGCGGAAGACCCGAATGCAGAAGGTATGCTGCACGCCTGGCTGACCAATATTCCTGCAATGCAGGACGGGCCCGAACGCGCAACGGATATATGCTGGTTCTTTCATGTTTTGGAAGATGTACATCAACCTTTACATACCGTGTCCATGTTCACCGAAAAATTACCTGACGGCGATCGCGGTGGCAACGACGTGTATGTTATCCGCCCGAAAGGTGATACCGTCAAATTGCATTATTTGTGGGATAGCCCATTGCGCCTAAAACCTGCCGAGGTTCCCTCCTTGGCAAAAGAACTTTTGGGAGAGAAAAAATATCGGTACGATAAAATGAAAGAGACCTGCGATCAGATCGGAAATACCATCACAGAAAAAGACATTGACTCCTGGATAGCGGATGAAAGTTTTATGCTTGCAAAAGATGTTGTGTATGCATCCGGGGATATTCATGGAACGAAAGAAACGCCTTCTGTCCTGTCGAAAAAATACATGAAGGCCTTTCAGGAAACTGCAGAAAGGCGTATTGTTGTTTCCGGAATCCGGCTGGCACTTATTTTATCTCAAATGTTCCAAGCACAGTGATATGGCAGAGCGGAAAAATCCATGGGTCACAAAAAATAAAAAAGTCATCTACGATAATCCATGGATACATGTGGAAGAACATGATGTGCTGAATCCCGCGGGCAATCCTGCTATCTATGGTGTCATCTCCTTTTATCATTATGCCATCGGTATTGTTGCCATAGATGAAGCGCACAATATCTGGCTCATCGGGCAGCACCGTTATCCGTTCAATAGCTACACCTGGGAGATACCTGAAGGCGGTGGCAAACGATCAGAAGACCCGTTATGGAACGCACAAAGAGAATTGCGGGAAGAAGCAGGTCTGGAAGCCGACCATTGGGAAATGATACAGGAGATACAAGTGAGCAATTCCGTAACAGATGAAGTGGGATTTATTTACCTCGCACGCGGACTGCATCTTGTTGACCCGGATCCGGATGAAGATGAGGAACTGGAGATCAGGAAATTACCCTTTGCAGAAGCGTATGCCATGCTGGAGCGCGGTGAGATCGTAGACAGCCTTACTGTGGTTGCCCTGCTCAAAACTAAAATTCTACTCGATCTCTGAAACTTCTTCGGTAAATTGAATACCGTGTGCGGCCAATTCCTGTAAAATAGGAATATACATGTCAGCATCTACCGGAATGTGCACCCCTGTAGCGCGAATTACTCCATTCAATATATTTTTTGCCGCTATACCCGCAGGTAACCCGACCGTTTTTGCCATAGCCGTATGCACATTGTCGGTGCCACAAACAACCATGGAACTTTGGCGGCGATATTTTTTCCCCGACAAAGAATATTCCATCACATGCAGCATAACGCACATATCCTTATCATCAGGTTCTAATTTCCATTTCTCTTCTAATAATATTTGCAGATACTGAGCCGGCGAATGTTTACCGGATGGTAATGATCTGTATTCAAACAAACCCAACCAGCGCATTTTTTCCATGATCTCTCCGCGCGGATCAATATGTGTGTATGCTGCAAAGGTGTTTTCCGTATCGCTTGTTTGTTCCGGTAAAAAACTATTCGTGAAATCGATCCAGGTTTTTCCCTGCATACCTTCCAACACATACCCATCATCGGTCATCCCCAGTTGCACAAAAACGTTCCAGGCATCGCAAAAGCCGCGCTTGCGCAAGGTGCCGCGCACCAAAGTGCGCACTTCCTCCAATCCGTACATTTCCCGGTATCCCAATGAATCGCGGTTGGGATATCCTTCAAAGGTGCCATATCCCGGCACTTCGAGAATATCATAGCGCGTGAATAACGCCTGGTAAGGCACATATTTAAAAGTGCCATGCAATAAAAATTTCGCCGTTCCCTGTCCGGCCAACACTACATTGCGCGGATTCCAGGTGAATTTATAATGCCAGGGATTGGTATCACTTTCCGGTGCGATCAAACCACCGGTGTACGATTCGAAAGAAAGTATTTCTCCACCTGCAGCTTTTACCGCATGCAACATGTGCATGGCACTCATGTGATCGATCCCGGGATCCAGTCCGCATTCATTTAATAATAAAACATGATTCCGCACGGCATCATCATGTAATGTGCGCATGGCAGCATCTACATAACTGGCACAAACGAAGGACTTCCCTAAACGCACACATATTTCCGCAACGGAAACATGCATGGATGGAGGTAAAAGAGAAATAACGATATCCGCTTCTGCAATGCATTTTTCTTTTGAGCTTGCATCTTCCGCATCGAAAGCAATGGCTTTACCGCGCGCATGTCCACCTATTTTTTGCAGTGCGGTTTCCGGTGAAACATCACCCACTGTCACCATCCAATCTTCCGCTTCCGCTTCAGATAACATATACTCGATCAGCACACTTGCAGATTTACCGGCTCCTAATATCAATACATGACGCATATACGGTGCGAAATTAGTGAAAAGCTGCAGGCTGGCTATCTTTGACGATATTTGAGAAATATGGAAAAGAAGACCTACAGTCTGGTTGTCTATACGGGATCCGGTTTAGAATCCCTGACGGATCCCGACAAGGAACTGGTTGAGGCGTCTGTTGAAGCTACCAAAAGTGCTTATGCCCCCTACTCTGCATTTCGCGTCGGTTGTGCATTGCGTTTAGAGAACGGCATGATCGTAAAAGGCAGCAACCAGGAAAATGCCGCATATCCCAGTGGATTATGTGCTGAACGCGTCGCATTTTTTTCCGCAGGCAGTCAATATCCGGGGATCCGGATCCTGGAAGCAGCCATTACAACTTCATTTCCTTTACATGAACCGGTAGCACCCTGTGGCGCCTGCAGACAGGTGATGGCCGAAACAGAATTGCGTCAGAATGCACCCATCCGTTTGATCATGACCGACCCGGATGGTGATTTTCGTATCGTTGAAAATGTGATCAGTCTGTTGCCTATGTATTTTTCCGGCGAGTGGTTAAAACGTTAAACCCGCAGGCATTAACCATGATCCGCAAGCGCGTGCTCCAACCAACCTGATTCCAGTATTCCCGTTAATCCAAATACTTCTGTATCTATTGCTTTCAAACGCTCGATGGCCGATTGCAATTCTGTGAGCAATGCATATTTTTCTTTTCTTCCTGTTGCGCGGTGCATCCGCTTCACGTATGCAATAAACAGTTTTTCGGTTGCATTGTATCTCCCTAAACTTTTCAGCGCATATACCGCCGAGCGCAAGGAACTGCCCAAAGAAACCGGGTTTTCCAGACTGAATAGTGCCAACAACTGCAAAATGAGGGCATTGACATAAACGGCAGTATTTTTCTGGCGTGCAGGCCCTTCATTTAAAATTTTATGGATATAGTGCATCGCCTGATTAAAATCTTTAAAACGGAAATAAAACAATACACAGGCAAAGTAGACATCATATTTGATATGGAGGACATCATCTGATAGCGCATTTTCTCTCTCCCAAACGGCGAATTGGCGCATGCGTGCTATACCTTCCTCCCATTGTCCGCTGAGTATGCAGGAGCGCAAAGCATGTTCAAACACCAACAAGTCACGCATAAACAAGGTGATCCCGGAATATGCCGGCAGGATGGACAGTGCAGAAATATATGTGTTCATCTTCTGTATATCTTTCAGATCAAAACACATTTTAATTAGCGTGTCATTCAATTGCAAAAAGGAAATCAGGATGTTACTGTTGCGCAGATCGCTTTCCTGTATATATTCTGCGTACATTTTTTCCAGAATATGAAGGCATCCTTCTATATCGCCATTCAATTTGCAACTATAGTATTTGAGGTTGCGGTAAATATTATGCGCTATCACATAGCTGTCATCCAGATCAGGCGTGACCTCCTGTAAAATGCGCAAATACCGCTTCTTCTCCTCCTGTGTGCGGGGATCGCCCAATCGATCATATAAAATGCGCATATTAAAATTGATGCGCAACAATTTTTCCGCCTTGTATTCCTGGTCCAGGAGTGTAAACACATTGAGATCTGCGTCGTCCAGATACTTTTTCCGCAGCGCTGTATTTTTTGTGATCAATGCCACTTCTGCAATATTCCGTATGCTGATCATGCGGAGAAAATTCCGGTTATGAAAGGCAAGATTTTCTTCCATGACATCTTGCGCCTGCCGGTATAATTTTCTTTCTATCAACATGTTAAAACCAAGCAGATGAAAAAGTTGCTTGTTGGAATCCGTTTTCTCCAGATTCTCCCATACCAGGAACTTGATCAGGGCATGGTATAAGTACGATTTTCGTTTCGGGTAATAGGTATCCCCTGCCATCTGCGTAAATCGATGGCGTATTTCAGATTCCGGCAGGCCGGGATGCGCATAAATGAGATCAAAAAGCAGTATATACCGGTTATCCTCCGTTTTATGACGTGCAGAAAACTGTTTGAAATACTTGACTTCCTGTGGGTTCAGGCTTTGGATTAGCTCAAAAAGATCATTTTTTCGCATGTTCAGTTAAAAATCACATTGTTCCAAATTTAGAATATTTTGTTTTATTAAACCCACATAAACAGGTTGTTTTGCTTTGAAAAGTTTACAAATACTATGAAAAATCCAATAGCATTACTCCTGCTTTCGCTGGCAACCCTGAGCTTTGGAGCAGTAAGGGCACAAACCAACACATTTCCTCCAAGCGGAAGTGCCGGGATCGGCACCACAACACCTGATCCAAGTGCCTTGCTGGAGCTCAGCGGAACGAGTGGCGGACTGCTCGCCCCGCGCATGACAAAGGCGCAACGCGATGCCATAACGGCTCCTGCCGATGGCTTATTGATCTTTCAGACCAACGCCAAGCCGGGATTTTATTATTGCTATGCGGGCAACTGGCAACCCCTGGCTTTCAGTGGAGCAAACAAACAGTTGGGCAATTTGCAAAACACTGCCATTAATGCCGATCTGGTCCCCGAAAATGATGGCAGCATCAATCTGGGTTCCGCTGCGAAAAAATGGAATACCGCATATGTGGATCAGATCACATTTGGTGACGGAAGTATGCAAAACACCGCTTCCGGCGGCGGAGTTGCATATACTGCCGGCCCGGGTATAGATATCAGCGCCGGTGTGATCAGCAATACAGCGATGGACCTTCCTGTCACGATCAGCGGCGGAGCCGGAATTGCGGTTACCGGTAGTTATCCGAGCTATAGTTTGTCGTTGATCCCGACAGGCGGGAGCGGATGGAATCTGAACGGCAACAACGCGCTTACAGGTAGCGACTTTCTGGGGACCACAGATGTATCTGCATTGAGCATACGTACAAACAACACAGAACGCCTGCACATTCAGGGCAACGGTCTTATTGAAATGTATGGTGGTGGTTTGAATACCATATTGCGTTTAGAGGCTACCAACCCGAAAATGGATTTTGTATCTGATGCGCAAACGATAGGATATATCAGTGCATACGGCCCGAACAATAATTTTGAACTCGGCCTGGACCCTTCAAATACAACCGGAAAGGTAGCGTTTTACACGGGCGGTGCAGCGCGCGTTTTTTTAGAAAATAATGGGAATCTCACACTGAATGCCGCACTCAACCAGGCACAATTACATATTAATTCTGATGCCGGAGAAGATGCCATCAAAGCACAGGTGAACGGGTCCACAAAATTTATTGTGCACAGCAACGGAAGCACAAGTATTGGCAGTTCTGCATCCGGCCCTTCCAACGGCATGTATATTTCCGGGGCGGTATCTATGAATACCGCATTGAACAATGCGCGTTTACATATTAATGCAGGTGTGGGAGAAGATGCCTTGTTGATACAATTAAATGATGTTTCCAAAATGGGACTGCACAGCAATGGTAGTTTATCTGTGGGATCCAATGTCGCCGGACCAAATGATGGACTCTATGTGTTGGGTAACACCTCTATAGGAACTGCGATCAACGATGCACAACTGGTGATCAATGCAGGTGTGGGAGAAGATGTGTTCAAAGCCAATGGGAATGGAATTAATTATATGCTCATCCACGATAACGGCAATATTTCCTTATCGACAAATGATGCTGATGCCCAACTGGCGTTAAACGGAACAGCCGGTGAACTTGCATTAAAAATAAATGTGGATGGCACAACAAAATTTGCTGTGCATGATAATGGCAGCATCTCCGCAGGTTCGATCACAGAAGGTCCTTCCAACGGATTATATGTTCTTGGAAACACAAGTATTGGCACTACATTGAGTTTTGCTAAGCTACAGGTGAATGCCGGGACCGGTGAAGAAATATTCAAAGCCCAAACCGATGGCGCAACGAAATTTCAGATACATGCCAACGGAAGTGCAAGTATCGGAAGTGCAACCGCAGGTCCGGATAACGGCATGTATAGCAGCGGACATATCAGTATCGGGACAACCGTTGATGAAGCTGTGGTAAATATACTTGCGGAAACCGGCGTTGATCCGCTTCGTGTAAAAGTAAATGGGTTTACGAAATGGATGGTACATGCGAACGGATCCACGAGCATCGGGAGTCCGAATGCAGGCCCTGCTGACGGCTTGTTCATTTCCGGAGCTGTTGCCATTGGCACAAATACTCCGGCGAGTGGATATGCCTTATCTGTGGAAGGAAAAGTGATCTGCGAAGAATTGAAAATACAATTGCATGCCGACTGGCCGGATTACGTTTTCAGTGACGACTTTACCTTACCGGATATTGACTCACTGCGCGGTTATATTGCAGAACACAAACATCTGCCCGGTGTTCCCAGTGCCGATCAGGTTGCGGAAACCGGCATTTCCATCGGTGAAATGCAAATAATTACCATGCAAAAGGTGGAGGAGCTTACCTTATATATTATCCAACTAAGTGAAGAAAATAAAACACTGCGCTGCGAAATGGAAAAATTACAAGCCGGATCACACTAAGCAAATAGAAATGAAAAAAATATATATTTCCCTGTTGCTGTGCTTTTCCGCTTGCGCCGGGTTCGCACAGGCCTACACTTTCTTTTATCCCAGTGATGGCATTTACCGTGTTCCGTATGCGGATGGGACGCACATTACTGTAACACGTGATCACAACGACCATGATCCGGAAGGGCGCATAGATCTGAACGCTCCGGACAATACGCCATTTACATGGGCTGTAGTAGCTGCTGCCGATGGATGGATACGAGCTATAGAGGATGCATATAATGCAAATCTGGATTGCGCAGATCTCCCTGCAGATGAAAAAAAGAATAATTATATCTGGATAGAACACCCAAATGGTGAGTGGACGAAGTACACGCATATTGGCCAATATAGTGCGAGTATCAACGCCGGTTTATCTGTTGGCGATTATGTACTCGCCGGTACATTCCTGGGATACGAAGGTGATGTGGGTTGCGCAGCAGGACAGCACCTGCATTTTGAAGTTGCCGTGCCCACAGATACAAATACTTTGCTCTATTCTGAGATCGGCGGTTTTATTGATGAAGCACATGCGCGCAATCTTGTACCCAGAATAGATGCGCTCGGAACCGACGGGTTTACCAAATCGTATTTCCTCAGCGGAACAACGTTGATCGCATCGCCACTCCCGGGAACCTGTTCGCCGGACGGTGAAATATTCATAGAAACAGCAGGGCCTTATCCCGCCATTTTTATTATAGATGAGGCACTTACATCCTACAGTTACATGCATGCGAATTCCAGCGCTTACTATCAGGCGGGTAACAGCATTACTTTAAAGACTGATTTTCCCGGGTTTTACTGTGCCTCCGGTGCCTATTTGCATGCAGTGATCGCACCATGCGACACCACATTCTACAGGGAATCCGGTGCCGAAATATCGGAGAAAGCAACACCGGAAACACTGCACATTTGGCCAAATCCTACCAGCGATGTATTGCATCTGCGGAGTAATTCGATGATCATACAAATAGAACTCTATTCCACTGCGGGCAACAAGCTGCAGGTATATGCTTTCGTACATAATACAAATTTTCAACTGTCCCTTACAGAATTGCCGGTCGGGAATTATTTCTTAAAAATTCTGACAGAAAAAACAACGGAGGTACATCAAATAAGTAAATTATAATCATAACACATCCACAGTTCTGTAGAAATATTCCCCAAAAAAAGCAAGCCTGCTGAAGGCTGTATCATGCTGCCTGCACGCCTTCGGCCCATGTGGAACAAGCTTTGCATTGTTTATATGAAAAAATCATCAAACATGCAAAAAGTAAAGATCTTACTGTTACTGGTTTGTGCGCCGTTGTTTCTTTTTCAGGCTTGCACGAATGATGACCAACCCGGACAATCTACTGCGAAAGTACAATTATATCTCACCGACGATCCCGGCGCATACGATGCCGTGTATGTGGATCTGCAGGCTGTGGAATTCCATTCTGATATCAGCGGATGGCATACCCATACGCTGACCAGTCCCGGCATCTATAATTTGTTGGATTATGCGAATGGAATGGACACCCTCATTCTGGAGGCAGATGAAGATCCCGGAACTATTTCTCAAATACGACTGATATTGGGAGATAATAACTCTGTGGTAAAAGATGGCGTTACCTATCCGTTGGAAGCGCCTTCTGCAGAGAGTTCAGGTTTGAAATTAAATGTGCATTACACATTTGAAGCCGGGATCACCTATGCGTTGTGGTTAGATTTTGATGCGGAACAATCCATCGTGGAACAAGGCAATGGAGATTATTCTCTTAAACCTGTTATCCATGTATTTACAGAAGCAGAAACAGGTGCCATATCGGGTATCATTGTTCCGGCTGCAGGAGCATATTATGTAGAAGCTCATACAGCAACGGATACTTCCGGCACCTATATAGCCGCGGATGGCAGTTTCCTGATCACAGGCTTATTGCCGGGTACATATACTGTTCAGTTTACACCCGAAGCGGGATTTCTCGAACTGAGTGTTCCCGGTGTACCGGTGACCATTGGTGTAGTTACCGATCTGGGCAGTGTCGAGATACCCATTTAACGACTGATCACAAGTGGTTTTGTTATCACTTGTTTACCGGCTTCAATGCGGACAAAATAAGTTCCCGGTGCGTATGGTGTAACATCCATGCGCACCACGTCATTTTGTATGCGTCCGCGAAAGGCATGCTCCAATTCTTTTCCCGTAATATCGAACAGGTAAACCGATACATCGCTCAACTGAACCAGGTCCACATCTATGAACACTTCATCTGATGTCGGATTCGGATAAACCGAGAATATATTATCCCTTTGTATATCAGCAACCGGTGTATAATTACCAACCGTAAATTCCTGATAGATCAATCCTCCAAAATCAGGATCGAACACTTTCAGGAAGGTGCCATCCATATCGCGGAGGCGGAAATATCCGCTGCCATCCGTATTTGCCCACCAGCTCAATCCATCTTCTCCATAATCCCACAAATAAATACTGTAACAACCATCTTCCAAGGTGAGCGTATCCTTGTACACGGTATTATCCGTGAACGTGGTGCGCGAGAATACAATATCACCATTCTCATTATAAACGAACAGATCATTTTCGTGTGATGCATTATTTGTGCGCATGTCGATCACGACCTGATTAGGATAAGATACCGGTATCTTCATTTTTTCAGTAACTGTATTGTTATACATATACTGATCTGTTCCGCCGTTCGGATTACTTACACTTGCTTCAAAATATTCTCCTGCGTTTGTCCATCCGAAATTGGGTAACACCACTTCTTCGCTCTCCATGAAATTCAACAAACCGGTCCATGTATAAGTATCCATGTCGTAATCTTTGATACCATAGGTAATATCTAAACTAGTGAGCGGTGTGGAACCCGTATTTTTAATTACTACCGTAGGGTTATGACATACGGGATTTAATCTGTCCCACATTTGATCGCTGCTCGGAGCTTTTATTTTTTCCAAGGCAGCATCTAAGGTGAAATTTGGCGCACCATAGGTGACCAGTTGCACTTCCGTTACATAGGTTGGCACTGAACCGGCGCCATTCCAGGTATAACTCTCTGCATCATAATCAAAAGTATGTGTACTGCCCGGTGTAACATGCGGTGTCAATTCAAAATCGTAGGTCCACACTTCAGCACCCGGACACCAGTTCGATCGGTCATATACCCAGGTACCTCCCTGCGGATATACCGGATTCAGATCGCAATTATCTCTCCACACATCTTTGGACCAAATAGTGGCACCATCTTCCATGAAATAGTGTTCACGCGCACAGAACTCTGCGCAATTCGAAGTACCTCCGAATCCGTGGCCGGTAACGCGAATTTTAACACGGGTATTATCTGCATCTTCGGGAATGGTAATTTCTCTATCCGGTGTGAGATCATCAAAGGAAGTAGCCAAACCATATCCGAATGCTCCACTCCATAAATTCGTTACGTCATGTACATCACGTGGTGGCGTTCCTTCTATGAACCAGAATTGCAGATCGAGCCATTCCTGCCAGTTTCCTGCACTGATATCCACACTGTCATGTAACAGCGGGCGATAATCACTGACATCATAAGTCCAGGTAAATCCATCTCCTAAACTCAGATCTATGCCATAAGGCGTAATGAATCTGCCCAGTTCAAATCTGTTGATCACTTCAAATGGATCACTGTAATAAGGCAGATCTTCATTGATCAAAGTATTTGTTACCGGCACGAACATGGAATCGATGATAGTGCCATCCGTATCATATACATAGGTATAAAAGTCACCCGGCCAAACCAATTGGGTATCGATACCAACTGTGGGGTCAGCAGGATCGTAAGTAATTAACGTGAATGGGTCGGTCTCGACAGGTACTGCGATCAACACTGAATCTATATGGCTTGTAAATGTTCCCTGTTCAAAGCGCACAATAGGGCGCGTATAACTCGGATCGAAATTGCGGAAGAGTTCCTCTCCTGAAAAATAATGCGCAGATGCTCCTACCAACCCGAGGTCATTACCTGCAACAGCATCCGGTTCTGTTATGCCGTCGCCATCATTGAAATGATAATACAACAGCAGATCATCATGATTCGGGTGTGCGTCATCCAGATCTTTGTACATATATTGTGTCAGCACGGATGGATCAACTATGGTTTTCCAGACGGCAAATTCATCCATGTTTCCGGCATAGGATTCCGAGCCACCCCAATTGCCCTGGCCGAGACGCAGTTTTGCGATCTCTTCCATCAGTTTGGTTTTGCCGCTTCCGGTATGCCATAAAGTTCCATTTTTATATATCTGCATCACACCTGTAGTAGCATCTTTTTCGAATGCCCAATACACCCAATTATTTTCATATTCTGCCGCCGTTGCACTTTTATTGATGCGATCGTAGCCGCCATCATTGCCGGCATCCCAATATACATTGGAATCACCCCAAGGGGTATGGCTGTTGAGGACACGCGCACCGCCTGTTGTCACTGCTTCGAAAGTAGTGCCGTTTTGCGGTTGATAATCTGCATTGCCCTGTGCCCAGAAAGCGACAGTGACCTTATCAGAAAGTACATCTAACGGATTCCCCAAAACATCCGCATAATCGGGATGTAAGAATTGCAGATATTTATCTGTTGACGATGCGGTAAGTGTGGTTTGAAATCCCACCATTTCAGCATCTGTTTGATAGGAAAATCCGCCGGTATTATTGCTGTAAGAAATTTCAACTACGATATTGGATGTTCCATCCCAGGTAAAAGGTGTGGTAAAATCCACACCGCTCCATCCGAGTGCAAGTGAAGTTGTTTGCTGATAAACGGTAGTCAGACCTGTCGCAGGCAGCACACCGCTAAAATCATCTAAAGCCGTTGCTCCCATTTTAATGGTCAATCCCTGCATTTCAATACCCAATCCCGTGATGCTGAAATCCATTCCACTGATGTCACCCGCAGTGAGGCCGGCTGCTGTTAATTCATCAGCATGCCAGATGAATTGGCTGCGCGAAACCGGATAACCGGTATAAAAAGGAAATAAGGTGGTGTAAGCAGCAGTGCCGATGGTATATTCATTATATGCTGTAGTATCGTCATGCACGATATAATATTCCCAATGTGCATCATTGGTATATGTGGGTGCATTTGCATATGCAATCGTATCGAGGCCAACACCATCTGCTGTATAATGTGCATGATACAACAAGGTGCTGTCATAAGCTCCTGTATGTTGATAGAGATAGGAATAGGTAAGATAATCCCATTCACCACAAGGATAACCCAGGCCGCCTGCACCTCCGGGATCGCCGACACATTTCAATGTGTATTTCATCAGGATCTTTTCAACCGGAACATCCAGTGATGGCATTTCAAACCATCCTTGCTGCGCAGAACCAAAAGTAAAGGTCTGCACTTTAATGGTATCTCCCGGACCTGCAAATGCATTTGCTGTTGCGAAAAGCATTAAACAAGAAGAAAACAGAAGGGTTTTTAACGTTGTATGCATGTTAACACATTTACGGCAAATATACACAAATGCTTTATGGGGCTGTGTTTTAACCGCGCTTTACTGCAGCCGGTATGTTTATCATTGTATCACACATTTCGCAATGGAGATAGTTTCATTTCCTGCATACAAGCGAATAAAATAAACGCCGGCTGTCTGGTGATGCATATCCAATAACAGCGTGCTGGAGCTATACGTATATGGAACTGTCAGCCTCCTGCCGAGTGCATCTATGATCTCATGGTGTACTACGGTGTCCGGGTCAGGGATTTGCACACTCACCCAGCCTGAACTCGGATTTGGGTAAACCAAAACATCAGATGCAGAACCCGCGGGTATTCCCGACGACCATTTCCATAATACACTGTAGTCTCCCACGGCATATCCTATCCGATCAGACGGAAAACACATCTTGTTAAAACTAAAAGCAAATGGCTCTGTCAATACCGTTTGCCATGTTTTTCCGGAATCCGCAGTTTGCAGAATGATCGCTTCTTCGGGTAAAAGGATATCGTTTGTTCTGCCGCACATGAAGCCATTTCCATTATCCAGCATACGTATATCCGTTATACGATAAGTATAAGGCATAAACGAGTGCAGATGTATTACATTTTTATTACTATGATAATCATAGGTATACATATCCTTATTATCATCTCGGGCATATATAAAAACACTATCACTTACATTAGCGACTGCGCATATAGATATATAGTCCAGATCATCCGCAATAGTTGTCCAGCCATTCCAGTAGGGCCAATATTGAAAAACGTAGGACATATAATAACCGTAAAAATCTGCCACTTTTTTTACGCAATAAGCAGCATGCGTATTTTGAACCATAAAATCACGGGTAACAGCAATCGTATAATGATCATCCAATCCGATGTTCGACCATTCGCGGCCACCTGTCTCCGTGTAGTAAAACACATGATCACTTGTACAAAAGCCAAACACGCTGTCGGTAAATAATATATCGCGCACCGGGGCTATTACATCCCCTATCGGTGTCCGTTTGAAATGCGTTTTTTCATACGTTTGTCCTCCATCCACTGTGCGATAGAGTATACTATTATTTGTCAGCACAAAACCGATCTGATCGTCGAGGAACAAAATGCGCATGAAGGTCTGATCCTTACCGGGGGTCACATCGATAAAGGTATTTCCGCCATCATCTGTTTTCCAAAGCTGATGATAGCTAAGCAAATAACCTGTATTTTCGTCCGGGAATTGAACATCCAAAAAGGATTCAGATGTTGGAGATTCCAGGCGCACCCACTGAGCATCCCCTTGAGATAATCGGATAAAGGATAAGCATAACAGTAATAGGGCGCTTCGTTTAGGCATGTTGCGGAATCTGTTATAAAAGTACGCCGGGCACATGGAATAAACGATTATATTGAAGGAAATTTATTCACCGTTTTGTCATGATACAAGCTAAAGGAATTCACAAATCATATGGCGAACTGCACGTTTTGAAAGGCGTGGACCTGGAAGTTCAGAAGGGCGAATTGATCAGTATTGTGGGTGCTTCCGGAGCAGGCAAAAGCACATTATTACACATTATCGGCACATTGGATAAACCGGACAAAGGGAGTATTCAGGTGCAGGGCATGCAACTAGGCGGCATGTCGGAAAAGCAACTCGCTCATTTCCGAAATACCCATATCGGCTTTGTTTTTCAATTCCACCATTTGCTTCCCGAATTCACAGCACTGGAAAATGTTTGCATCCCCGGATATATTGCCAAAGAAAAAGATGCCGTTGTGCAAAAAAAGGCAAAAGAATTATTGGATTTTTTGGGACTTTCAGAAAGACTGCAACACAAGCCATCTCAATTATCCGGCGGCGAACAACAACGCATTGCTGTTGCACGTGCCCTGATCAATAATCCGGCGGTTATTTTGGCAGATGAACCCTCGGGAAATCTGGACACACATAATGCGCAGGAATTACACCAGCTTTTCTTCCGACTCCGCAATGAAATGGGACAAACATTCGTCATCGTTACGCATAACGAAGAACTCGCCAACATGGCCGACAGGAAGCTGGAGATGGTTGATGGGGTAATTTGACTGCTTACTTTATGGGGAAGACTGAAAATGAAATTAAAATGCTGTATTTCGTAAATTTGTAGTCGCAGTCACAGTCGCAGTCGCAGTTTGTTCTAATAAAGAGTACTCATAATTAAATACGGCCCTAACT
The DNA here is from genome assembly GCA_041392955.1 of Chitinophagales bacterium. Taxonomy (GTDB): domain Bacteria; phylum Bacteroidota; class Bacteroidia; order Chitinophagales; family BACL12; genus UBA7236. The sequence goes on along the minus strand of JAWKLB010000039.1, from coordinate 3,254 downwards.
CCTAACCCCTAACCCCTAACTCCTAACCCATAGCACTTAGCTCTTCCTAAACAACACCACCCTATTACTATTCGTCCCGCCACTATTATTGTGCACACCCCAGATATTTGCCGTTTTGGTAAATGCATGTGTATTGATGAGTATTTTTTCAGGTATAAATCCCGCCTTCTCGCCCATAGCTAAAACATGGGTATCGAGGAATATTTCCCCTTTGCGCACTTCTCCGGTTTCAAATGCTACATAGCCGCCTTTTTTTGTTATCCGGTATAGTTCATGAAATACTTTTTGCATCACTTCTACCCACTCCTCCACGGTTCGCGACATCGTGATCTTTTTAGCGATGGCGTCCACATCTATATTATTGAACCAGCAGCGCAGCCAGTTATCTCTTGCATACTGCACTATATCCAGGAAGGGTGGTGAAGTAACGGTCAAGTGCACGCTATTCGATCTGATCGCATTGGTGCTCGCTGCATCTTCAAATAAATACTGTGCTGTACTTGCCGCAAGGTGTATATTATCTTTTTGTTCGCGGTTCAGACCAGATTGTAATACGCGCGATTTTTTGCCTATCAATACGGCCACGTTCCTGTATTCCGGTTTTTGTTTGCGCTGTGCATTGATCTTTTTCTGCCGTTCTCTGTTCACTGCCTGATTAGGCGGCAAGGTGTAGACCGAAAAAAATCCGGAAGAATGTCCTGTCAACCTGTTTGTTGCAACCATGCGTATCCAATGGTCCACGGCATCTTCGGCATGTACCGCTTTTCTTTTTTTGAGGTAATTGCGCAAGGTGATCAATTCCAACATGGTCTTTTTGTGAAAGAACATGGAAAGATCATGTTGCTCCATGTCTGCCTGGCGGGTGAAGATTTCTGCAGACGTTCCGCAATGGCATCCTTTTCAGGAAAAGCCAAGCGTCCTTTTATCAGAATGCTGCTGATGGGATTCACATCGTTCGTGATGATCTTTCTGCCCGATAAAGCGGCCTCTATCACCGTTGTCCCTCTGCCGCTGAATGGGTCGTATACAGTATCCCCTTCCTGTGTATATCGGCTGATGAAATAAGCGGGCAAGGCAGGTTTGAAACATGCCCGGTAAGCGATCTCGTGCAGGCGCGCTGCCTGCCTTTGCCGGGAGGTCCAAAGCAACCCTTTCTGTGTTTTCACCTGCGTGCGCCGATCCATTGCACCTGCCTTTTGGGCAGCACTTTTCTTATTCATTGCGTTGCCCAAAAATGGTGAATTTATTGCATATAGAAAGACCTGACATAAATATGTAATTTTACATATCCATTCATGAACAAAACCACCCCTCCTTAATATGTCACAAATAAATAACACACTCCCCTTTTCCAATGTTTCAGATGTAACTTTCGATATCACCCCAACAAGCTTTACAGTGAAAGTCAATGGGAATGTGCTGGGCACAGCATTAGAAAATGAGCCTTTTACATTATATGTCACGCAGGCAAGCGGCAGTAAAAGTATTACCATGCACAGCATCTCAAACGGGCAATATACACAGGGGAACAGCAATAATCACAATACAGATACTGTTGGTCTCAATATTGCAGGAGGTAAATCGAGTTTCATGCTTGACATGTGTTCGGGCAGCAATACCTTTAAAGGCATCGGTTGGGATGAAGACACCTTTGGACAAATTTGTAATACCGGACGATCTACTTTTTTCAGTTTGCAGTCGGCAGGTAACTTTAAAGCCTGCATACAAAATGTAATGACAAGCGGTGGTCAGATCATGCATCTCGTAGTCCGATATAATACAGCTGTTGTGCACAGTGAACCGCAGGGTGCAGGATTATGCGCCCCTTGCTTATACTGTTATTGCTGTGATCAACCGGCATCGTAATCGAGGAACATATTGTCGACAAGGTCAGAACCATTGGAACGATGTAAAGTCCAGGCCAATGTTTCCAGCATAAGCACATCCTTTTTATCTTTTTGCACCTGCTTAAAGTGCAGTAGTTCGGCATGCATTTCTGCAAAGATATCCGCCTGATCGGTTGCACCGGTCTTCAGCAATTTGCGCAAATATGTAAAAAACAGTTTTTCAAATCCGGTATACGTACCTGCATTTTGCATGTTGCGCTGTCCGTTCCTCAATTGCGAATCCAGAAAAAGAAGGTTGCCTAATTCAAAATGCAGAATATATTCAAGCAAGGCACTGCCATGCTGTAATTCTATGCGTTTATCGCTGTTGCTTTCCGTTACGCGTCTGCAATAAAACATAGCCTTATCCATATCGCCGCGCATAAAATATAAAATGGCAATGTTATAATTAGCCGTGAGATAGGTAGCTACCGGAATGATCTTTCCGTATGTTGCTATATATTCTTCAAAGGCATCGGTGATCGCATCCACCATCTCAAAATGACGCGTATTCAGCACATATAAGATCTTGTATTGTATCACTTTACCGCTTATAGAAACTTTGTCTTTTTGATTGTCGGCTTGTAATTTTTCCAGTTTTTCCAATACAGGCACAAAGGCATCATAAATTCCGGCCCGGTGGGATAATGCCAGATAGTTGGACAGCGCATCCATGTAGGTCCCGGTCACATTATATGTATGTTGCGGGAATGCTTCATACAGACTGATGGTTTCACGGCTATATTCCAGAGCGCCCTTAATATCTTCCAGTATCCTGCATATGTAAGTGTGCGCATGGAGAAAAAAAACCTTCTCCTGAAAAGTCTTTAAGGCATTGTAGTCCTGCATCAATGGATTTTTGCGATAAGCCTCTGCTTCCCTGCGCAAGCTCTCCTGATGGTCAACCTGTGAATTCATAAATTTTGCCAGGATACTGAAAAATATTCTGCCCAGTTCAGCTTCATTGTTCAAACGCTCCAGAACTGTTTGCTCCTCCGTATGAATATTATCGATGGCTTCCATGGGATCACCATCTGTATATAGGATGGAAAAAGTTCGCTCCCGCTGTAAAACCGCCATAAGCAAATACATGAGATCATACTTATATGCCAGGTCTTTTGCTTTCTTGATGGTTTTGGCCCTGAGTTCCAATAACCCTTTGTCGGTGTAGAATAGCTCATCCTGAATGAGGTCAAAAACTTCAGAAGCGGCATTTTTTTCCGAGCGATACAGGCGCATGCTCTTTAGGATCAGGTCGCTGAGATATACCTTTAGCCTGGGGAGCATGGCAATATCCTCTTTCTTCCGCAAGGCGATCCGCAAACCCCCCTCATCATATTTGTCGCCCTGAGCATCTATCAGGTCGAA
>JAWKLB010000038.1:0-30637 GCA_041392955.1 Chitinophagales bacterium | reverse complement strand
AATTTCAATATGATTCCTATATCACTTACGCCCTTGCGTGCGATACCACTCTTTTTGATCTATCTTTCATCAATGGAAGCTTGCAGGCAACGGATGGACTCTCGTGGAAATGGTATTGCAATGATACTCTATTGGCAAATGAAACCAACAAGGATCTGATCCCTGTCCGGAATGGCTATTATGTCGTTGCCGTGGAACAGGAAAGCGGCTGTTTTCAGTGGTCTGAACCCTATATATACCCTCCCGAAGCGACTCCACCTACAATCAAGGTATTTCCAAACCCTTCCTATGAAAATGTAACGATTTTGCTCCCACCTGATATGAAATATTGTGGCCTATTTGATATTACCGGTAAATGCATTGCAGAAGTTGTTCCAGCCGAGACAATCACTCTGAATGTATCCCATTTGGCCTCGGGAATATACTTTGTAAAAGCCGGCAATCCGGGTTTGTACCTTTCAACAAAAATGATCATCATGTAAACATCGATATATGCGCAGTTTTTCACTTTCAGAATATGGTTTATTCGGTGTCATTTTTTTACAAATGCAGGATGCACAGGCGGCGGTGCAATATACGGATGTGGAGCCGGATGTTGTATTAGATGGAGACTACGACACTTTTGTACTCGATGTGGATATGGATGGGATAAATGACTTCAGATTGAAGCATTTGGCAGGATCTTATTTTACCGATTGGTATGATTTGAGGATTTTTGATGCCCTGTTTGCAGAAGATCTGGATAACAGTAACTGGATCGCAGGAAACTATTTTACTGTTGGAAGCGCTGCATACAGTTCTTTTATCACCTATCGCCCTTATGCCATACCGTATGGCTATCCGATAGGCGTTATGCTCAGTTTTCAGTCGCATTGGAGTCAGCTGATGGATGCAGCTATATTCACATCTGCAGGGGACCTTTTTGCATATGAAGGGCACTGGAATGGAAGTGAAGAAGCGTTTTTAGGTTTTCGCATCCGGCGCGATGCATTGTACTATTACGGGTGGATCCGTGTAGCGGTGGCCGATTCTGCAAGATCCATGACGATCAGGGATTATGCCATTGAAACCACGCCAAACCAGGCGATCAGGGCGGGTGATATACCTGGAACAACTTCTATTTCTACTTCCGGACAAGCAGACGTTTCGATTTTTTGCAATGGTTCCGACATTTTTATTCAAACAGCATTTATGGAGACAATGCGGGAGGCGACATTTCAATTAGTTGATATGAACGGGAAGATCGTTCTGCAGAAGCAACTCGAACCCGGCGATCAAATGATATATACGGATCTGCCTGCAGGATTATACATTGCTCAATATACCACAGGCGAAGTTGGTATAACAAAAAAGATCGCCTTGTTATGAACGCGAAAGCAAAAAAAGCCTTTTGATCACATCAGGTTAAACAAGCACAACCTGCTTCATTTAGAGTTATTGAATGGTCCTTATGGATACAGAGCAGCATAGGTTACCCAGGAATTATTTACTTTCTTGTAGATCAAACTTCTGTTCAATTGATCTGTGGAAGAACAACCTGAGGCGGCCAGTAATTCGAGGAAGTCGTCCAGTATGTGTTTATGATAATTCTGTACCCGTTTCCATTTTTCTGACACCACCAGTCCTCTGACCAGACGCGGATCATTGGTAGCTACTCCGGTGGGGCATGCATTGGTGTTACATTTCAAAGCCTGGATACAACCCAATGCCAGCATCATACCGCGCGCAGAATTACATATATCTGCTCCAATACAAAACGCTTTGAACATATCGAATGCCGTAAAAATTTTAGTGGCGGTAATTACCTTGATATTATCTTTCAGATCGTATTTTTTTAAAGTATCCACGACAAAGATCAATGCATCTTCCCAGGGCATACCTACATAATTAGAAAAATCGATAGGTGCCGCCCCTGTGCCACCTTCGGCGCCATCTACGGTAATAAAATCAGGTTGTATACCTGTTTCTTTCATTTTTGCACAGATCTCTATAAATTCCTTTGTGCTACCGATCGCAAGTTTAAATCCCACCGGTTTTCCTCCGGATAGTTCACGCAAATGTTGTATAAAATGCAACAGGCCTTCGGCGTCAGAAAAAGCGGAATGTCCGGGAGGCGATAACACGATGGTATGTGGCGGAACACCTCGAATTTCGGCGATCTCTTCATTATTTTTCGCTGCCGGCAGCACACCACCGTGGCCGGGTTTGGCGCCCTGTGAAATTTTGATCTCAATCATTTTCACCTGATCCAAAAGCGCTTTCTCTCTGTATTTTTCCGCATCGAACCGGCCATCCGCCGCACGGCAACCGAAATATCCGGTACCTATTTCCCACACCAGGTCGCCACCTTGCAAATGGTACTTAGATATACCTCCTTCACCTGTGTCATGAAAAAAATTGCCTGCTTTTGCTCCCAGGTTTAAAGCCTGAATAGCATTTTTACTCAGTGCCCCAAAACTCATGGCAGAGATATTGAACAGGCTGGCACTATATGGCTTTTTGCAATCCTTTCCTCCTATGGTTATACGGGGCTGGGTTTCCAGTTTTTTTGCCGGATAGATGCTGTGTTGCATCCATTTATAGGTATCGGCATACACATCCAGCTCTGTTCCAAAGGGATGTGTTTGATTTTGCTCTTTTGCGCGCTCATAGATATAGCTGCGCATATTTCTGTTGATGGGTTTGCCATCTGTATCAGACTCGACAAAATATTGATGTATCTCAGGGGCTATCATTTCAAATAGATATCGGATATGTCCCAATACGGGAAAATTTCTGAGTATGGTGTGTTTTTTCTGGAAGAGATCATACATGCCTATGAAAAAAAGCATCGCAGCCAAAGCGATACAACCAGGCAATGGCCAGATAATGATGCCGATGATCAGCAGTATAATACAGCCGGCAATAAAGGTAAACCGTATCGCTTCTCTCATGCTATTTCCATGTTATTTGATGTACCCTATTGCATATCTATTTAATCCCAGACAACTATCTAAGGCACTACAACCGAAACAATGTGTATGCTAACAGGATGGGGGAATCTGCGAATCACTCCTGCAGACAATTCTGTAAGACATCAAAAATAAGCAAGCGCGAATAAATATACAAATATATAATATGACCTATCCGGGCGTACAGAAGCTGCGCAGGTTGGGATATTTGAGATGAGATGGATAGATTTTTATATGCATGTGGTATAACAAACTTATTTGGAAAATAGAAATACTGAATTAACGGAATCTCCTCCAATGGATCCATCGGTAGAAGGTGCCGCGGATGCGGTGGGTTTTTGTGGTGACAACTATACCTAAGATAAATTCTGTGCTTTCCAAAGGCACATCTAAGATATTTTCGCCGGGTTGGATATCAGCGAGAAGCATTTGTGTATCGATATAACCAACATACTTGATTATTAATGCCGGAGCTTGTGCCGTATCCATATATTCCGTAATGTCCATACGATATCGTCCATTCTGATCTGTTGTTGTGGTATAATCCGTTCCCTTTAGTTCCAGGTATGCGCCAATTAAGGGAACAACGCCGGCGCCTTCGTTGAGATCCCATACCACGCCTTCTATAATGGTCCTGTTAAGCGAATCGGTATTGGTAGTGTTTTGCGCTTTACTCTGTGAGCTTCCGGCGAGTGCAAGAAAGAGGGCTGTTGTTGCCGCCTTTTTTGCACAGGAGGATGCCGGCACTTCGTGCCCCCAGTGATCCAACTGCTTTTGTGTGTACATGCCGCAGAGCGCATTGCCATGTTCTGCCTGCTCCTGCTCGATCCTGGCCCAGCTCCATTTAGTCATGTTCACCACCTTTTTATGGCAGTGATCGCACATGCGCCCGCCCGGGACGGTTTGCATCTTATACCAGTTTTGTCCGCAGTTTTTGGGTTTGGGGAGCATAGGGTTTTTCTTTAGCAGAAAAATATTCTTATCCGTCAGTTAACGCGTCACAGGCATGTAATGTTATTACGGGAATCTGAAATGTCAGTAAAAATTACTTTACATTAACTTTATACTGATGTTGAAGTGGCTAAAAGAGGATTACTATTTTTCGGGATTCAGGTTTACGCAGGTGGATGTATTCTTTCTCCTCCTTCAGGGAATAGCATTATTCCTGGCCATATGTATCGTTTGCATCTTGATACCTGTATACAATAATTACTTTTTTTATGTGTTCATTTTCGTGCTTTTTCTTTTAAATGCAGGCGGGTATTTTGTACTAAGATTGGTGGGAAAATTGGTAAAAAGGAAGTGGTGGGCCCAGGTTTTATTGGTATATAGTTTGACTACTGCCGGGTTTCTTTTCTTCATCGGAATATATTAACCGGATCAGTTCGAATATATGTATCTATCATCTTGTATTTGAGCATAACCTTTCTCAACCGCTAAAGAGATTCCAATACTTATCATTTCCTCCACTTGCTTACCGATCCGTGCATATCCAAAAATCTTTGCAAGTTCCCGTATCAGGTCATCTTTATATATCCCAATTTGATTGCGCAATATATAATGTGCAGCATTTGCTATCTCCTCCGGTGCAATGTCGGAGCAATCCAGAGCACCAAGCAGTCCTCCGTTTATACGAAAATCCGTATATCTATCGGGAGTCTGATCTTTTCGCCAGTAAAATACGCGATCCCCATGCTGACTTTTAACGAACTGCCCTTCAGCGGCAATGCTATTCAGAAATCCTCTTAATCGGCTCCCCAATCTGCCAATTTTCCAGGCAGCAAGAACCCTTTTATATAAAATATCTAAGCTAACAGGCGCTTCTGTATCTATCACAAGTTGCAACTGACGTTTCACGATCTCCCGATTAGCGGGCCACATCAACTCTTCCGTTTGGACCACCTGCAAGGTCGGCAAGTCACATTTTATATAGTTCAACAATTCACTCTTTGCTACTTCCTCTGTACTTATGCCGGCGATCTCTTCTTCATTCCTTTCGGATTGGACATTTTCAACAAGTTTCGGCATTGTTGTATCCGGGTAGCTTTCTTCTACTTGTGATTGAAGCAAGCCCTCTTCAGCCGCTTTAATGGCCCCTTCAATCCGGAGTAACAGTTGTTCACTATTATCCCACCAATCAGCAGCCCACACCTTATATATTCTCCATCCTAACATGGTCAATACTTGTTGCTGGACAATTTCTCTATCTCGGGAAGTTTTTGCTTTATAATAATTTTTCCCATCCGTTCTTATTCCCAAAATATATTTTCGGGGATCTGCACTACTCACTATACCGATATCCAATTTAAATGAAGAACTACCTATATGGGTATGCACTTCATATCCCTTTGTGCGCAATTTTTCAGCAATCACATCCGCCAGAGCAAATTCGTTTTTCTCAACTTCTCTATGCACTTCCGGCAATGCGTTCCTGCCTTTTTCGGAATATGCCAGGAAAGCCTTCAAACCGGCCATACCTTCTGAGTTCGTTCTATTGAGGTCGATCTGGTCAGAACGCAAAGTGCTGAATACTATCATTTCATATCGAGCGCGCGAAACTGCAACATTCAGCCTTCTCCATCCACCATCGCGATTAATGGGTCCGAAATTCAAACTGACATTTCCATCCTTATCGGGACCATACCCAATAGAAAATAATATCACATCTCGTTCATCGCCCTGAACGTTTTCCAGATTCTTAATAAATAATGGCTCCTCGGATTCAAAGGCCCAGCGCTCCAGCGATGCATCTTTTGCGTACGCCTCATTTAAAAGATCTTCGACCAGATTTTGTTGTACAGAGCTAAAGGTTACAATGCCTATGCTGCGATGTTTTAGTGTCACGTCTTTGCTCCGCCGTACAATTTCAGCAACAATTGCTTCAGCCTCAGACCTGTTCTGACGGCTTCTACCCTTATCATAAAATCCATCCACATGTACATAATGCACTTTGGTGGCAAGATCATCATTGGACGGAAAAGTGAGCAATTCGCCGTCGTAATATTTTACATTACTAAAAGCTATCAAACTTTCATGTTTACTTCGATAATGCCATAATAAATGCTTAGAAGGCATACTGAGCGCGAGGCAATCATCCAAAATACTTTCCATATCTTCATTGATGAAATTGTCTTCATCTGCACTGTTTTTCATAAAAAAATTCGTTGGCGGCATTTGCTTCGGATCACCAACAACGATCACATTTTTTGCCCTGGCAATTGCGCCAACAGATTCACAAGTAGGCAACTGAGATGCTTCATCAAATACCAAAAGATCAAACTGCGTCTTTTCCAGATCAAAATATTGCGCTACGGAAATAGGACTCATCAACATGCAAGGCTTAAGCCTTGGTAAAAGATTTGGAATAGCATCGAATAATTTCCGGATGGCTACTCTTTTACCCTTACTAAGTATTGCCTTCTGAAGTATTCCGATCTCACTACCCTGTGCAGCTTCCTGCGTAAAGGAAGGAACTCGTGCTGCCAAACGTGCATATACTTCCTTTTTGGTAAGTTGTTCGAATTCTTCACTTAACAAGCGGAATCTGCGAATACGTTCTTCAAACAGAGCAGCATTAAAAATGGCTAGCTTGGGATTCAGTTCAAGAATAAATTCGGCAGCAGATTTATAGGCTCCCTTTTGAAATTGCAAGACAACTCTATCGGTTGCAAACAGCCCGCTTTCGTAAGCCCGGATCAAGGGATTTAATCCTATTCTTTCACATTTTTGCTTTACTTCGATCCAATTGCACCAATTTTTTAACGCATCCAGCCCACGGCTCCAATTGTCGATGTGTTCCAAGGCAACTTCTGTCCAGTTTTGCTCTGTATTAAATAATTCGGCAAAAGGCACTCCTGCTATTTCCTGCAATCTATCTTCCAATGCTTTTACTTTATCCAAATTAGCACAATACTGCTCTATCCTCACTCGCTTCATATTGACAAAAGCATCACTGCCATCTGCAAAATGTTTTTTCATTTGTATTCGCCATTCTCGTGCAAACTCCTGACCTCTTGTTACAGTAACTATTCGGTTTATCTCAGTGATATAATAACACGTACGCACTATTCGCTCCCAGTCTGCCTCACCATTTTTCCATAAATAACCGATGACTTCTTTTACATCAGCTGCATTCTGAATGCACTTTTCTTCCTGTTGAAATGATTGAATTTCCTGCAGTAGAGGCAAGATCAGCTCTCTATTTATTAGAGATCCGTCCAGTGCATGTAATTTAATTTGCTTCTTTATGCTGTTTTGTTTCAACCATTTGGGAAGGAACCATTTTTGTTCTGCTTCCCGCCATTCCAGTTCCACCGCATTCGCATCCATTTGCAAAATAGGATCTCGATAGCGTTGTAATAATGCCGACCTGAATACATTTCTTTTTTTTCCGTGATCTGCTGCTTCCTGTACTTTCCGTAAGGTTTGATCCGGCATTTCCATTATCATAAAACCGGGTGGCGTATCTTCCAATTTGGAAACCATTTTAAGGAAATTATAGAAATTATCTTCTTCAGTCCGTGTCACCACGCCGGAAAAATCCGTCCAATTTTTTAACTCTGCACTTACATCAGATAATGCACTAATTGCAACCCGCAATTCAGATAAAATATCCTTGATCTCTTCTTTTATTGCCGAACTGTATAATGTCATGCGAAATGCAGAAAGGAGATGGTTATGCGGATGACCTATTGCAGTTCCTACGGCTTGTACCTCATCAGCGGTGTCACGCCAGGTTTGCAACAAATTCTTATCCACCGCTTTCCATTGAGCGGGGTTTATCTGAACAAATGTTTCTCCTTCGGGAAGACAACTATATGCTACAAACAAGCCATACAGCGTATAACCGAAAGGATATTCCTTATGCAACGCCTCCACGTATTCGTTCAGCTCCTTTCGGAGATCGAACAGCCTGTCAGCTTCTCGCACATATTGCTCCTGTGAACTCCCCTTAACGATCTGTCCGCTGGCAGCCAACTGTTCAAGCACTGCGGCCTTATTCGCTTTATTGGAATGTAGTTCTAGGCAAAATGGATGCAAACCAATAGACTTCAATCTATTTTCCACTACCTCAAGGGCAGCTTTTTTGGCTGAAACAAATAATACCTTTTTCCCTTTGTACAACGCATTTGCAATGATATTGGTAATGGTCTGTGATTTCCCTGTACCGGGTGGGCCATGCAAAATAAAACTCGTATCAATTGTTGAAGTTTGTATAGCCTGCAATTGAGAGGAATCAGTTGCTATAGGTAGTGCAATATCAGTCGGATGCAAGTGCGCATCATCAACGGCCGACTCCTCTACACTTTCTGTTTCCTGCCATTCCAGCTTACCGGAAACCAGACTCTTTACTATTTTATTTTTTAGTAAAGCATGCGCATTGTAATGTATGTCTTTCCATAAAATAAATTTATTAAAAGAATAAGTTGCCAATATAGCATGCTCCTCCACATCCCAGCCTTTCTTTGACATAACAGCCTGCCTGATAATATTAAACACAGCTTTTACATTTACGCCTGATGCATCCATGGGTAGATCTTCCAGTCCCCCTATAGTAAGATGGAAATCCTGTCGCAGCATTTCTAAAAGAGTCACATTGATCATGGTTTCCTCGTCACGACCTCGTATCACATATCCTCTTTTTGCCGATTTCCGAATGATCTCGACCGGCATCAATAAGATGGGTGCGAATCTGGGTTTTTCGCTTACGGGTGTTTCATACCATTTCAAGTATCCCAATCCAATGAACAAGGTGTTTGCGCCATTTTCATCCAATGAAATTTTCGCTTGTCTGTAAATGGTCACCAGCGCACTATGCAGCTCCGTTTCTGTAAGATAAGATCGGAGACGATGATAGACCATCTCGCTCCGGATAAGCTCAGATACGGGATCTGCAAGATGCAAACTGGTGTACAATCCTGCATCCCGCAGGTTTCCTTCCCAATCTTTAGGTTTGGGAAGAATTTCAAATTCGGCACCATCTGCCAGTGCATCTTCCATTTTGGAAATATCCACGGTCATGAACTGGAGAGTACTTTTTGTAAGCCGCGTATTCAATAAACTGTTGCGCAGAGTAAGATCCAATAATTTGCGCTCCCACACCTGCTGTTTACTCAGATCGATCCGATCCACTTGTTTAACTTGTATAAGTGGACCAAGGTCGGCAGGTGCATCTACATTTCTTTGCTGTATTTTTTCTTCTACAAATTCCCATCCGCTTGCTGTTTGCACGCGCAATGGCAGCGGACGAATACCTCCATATCTGGCGCGTTGCACATCGATACATAAAACAAAAGCATCAGGATCTGTAAAATGCATTTCTGCCATTTTTACCGCCTCATCGAACACGGCCTTTGCACCTGAATTCATAGTAGTAGCCTCCAGCACAAGTATTTCATTGATGCCATCTGCCATGCGTTTGGTAATAAGGGTTGCATCATCGTTTACCGGATCCGCAAATGTGTCATCTACAAGCCAAGCACCAACAAAAGCATGGCCTTTGATCAATTGGATCAAAGGATGTATGCCAACAGCTTCCAGGCATGCTGCAAATAAAAGAGAAATATCCAGGCAGTTTGCCAATTTATGTGTGAAGATGGCATCAGCGAGGCGAACACGCTGACCTGTTTGCTCAAAGCTAGCAGGCACTGAACAATAAACAGTTTGCTTTTCTCTCAGTGCTTCGAACAGTGCAGCGATCTGTTTGCGCACGCGATCGGGGTTGCGTGTTTGGTATTCATCAAAAGATGGTGATCCGGTCCATTTTGCCAGAATTTCAGCACCGCGTTGAATAATATGAACTATCTCGGGATGATTTGGTGTAATAAATGCTGCAAGCATTTCCGGCAATTGCACTACACCATTCCATTGATCAAAGGCCAGAATATTCAATTGGAGCATTTCCTCACTGATCTTCTCTCCGTTTTGTAAAAGTTCCAGGCGTAAGTTGACTATGATCTTTTCGGTCAGTTCTGCCAATTGCTTTCCATCGAACTGCAGGTGAATGCTGTCTATACTTGCACTTTCACCCGCATGTAGCTCGGGGTAAGACCATTTCCATGGATAAACTATCCCGGTATCACAGCTAATTTCCAGTGCAAGCGATTTCCATGTATTCTCGGATGTATTCCGGATGGAGATTTCCCGGAAGGCAGGAACCTGATTTTGGTGTAAGGCGTAATTAAATACAGGCAAGAAAGCGTATTCGAGGGTCTTTTGCAAGGTGTTTTCCATTGGTAATTTGCTTTTTCAATAAGATCAGTTACATCATGCATTTGTTAATCACGCACCAATTAAGTAAGCATATTATGAACGGCATCAAATTATTTCAAACCAAAAATAATTTATTTTGGGTTTTTAGCCCGGAAAAAATATTTTCTCATTGGCAATCATTCCATTCATCAGAATGCGTATTTGTCCTGCTAACAGAATCATTGTAAGTAGCATACCACTTCTTAAGCTTTTCATGGACCAATACCGGATTTGATTGTACAAAATCTATGAACCCTTGGGGATATACGAAATCACAATTCAGATCAAAAACATCCCATTGGATCCCGAACACCTGATAATAGGGTATCTCAATGATCTGTTCCAATATCATAAAAGCGATCATGCCTTGCGTAAGTGTATCTTGACGGCATGGTATAGGGATCTGTGTGCCGGTATTATCTTCCACCTTTTTAATAAGGTCGGGAATGGCATCTTTTCCCAATTGCACGATCTCCCAGAAAAGTGCGTCGCCGCAATCAAATGAAACGGACAAATTTCCTTCCGTATCTCTGTTATAAGATCTGAGCGGGACATGTGTGATCTCTCCTATTCTATCGACCAGCACATTGCCGGTAAGGATATTTATCTGTTCCGGCACAGGGCGAAGTATAGTATTCGATTGCTGTTCTTGTCCGGTCTGCGTTACCACATTTTTTTTGTGTGCACATGCTATGCAGCAAATGGCTAAACAGAACGTGACTATATATGAATGAATGTTCATTTGCACTTTTCAAACGTTAAAATGTATTTTTCAATGTATACATGCTCATTATAGTGTTTCACCTATTCCGGAAAGTCTTGTACCATAACTAAAAATCTCACTTAACCTTCATGAACTCGACTATTTCAGCATGAATGACAAACACTTGTCCGTTTTCCGTATATATGCACATGCAATCCTTCTCATCTCTGATCTCAGTATAATCTAAAACACCACGGAATTCCGGCTCATCCGTTCTGGTCAGGCCGATCATAGCGAGAATAGTATCGTCCTCGACAAATTCGTCAACTGATCTCTCATCCAATTCTTTCGCTCTGAACAGGGTAACATTTCTAAATTCCAGATAAAAGGCATTGAAAGCGTATTCCGGCACCCAGGCTCCGGTGGAAACTTTCCAGTATATCCGCACTGTTCTTGATGCAAAAATATATTCCACCCGAGTCAGCAACCAGTTATTATGCAGATCAAGATCACCATCCAGGTGGATATGAATATTGGTGGGATCTGTTATGGAGAAGCTTTTGAAGTGCATATTTAACAGCATTATGGATTGATATTTAAATTATGCCAAAACAAATTTACCCTAATATCCCGCAGTCCCAACGGGCAGGACAATGTGGTGGTATGCTGCCGGAGTGCTGAATTTGGTCGAGGCCGAGTAGGTGGCGGTTGGTTTGGATTTGGGATTAGATGGAGGTCTAGTCGGCGGTGGTTAAACAGGGTGAAAGTTTACCATATTCAACCTCGGTAATTCCCATGCTATTGGAAAGAAGATCCGCTTGGGAATATGATATTTTATTAAAAAGTGCAAGTAAAAGAATGCAGATTACGGTTCTGACTGGACGGGTCATGGAAATATGTTCAAGTGTAAAGATATGTCGTGGTGGGGGAAGCGAAAACGGCTTTGGTCTTTGCATTCGTGCCGGATTCGCAGAATATATTATCAATTTATATCTAAACATAATTAGAATCACAAAACTTAAGGTTTGTACGTCAAACTGCCAGACACAAAACCCGTATTAGCGGTTGTTTTTCTCATTCTGGTCGTAGTAATGTTGTCCAATAATCGCCATTTTTTTGCCAGTTAAATTTATAAGTTTTCGTCAAGTTAAAGTCCACGTTTTTACCACCAATACTTGTTTTAAAATGTCCGCCCTTAATCGAATGTCCCTGTGAAATGTCATATGTCCAATTTTTGGTCTTTTTACTTTTTGGATTTATGAAGTTTTCATAATCAGTCAATATTAAGCAGGTTGCACTGTCTGCAAATTTATTGTCTACGTATAATTCTGAATAATAGATGTCGAGATAAACGCTGTACATAAATATGTCACCAGCGCCACGTTTGCCACCAGAAGATGAAATTGTCTTGTAGCATTTTAATTCTATTGAATGCTTTTCGGAAACTATACCATCAGTATAAGTTAGCAAAATGTCGATGATGTATGGTTTAGTTCCAACTTTTACTGTCGTTTCTAGTTCAATTTCAATTCTGTCTTTGGGAGTAAACTTAATAAGGTCTAGAACCGTCTTTAAAATAGTAGAGTAGTGCATTTGTAAAGACGCTTCCTTATTCACTTTAATTTCTCCGTTTACGATTTTGTCCACTGTAATAACCCATGCAAACTCAATTGCCCAGGTAATTCTGTCACTAATATGTTTTGGTATCATCATAAAATTACTAATAGCAGTTCTGGGCTTTGCGAAGTGGAGGAATTTCAGCACTTAAGTTCATTAGATTCAAATCTCTTAATCCTTGCAACAAATTGACATAAAAGACCATATGCCGTCATTTTGAATAGCCAATGTTAGCGTGACGTGGCTTTATTTGCATACTCAATAATCCTATCTACTAAGTCCAGCAATATTGGGGATTTTTTTCCGTCAGCCCAAGCAAGTTCAAGTGTCTTTGCAACTGCTAAAGGATTTTTTTCTAAGTCCCCAGCATTGTCGTAAAATACTGAAGCTTTATCACGATAAGTTTGCCAATCTGCTCCAAATTCGGCTTTAATTGTTTCAGTTAGGTTTGTCGTCCAGCAACATAAATTTTCTTTGAATATACTTACTGTAGGCCACTCACTTTCACTACCGTGTCCTTGAATTGCTAGAATGGCTTTATTGTCTTTTTTATGCTTTTCAATTTCATCAGGTCTAGTTTTGTTGGTATCAGCATCAAAAATCACCATTACGGGTATGCCTAAAAGTTTTGCCATTGCAAGGGGCTTAATTAGTCTGCTCTTGCCGTCAACGGGAACAAGGTGGCAACCGTTCTTTCGAAAATCAATGATTTTACCTGTTAGCATCAAATATGCAGTGATATAGGCAATATCTTCTTGTCCTTCAACGAGATAAAGTACTTTACAAAAAAACATTTCATTTATAATGGGACTTAGTGAAGGGTAGAGTTTGGCAACCATTCCAGTCTCTTTTAAATGTCTTTCTCCAACAGTTGCTAATTCCTGCGAAAGGTCGACATATGATACTGATGTTATTTTTGTATAGCTCGGATTACCACACTCTCTAACTATTCTGATTTTGTCAAAATTGTCTCCAGGAATAAATAATGGATTATGTGTGCAAATAACGACTTGAGAGCCTTTATCTGAAAGGTCAACAAGAGTCTCTGCTAAATATCTTGCCTGAGGTGGATGTTGATATAGCTCAGGTTCTTCAATCCCCATAATTAATGTTGGTGCATTCTCGTCTTCTAATAACGCCAACTCTTGCAAAAGAGCAAGCATATAAGACCTTTGTAAGCCGTGGCCAAATCTTGCCAAATCACCTTCAAATCCCCTTTCTCCAATCTTAATATATGCAGCAGGTTCTTCAACCTTTACTGATTTTTCTGGGTCCTGTTTCCATAGAACTTTTGCACTGAGGTTTGGATGAGCCCAAGCAGTAAGTCGAATTTGTAATGAGGATGAAATGTCGTCTAAAGCCGATTGTTCGGCATCAAGTAAATCTTGATACTGTTCTCTAGTTTTCGCTCTTAATTCATCTACTTTTTCATCAAAACTAATTTTAGACCTTACAGTCCTTGCAAGTAGTTGTCCTAATGCGGATGTTTTTGATTCTTCGCCTTCTTCCGTAGCGTCTTTAACTGCTGGAACAAATACCCATTGAATATGAGGTTCCAATCTGTTAGCTCCACGTGATGCTCCATAAAATTGGTCTTCGCTTGGAATTAAAATGCATTGGTCAGGGTTTGAACTTTCATATTCTTGTAAAGCCTCAATCATGTCCGCCTTTGATGTTGCATTTCTTAAGTCAGGAAATTTTGAATGAAAACCTGTATAAATTTCCTTTAGTTCTGCTACTTTCTTTTGCTCCTTGTCAGCTTCAAAGAATTTACGGAAATCTTCTATCCCTAATCGATTACCAAATTGCTTTACTTCTGCTCTTTCTGTCGATTGGTCATATTTGGCAACAGCTGTTACAATTAACTTGTCTTGTCTAACATAATCTTTTAAATCTTCCTTTGCTTGTTCTGATAAGTCTATAAATGTAACTGTAATTCTGATTTCTTTTGATGTGTCCTTATGGTGAAAGTCACTTTCAGTAAGTTTACTCAGGTCTGTCTTACTATCTTTAAACTGACGAAAAAATATGTTAAGTGCATAAAATACCGTCGATTTGCCTGCTCCGTTTGGACCAACAAAACAAGAGTAGTCCTCAAGGATTATTGTCTCGTCCTTGTATGATCTGAAATTTTCAATTCTTATTGATTCAATTTTCATTTTTTTTAACTATATTTTGTCATAAACTTTAACAGTAATAAATTAAAATAGAATCTGATTCAATACAATTGTTTGTCTGCATCGATTTTAGTTAACTAATATGCAATAACTTTGAATTTATTGAAACCACAGCAAATGCACAGACATGCTGGATTGACCTTGTTTTCATTTTTCTATTTGCTTTTCGGGAAGTTGAAGAACACCCAAAGTTTCCAACTCATGGCCTGCAATTCCTTTTATAGAGCCAAACAAAGCAGAAATATTTTCTTGAACTATCCAAATTTGCCTCTCTCTTTCAGCCCAAATCTTAAACATTGCTTTTTTTTCTGAATTAAGCTGGTCAATCATAGCGTCATAATTTTCGACAATTCTCTTAATATTCTGAACAAATTCATTACTGGTTAAGTAAGTGTAGAGAAGTTCCATTTTATCTCCTTTATTTTCTTGAGATATTTTTACGGATTGAGTTTTTATTAACATTTCTCTTAACACAAATGATAAACTTTTTACTTCGTGAAACCCACAAATCCAAACACCATCTTTTTCCCCAAATCTGTCCATATCACTAGGCATCGTCTCTGTAACAATTACAGCCAAGTCTGCCTTACATTTAACTTGGTCTTGTTTCAATTTTTCAATCCAATCATTCGCAAAATTCTTAGTACGTTTACTTTCATAGACTATTGAGCCACATTCTTGTTGCATAGAATTGATCACGGTTTGGATACAATCTGCTCCGCGAATGCCTTTCTGAACTTCTTGCACATTGTCGAAAGGATAAGACTTTGAAAGCAAATCTTCAAGAGCCAATTCTTGAACTTCCCCTTGTAATTGCATTGAACCCTGCTCAGCTTTCCGCTTCATTTCTTCTGCAAGCTTTTTGTTGTCGTCAATTTGCTTCAAAAGAGCAATTTTCTCCAATTCAAAACTTTCACGCTCTTTCGCTCGGGCTTTTTCTTCAATTTCTTTATGTTTTTCCAAAACTTGTTTTTCCACTTGAAGATTCAACTCTTCTTGCTTTTCCTTCAATTCAGCTTCCCGTCGCATCAAGGAAACTTCCTTTTCACGAAGAGACTTATTTTCGGATTTACGTTTCTCATTTTCTTCCTCAAGGGATTTTAATTTCTCTTCATAAGTCTCAGAAGTGCTTTTTTCAATTTTTTTCTTTTCGATCTCTAATACTTTTGAAAGTTCTGTTTTTATAATTTCGTCTTGCTTTTCTTTTTGCACTGCTAGATTATTCCGTTCTTCATCAAGTTTCTTTTTCTCTGAATTAAATTTTTCGACTTGTTCGGTAACTTTTCTTTCATATTCTACTTTAAAATGTGCTTCAAGTTTTTCTGAAAGCGCTTCTTCAACATCAAATTCATAACCACAATTCGGACACGTAATTTTATTATTCATTTTCTTTAATTTTTAAATCTATTACAATATGTTTTTGGTTACTTGTTTATTTCGCTAACATCTCAAATCGCGATTTATAAGCGAACAAACTGGTTAAGTCATTGCATCAATTTATCCTAAGTTTCATTTACAACGCAACAGACTACCCGTGATTTGAACAAGGATAACAAGTTACGATCTTCAACCCGAATTTACGCGCTTAAACCCTTATCCTCCATACGGATACAGCACTTTTGTGACGAGACAAGATCAAATTCCCCAAAAACAGGGAAGGGAGGAAGGAATAAGGAATGAGGAATGTCCGGAGCAGAGAGTGATTTCAGGAAACCCCTTCGGGGAATAGTGATAGTCCAAAAGTGAATGGTGAATGGTGAATAGTGAATGTCCGCCGGTAGGCGGATCACCCGCAGGGTGGGTGAATAGTGAATAGATTACCTTGTGGAATCAGAAATGTTTATTGCTTCCTGCTCAAAAGCATCCTTAATTTGGCTGAACTTCTTAATTGGGGCCTGGAATTCGGCTAAGCACCTTTCTGATGCAACATCTCCACATCAAAGGAAACGCGCGCCTGCAGGGCATTAAAGACCTTTAATATGGTATCCAGACGGGCATCGGTAAGGCCGTTCTCCAATTTGGAGATCTGTGCCTTTTGCACGCCTACCATCTTTCCCAACTGCTCCTGGGTGAGCTTCCGCTTTTTGCGCGCCGCTTTGATAGCCTCTGCCAATAGGTCCATGCGCAACTCATTTTCGAAAGCCTCACGTTTCTTTGTTCCAGATTTCCCAATATGCTTATCCAGGACCTGATCAATACTATATATTTTCAGCGCTTTCTTTTTCATCATTATTCTTTTTTTCTATAATATATTGCTTCATCAATCGTTCTGCTTTTTCCAGATCGCCTTTCGGTGTCTTTGCGGTCTTCTTAATGAGACCATGTGTTACTATAACTAAAGTAGCTTTCGTATCAGTCCTGTCCCAAAAGGCAAATAGCCGGTAATGGGTCTTATTAAAAAAGGTTCTGAACTCCCAAATATCATCCGTCAACTTTTTAAATAATTCCGGATCGTTCTTTTCCTGTGCCTTCCTGATATTATACAGCACCTTGTATTTTGCCTTCTCATCCAATCCGGAAAGAAATGCTTCTGCATCTTCTAAAAATGCCACATCAAATCTCTTCATCCTCAATAATCAATACGTTATGACAAAGATAAAAGTTTCCTTTAAAGGAAACAAATTTGACATCATAGTAAAGAAAGGAATGTCAAGTGAAGTGAATGGTGAAATGGTGAATAGTGAATGGTTCGGCTTGGGTAATCAGACCTGCTTATTGCTTGTTGCTTCCTGCTCGCAATCATATTTAGGATATAAAAACTACTTACCTCAATCCAATCTCCCCGCCAACAAATACAACACCGCCATCCGCACCGCAACGCCATTCTCTACCTGCTGGAGGATGATGCTTTGCTTGGAGTCGGCGACGTCGGAGGTGATCTCCACGCCGCGGTTGATTGGGCCGGGATGCATGATGATGATGTCCTTGTTAATGCTGTCGAGCAGCTTGCGGTTGATGCCGAAGTAGAGGCTATATTCCCGCAGCGAAGGGAAGAACTTGATGTCCTGCCGCTCGAGCTGTATGCGCAATACATTGGCCACATCGCACCACTCCAGAGTCTCCTTCACATTGTGGCTCACCCGCACACCCGTGATGCCGATATGCTTGGGCATCAAAGTAGGTGGTCCGCAGAGTGTTACTTCTGCCCCCAGCTTTTGTAAGCAATGGATGTTGCTGCCCGCTACACGCGAGTGGACGATATCACCTATAATGGCCACCTTCACGCCTTTAAGATCCGTAAGTCTGCCATTCTCACTACCCAGTTTTTCCATCATGGAATATGCATCCAGCAAAGCCTGGGTAGGATGCTCGTGCGTGCCATCGCCGGCGTTCACTATGTTGGCGGAAATGTGTTTGCTGAGCAATAAGGGTGCACCCGGACTCTGATGTCGCAACACCACCATGTCCACCTTCATCGCCAGGATGTTGTTCACCGTGTCGATGAGGGTCTCCCCTTTTTTCACGCTAGAGCCCGATGCGCTGAAGTTCACCACATCGGCACTCAAACGCTTCTCGGCCAGCTCAAAACTGATCCTCGTGCGGGTGCTGTTCTCGAAGAATAAATTGGCAATGGTGATGTCGCGCAGGGTGGGCACCTTTTTGATAGGACGACTGAGGACTTCCTTGAAGTTATCCGCAGTTTGCAAAATAGTGGTCACATCCTCCGCTTGCAGGTCCCTGATACCGATAAGATGTTTCACACTCAGGTTGCTCATATCATTCTGTTGCAGGGACTATCCATACGGCGTCCCCCTTTTTATTGCCGTCACCCCACTCTACCCGCACCTTCTCGCTGGTAACGGCATCTACGGTCTTGCCCACATAATCGGGTGTGATCGGCACATGCCTGCTCAGGCGCCTGTCGATCAGCACCAGCAATTCTATTTTTTCCGGCCTGCCGAAGTCCAGCAATGCATCAAGTGCAGAGCGGATGGTGCGGCCGGTATAAAAGACATCATCTATCAAAACCACCTTCTTGCCGTCTACCATGAATTCGATATCCGTTTCCTCGGCAAGTAGCGGCTTTTCGCGGTGGCGGAAGTCGTCGCGGTAAAAGGTGGCATCCAAAACACCGTAGTTGAAATGGGTGTTGGGCATCAAGTGTTGTAAAGTATCCAATATGCGTTTGGATAAATGCACACCGCGCGGCTGGACGCCGATGAGACAGGTATTGGAAAAATCGCCGTGGTTTTCTATCAATTGGTGACAAAGCCGCTCGAGGGTGAGCTGAAATTTCTGGGCTTCGAGAATAATGCGGCTTTGCATTAAAAGCCAAAGATAGAGAAAATAGTTGAGGATGTATTGAGTGGCGAGGCCCTCCACTGCGGGAGGCAGGCACCAAGGCTCTAAGGCACGAAGGAGGCACGAGGAGGAGGCTCATATCATATAAAGCCGGGAACCAGCGATATGTCATAAATTATTTTGTCGGAAAACCGCTAGCCCGAAACGGGCGATATGTCGCAGCCGGGAACCGGCGCCACGTCGTAGCATTTTTGTGGCGGTAAACCACAAGCCCGAAACGGGCGCCACGTCTAAACACATTTTACAAGTCCAAAAATTGTCGGGGTCTTTTGCCACCCCTATCCAAGTAAATATTTTTCATCGAACGCAATTCCATTTTCGATCAACAAATTCCTGTATTCCGATTCAAAATCAAATTTTTTATGATGTTCCTGTTGGTTTTCAATATAATGAACCACATTATCACGATGTGAACGACAAACAGAAAACAATCCATATCCATCTTGCCATGCAAAATTTGGATGAACCAATCCGTTTTCTTTCAAATACCGGGATGACGATGCCTTTACATTTTTTATGATATCAGCAATGGAGTGCCTGCTGCCTAAGCCGCAAAGGATATGCACATGATCGGGCACACCATTTATGCAAATGGGTAATTCATTCATGCGTTTCAGTATGCCGGTAATATATTTATTGACGTCCTGTTGGACGTTTTCGTTTATTAAAGGCAATCTCGCTTTAACCGAATATACGATGTGCACATAGCATTGAATAAAATTTCCCGCCATATTTTTTTATAAAAATATCGATCGAAAAATAAGCAGTTGAATGTAAGCGGATATACGTGGGTAACGCGGAAATGATTGCATTTATAAATAATAATTATAGATGGTATGCGATACCTGTGCCGGGTTACAACGTAGCGCCGGTTCCCGGCTAGGGGGATTGATCGCAATGACATAGCTACGACGTGGCGCCCGTTTCGGGCTACAATGTGATACCGGTTCCCGGCATTACACCGGGTGGGTCAGACTGGTGGTTAATGGATATGAAATTCTACGTCATGGCGCTCATTTCGGGCTACAATGTGATGCCGGTTCCCGGCAATTCGTTGGTTGGGCCAGACGGGTGGTTAATGGATATGAAATTCTACGTCATGGCGCACATTTCGGGCTACAATGTGATACCGGTTCACGGCATTACACCGGTATCAGGTGATTGTTTTTAGAACGTGGCGCCCGTTTCGGGCTACAATGCGTGATACCGGTTCACGGGCATTTCACCGGGGGGGGTCAGGTGATTGTTGCGCGATACAATCGCGGCGCCTGTTTTCGGGCTACAATGTGATACCGGTTCACGGCATTACATCGGGTGGGTCAGGTGATTGTTTATATTAACGTGGCGCCCGTTTCGGGCTACAATGTGATACCGGTTCACGGCATTACACCGGGTGGGTCAGGTGATTGTTTTTATACAACGTGGCGCCCGTTTCGGGCTACAATGTGATACCGGTTCACGGCATTACACCGGGTGGGTCTGGTGATTGTTGTTATACAACGTGGCGCCCGTTTCGGGCTACAATGTGATACCGGTTCACGGCATTACACCGGGTGGGTCTGGTGATTGTTGTTATACAACGTGGCGCCCGTTTCGGGCTACAATGTGATACCGGTTCACGGCATTACACCGGGTGGGTCTGGTGATTGTTGTTATACAACGTGGCGCCGGTTCCCGGCAATTCATTGGTTGGGCCAGACCGGTGGTTAATGGATACAGGCCCGCCAGGTCGGCGCTCATTTCGGTTAGACAGGTGGTGCCGTCAGGTAATCGTTAAGCCGGTCTTAATGGCAGTTGGCGGATGTGTGATTACGCGAGGTGGAGATGGTTCGGGGCTTAATGAGGCACGAGGAGGATGCTCATATTATATTGAGATCACATATAGTAATTTCACGCAACGGGTGGGAAATGGAACCGGTAGATTCGACAGGCTTGAGCAATGCCGAGGTGGAGGCGAGTCGTGCTGCACATGGAAGCAATGTGAGCGTGAGTGCGCGCTCGGGATTATGGGATATCAATCGGCCGATCATTAAGGAACCGATGTTTATTTGCTGCTTGCAGTTGCAGGAGTGTATCTGCTCACCGGTGCATATCGCGAGGCCATCATCATGGCGGCTTCACTGTTCTTTGTTATATTGTTTTCCAGATTATCGCAAGAAAATATCAGCAACTGGGTAAATTGCACAGCGGATTTACCATGGTGTTGCGCAATGGAAAAGAAACGCGCATACAAACGGATGAAGTGGTGGTTGGTGATGTGCTGCAATGCACAGAAGGTGATATCATTCCCGCGGATGCCCAGATCATTGTTTGTAACGACCTCGGTAAATGAAGCGGTGCTCACCGGTGAATCAGCAGCAGTATATAAACAAGCAGGTGACACTTTTACAAGGCACACTCAGCGTGAGCGGATATGGTTATGCGCGTGTTACCGCCATCGGAAAAAATACCTTGCTCGGCGGCATCAGTATTTCGGTCGCGGAAAATGCGCAGGCGAGAACTCCGCTGCAAAAACAAGTGAAACAATTTGTCACCTACATGGCCATCGCCGGCACAGGTGCGTTTTTATTGGTGTGGATATATCATTTTATCCGTTCCGGATCTGTACTGGAAGGATTATTACAAGGACTTACGATGGCGATGTCGGTATTGCCGGAAGAAATTCCTGTTGCGCTTTCCACCTTCATGGCATTGGGTGCATTCCGATTGATGCGCATGCGTATCATCACGCGGAGTCCGTATGCGGTGGAGACATTGGGAACGGTAAATGTGATCTGTCTGGATAAAACGGGAACACTCACGGGAAATATCATGCAGGCACATACTTTATATGCGTATGCAAAAGATGCAGAACTGATATACAACAGATGCATGCGCCGGAAGATGCGTTGGAATATGCGATATAAGTGAAACGGATCCCTTTGATCCGATGGAAGATCGATAGAATTATGCAAACTGTTGGTGCAGATCAGGATGCAAGAAAAGTATATCACATGGTGCATGAATTTCGTTGCAGGGAAGTCCGCCGGTGATGACGTTATTATGTTCCAAAAATGCAGACAAACATTTAAAATTGGATGCAAAGGTGGAATAGAATCGATATTGCAATTGTGCAAAGCAGATGCAGCTACTACAGAACGCATGTTGCAGAGCATCGGCCTTATGCGATTGCAGGATTTCGCGTGTTGGGTATCGCAAAGGAAGTTGGAATAAACAGGAGATGCCAAAAAACATAGCAGATATTGAATATACTTTTTTAGGCATCATCACTTTTTACGATCCGCCGGAGCCGCATATCAGATCTATTCTGCAACGCTTCGCTGAAGCGGGTGTGGAAAGTAAAATGATCACCGGCGATTATCCGGAAACTGCACTTGCTGTCGCCAAAGAGGTGGGCATACCTGTGCAACATGTACTTACCGGCAAGGAGATCATGGCCATGGATATGGATGCATTGCGCAGGTCGGTAAAAGATACGTATGTATTTGCGCGTGTATTTCCGGAAGCGAAATTGCAGGTGATCAAAGCGCTGGAAGCGAATGGCGACATCGTGGCGATGACCGGCGATGGCGTGAATGATGCTCCTGCTTTGCAGGCTGCGCATATCGGCATTGCAATGGGCAAGCGCGGGACAGAAGTTGCAAAGGGCGCGAGTGGCATGGTGCTGGCAGATGATGATATCGCACATATTGAGCAGGCTATTTATACCGGTCGCCGCATACGCGAGAATTTAAAGCGCGCGATACGCTATATCATCTCCATTCATATTCCGGTGATCCTGTTGGTGATGGCACCGATATATGTAGGCTGGATACCGGGCATGTTGTTCTCACCGGTACATGTTATTTTTTTAGAGTTGATCATGGGTCCGACCTGCAGCATCGTGTATGAAAATGAACCGATTCCGGAGAAGGCGTTAAGGAGAAGATCGGTGGAGCATGGAAGGTCCTTGTTTTCAGTTTCGGCATTGCGTTTTTCTATTATACAGGGATTGCTGATCACATTGGGATGTTTGCTGGCGGGATATTGGATGCATAGTGATGGGGAGAGTGATGCGATAGTGCGGACGGCGGTGTTTTTTACGCTGGTGATGAGCAATGTTTTTTTGACGCTGGTGAACAGGTCGTTTTCGGAGAATATTTTTCAGACGTTGAAGAGGAAGAACAGGATGGTGCCGATAGTGATATTGGTGTCGCTGGGTTTGTTGGGATTGTTTTTTTATGTGCCGTTTTTCAGGGAGATATTTGGGTTGGTGACGCCGAAGGCGCATGATGTGGGGATATGGACGGGGATAGCGTTTGTTTCGACTATTTGGGTGGAGATATATAAGTTGATATTTGTAGCGAGGCCCTACCTGCGGTAGGCAGGCACCAGGGCACTGGGACACGAAGAAGGCACGAGGGGTGATTGATTATTGATTTCTAATCCCTGATGCTTTCATCTTTCCACCCTGCGGGTGATCCGCCTACCGGCGGACATTTTTCATATTTCATCTTTCATTTTTCATTTTTTTTCACGCAGAGGACACAGAGGACGCAGAGGTTTCAATTGGTTGTAATTATCTCTCGCAGAGGCCATCCCTGCGGGAGGCAGGCGCAGAGAGTTTTCGGAATGCTATAAGAGAATCAGCGGATCTGCTTATTGCTTATTGCTTATTGCTTATTTCACTCAGAGGGCCATCCCTGCGGGAGGCAGGCACTGAAGTTTCAATTGGTTGTAATTATTTCACGCAGAGAACGCAGAGAACGCAGAGGTTTGGTGGTTGGGATTGTTTCTCGCAGAGGCCATCCCTGCGGGAGGCAGGAACAGAGGTTTGGTTGGAAATATATTTGAAAATCAGCTGAACTGCTTATTGCTTTTTGCTTATTGCTTATTTCACGCAGAGGTCACAGAGGTGGGTGAGAAAAAATAAATAATTGGTGATTTTATTACCCACGGCATGCATTCACCATTCATCCACCCTGCGGGTGATCCGCCTACCGGCGGACATTCACCATTCATCACTCCACTTCCGTTTCATAGCAACCAATATCAGGTAAAGTTGCGTTGAATGGTCTATCGTTGCCGTCGAGATCGTCGGTGATGCCGGGAACGGGAATGCCTGCATTGATGGCGGGTGATGCTGCTGCAGGATGGTAATCGCCTTCACCGATATCTGTAAATACCGGACTCAGGTTGAAGATGGTTTCTGTGTTTTGAATGCTGTCGGGAGAAATATCCGTGCGCAGTAAACAGTGATCGAAATTATATGTAAAAGAAATGGGTGTACCGTTCAGTGTATCTATCACGATCTCATTGCCCTCGGGCAGAGAACCGTAAATAATGCAATTGGTGAATTGCGCGTCGAGTGCATCCTGTAAAATATCGGTCAGCGAAAAAGCAAAATAATCGAGGATTCCGAGTGTGGCCGTTTGATGTGCTAAATAGGTAGAACTGTAACTCGCCAATGTGCAATGCGTAAAATCATAGGTTCCCCCTAAGAACAATGCAGCATCGGAACCTCCGGTATTATATACCAACACATTGGTCGCATCGATGATGCTGTTCAATGCGATGATTCCGTTATCCTGACAATCGTGAATTTTCGAATGTGTGATGGTGAGTTCCGGTCGCTTGGCGAGGAAACTTCCGAGATCAGGGTCGGTACTGAATCCCATAGAGATACCTTCATTCGCATTTTTTATTTCTGCATAATGCATGGTGTTGCCAAAACTTCCACGGAGATAATAGATCCCCTCCCACTGTCCGGGTACATCTTTATAAAAATCCTCTAAACGATCACCCTGAAAAGTGACTATGCTGTCTTTCGTTCCGAGCACATTCATTGTACCTAACACATAAAAATAGCTGCCGCCATGCAGGTAGATATTTGTTCCTTCGGTGATCGTGAGGGAACAGAGTGAATCGACCAATACTGAACCTATGATGACGTGCGGCAGATCATCGGTCCATGTGGTATCGCACAATATCTGCCCGTAATGAAAATGTGCATTCTGTCCATAAGCCAGCAATTTTACATCCTGTGCATTTCCATTTGTTACGAAGACGATGGAATCCTCGATCACAAAAGGCAGCGCATCCATATTTGGATCCACGGTCACTTCCACGAAAATATAGAGACTGTCATTCGCCGGAATCTCAATATCGTAGAATGCATCACCCGGATCACCATCTACGTTCATGCGAAATTGTGATGAGGCTCCGCCGGAAAGACTGATGCTGGAAATCTGCACCGGGTTATTATACGTATTGAATATTTTAAATGGGATGGTGATGCTTCCCACCGATGTAAAAACCGTGTCAAAGAAAACGGTGTCTGTGCTGAATTTCAGGTTCACGGAGCCCTCCTGGAACATGGAATCCTTGCGGCAGCTCTGGCCGGCAAATACAATTACTGTGATAAAAAGGGCAAGAAATACACGGAACCGGATCTTCATGAATGGAATGCGCTCTAGTACAGGAGTTATAACGGCTGATTGGGTGAAATATGATGTAAAAATACCGAATTAATTAGCTAATTAGCGGATTAGCCAATTAGCCAATGTTGTTCTAAGGATAAGAGGCATTCATGTCATTGATCTCAGCTTCGGTGGGGTGAAATGTGCTGACACCTATGATTTAGCAAATTAGCAGATGAGCCGATTAGCCGATGCTTTTCAAGGATAGAGCTACCAAAACTACGGAGCAGACTGCGACTGCGACTGTGACTGCGACTGCAACTCCCGTTCCTGTTAAACGTCGAAAAGGTGCCGTTTGGCGATGGGTGGATACCGTTTGCATAGTAGCTATCGGCAACGGCGCGGAAAGAAAATAATTTCACCCTATCAAACGTCAAAATAGGTTGTATGGATAATAGTTTGCATGTAGAGCAAATGATGACCACGCGGCAATCGCGGATCATTGAAGAAGCGGTGAGAACCGAGCGCGTCAGGCTTTTTCGCTTCATCCGCGCGCGGGTGAACAACGAAGAGGATGCACGGGATATCCTGCAGGATGTTTTCTTCCAACTCGCCTCCAATTCGGGGATAGTGGAGTCCATAGAAAATATGGCATCCTGGCTGTATCGCGTCACGCGCAACAAGATCATCGACTGGTATCGCAAGCGGAAGACAGATTCTTTCGACCCGATGATACCCGATGATCCGGATATGGAATTGAGTGGTTATCTGGCCAGGCTGGCAACGCTGGAATCGGAAAAAAGCGAGAACCCCGACATGTTATATGAGCGCAACATGATATGGGACATGCTGTACGCTTCGCTGCGCGAGCTGCCTTCCGAACAAAGGGAAGTTTTCGAGATGCACGAACTGGAGAACAAGAGTTTCCAGGAGATCGCCGAGATCACGGGTGCGCCGGTGAACACCCTGCTGTCACGCAAACGCTACGCCGTACTGCACCTGCGCAAAAAGCTGCAGGGCATGTATTCGGAATTTTTAAACGACAACTAAAAAAATGACTATGAAAAAAGGAAAATGGGTATTGTACGGTATCGGATTTCTCGTATTGGGAGCAGGCTTCGTCGCCATCATGGGCGCGGCAACCATGTATCTCTGGAATTGGCTGGTGCCCACCTTGTTCAGCGGCACGGTGATCACTTTCATGCAGGCCATCGGCTTGTTATTGCTGGCAAAATTGCTGTTCGGCTTTGCCGGATTCGGCCGCAGAGGCTGGGGCCACCGGCACAGTTACGGCAGGCATTATGCATGGAAGCGTCGCATGACCGAAAAAATGCGCCACATGAGTCCGGAACAACGCGAGAAGTTCAAACAATACTACTACAACCGCTGTGGTTTTAAAGTGGACATCAACGAACACGCCGACGGAGAACAAACTGCTCAGGCAGGCGCGTGAGTGCGTGTGAAAGCATCATCAAGACGGTACTATTTCTACCCCATTTTCGGTGAAATTGACGGGAAAAGTTGATGCTTTTATCGATTTACTATACTTTAGGGCATAAATAAACACTATTATGTCTACTCCACAACAAGTTTTAGATCACGTAAAGCAATTCATCCAAAGCGTAGGTGTTGATCCTGCCACCTGCTGGAACGAAGAAAACAAAGCGTACTACATTTACAAAGGTTCTGCAAAGCTGGAAATTTTTGTTTCCAGTCACCCGCAAAACGACGGAACTACACGCCATTATTTGCGCATATTCAGCGGTCTGTTGAAAGTGCCCGCTGCGAATAAGGAACGTTTTTACCGCCGTTGTCTCGAGATCTCCGATCAGAGTCTGGGTGTGAAGCTGACGCTCATGCCGAATGCCACACCTGAAAATGACTGGCTGTATGCGACCTATGAGCGCGACATCAACGGTATCGATTACAACGAAACGGTGACCTGTGTGAACGACATGGGACTTTGGGCAGATTGGTTAGATGATCAGCTCAAAGGTGAATTTGGTGGTGATGCAGGCCCGGGGCCGTCGCAACCATGATGTTGGACTGAACTTTTTAGAAGAGCCTTCGAGAGATCGAGGGCTTTTTTAATTAGGGGAAAGGATGAAAAATGAAAGATGAATAATGAAAGGATCAGTGGTCAGAAATTAGTGATCGGTCATAATATTGATATTGCTCTATGACTCTGTGCGCTCTGTGTGAAAAAAAATGAAAAATGAAAGATGAAATATGAAAGATGTCCACCGGTAGGCGAATCACCCGCAGGTTGGAAAAAATGTCCGCCGGTCGGTGGATCACCCGCAGGGTGGAAAAATGTCCGCCGGTAGGCGGATCACCCGCAGGGTGGAAAAATGAAAGGATCAGTGGTCAGAAATTAGTGATCGGATATAATATTGATATTGCTATGTGACTCTGTGGGCTCTGTGTGAAATAAGCAATAAGCAAAAAGCAATAAGCAGATCCGCTGATTCTGTTCTTGAATTCCGGAAACCCTCTGCGACTCTGCGAGATTTATTTACAACTAATAGAAACCTCGGCGTTCTCTGCGTGAAACATCTCAACCAATGAATCTCTGCGTCCTCTGCGTGAAATTACCCACAACCAATTTATCTCTGTGTCTATGTGTGAAAAAAAGCAGGAAGCAATGAGCCGGAAGCAGTGGTTGGTAGTTTGAAATGAAAAATCCGTAATGTGTAGTCAGTAATCCTGGATGCGTATTCATTATTCATGAATAATATCGGTCATTTTTCAATACGGAGCAGATTTTGACAGCGATTGCGACTTTTTTTCCCGATAGATAATCTTCCATCAAAGTAGATCATTCTTCTTCCAAAGGCGAAAGCCTTATCCCTAAAATCAGATATACGATCCAGGCCATGGCGGTGAGGATGAGCGCGATGAGGGGCGCAAAGAATGCGAGCACGCACATGAGGGCATTGAAGACGACGGTATACAAAATGGTTGTGCGCAACCTGCCTGCACGCAGTTGCAGAACCTCATTTTTAGTGAGATCCTTTGGCCACAGGATACAATGATACACCAGCACCCATGCGAAAGCATGTATCATATTTGAGAGACAATACAGGAACACCGGAAAGGCGGCATACGAGGTATTCATATATTCCGCCAATAAGGAGGTTACAAAAGGATATACGGAAATGGTGAGCAGCAGAAATCCATGTGCATAGATAAATGCCGGTGATGTTTTATTCAGCATGCTCATCATGCGGTGATGATTCGTCCAGCCGATGAACAATGCGAGAAAACTCAATCCGAATGCGAACCAGGATGTCCAGTGTTCGGCGAGCGCATTTTTCAGCTCCGCAACCGAATGCAACTGATCCCTCGAAGGCACTTTGATCTCCAATATCAACAGCGTAATGGCAATGGCCAAAACACCATCGGTGAAGGTTTCGAGGCGGGAGTTAGGATTTGCAGACATGGCAACGCAGCTATCAAATGTAAGGATGTTTTGCTAATCAGATAATGAAATAGGTTGGCGAGTTGTCGAGTTGGCGAGTTGTCAAGTTGTCGAGTTGTCAAGTTGTCAAGTTCCCTAATTAATTATGATCACACATAATAAGGGTGAGACTGCCCCTGCCCCTGCCCCTGCCCCTATTCCTTCCCCGCCCCTATTCCTTCCCCGCCCCTATTCCGGATGAAGTGAGGTCTTGGGGTCGCAGGTTGAACGCGATCACAAAACAATTTATGCATCTGCGAACAGCTATGTTGACATGCTGCCTGATTGAAAAGGCTGATTTTTTGCATGAATCAAAAAATGTATTTACTTTAGTTATACCATGAAATCCTTTTTATTAACCTTTCCGGCAGTTTGCCCGGGTAGATCTGCTTTTTATATAAATACCCTGCATATTTATTTCTTCATACTCTTGTGTGGAGGACCTTCCATTTTGCGGGCTCAGCAATTCGATTGGGCCTGGGCATCAACCATACACGGCACGCATAGCGATATCATCCAGGAAGTAAAACCAGATATACACGGTGAAATATTGGTTGTGGGAAACTTTTACAGTACAGCCATTCAGTGGGGAGATACTATGCTTATTAACCCCTTTGAAAATAATTATAACGGATTGTATGTAGGCAAGGTAAATACACAGAAAAAGCTTTTATGGTCCAAATCTATTTTTTGCAATGCAGGGGATGACAAATCGGATGTGTTATTTAGAAGTGCAGCGGTAAATGACTTCGGAGAAAGTTTTATAGCCGGTCATGTGTATCGTGGCGGTATATCTATCAATTCTTTTGAGCTGGATTACGCGGGCTACCATTCCAGCGGATTTATCACCCGGTTCACGCGCAATGGCGATGTGGAATGGGCACATATTTTTGAAGATGGGTGTGATGTGACCTCAGTTGTTCCGGATCATTCCGGCGGATTTTATATTATGGGTAACATGTATTGGTATTGCGATTCCATTGATTTTGGAGATACAACCATAATTAATGCTATTCAGGAGAATCAGGCGTACATCGCACATTATAACAAAGACAACACGGTTGATTGGGCAAAGCTGGCTAAAGGGTATATCAATGGTATCAGCGGCCAACTGACCGAGGATGAAAACCTTCTGATCATCGGCAGCTATCAGATCAACGGATTTCTGCATACACTTACCATAGATGGCAATGTCATCACATGTCCCCCGGATGTATATCGTTGCAAATTTTTTTCTGTCATTACACTGGAGGGCCATCTGCAATGGCTTAAAAATATATCGGAGCAGGAAATTGGAGCAAACTGCATTGACAGCAGGCAAAATGCTTTTACATTAGATATTTCCTTCAGCGATTCCATACTTGTCCTTCAGGAGGACACCATTATTGCGGGCACACATTATAGCACACGCTGTTTGGCCACCTTCGATACGGATGGTAATTATTTATATCACGGTGATACATTGCCCTTTCAGTTCGGCAATGCATTCTATAATATTTTTCGTTCTCCTGCGGGCAATTGGTATGCTACATTTCTATTGAACAGCTCCGTCATATGTAATACAGATCTGTTGACAAACATCGCGGGCAGTGCAGACCCGGCGATCATGCAGGTTGATTCAAACATGCAAAGCTTAGACTGTTATCAACAGGATTTAACAAATAAAGCCTTCGATCCGGTATTGTGCTGGGACCGATTCGGCAATATTATAATGAGGGGAAGTTATTCGGGAGATACCCTGGTATTCGGCACGGATGTACTGACAAATTATCAATTTC
>JAWKLB010000037.1:0-31010 GCA_041392955.1 Chitinophagales bacterium | reverse complement strand
TGAATTGATTTTTGCAAATTCATCAATCCAGCATATAACTCTATGTTTAATAACCTTAGTCAAAAAACAAGCTACCTAAAAAACAGTCTTTTATGGAACACTAAAGGAATGCTTTCAAAAATGAAAAAAAGCATTGATAATAACACTTGCATTGTTCTATATCACGGCATTGTTCCCGGGAATCATACAAAGTATAATAGCCGCCAACTTTCAATTAACCAATTTATTAGTCAATTAAAACTATTTAAAAAACATTTCAACATTGAGCCGCTGCATTCCTTACCATCAGAAGAGCAAGAATCTGATCGAGCTACTTTATATATCACTTTTGATGACGGCTATAAAAACAACTACGATTTTGCTGCACCTATTCTGGATGAATTAAATATCCCTGCTACATTTTTCATCTCTACCGCAAAAGCTGCAGATAGCCATATCCTTTGGACTGATTATTTGGACATACTTAGCTATTACATAAACATACCAATTCACTTAAATGGTTCGACATTTAAGAAACGAGGGCGTGAATACAATAATGGAATAATTTCATTAAAAAATTACTTGAAGTCATCGCCATGGCAAACCAAACAAGAAATGCTGGATACATTAAATTCATACACTGATATTTTTTCAAGAAAAAAGGTCCTACCCTATTGGGAATTAATGGATATGAATGAAATTCATTCACTTTCTGGAAATCCATTATTCGATGTAGGCAGCCATGGCTTACAGCACAACAATCTAACAAGTACAAGTGACGCGGACGCCTTGTATGAATGCACCACCTCGAAAAAATATCTGGAAAATATTACAGGAAGACCAGTCGATGCATTTGCCTTTCCGGACGGCGCCTATGATGCCAGAACAATCAACATTGCAAGAAAAGCAGGCTATTCAAAACTGTTTATTGTCGAGGGAATGACGCGCGAACACAACGTCTATACCCGATTCGTCATCAACCCCTATTTAAATGCTAAAAATCAATATAAATACATCTTACGTGGAAGCTACCTATGAACACATCTCCTATAATATGTAAACCATTGAATATTAACAATATAGCAGATGCATATATTTTGTATAAAAATTGGATGAATCCGCACGCAATAAAAGAGAAATTCATTCAAAAATATACCGCACAGATATTCCCATTAACAGAATGTAGTTATATCGCTTACTCGGAAAACAAGCCGGTTGGTTTCTTAGGTGTCATACCATATTATATTCAACACGGATCCAAACAAGGTATTGTTGCACAAAGATGTGATGCAATTGTTATACCGGCATTCCGCTCCCGTGGCATTTATCGTCAATTAACCAAACTGGTTTCCGATTCGATCTTTTTAAAGGACATTGATTTCGTCTTTTCTGTTTTTAACCAGATTGCTTACAGGGCAACTCAAAAAATGGGATTTAATATTTGCAACAAACATTTTTTTTATTATCGCATACCACTCCGTCGTAAAACGTATCTTCATAAACTTACAAATAACATATATAAGCCAGATATATTACGTTCATTCGATGATGCTTTTTCAGACTACATAGTTGAAAATTTAAATATTGCTAATCCTTTAAATGAAATTGACCTATCGGTCATTCAGGACAATCATTTCCATAAATACAAGCTAGATCCAAATCATAGGTTTCTTAAGATAGGCAACACTATCTTATGGGTCAAGGTAGGTAAATTTATGGAGATTGGCGAAGTGTATTTTGAAAGAGAATCAGAACTGTATAATGCCATTCAAACCATACATGCATACACACAAAATATTCCATTATATGAATGTATCATACAGGCACAATTTGGAACCCCTTTATACAAGGCATTGGAAAAAAATTATTTGCCGAATAATTCCTGGGTAGTGGGATATCGAAATTTTTCTAATGTATTTCCTGCAGAAAAATTATTACTCAACGCATCAGATGTTGACATTTTTTAAACATCCATTCAAAGGATAAGGGCATGTAGTTATTTTATTGTTTCGCCACCTGCATACCAAAGCGTCATTCCATATCCCTTTTTTTACACACAGAGACCAAAGGATCCTTCCGTGAGGGAAGGAGGCACATAGAAATCTTTCTAAAGAACGCGGAGCTTGGATGGATTAGATTGGCAATTTGCAACTTTACTATCTGAAAAATCATTCCAAATTCACGCACCCTGCGGGTGATCCGCCCGCCGGCAGACATTCGGCATTGCTATTCCTCAGATGGCGATACATCATTTCAAAACAAAACACACTTCGAAAAAACTGCTCCTGCCACTGCCCACTAAACTACCTTCTCCACACCACATATCCATTCGCATCCAGACTCAACTCTGTTCCCGCATCTACCGCTTCACCCGTAAGAGCATTTGACCAATAACCTTGCAGTTCAGCGGGCAAGGCCATACTGCCGGGCGTATTGCGCACATTGACAGCAACCAGCACATCGGCGCTATTCATATATTTCGTAAACAGGCAAATGTCAGGATCCGCATATGTGGTCAGATCTCCATTGCGTGCTACCGGTGAATAGGCATAGAATTGCATCACCGATTGATATTTAGCCAGCAGATCGGGATTGATATCCCAGTTGATGGAATTTGTATTGGTATATACGGATGTACTGCTCACGCCCACTTCCTGTCCGCAATATATGAGGGGCACACCTTGTAAATAAGCTGTGATCACAAATGCAGCCAATGCCGCTTCTTTGCTTCCATAAACGGTTGGCGGTGTGGCAATATTCGATTCATCGTGATTGGTAATAAAACGCAATTTTTGAGCGCCGTCAGGCACAGCCGAATATTCACTCGTATTGGTGATAAAAGCAGCAGATGCATTGCTGGTGCCGTCGAAAATATTTTTCATGGTGGTCATAAAACTCCATGCATAGTTCATTTGAAAACCGGCAATAAAATGATCATAGCGCGAACCTTCTGCCAATAAAATAAGATCCTTGTCCGTGAAATGATGCAAAGAGTCAATGGCCTGTTGCCAGAAATCGAAAGGCACATAATCGGCGGCATCGCAACGGAATCCATCAATATTTGCTTCCGCTATCCAATATTCCATAGCATCAATCATGGCCAATCGCATGTCGGCATTATTATAGTTCAGATCCGCTACGTCGTTCCATCCGGTCCCCGGTGGTGATATGATGTTGCCATAAGCATCCTGTGAATACCAGTCTGTATTCGCTATCCAGGGATTATCCCATGCCGTGTGATTGGCTACCCAATCTAATATGACCGCCATATTGCGTTCATGTGCTGCCTGTACCAAGTCACGCAGATCATCCATATCTCCCAAACCCGCATTTACATTGTAATAATCGCGCACACAATACGGCGACCCGAAGGCATTTACAATGCCAACCGGATAAATAGGCATTAACCAAATAGTGTTCACACCAAGCGATTGTATCGCATCCAGACGCTCTTCCAAACCTTTCAGATCGTGGGTGGTACTCATATAGGGTGTGTTCACTTCATACAGGACAATATCTTCGGTGGCTGCAGGAACGAAATCATCCAGATCCGGCACTTCATTTTTACAGCCGAATAAAAAAATTCCTATCCCTAAAAAAAATCCTATGTGATATGTCCTGTGCCTGATCATAGACTAAAATTACACAAAGTGAAAGACCTCGTGACCACTATACGCCACTTCCGAAATAATACAAAGTTCATAATCAATTAAACGTTTATAAGCGCTTAACCCCTACCTTTGGAAAACCCTCCGGAATCCGCGCATCAAATCGTTTTAACGTGTTTAAGCGTGTTTTCATATATCTGGCTCCTATCCTTATTTCCATCCATGGCATGGCGCAGGTGCCCTCCGGCGGCGGTATCATAGTTAATGAGATAAATCAGGGTGGCAGCGGCGTAAAAGAATATATGGAGTTCCTGGTCATTGGCGACCCGGACGACCCTTGTGCCGATGTGGACCTGACTGGTTGGGTGATCGATGACAACAACGGCAGCTTCGAATCCTGCGGCACCGGTGTAGGTATCCAAAGCGGTCATTACCGTTTTACTTCCTGTTATGATGCAGTTCCTCCGGGAAGTTTAATGGTTGTATATAATGAAAACGACCCCTATACAGGTATGCCCGCCGACGACGAGACAGATGCCGATGCAGATGGCGTGTATATCATTCCCTGCAATAGTTCTTGCCTGGAGGCAAATAATGTAAACCCATCTGCTTCCCCACTTAATTGTAACTATAGCGGTCCGTATGGTTCACCCACAACGAACTGGGCAATAGGTATGTCGAATTCGGGAGATGTTGCCCAAACGCGACAGCCTGATTATACTTTTTTTCATGGCTTCTCATATGGTAATGTGAATACCGTATATCCATCCTGGCCAGGTGGCGCCGGCGGTGGAAATAGCTTCAATAAAGGCAGCGGCAACCTCGCATTGGATTGCGGCAGTTTTTGGGAAGCAGCAAGTTATAGTACAACAACAGCAGGATCGGGTACACCCGGCGCGGCAAATACATCGAACAATGCGAATTTTATCGGACGCTTAAAAAATTGTTCGCTGAATTACGACGATCTGAATGATGCTTACAACTGTTCCTTGTTATTACCCATTTATACTTCATCGGTTTTTATCCATGCAGATAAGGAAAATATTTATTTGCAATGGTATGATTACGCGATCCCGGAAAATATAACAGCAGATATTCAACACAGTACAGATGGTTCAGCATTTACAACGATCGAACATATTCCGGCCGCAACATACAGCACCGCATTTCCGGATCATGTATATACCGATCGCGATCCGCAAAACGGTTGGAATTATTATCGCGTAGTATGGCAGGATGAAGAGGAAACGCGCACTTCGAACATCGTATCTTATACATTTCAACACGCACCTGTTTTTGTTTTCCCTAATCCTTTCTCAGATGCCATACAGGTTCGTTCAGATGTTTCTGATCCGGTCTTGTCCTGGCGGATCATTTCTGTTACCGGAAAAATAGTGGCGGAAGGTGAACCCGAAAACGGTTTGAGCTTTACACTTGCAACATCTGAACTCGCCTCCGGAGCCTATTATATAGCATTGTTGCGCACACATTCTACCCTTGTGGTCCCGGTTTCCAAATAGACATTTTTAAGACCCTGCAGGCATCTAAAACCCTTGCAGCACAAGCTTTCCCGCCATTGTGAAGTTTTTGTTAACTTTGGTAACATGAAAAAACTTCTCCTCAGCCTGAGTCTGCTCCTGCCTGTTCTATGCAACGCCCAACTTCTTATCAACGAAGTGGCATATTCCAATCGCGGTTACCATTTGGATAATTACAGTGAAACTTCTGATTGGGTAGAATTATATAACGCCGGCCCCTCTTCTGTAAATATCGCCGGATATGGCCTGACAGATGATACCAGTCAATGGAATAAATGGCAGTTACCGGATCTCAATATAGCATCCGGCGGACGCAAGATCGTGTATCTCTCTACCCGCAATCTGGGTTGTTATACCTGTGGAGGACCAACGACATATCTGCATACCAACTTCAAATTAAAACTGGGAGAACCTATTGCACTTTACGACAATAGCGGAAACCTACTCGATATCATAAGCACAGATTACCTGCGCGCAGAACATACACTTGCACGTATCCCCGATGGCGGCGACTGGTGTTACAGCAGCAACCCGACAGCAAATGCGATAAATACCGGAACATGTTATACCGGATATGCGGAAACACCGGACCTGAATACTGCACCCGGATTTTATACAGGCAGCGTGGATGTTTATG
Organism: Chitinophagales bacterium; assembly: GCA_041392955.1. Taxonomy (GTDB): domain Bacteria; phylum Bacteroidota; class Bacteroidia; order Chitinophagales; family BACL12; genus UBA7236. The sequence continues at coordinate 25,248 of JAWKLB010000037.1, read as the reverse complement.
TATCGGGAACGGAAGTACATTATACAACAGATGGCGACTGGCCGGATGAAGCATCACCCTTATATTCAGATGCAGTGCACCTGACAGATACCAAAGTTTTTCGTGCTGTTGGAACTGCAGCCGGAAAATTACCCAGTAAGCCTGTTACAGGCACCTATTTTGTTGACGAAACCACTGCCCTTCCGGTAGTGAGCATCAGCAGTAATTCCTGCGATATGTTCGACGAAGGTGTGAGTTGCCCCGGTGCTTATGACAATGTGAGTGGCTGGTTCCAGAATAACCCGCAGATCAATGCTACGGTTGAATATTTCACAGCAGATCATCAACAGCAATTCAGTAAAGATGTAAAATTTGAGATAGCCGGTAATTCATCCATTGCATTATACAATCAACGCAGCATGCAGTTCGAAGCAGATGAAGATTTCAATGGCTTCAGCGAATTCGACTATAATGTTTTTGAACAGGATAAACCATCTATTGATACGCTTAAAAGTTTTCGTGTGCGCGCCATGCTCGACTGGGGTAACTCCAATGGTCGCATGAAAGATCTTATCTATAACAGGATGGCCCTGCCTACCGATGCATTTGCTGCAGGTTTTCAGAATGTGGCCACCTTTATCAATGGCGATTACTGGGGACATTATTGTGCACGGGAAGAGTTGGATGCAGATTACTTGCGCAACAACTGGGCTTGTAATCCCGATTCAGTAGTGATCATACGCAGTGGCGCAGGAGATGTTACCTGGGAAACCTGTGAGGTTGGACAGATGTCGGAATACACTGCTCTCTACAATTTTATACATTATAATGACATGGCCATCACCGCCAATTATGAAATGGCAAAAGACATGGTGGACATTGAGAATTGGGTAGACTGGATGGCAACGCAGGTATTTATCGATAACAATGAGATGCCATACAATGTGCGATTTTTCAAATCACATGAACCGGAGATCAAATGGCATTTCATGTTGTGGGATACAGGTGCCGGCGGACAATGCGAGACTTGTAACAGCCACACCCTGATGTATGCGAATTATGGAGGTCAAACAAAAGAGGTCACCATGTTCGACGATCTTTTGGATAATCCCGAATTCAAAAGTTATTACATCAACCGCTATGCCGACCTGATGAATTACTATTATACCTGGCCGCAAATGGAGGCTTTGATCGATGCCGATGTGGACGAAATGGAATCTGAGATGCCGGCACAATATGCACGCTGGGGTTTCCCGAGTCCGACTTCCTTTACCAATGCAGTGAATGAATTAAAAGGATTTTTTGACAACCGCATATATTATCAGCGCAACGACGTGGAAAATCATTTCGGTCTGAATGATCAGGTAGATATTACTATCGATGTAAATCCTCCCGGTGCAGGTTATATTAAAATAAGCACCATCATACCGGAAGATCTGCCCTGGACAGGCGTTTATTTTGATGGCAATCCGGTACAATTCACGGCTATTGCAAATCCCGGATTTACCTTCACCAACTGGGATGATAACGCATTCATAGCCGATGTAAATGCTATTTCCTTTACCAATAATATCAGTGACAATACCACCTTCGTTGCCAATTTCACCGGCAGCGACATCGGCAATGCCATTGTGATCAGCGAGATCAATTACAACAGCAGTCCGGATCTGGATGCGGGCGACTGGATCGAATTGCACAACTTCACGGATGTGGCCGTTGATGTGACCAACTACACATTGCGCGGAAAATATTTTTACGGTTCTTACAAAATACCTTCGGGCACCATTATTCCGGCGCACGGCTATCTGGTAATTGCCCAGGACACCGCATTATTTGCAACGCAGCATCCGGATGTTCCGAATGTGTATGGCAATTATTTTCCCGGTTGGGATAATGGAGGCGATTCCATTTGTCTGGTCGATTTTCACGGAAACATCGTTTCTTCTTTTTCCTTCGGAGATGCATTGCCCTGGCCGGAAACAGCCGACGGATATGGCCGCACCATGGAATTGAAATTCGACCTGGCGGATCCTTCTTTGCCGGCATCCTGGATAGCAGGTTGTGTTGGCGGTTCACCCGGCATGCCTTTTATGAGTTGTTTTGAAAATCCCGTGATAGACGAAATAAATTATAATTCATCTGTAACAGATGATGCAGGTGACTGGTTTGAAATGTACAATTACGGCACAGATGATATCCATTTGGGAGGCTGGACCATACAGGACAAGACTGGAAATGTATTTACTATTCCATTAGGTACTACCATAGTTGCAGGTGGTTATTTTGTGTTTTATCAGGACTACGATAAATTCAATGCCATACATCCCGGTGTGATCAACAGCACCGGACCTTTTGAATTTGGTTTGAATAATGATGGAGACGTGATCTCTATATACACGAACACAGGTGAATTGTATCAAACCGTAAGCTATGATGATGTGGATCCTTATCCATTATCACCTGATGGTGGCGGAACGGCCTTGCAGATCATCAATGCAGCATTGAATCTAAATGATCCCTCCAACTGGACCGAGAGTTGTCCCCTTGGAACACCGGGAACAGAATATGCCTTCCCCTGTGCCAATGCAGTGGAAGACCCTGAAACACATGCAGGATTGCAGGTATATCCCAATCCTACGGACGGGATCATTACAATAGTTATTCCAAACATATTGAATGGGAATACGCAATATACATTGTATGATCTGACCGGATCCACGATCTCTGTCGGGAAAACATCAAATAACTTTTTTGTAATTGATATGAGCGATTTACCGGCCGGCATTTACCATATACAGTGCATCAATGGCAAGGATACATACAGTAAAGAAATTATTCGATACTGACAATTTAAGGGGTTCTCATGCGTTTATGCAGTGTGAGAACCCTTTTATTGTTGGCTTGCTGCACATTGTATTTTATCTCCAACGCCCTTGCGCAAAATGATAGTGCTTTTCAGCAACAGCCAATAAATCCTTTTTATTACGACACAACTCCTGCAAAGGTGGTTTTTGTTTCTGCTGGTTTCGAGAATGGCAACCTGTTGACATATTCGCAACAAGCTTTAGCTCAACTTTGCCGCCAAAGTGGTATAGCAGATATACCGGATGAACAGTATAATATTACCCGACCACTTTTTACACCCAAATACAGTTTTACGCTAGATCTCTCCTATCTGCAACCTGTTTTTTCCGATAAGAGTGGGACGGATAAATACGCACTCAGATTTGGCATCTGCTTACAAAACCGGGAATACGTAAGCGCATTAAGCAAGGAATTGGGTGGTAAACAATTCGTCTTGAATGGCGATGGCTACCCTTATCCATTATCGGATCTGTCTAACAGCGAATTTGTCGATACCTATCAATTTCATTACGTGCAGGACCAAATAGGTATACAATGTGCTCTGCTCCGAAGTAAGTCACTTGTATACTATGGTGTTGGCATGGGATACTTTATAAACAGGACATCCGAAATGACTATTCAGCATGCAAATGGTTTGATCTTTGATAATTGGTATCATTTTACAGAACCCGCCGCCAATGCGCTATCTCTCCTGGAAACTACGTTTGAGGATACGTATTTCATGCAGAATTCCACCTTTAATATTTTTTGTCCGGTTGGAATTGGATATAACACCTGGAAAGGGAAAAACGGAAATCCAAAACTCTATGTAGAAATGCATATGGAACCCGGTATCACGATCAATACATTCCATGCACTTCCTGACATGTATACTTTCAACTTGCCCATTTTTGCTGGTTTCGGCTATGTACTTTAGCAGGATGTCAGGATAAGATCATCGCCCTCTCCTCTTATTTCCCGGACGACGATGTGCACCGGAATGCTGTTTGGGTTGGGCAACCGGTATACTGTCCGGCAACGAGATCTTTTTTACCGGATAACCGATCAAACGTTCTATCATATCGAACTTGCGTTTATCGCGGTGAGAAATAAACGTAATGGCCGTTCCTTTTGAAGCAGCGCGTGCGGTTCTTCCCACCCGATGCACATAGTCATGTGCATCACCCGGCACATCGTAATTGACCACCAGATCTATGGAATCAATATCAATACCGCGTGACAATATATCGGTGGCAACTAACACCTGCAATTTTTTATTGGCAAATAAGCGCAACACTTCTTTTCGTTCCGGTTGTTCCAGATCGCTGTGTATCGCTTTTACATTTATTTTTTTTCGGAATAATTCACGCTCCAGGTTTTTTACTTTTTCTTTTGTAGATGAAAACACCAATACACTTTCCGGATCGCGCTCCTGCAAAATAGATTGCAGCAGAGCGGTTTTCTGATCGTCTTGCGCAAAGTATGCTTCCTGTGTTACGCCCTCTGCCGGTCTGGACAGCGCAATATTCACTTCCTTTGGATGCTTCAACAACTTGGAAGCAAGTGTTCGAATTTTAGGCGGCATGGTCGCACTGAACAACAAAGTTTGCCTCTCTTTTGGCAAGGTAGAAATGATGCGCATGATGGCATCGTGAAATCCCATATCCAGCATACGGTCGGCTTCGTCCAGTATAAGATGTTGCATCCGGTCGAAGTATCTTTCGTTATGGGTGATATGCGATATCAGTCGCCCGGGTGTGGCCACAATAATATCGGCGCCGGATTCCAATGCCCTTTGCTCCTGGGCAAATACGATACCGTCGTTACCTCCGTTTATCGGCATGCTTTTGATATCCGTAAAATAACTGAGGCCCTGAATGGTGTTATCAATTTGCACCGCGAGCTCGCGGGTCGGGACAAGAATAAGCGTATTGATATGATCATGTCCACGGCGAATGATCTTATCCATGACCGGCAGCAGGAAGGCAGCCGTTTTACCGGTTCCCGTTTGGGCGCAGGCTATCAGATCATCATTGTGTAAAATGTGCGGTATGGCCTTTTCCTGAATGGGCGTAAGTGTCTTAAAACCCATGGACATCAACCCCTCCATCAACGACTCGTTAAAGTCGAGTTCTTCGAATTGCATCCGGTAAAATTAGATAAAAAGAAACAGGACCTGACACGCGCGCATTCATTTATAGGAAAATTTCAATGCGTATGGATGTATTCTGTTAATGCATCAATGGAGCTTTCAAAGGTAAATGCATCATTTACCTTATAATAATTGTTTTTATCGGCCGTATATGCATAGGCAAATTTGGCAAAATCCAGTCTTGTCTCTTCAAAATCGAACAACAACATGATATCCCGTACTTGTTCCGCTGAAACACAGTTGCTGGCTGTAATCTGTTTTGCCATGGAGAGTTTGCTGTCTTCAAAACTTTTTGAACTGATGCTCCACTTCATGGAATTATAATCATTTTGACCAACAGGAACGCATCCTTCTGTATTGGCATAGGTTTCATTACTATTGTATCCTGAAGTAGTAGTTGTTGTAGTAGTGCTGTATGTTTCAGTATATGTGCTTTCCGATTGCAACAATGGATCATTCACCTGGACCTGCATGCTCATGCCGGGTACCGCAACCTGCATAGAAACATTGGTGCCATTATCTACCACAGTGGTATTTGTTTGTGTGGCAACCACTGTTGTTTGCATGCCATAGGTTTGTGTAACCGTGGAGCCTCCGGGTTGCATGGCATAGATCACTTGTTGCGGTGCAGGAGCAGCAGCCTGCGCAAGCGGAACTTCACTTTGTCCGCGCATTTTATATTCACCTTTTTTATTCAGCATGACCACATACACCTGTTCCACGCCCATATCTAAAAAATTAAAAGCACCATCTACCTCACCCAAGGCGCCATCTGCAAAAATGACCTTTACGCGATATCCCGGTTGATTGAGATCTGTGACCTTTACATTGGTTTGCGGTTCGGAATTTATTTGCAGTCCGTTCACGATCAGATAGAAAGGATGACCATCTTCTGAATATACAATAACATTATTGGTTGACTGCGCCGGCAGGATTGAACTGAACATACTGATCAGAGCAAGCGTAAAAAATTTGTGCATGTTTTCGATTTGCAGCGAAAATTACAGAAATCATGCCACTTACCCGCTACCTGCCGGCAAAAAAACAAACCCGCCATGTACTTTTCGGAACATGGCGGGTTTAATTACTATAGAAAAAATATTAATATCATTCAACCACAAAAGATTGTGTACGAATGGCACCATGGCTGTCTATATGTAAAAGGTATAATCCGCTACTGATATTTTGCAGTCCGCATTGAAATACATTATATCCTGCCGATGCGGCCACACCTTCGCGCACATACACATCATTACCTTGCAGATCAGTTATATGTATATTGACATAGCCCGCAACCGGAAGCTGATATTGAACAGATATATTGTCTTTTGCCGGGTTGGGGAATACGGTCAAACCGCTCACGGCAAACATATCATCTGTTGCTTCGATCACCGGGCAATTCGCTTCGCAACGATCCCAGCAATACGTATATAAAGTGCTGGTTGCAGGTATATTGAGCAAGCGATTGATATTTCCTCCTCCATCATCTACACCACAACCATCAATAGCAATGGTATTTTCCGGATCGGTTCCTTCATTCATGCCCCAATCGCCGTTCACAAATTTGTAGTATTGTGATTGACCTTCCGATTCACCGGGATAGATCACTTGTATGCTCCAGATATTGCTTCCCAGATAAGCCATTCCCGACGCAACATCTGTCGGGTTCCAGTTCAACATATTATTTCCACCTGATGTCGCGCCGAAATCGCCGAAGTTACCGGCAACGCGGATACCTGTCGGGTCGATCAAATTTCCTGCAGCTAAATAATTGGTTACATCCACCTGGTAGGTCACCGTGATCGGAACAGAATAACTGATCTTGAAATTATCTGCTGCCACACCCCACAACCAGCTACCCTGATCAAAATAGGTGATGGAGAAATAGATATTATGACCGCGATATGCATCCAGATCAAATTCCAAACTCTGCCACTCCGTTGAACCGGTAAAAAGGATTTCGTTCAGATCATCCGTTGTGTTATCATATAAATACAATTCACAAGCTTCAACATTGCCATCGTATTCATTGCCTTCAAAATACAGGTCGAATGTCAACTTAAGATTATCTACATCCGGCAGATCAACACTTTCTGTAGGTGTTGCATACGAATAGCTGTTATCCGCATCCCAGCCGTCGTCATTTACCACCATGAAGTTGGTATGATCCGGTATAATAAAATTGGTGGATGACCAGGTAGCTGCATCCCCAACCTGCCAGTACTCACCGGAAGGATTATCCACATCCGGCCATGCTATACCACCGGGCCAGCCGCTTTCAAAGTTCTCTTCATATACTGTGATAACCTGAGCTTGCGCAGAGAAGAAGAGCAAACTCAACGCAGATAAACTGAGTAAAATTTTCTTTTTCATGTTTGTTGATTTGTGTGAGATAATAAATAGTTTTCTTTCCGGGGGTATCTGAGGAGGAGCTGCACTCCGGAGATGCAAGCCGATATATTACAAAGGTACATATATATGTGTGAAGATTCGTTAAAAAAGAGAAGGTCCGCGGTCGGGAAAATCTGAGCAGTGATGTGCAATTGTTGTTCTGTATCATTGGGGATTGGTTATTGGGAAAGGGGTAAGGAGTTAGGGGTTAGGGGTTAGGGCCGTTATTATTAACGGTACTCATAATTAAGTCAGGACTGCGACTGCGACTGCGACTGAGACTATGCTAGGTGCTATGGGTTATGGGCTAAGTCAGTTTCAATTATGAGTACACTCAGTTAGTGGTTAGGTTATTCCTTCACCCTTCGGGTGATCCACCCGCGGGCGGATATTCCTTTTCGTTTTTTCTCCTTTTTCATTTTTCTTTTCATTTTTCTTTTTTCCCACCTCTGTGTGATTTGCCCAAGTCAAGGGACATTTTTCATTTTCCTTTTTCATTTTTCTTTTTCCCACCTCGTGGAAGATTTTGCCCGCTGGCGGACATTTTTCATTTTTCCTTTTTCCTTTTTCATTTTTCCGCCCTGTGGGTGATTCGCCTGCCGGGCGACATTTTTTCATTTTTCCTTTTTCATTTTTCCTTTTTCCCAATTCCTTGCGGGTGATTCCGCTCAAGCCGGCGGATTATTTTTCATAAAAAAATGCGTCCCGGAGCTTGAGATCTGGAAACGCATGGGTGCAATAATTTTTAAGTTAGATAATTGCGATTACATTTTTAGTAGATGCAGTTAATTTGTTGTTTGTAAATACCAAATCATTCGGCAATACTCTAGCCGAATAACCGTGAAGGTGACCAACCATGCAATGGCCTTTAATCTTTCCGCTTTGCATTCTTGCTAAAAGTAAATATATTCATTTGTTGACTCATTTCCGGTGAAGGGGATTCCGCCATTTTCTGACCCAATTGTAATCAAGGCATCATTTTCGGTTTATTGTAAAACATGCCGATACAAAATGCGATGATGGCCAAAGTTCCACCGATAGATATAACAATGCCTGTAGGTGAACCCATCCAATCATTGGTGAATCCGTCGGTATAATCAACAACCATTAAGATACCGGTAAGAATAGTCAGCGCACCCAGGAGTGTCAATACGACGGGCATCTTATTGGTCGCGCCCAGCTTTTGCATGAATTTACCACCTTCCGGTCCCATGCTGTTCGCAGCCGGCGCAACAAAAGTAGCAAGGTAAAAAGCTGACCCCGCCCAGAAAAAACGCCTCCTACAATATGCAGCAGACGCAGGATAATAATGTAGTAGTCCATAGTGTGATTTTACTCAAATCTACACTTTCTGTTACATACTATATGACGAAATAGCGCTGCATGCACACAACTATATATCCATACATAGGTTTAGATGCGGGGAAAAGAAAGGTGATCATAACAGAGGAACAGGTATTTGCTCAGACCGCATACTTTCTGACCGCTTCGGCTACAACAGTTCCGAACAATTCCATGGACCGCAACATATCCTTGTGCGGCATATAACCAACCGCCATTTGTGCCAGGGAACGTGAGTTCCCGGAATAATTCATATTCTCATAATATCTTATCTACCACTTGTTGTGTAGGAACTTCAATGAACCAGAGATGCTTGGGTATATCGCATAGCATCATACCGTTGTCTCTGTCACGAGCACATCCTCTCCTTTCCCAATTGCCGCATGATGGTAGCATAACCCGGAAAAAATATCTGCTGCCTTTTGAAAGATCATCGGCAATAACAAACACGTGTGTATTTATACCGACCTGAATATCTTTTTTATCCATGCATTTTTCTCCGCTTTTTTATAAAGTTCGATCAGAGGGGACAAATTGTTGCGGATAACCACCGATAATAGCAAGGGCTAGCGCAACAATTTCCGCAGCGTATTGTTGAGGCAGGTACACCCACTGCTATCCAAAAAAACCGGAATTTTTCCTTGCGAAGCGCTCTCGGATACGCCTAAGCCCCGGATCGCAGGCCTAAACCACTTCCACTCCACTATTTCATTTTTATTGATGCGATTCCGTGAAGCCCTCAAAAAGCGATTATCATAATCCTGCAGGTCATAACTGGACAAAGGAAAGGATCTGATGAAAGAACCTCGTCCTGCTATGATTCGGCCCGTCCGTTCCGATAAGACGAGTGGCGAACTGCTCCATAAACCCGCACCGGGTCGTCGAGCTTCAACACAGCACGCGCTGACAATTTGATATTTTTGGTTCCAGCGTTATGGCTTTGCCAGCAATACGGTGTGGGGTGGTGTCACACGAATTCGTGACGATGTTCACCCAATGGCAAATACGTACGTCCAGCCCCAGCCCATCGGCCAGTTTTGCCTCTTCCAGTAACTCCTGATACGTTGAAGGGGCGAGATCTTCAATCCTGCCGCTGGATCATAACGATATCTCCAAAAGTATATATCCCGCACTCCATGTCACAAAAATACATTTGTGCGGTAAGGTTCCTCGCGTTGATAAAAGTGCATAAGACACATCCATACCTGCTCTTTTATAGCTAGTAGTTCAAATACACGGGTATGAAACACACAGAATAATAACTCCGGGGCATAGGACATGTTTTCTGCATAAACAAAGGAAAAACAGCAGGCGATAAAGACGCGGCCTTCATTTCTATCGAGCTCAGCGGGAAATGAATTTGGCTATATGCCCGGCGACACCATTTTTTAAAAGTTACTATATCGAAGATGAAAGCGAGTTACGGTGGATATCAGCGTGATGTTGCATTGCAGCGGGGTGATGAATTCTTGGCTGGATGCACCCATTATTCCCAGTAAGTAAATGTGAAAGAATATGATATCAATGATCTGTATGTAGACAATTTTCCGGTAGATGAAACAGCTACCATCACTTTTGAAGCCATAGATAAACACGACAACATCACAGACAAGAATGTGTCAATAAACTTAGCGCACTAAAAGGAAATAATTAATCGGCACGGGTAAATAAGAGTATATCGTGTAAATATGCTCCGTCTTCATAATACCCGTAATCCACTTTCAAATTTCCTTCATTGAGATAGAGGATCTTAAAGCGGAATCATACCGGTGATCGCATCAGATATCGATAGCCAGGTGTTGGCAGCATCGCACATCCAATCACCGCAACCAACTGGATCAAAGGGATCACATTCTAAAGCATCGCATGAAGTTGAATTTATCGCCTGTATGTGCCATCCAGCTTGCTGTGTTTCAAACATCTCAATGGCGCTGATGCTCCAGTTACCAATAAGCGTTTCATTGGCGGATATGGGTTAATGCCAGCGGTTTGAAACAGCAGGTTGACAAGTAAGGAAGAAAGCAAAAACATAGGATCGATTTTTATTCTTAAGTGCACGCCAATTGAGAAAAATCCGCGCCATCAAGCATTGAACGTTCACTCCCCGCTGGAAATCCCTTTACCAAACTCCGGTGGCTGATCCATTTTCCAGAGTAAAATTTTTCCATAGGACATCTTTCCACCTCTGCGGGTGATCCGCCAACCGGCGGACATCTTTCATCTTTCCTTTTCCTTTTTCTTATCTCTTTCATCTCAGGAAATCCGGCCTGCAGGACATCTTTCACCCTTGCGGGTGACCGTCAATGGCGGACATCTTTCATCTTTCCCTCCTGCGGAGGATCCACCTGCCGGCGAACATCTTTCATCTTTCCTTTTTCCTTTTTCATCTTTTCACCCTACGGGTGATCCGCCTGCCGGCGGACATCTTTCCTTTTTCATCTTTTCACCCTGCGGGTGATCCGCCCAATGGCGGACATCTTTCATCCAATAAATCAGGGATCACCATTTCCATGGTGATCCCTTTTACATCTACTTCACATCCACTTTTTTAGTGGGTTCGGCAGCACCTGCCACGTACGGGATATGTATCAGCAGCACACCATCCACATAGTCTGCTGAGATACCTTCGGCATCAAAGCGTTCGTCGAGATTGAAGCTGCGCACAAATCCGCCACGGCTGTATTCCCGGTGCACCCAATCGGGCCTTGGAAATCCTTCCGGTGGTCGGTACGAAACGGTGAGACTATTGCCCTTTACCTGCACATCAAAGTGATCTTTGATACGCCCGGGGGCAAAAACGAGCATTTCATAACCGGTATCTGTCCGGTACATGTTCACGGATGCTCTCTCCATGCTACGGTACATCAAATGCCTTGCATTTGAGCCGTGTGTGCCTTTTGCGGCACATGATCTGTCGTAATACATGATCTACCTTTTTTGGTATGTATGTATAGTCGCACAGGCAGGAAAAACATTGTAAAACAGAAGCATATTTATTTTTATCAGATATGGAACTAAATGTTAAAGATCGTAAGGGTCCTCTTTCAGATGCTTTTTTCCGTACCTTTAATACATGCGTACCCGACTCCTCTCCTGCATAGGTGCCGCCATGTGCACTATATCCATTCTATCTGCTCAGCAGCCTACGGATGTGGAAATTTTGGATGCGGGACCTCTGTCGTTTGTCACACCGGGAACCTATGCCATCATTCCAACCATACGGAATAATAATATAGATTATTATATCGACCATATAAATGCGAACTGGCAACTCGACGGAGGTATTGTGCACAGCTGTGCGATCGATGCATTTTTTCTCGGTGGTCCCTACTTATATCCCACCTTTAAATCAAGGATAACACTTTCAGATTCTATAGACTTATTTACAACCGGTACCTATTCCCTGAAAATATGGACAGACTCTCCGGGCGGTTTCCCCGATCCGGATCCGTCAAACGATACCATAAGCATTACTATTCATGTATGCGACAGCTTACCGGCTAAAAATACACTGATGTGGTACGGGACACATGTGGATTGTATTCCTTGCGGTGGTTATGGAGAAGACATGATCGATTCCATTGCTGCGCGACATCCCGACGATGCCTTTCTTATTCGCGTGCATGATGAGGCCGGCGACCCTTATGTATGCGATGAGAGTACGGAGATAAATAATATTTATATCTGGCCCTATTCAGGCCACCCTTCTTTTGTATTTGATCAATTTGCATTTCCCTGTTTATTCGGAATGGTTCCTTTTGAATTGTTCTATGAACAATGGACGGTAGTTGACTGGAGAAAAGATTATCGCTTCCCGGTAAATGCCGTAATTCGCGATGCCTGGATAGATACTATAGCAATGCAGATACACGCAAAAGTGGATGCACAATATTTTGCAGATTATTCCGGTTCGCTGAATATGAATCTGGTTATCACCGAGGACAGCTTATATGGTTATCAGGCAGGTTACCCGGGCGGCAACATGTATCACACCCATATGATGCGGAAAATGGTGGGAGGAGTAGAAGGCATGTCAGGAATCGCACCGGAAGAAGGTCACGCAGGCGAAACTTACACCTGGGACATAACAGAACCTCTGAATCCGGATTGGAATGCAGGACAAATATGGCTCACTGCATTTGTGATGCACAATGATAATGATCCGCTGAAGCGGGAAATTTACAATAGTACGCGCATGCGCTTGCTTGTATTTGAAGAACCTGTGGAAGATACCACTGTTCAGGTATCAGCATCTGCACTGCAACCCAACACTTTACACATGTATCCTAATCCGGTAAGCATTGGACAACCCATTTACCTATCTATTGGAGATATTTCTTCGGGGGATTTGCAGATACATATGGAGGATATCACAGGCAAAATGATCCCTATTGAGATACAAAATATTTTCAATAACCACAATGTAGTGATCCGGGCGGATGTGCCAACAGAAGGCATGTATATGATCTATCTGGAGACTGCATCAGGCACGCAGACGGCAAAAATAATTTTCCTGCAATAGCATTTACAAGGTAATAACACAATGCAGGAAAAAATATTTACCTGTATCCCCTGCAACCGGGTCATCGGATGCACGCATGATGTTCGTGTTATTTTCCAGATGTTGCTGTAATTTTTCCAAGCCGACAAACTGCAGAAATACAGAACAAAAGGACAGTTGACTATTGGGAGCGACCAGGAAGAAATTACCATCTTCCAGGCTTATTACAGGATCCTGAAACCTCTGTTCAACGAATGATCTTTCTGCATATAATTCCTGAGATAACTGCATATGATCTGCAACAAATGATCCATTTATTCCTGCACTGGATATAATGGCTTGTGCTAACATGGCTGCGGGTTTCAGCATGGTGAAACACGAAATGAGCATAGCTATGCCGAAAATACGTTTCATCTTGATTACATATTTTGCAGGATGCGTTCAACGGTCCAATAACCCGCCACCAAAGCGATACATAGAGTAAGGGGAACAACCAAACGCGGCCTGTACCAGGGATACGTTGCAAACGGTCTGCTCACCAAAAAATACATCAACAAAATAATAGAGAGTTGACCCAGCTCCACGCCCACATTGAAACTGATCAATGCTGCTGCAAATGCATTGGACGGCAAACCCAGATCCGAAAGCGCCCCTGCAAAGCCCATACCGTGCACCAATCCAAACAAGAAAACCATCACAAGTCGCCAGGGGTGCACTTTTTTGCTGAATAAATTCTCAAGCGCAAGAAAAACAATGCTCAAGGCAATAAGTGGTTCTACAATATTCCCCGGTGGCGTTATAAAACCGTACATACTCAAACCAAGCGTGATGGTATGTGCAACAGTGAACATACTCGCCTGCTTGATGATACTCCGGATATTGGTATTCAAAAAAAATACACAGAGAATAAAGAGGATATGGTCAAGACCAAGCGGCAGAATATGTTTAAACCCAAGACCGAGATATTCCAGAAAAACTGAGCCGGAATTTTGCTGCTCAAGGTTATAGTTTATCGTATGTGCCCATACCGGAATAGCAGTGGAGGCCAACAATAACATACAGAGTAGATATTTCTTCATGACCGGTGAGATATTGGAAAAATCAATGCACAGAGCTTCGCAAAGAAATATCCACACATGCTGTATTATATTGCTGTTGGATCAAGGCTATCTTTTCTGTTTGTTTTGCTTTTACATAAATACACATGGCCTTGTACAAAGTATTCGGATTTTGTGTATTCGTTGCCAGCATTTTATCGGCATATTTTTGCGCATCGGCTATATTGTCCTGTAAATATGCTATCCATGCCGCCAACTCATTTGCATCGATATTATCCGGCCGCATGGCGAGATCTTTTTGAGCATATTCCATTGCCTGGTCATACTTTTCTAATTGCATATAAGCAAGGGCAAGTTCACGGTTGGCATTATGACCGATGCGGTCCATATTTTTTTGTTGTTTTTCACCTTTTAATAATTCACTCAATACATCCCGGCGTATTTCTTTCGCCTTTTGCGCATCTCCGTTCAGTGCATAGAGATCTGCCAGCTGTTCTACAAAAGAAACATGACTCATAATGCGGATCGCGTTTTCGGTATGTTCGATGGCTGCCGGATAATTCTTTTTCGCTTTTTCCAATCTGCCCAGACCGGCTTCTGCATAGGGATAATTCTCTCTCAGATTTAACGCGAGTGTGAAACATTCTTCTGCATGTTGCAGATCACCGGTCAACAATAACAGATCGCCGAGGGTAACGCGCGCCCATTCTGTAGATTCCGCACCCGGCACTCCGGATTCAACGGCCATTTTCATGGCTTCTATGGCACCTGCATTATCGCCATATATCTGGCGCAGATAACTTATCCTGGAATAGGAACGGATATCGGGTCGCAGGTTGACCATGTCATCTGCATATTTTACTGCTTCAGTGTATTGTCCCAATTCCACATGTGCATCTACCAGTGCTCCAAGCAATTGTGCGTTGTGCTGACTGATCGCATAAGCTTTTTGTGCGACATCCAATGCCGCAGTAAACTGGTGCATCGACATAAATACTCCCGATTCGATAGTATATGCTTCAAATAACAGGTCATTATTTCCATCTGCCCGATCAATCACATGATCGCACATTTGCAATGCGGCCGCATCATAGTAGGAATTATTTCCGGTGAGGCGCGATTGCATGACAAATACATTGGCCAGCGTCAGGTACGGTTTTATCAGATTCGGGTCGCTTTGTATCTGCGCGACCGCATTATCGTATGCGTCCAGTAATTTTTCAGATTCTTCCGGCGACCCCGACACGGTCCTGGTATCTGTTATTGCAGGAATGGTTTCGGCTCCGGTGTGCTGACGGGAACAGGCTGCTGAACTGATCCATACAGCGATACATAAGAAGTAAATGACCTTTTTCATGTGTTGTCGTTTAGAGCTATATACGAGAGAACAGAGCAGATGGATTTTCGGCAGTTGCTTTTTCCCGGCACCGGGGAATACTATTGGGGATGCTTTTCCGTTATTGCCCGGAACGTCCGATACCCCGCATGTTACAAGTTCTGCAAAACCATGAAATAGATAAGACCTTGTGGGATAATACCATACGGGCGAGCGGCCACAACAGACCATACGCATTATCTTCTTATCTGGATGCGGTGAGTCCGGGCTGGGCAGCCATCATTGCTGCAGATTATACGCAGGTCATGCCCCTTCCCTATCATACTAAATTCGGAATGCGCTATGTGTATCAGCCTGCATTGTGTCAGCAAATGGGTGTTTATGGTACGGAAACAGAAAACAGCGCGCAGGTTGCGGCATTTTTGGAGCAGGCCGCCCGTTTCTCACCACTCATTGAAATTGCGGTCAACAGCGAAAATCGTATCCCCGGGAAAAAAGGACTTACCATCCTGCGTATGCAGGTAAATCAAAGTTTATCCCTACAAGCTACTTACAAGGATCTGCAGAAAAAATATTCTGTCAGCAATAAAAAAAATGTGATCAAAGCTGCACGCAGCGGATCGTATATTGAACAAACGCATGATGCTTCAGAAGTGATCGCACAGATCGAACATATCTATCAGCCTCCTGAAAAAAGATCGAGGGCACGCGCCTGCATCGCTGCCCGTGCCTTGCTGGATCAAAGGTCATTACCGGCTTACAGTACTTACATGGCATATAATAGAACGAAAAAAAATATTGCCGGCTTACTTTTATTTCAATTTGATCATTGCCTGATCCCGATGACCTTTAGTACCGTGGAAGGCAGAAAATGTGCCGCCGTTTTTGCTTTATTGGATCATATTATTGAAAAATATGCACAAAGGGATACTACGCTCAATTTCCTCGGATCTGCTGTGCCCGGGATACAGTACAGGAATGCGGGATTTGGAGCAGTATCGGAACAATATCCCTTCATTTCCATGCGGCGTCTTCCCGTCACATTATTTAAAGCATAAAAAAAGGGCCCTTCCGGGCCCTTACTATGGCAATAATGAAAACCATCAATGGGAAATGATGATCTTACCTATCGTTTGTTCATCACCCATTTTTATTTGTACGAAATACATTCCGTCTGTCAGACTTTCCACGTTCAGATCGAAGTTGTTCAAACCTGCACGTACTTTCTGTGTCTGATCTATATACACGGTTCCTGTTACATCCAACACTTTGATACGCATACTTCCATTTGTTTCAGCAACATATTGCGCATGCACAACTGCGTTGGCCGGATTGGGGAACAGGGAAAGCGCATTATTCAAAATTCCTCCCAATCTGCAATCCGTTGTAAATGGATACCAGTCGCTGGTGAGTTTACCATCACCCGGACAATGTACCACTACCCGATATTCATATGCAGTGCAGGCAGTCAAACCACCCAGTGTATGAAAGTTGGCAACAACAGGAACTTTAGTGATCACTCCGCCACCTGCAGTGCGATATTCCAGGCGATACACGGTTCCTTCTTCTGCACTCCAGCTCAGATATTCTGTTGTCGGATCCACAGCACTTGCGTTCAGATCTGTGGGCACATCACAATCGGTCTCAGCGAAATAATCTACGGTTAAACCACCGCATTTACCATCACCTGCCCATGGTTTTTGCACGTACGGGAAGTGATCTTTCAAAGCAACATCATTTGCACCAACACCTGTTTCATAAGTCAATACATTCAGCAATTGCGGAGTAACCGGCGATGCCATGATATCCATAGGATCATAATCATCATACCACAATCCTATAGCGGCCAATACGATACCGGATACTGCCTGCAATTCGATGCGTGTAACATCATCTTCCAGGCGGCGGCCATTCGGGAATCCATCCATATTCGGGATCCACTGCAGATCGGCTGTTGCATTATAGGTCGGATCTGTCAAACCAAGTACTGCCGCCTGCACCAATCCCAAAGTACTGAAAGCAGGATCTGTGCGCGGTGTAGGTGGAACGGCCATATTCAGGCGCAACATATCACCACCGTTGGGCAGGAAATTATTAATAAATGGTTTACCGGCAGCTAATGGATTGCCGTCTTTTCCGGTAGCCAGTTGATAAGGTGCAAGATTAGGTGCACCGGTAAAAAATATAGGCCAGAGATCCACCGAACGCGGTTTACCGGCAGCGGGCAATAACAGTGTACCGAAAACGGCATCATCCAATGCAGTACCTGCAACAGCCGGTGAACCTTTTAACGGATATAATCCATCGGCACCGTTGCTGAAGTTATATGCACCCAGAGAGGCTTTTTGAATGCGCAATGGAGCAAGTGCAGGCACTGCACCTCCAAACAATGCATCATCCATATATAACCCCAATTCCGGGTTGTAGAAATATTCAAACAAGGCTGCGTCTTCTGCATAAGGTGAAAGTGAATTCCAATAATCTTTTTGTCCTACCGGAATTACTGCTTCATTTGTCAGGGGCATACCTAAACGGGAAACTTGCACCCATTCACCACTGTATGCAGTTGTTCCATCTGTATTCAAGGTGCGCATGGTTTGACGGCTTGCACTTGCCCACACACCGATAACAAAATCGGGATCCAGGATATTTGCAGCCATGTCGGCTCCGAGTCCATCTTTTTGCAAAGCAGAAATAGGTACCTGTATAGCGATAACATGCACATTCATACAGGCAACACCATCATGCGGATCACCGGATTGACGCGGCATGTCGCCCAGATCAAAAACGCCGCCCAGGTCAACGAAGAAAGGATCATCAGCAGGACCGCAATACACGCGACCACCACCGGGCAGCGGTGTGATCGCGCTGTTGATCAGTTCGGCATAGGTAGTGCCCAATCCAACAACGGGATCGGAAATAGAACGCGCACCGATATTCGGCGGAGGTACCATACCATCAGATATAATGGTAGTGAATGTTACACCACCATCGGTACTTCTTTCGCAAGTGTAAGTGGTTTTGATATTTTGCGCACCCAGACGAATATTGAAGAAAGTAGTAGGATCTTCATTCGTATGCGTAAATGTAAATCGATAAATAATATCATCACCGGGAGTGCTTATATTATTATCGATATGGATCTCATAGCGAATATTTTCTCCGAAGGTTGCATAATTCGGTCCGCCTTGCGGAAGTTCGAAAGGAATATAATTCGCTATGATGGTGATGTAATCCGGATTATCCGGACTGCGGAATGCATACAGATCTGTATTATCCGCCAATGGATCGTCGGCGATCGACGGTGCCTCGCGGTGGCTGGATGCCTTGGCCGCAAAGCTGCCTGCCAATAAAATGACCAGCAGAAATAAGTTATATAATTTTTTCATTTTTTGTGGTTTTAATTCAGGTGATCAATATTCAAAATCCACTTCTGTTCCTCTCCATGGCGCTGCCACATACGGGAAATGATCCTGGAATGCAGCATCGTTATGTTCCACACGTGTTGTGTAGGACATCACATCTACCAGATCTTTGGTAACAGGAGAAGCTGATGGATCGGCGGGATCATAATCATCGCATCACAAACCGACAGCCGCGGTTACTATACCGCTATCTGCTTGTAATTCGATACGGGTTACATCATCTTCCAGTCTGCGGCCATTTGGAAATCCATCCATATTCGGCAGGCGAATTCGAGATCTGCGGTTTGAGCCAATGGCTCTACTGTCAATCCGATCACAGCAGCAGCAAGTAAACCTTCTGAGCTGAAAAACGGACTGGTCCGGTCTGTTACGGGTGTTGCCATATTCAAGCGCAACATATCGCCGCCATTGGGCAGGAAATTGTTGACAAATGGTTTTCCCAATGCCAGCGGATTTCCACCTTTTCCGGTTGCCAATTGATAGGGCGGGAAATTAGGTGCTCCGGTAAAAAATATGGGCCACAGGTCAACCGAACGCGCTTTACCTGCTGCAGGTAACAATAAAGTACCATAGATCGCATCATCCAATGCTGTTCCCGCAACTGCAGGTGAACCTTTTAATCCATATAAACCATCGGCACCATATGAAAAATCATATGCTCCCAGCGATGCTTTTTGAATGCGCAGTTTTTTGAATTGCGGTACAGCACCACCATACAATGCATCATCCATATATAATGCGAGTTCCGGATTATAGAAATATTCATACAAAGCGGGATCTTCAGTATAGGGTGTCAATGCATTCCAATAATCTTTTTCACCGATCGGAATTACTGCTTCATTG
Organism: Chitinophagales bacterium; assembly: GCA_041392955.1. Classification (GTDB taxonomy): domain Bacteria; phylum Bacteroidota; class Bacteroidia; order Chitinophagales; family BACL12; genus UBA7236. Next base: position 5,378 of record JAWKLB010000037.1, on the reverse strand, counting down.
GTAAGGGGCATTCCCAAGCGGGAAACCTGCACCCAATCACCGCTATCGCTGTAGGTTCCGTCGCCATTCAATGTGCGGATGGAACGGCGGCTGGCAGATGCCCACACTCCGATCACATAATTTGGATCGAGAATATTTTCAGCCATATCAACGGTCATCCCATCTTTTTGCAACATGGAAATAGGGATCTTGATCGCTATGGTGTGGCAATTAAAATGGCCCAGACCATCTTTTCCCAATTCGCCTTTTCTGGCAGTATTTCCAAGATCGAAAACACCACCGAGGTCAACGAAGAAAGGATCGTCAATAGGTCCGCAAAAAATAGTCTCGCCGGTAGCTGCAGTTGTGATGGCACTCATCATCAGCGATGCATAAGAATCAGCCCCCAAACCAACAACAGGATCTTCAATGGAACGCGCTCCGATATTATATGCCGGAACAATTCCGTCGCTTACTATGGTCATAAAAGTGAGCCCGCCATCTATACTTTTTTCTGCCGTATAGGTTGTTTTACCGTTCTCTGCTCCGAGACGGATGGAAAAAAATGTGGTAGGATCCTCATTCACCCGGGTAAAGGTGAAACGGTAAATGATATCATCGCCCGGAGTCGCAATATTGTTATCAATATGGATCTCGTAGCGGATATTCTCACCGAAATGACTGTAATTCGGACCGCCAAAAGGCAATTCTGCCGGAATATAATTGGCGATAATGGTAATGGTATTCGGGTCGTCGGGACTCCGAAACGCATACAGGTCGGTATTATCAGCGAGGGGATCGTTTGCTATCAGCGGTGCTTCGCGATGGCTCGAACCGAATAACGGTGAGCTTGCAAGTCCGGAGACAAATAACAAACAACCTGCTGCAAAGCTGCGTACCAACCTGCTGTGCAAGGAAAAGAAATTTTTCATAATGGACATTTGAAGGTTAGAAAAAATTGTTCAGAGTGATATACGAGATAACTCAGGGAACAGATTTTTACACCGTATCGCACATGTCCGGAATGCCCTTGCTGCAAGCGTTGGTACAAAAAAAATCCGGGTGGATCACACTACCACCCGGACCGGTCAAGGAATAAATCGATCACTCTTTTATGAAAGTAGTTTGGGCCGATACGCCGTTTTCATATTGCATATGCAATATATACATACCACTAGTCAGATCTGAAATATCTATGGTGTTTGCATGGATGGATGCTGAACGAAGCAAAGCACCTTGTGTAGAATAGATCTGCACCTTAGCATTTCCGTTTATTGCACTTTTTATTTGGAGCTGTTGGGAGGCAGGGTTGGGATACAGTCCGATCGTTTGTTCGTTGGTCACTATTTCTGTCGGATCGATAATGATCTCATCGCGATACATGCTCACACCGAAATCACTATGCGCGATCCACAAATTGCCTTCTATATCCAGATGGATATAATTGTTTCTGTCGGAGATCAAGCCATCCTCATGTGCCATATCGTAGATGGTATAGGATCCATCCGCACTGTCATACACATACACACCACCTTCATCACCACTGCCCAGCATGAAATATGTTTTAGAACCGGAAAATGCGAAGTCGAGAATGAAAGCATATCCGCCGCCCAAACTAAAATCTGCCCAATCGCTGCCATCGTATGCATAGGCACGGTTGTTATTTGCGCCGAACCACACATTACCTGATGGATCGATCTGGATCTCATTTACGCTGGCGCCCAGGTTGAGTGCAGGAACGTCAGATGCATCTATTAATTCTGTTGTGGTAAAATCGTATTTCACGATACCGTTCATTTTGCCCAGCCAGATCACGTTGCGACCTGCATCATACGCCACACTCAGATAAGGATCAAAAACGCCACCACCGCTGAGGAGATGTTCGGTGGTGGTACCGTTAAACCTGAATAATCCTTCATCGTTGATGAAGTAAACTGTTCCGTCAGCGGTCACATCATAATCATAGATATAAATAGATGAGTAACCTGCAGCGAGCGGAATATGCGACCAGGTACCGCCACTATAATAGGTGATCAGGTTGCCATAGTCCACTACGTAAAAAGTATTATTGACAAATTTGAGATCATAGATCTGGCCATATGCAGATGGAACGGTTTGGAAAAGGTCCCAGTTGTCGTTCAATATATTATACTTATACATTGCAGAACCGGATGCCATGTAAACAAAATCGTAGGCATCGCTTGCCAGGCCGCGAATATTATTTGAACCAAACACATATAAGGAAGGGTCGAATGTGGTGAGATCCATATCTGTTTTATGCAACAACACCGGTGCTTCGAGATAAACCGATTTGGAAACATAAAAACTATTCGCATCGGCATACACCAGTTTGGCACCGATACTCGGCGCGATGGAGGCCTGGAATTCCCATGCATCGCCTGCCAACATATATATTTCTGTATTATTCACAAGTGCATACAAAGCATCGTCCACACCGCGAGAAATATCGTTTACAAATGCGAATGCAGGTAAACCGCTTGTTGCATCTTCAAAACTGCCGTCTTTATTTTCAAATTCGAGGAAACCGAAATTGGAGATCAGATATCTGTTCGCATCCACTTTATAAGCGCGCACAGAATTGGGTGTGCATGCCAATACCAGCGGTGAATCAGAATTTGGAAAGGAGTCTATAGGTGCGAGCGTAGCTGCATCAATGAGCAGGCAACTCGTTCCGGTGAATATCAACACTTCATTATCGGATGTAAGATCAAAGTCCCAGGCATTGAAATCCCAGCCTGCACCGCCAACTGAATTAACAAAAGTATATGCATGTGTTGTCTTATCGAATTGATAGAGTCCGCCATCTGTCTGTAGCCACAGATTGCCGAAGCCATCTATCTTCATGCGATACAACAGGAAATCGGTAGGATATTCCCAGGTATTCCAGTTGTCGCCATCCCACATCACCACACCGGCATCATAGGTTCCCACCCAGATGGTTCCGGAGGCTGCTTCCACGGCAATTTGTTCAATATCTGCCGAAGGCAATCCTGCGTCACCCATGGCATATACCGTTTTTGTACCGGCAGCCATGTCGAAATCTACCACGCCACCCTTACAGGTTGTCCATACATGTCCGTCGAGTTCCCAGGCATCGGTCACCTCAGTAACATTACTGTAGTTTTCCCAGGTCCCGGCTTGCAGGGTAAAGGGCAAAAGGATGGCCGCGAGGACGGCGAAAAGTGTTGATCTAGTTGACATATAGCTCATTTTATGCTCCAAAATTGTGACTACTTATACGATAAATCAAATCAAAAAGGTAGGTTTTATTAGAAGTCTATACTTCATTTTTCAAATTTAATACTCATTTTATAGTATTTTTATATCATATAAATTAAAGGTCTATGAAAAAAATGTCTTCCGACCTCCACAGCCTCATTGGCAGTATGACCAAGACGGAAAAACGGTATTTTCATGTGTATGCCGGCCGACACTTCCCTAAAGATAACCAATACGCCCGCCTCTTTGCAGCCATAGACAAACAGAAAGAATATGATGAACAGGCTTTGGCAACACAATTTTCGCAAGGCCGTTCTGCATCGCATTTTGCCGTGATCAAAAATCAGTTGTATGCCGAGGTGCTCCAATCGCTGACGCGCTATCACGAGGCGCAGGACGCAGAGATGCAACTCACGAATGCCTCTTATCACTGTCAGATTTTATTGCGCAAAGGATTATACAGACAATGTCTGCAACAGATACATAAATATCTGCACATAGCACAGGAACTTGATCAACATGAAACCCTGATCGCTTTATTGGATACGGAGAAAAAAGTACATATGCGCATGCAATTTACTTCCATGGAAACAGGCAGATTGGAAGTGATACGAAAAACGCAGGAAAAGGCCTGTGCACTTTTGGTAGAAGAAGCAACCTATCAATTCGATATAGGCACAATCTATGCGTTGCATTATCAAAAACGTATTACACAGGGAAAAACACTGCCGGTATTTGAACGCATGATGCGGGAAGAAAGATACCGCGATATAAGGTTTGCAAGATCTTTCGCATCGCGCCTCGACTTTTTGCAAATGCACGCTTTACACGCATTCATTCATGGAGATGCGGAGAAAGCGTATCACTATAATGCCCAATTCCTCGAATGATGGAAGCACATCCAAAACATATGCGCGGTTATAGCGAGCGTTATTTCAGTGTATTGAACAACTGGCTGATCGACAGTTTATTGTTGCAGAAAAAGATGCCTTATTCAAAGGTATAGAGCGCTTGCGCGCGTTGACCGGGGAACCAGCCTTCCGCAACATTCAAAATCTGGAAGCCATTGTTTTCCGGCAGAGTTACATTCTGGAAATGAATTATTATACACAAATGAAAGCGTATGGCGACATTCTGCAAACTGCATCCAATGTGCAGACAGGCATGCGCACCTATCAACGCGAATTAGCCCTGCCACACGTGGTCACCATGCGCTTCTTACTTGCACAGGCATATTTTTTCTCCACTGCATACGGCAGCTGTCTCGATGAACTGGAAATTTTGCTTCGCATGAAACATGCCGATACGATCAGCGATCTGCACCGCGATGCGCGCATCATGCAATTACTTTCGCATTTTATGTTGGGCAACTATCAATTGTGTGAGTCGCTGATCACTTCCCTGCAACGCAGTTTATTAAAGCAGAAAAATACATTCAAAACATATAGTGAGCTGTTCAGCTTTCTGAAAAAACATATGTTCGATATTCAAAAGCCGGATATCCGCGCTTTCAGAAAGAAATTAGAGGTTTTGGCGAAAAAAGAAAAAACAGTTTTTGGAAATTTTGATCTGCTGCAGTGGGCAGATGGACGCGGGCTGACTAAGGAGTAAGTACTCATATGTAATAGGAACCTGACTTCGGACTTCCGACTTCTTGAGTCGCAGTCACAGTCGCAGTCGCAGTCTGTTTCAATTATGAGTAATCAAACTAATGAAGATCTTAACTCCTAACCCATAACCCTTAGCCCTTAGCCCATAACTCCTAGCCCTTAACCCCTAACTTCTTCCTTCGCAGTCTGTTCTAATTATGAGAACTCTTGATTATAACGATCCCTGACCCCTGTCCCGTGACTTTTTCAGTCGCAGTCTCAGTCTCAGTCGCAGTCCGTTCTAAATATGAGTACCCAACCTAAAAAAGATCTGTTCACCTAACCCATAACTCCTAACTATTAACTGAGTGTACTCATAATTGAAACGAACTTAGCCCATAACCCATAGCACTTAGCTTAGTCGCAGTCGCAGTCACAGTCGCAGTCTGTTTCAATTATGAGTAATCAAACTAAAGAAGATCATAACCCCTAACTCCTAACCACTCCACCGAAGCAACAAACATCTTGTTAAAGTAAATCACCCTTAGAAGAACATTGGCTAATTAGCAC
>JAWKLB010000036.1:0-32338 GCA_041392955.1 Chitinophagales bacterium | reverse complement strand
GTGAGTCTGCGTCCGGAGATGCGCGATTATACCATTTATATCGATGGATTGAGCAAAGCATTTGCCAGCACGGGTGTGCGGGTGGGTTGGGCTTTCGGGCCAACACATGTGATCCATAAAATGCGCAGTATCTTAAGTCATATTGGAGCATGGAGCCCAAAACCCGAACAGGTGGCGGCTGCGGCATTTTTAAAAATGGACGACGCAGTGGAAAGATATCTCACTGCCTTCCGCAATAATATATACACACGATTGCAAGGATTTTATACGGGCTTTCAGGCATTGCGCGCTCAGGGATTTAAGGTCGATTGTATCGCACCGCAGAGCGCTATTTATCTGACCGTGCGTTGTGATCTGCGCGGCATGACAACTGCTGATGGCATGCATATCCAAACGATGGCCGATGTGGCCGATTATTTATTGCAGGAGGCCAAGATCGCACTGGTTCCCTTTTATGCATTTGGCAGTGATAAAGAAAGTCCCTGGTTCCGCCTGAGTATAGGCACCTGCAAAGTGGAAGATGTGGAAGAAAGTATGCGCAGTTTGCAGAATGCTTTACAGAAACTGCACTGATATTTATCCCTGCATGATGCGAATCAGATCTGCATCGATCGGGATGGATTTTCCGCTGGCATTGTCGACCATGACGAAGGTGACGTCGGCTTCTGCAATCAGTTTCTGATCTCCCTGCCGGATCACATTTTGATGCACGGTTGCACTTTTATTCGTGATCTCTTTGATATCCACAGATATTTCCAACACATCATTGAGCACCGCCGGCCGGCGATAATCAATGGCAACCCGCACCACAACAAAACTCATATTTTTCTTCTCAAAATATTCGAAGGGAGTCATTTTATTCAGCCATTCCCAACGTGTTTCCTCCAGCAGTTCGAGATAGCGGGCGTTGTTCACATGTCCGAACATATCGCAATGAAAACCCCTGACTTTGATGCTATGCGTATGCATAATGAATTGTCCTATCTTTATGTTTCTGCAAAAATCGGAATAAAATGAAGAAAGAAGATATCATGTTCGCTGAAAATGCATTTGCCGGTAAAACAATTGTGATCACCGGTGGTGGAACGGGATTGGGTAAAAGCATGGCAGAAGGATTTCTGCGGATGGGCGCCCAAGTGCTGATCACTTCGCGCAAACAGGATGTCCTGCATGCCACGGTAAACGAATTGCAGGAGAGCACAGGCAACAAAAATATACAGAGCACGGTATGTGATGTACGCGATTATGAAGCTGTGGAAGCCATGTTGGCATTTGCGATAAAAACATACGGAAAGGCCGATATTCTGATCAACAATGCGGCAGGCAATTTTATTTCGCCGACAGAACGATTGAGCCACCGCGCATTCGATGCGGTTGTGGATATTGTTTTAAAAGGGACCTACAATTGCACACTCGCTTTCGGAAAATATTGGATAGCAGAAAAGATGCAGGCGAGTATTTTGAATATAGTGACCACTTATGCGTGGACAGGTTCGGGATATGTGGTGCCGAGTGCATGCGGTAAAGCAGGAGTTTTGGCATTGACGCGCAGTCTTGCCGTGGAATGGGGCAAATATGGTATTCGTGTAAATGCCGTTGCACCGGGGCCATTTCCTACTGAGGGTGCATGGAGCAGGTTAGTACCACCGAACATGCAGGATGATATGGACCTGGCAAAGCGCAATGCTTTGGGCAGATTGGGAGAACATATCGAGCTGGTAAATCTCGCTGCTTATTTATGTTCAGATTTCAGTGCATTTATTACCGGCGAAGTAGTAGTCATTGATGGCGGTGAATGGATAAAAGGAGCGGGAGAATTCAATATGCTGGAAAAAGTGCCGCAGCAGTTGTGGGATATGATGGAGAAGATGAGGAAGAATTAGCGAATGCGTTTCTAAGTATGTTTCTCTTTTTTTTATGGAGTTTTCGCTTCGGTGGAGGGGTTAGGAGCTAGGGGTTAGGGGCTAAGGGTTAGGAGTTAGGAGTTAGGGGTTATGGCGGATAGAATGTGAGGTAGTCCTTTTTCATTTTTCCCACCCTGCGGGTGATCCGCCTGCCGGCGGACATTTTTCATTTTTCATTTTTCCTATTTCTTTTTTCATTTTCCCCATCCCCCTTTGTATCAACACACATCATCCCAAGCAACTCAACCTTACATCAAACTGCCACTGCGACTGCCACTACCTGACATTTTTAAAAAGCAACCCAACTTTCTTAACAGATATCTTACTTATATCACATTCACCTCCGGTTCTATCCAAATACCAAAGGTTTCGTGCACCGTATTTCTGATCAACATGGCGCAGTTATATAATTCTTCGCCGGTAGCGCCGCCATAGTTGACCAACACGAGTGCCTGGTCCTTATGCGCACCGCAGTTGCCGATGCGTTTTCCTTTGAAGCCACATTTTTCTATCATCCATCCGGCGGGGATCTTCACCTGATCATGCGGGACGGGGTATCCCGGCATTTCGGAATGCAGTGCTTTCAGTTCAGCGAACTGCGCTTTGGACACTTCGGGGTTTTTAAAGAAACTGCCTGCATTGCCGAGCACTTTCGGGTCGGGCAGCTTACTGCTGCGTATCGCAATGACCGCGTCTGATACATCGCCTATCGTTGGTTCGGATATTCCTTTTTCTGTAAGCACCTGTTGAATAGCGCCGTAGGTAGTATGGAGTTCAGGATGCTTGTTCAATCGAAGGGTAACGGACAAAATAAAATACTTGCCTTTCAGAGCCTGTTTGAAAATACTGTTCCTGTATCCGAACTGACATTCGGCATTGGTGAATATGCGTTCTTCGCCGGTTGTGAGATCAATGGCAAGCAGATGATCCAAAACATCTTTCAACTCAACGCCATACGCACCAATATTTTGGATGGGCGCAGCCCCGACGGTTCCCGGAATAAGCGAAAGGTTCTCCACCCCACCCCAATTATGCTCAACGCAGAACATGACGAGGTCGTGCCAGCGCTCACCGGACATTGCGCTTACCAGGACATCGCCATTATCCGTTTCTGAAAAACTAAAACCTTTTATACTATTGATATAAATCGTTCCTATATAATCTGAAGTAAATAAAACATTTGTTCCTCCACCAAGGATTATATACGGCTCTTGCAAGTTCCCGTCTTTGATAGCAGTCAACAAAAAACCGGGCTCTGTAATAAAGAACACTTGAAGCGCGCTTACTTCAACACCAAAAGATTGCAATGCTTTAATGGAAACCATATCCTTTTTTAAGTGAGTAATTACAAAGTTGCAATAAAATTATCATGATTTTACAGGCCGGGAAAATACGGGTAAAGCCTTTGCTCATCACACCTATAACTATTATGAACTTTACCTACCTTTACCAGAGAGCACTATGAACGAGTACACAACCAGGGAAACGTGTATAACTATTTTCTTTTTTACGCTTCTTACAGCGTTGTTGATCTTTCTATCATTAAATATGAATCGACACCAAGCAAAGGGTGTTATTTACGGCGATTCTGAAGGTTATTACATGTATTTACCTGCCGTATTTATTTACCATGGCTTTGAAAATTTACCCATTCAATATACCCCACAATTCTCAAAGTTTGAAGGGACTGACAAATATTTTACCAAATACACCTATGGTGTAAGTATTTTAGAAGCTCCTTTCTTTTTGACAACATTCGTCTATTTGCATGCAACCAACCAAGCATCAGATGGTTATGATTACCCGTATAGATTATGCATACTGTTTGCAGGCATATTCTACTGCATTTTCGGATGCATCCTGCTACTGCAATTTCTCAGGAAATATTTTTCCTTTACTACAAGCCTGATCACCATTTTTTTATCCTTATTCGGAACCAATTTATTTTATTACACAATAGGCCAACCCGGCTTATCGCATGTTTATTCATTCTTCCTGTTTTCTTTGATCCTATTTGCTACAGATAAAGTGTTCAAAGAAAATAGGCATACATGGACTTATCTATTGATTACGGCAATTATAATTACGTTTCTTATCAGACCTACAAACATCCTGATAGTAATTATTCCACTCTTTGCCGGAGTAAACAATGTACATGCTCTAAAAAAACGAATATTATTTTTTTTACAGTTAAGATATATTGTTCCGGCCATACTTTGCCTTATCCTTGTAATACTACCTCAATGCTTTTATTGGCATTATATTAGTGGCAAATGGTTTCTATATTCCTATGGAGAAGAAGGTTTCATTTATTGGAAAGCACCAAAAATTGGTTTGGTATTATTTGGCGTTTGGAGTGGCTGGTATATCTACACCCCGCTTGCATTATGTATGACAGGGAGTTTACTATACCTGTCAAAAAAGGGTATATATCAAAGCCGGGCGATTTTATTCATACTGCTGATGAGTTTGTATCTATTTTCCAGTTGGTGGTGCTGGTGGTTTGGCGGCTCCTTCGGACATCGAAGTTTTGTGGAATTTTATGCTTTACTATCCTTACCCCTCGCTTTTCTTGTAAAAAAAACCATCAGCACCCCGCAAAAAAGTATATATAAATCTATGGCAATAGGACTTGCTGCGGCTTTAGTTTACTACAATATTGGTTTAACCTACCAATACCACCCGCCCTGGGATGGACCGGGCTGGACATGGAACACATATTTGAACATGCTGGGAGATCTGGTGCGTTTCAAATTTGTCCATTAAGCTAGTATATTTACAACCAGATTCAGCGTCATGGTTAGAAATTACTGCTTCTCAATTAGTCTTTTATTGATTTCGACCAGCCTATTTGGTCAAAATTTCAGCATTTTCCCAAATGCCAAAGACGTTACCTATGAAACATACAATGAACAACGATATTTTGTCCGTTCCCATTTCGAAAATGTAACAGATGGTGATTCAGCATTTCTGTTTCAAAATAAATTAGACACGGTTTCATTTCCTGCAGGTGATTGTCTTTTTGGGACAAAGGATACTTGTTTACTGGGTCCGCGTTATTTAAAAATGAATGATGGCACAGAAGTGCTGTTTAACAGTGCAGGAGATTCCATTTTCTTTAAACCAGATGCTGCAGTTAACGAAGAATGGATAATGTACACATATGCAAATGGAGATGCTATCAAGGCGAGATATATCTTTCCTCTGTATGGAACCATCTTTGGAGAGACATCCGATAGCCTTAAAAGAATTAACCTGGAAGTATTTACTGAGGATGGCACACATATTGAAGATAGCCGCTGGTGGAACGAACGTTTTGACATGACCAAAGAACATGGCATGTCCAGATTTTTCGATATCAATAGTTTTCCTGCCGAAGATGATACAGCAACTATTCGCTTAGCAGGAACTACAAATCCTCGAGAAAACATCGTTGACATCTCTTCCCATGTAGCATTTGATTATGGCTTGGGCTATGAATTTCATTACCGGGAGGAAGCAGTCCCGAATAATGAAGGACCGGGAGATAAAAGAATTTCAGCCTGGAAATATTTTGTTATCAATAAATCCGAAGACGCAGATGCATTTCATTATACCATGGAACGCATACGCTTTGATACTATATACTTTGATGGCGTCCCAACATCCAACGTGATTTGGGATACCGTGGATGTAACGTATTCCTTTAGCGACTACGCATTTCTCGACACGCTGGAATTCAGTTTATTTCAAAATGTACATTATGGCTATTCTGACTGGAACCAGGATAGCACTCAATATAAAGGAATTGCATACAAAGATGTTTATGACTGGTATGATTATGATGCTACCGAACATTGTTTAACGAACACAGCTCTGATAGATATTCCGGAACAACGATACGGTGACGGTTTAGGTCTCATGCACTATCTGGACAGCACAGATGCGGAACATTACTATGCTTTCGACATGGTATATTTTCAGGTGGGCTTGTTGCAATGGGGAACGCCTTATGATTTCAGTGTACTGGATCTGCCTGTGGAAGATACTTATGCAAAAACCGATCTGGCTATATTCCCAAATCCCGCATCCACTGAGATCCACTGTGTATTGCCTGATGATGTGGGCATACGATCAGCAATTTGCATGAGCATGGATGGTAAAAATATACCTGTTGCATTTTACATAGGTGCAGATGGCATGTTGACCATTTCAGTAGATGCTGTAAATCCGGGTATTTATATGCTGCAGATCCAAAGTGCAGAAAACTTGTATATAGGCAAGTTCATAAAATTGTAAACTCTAAGCCCCTACCCTGTTCAACCCGGCTTTTGCCAGGCCGTTCAGACTGGTTTTATACTCTTTGTTCGGGAGATCAATACACAACTGGTAATAGTATTTGGCCTTTGCGAAATTCTTTTGTTCTTCGTATATGGTACCTAATTGCAATGCGGCATTCGCTGCATAGTAATTGGGCAGGTCGCGGCCTATGTTGATCGTCGACAAATAAAAGCCTGTCGCTTTATCGGGCATGCCCGCAGCATGATATATCCTTCCGGCACGATAGGTAAATTCAGCTTTGTCGCGCGTTTCTTTAAAATCATCGATACTCTTTCCTTCCAATTGCTTGAGTGCCTCCTTGTAATATCCGCCGTCAAACAATAATCTCGAGCGCAACAAGGTTACATTCGGCACGCGTTTACTTTCCGCTTCATATAATGCCTGCTTGTCGTCATCGATCTGATCGTCACCGCGCGACTTCACGTAATACATATTTTCCCAATAACCGGCTGTGTTGCCGTTGATCAACTCCAGCCAGCCCAATTTCTGATACGCTTCCTTCAGATAATTCTTGCCCCGGAATTCGGAGATGAATTTTTTAAAATAATCCGAAGCGCCGGGTTCCAGCTTGCGCGCTTTGGCAAGGCCCATCATAAAATCCAGATACTGATAGGAAGTATATTCCGATCCGCTTGGCCGCGTTTGTAAAACCTGTATGGCAAGATCATTCCTTCCGGTGCGCATCGCCACGCTGGAGATGCAAAATACGTTCAGCAAATTGGTTTTGGTATCCAGATCGCGCACCATATTCCAGGCTGTTACCTCATCGCGGCCCAGATACAATGCCAGAAAAGCATAATACATATACACCTCATGGCTGAACACGAAGGTGTTCGTTTTGCTGTATTGGATGATCTCCTCCATCTCGCGCAAACCCTGATCGATACTGCCATCCATGCCCAGCAAATTCACACCCCATTTATACTGATCCGGAATGGCTCCGACAATGGCGTGTAACATGCCCAGACTTTTTTTATTGGCCATAAAATCCGGGAATTTTTCGCTGTTCTCCTCCAGCAGTTGATAGGCTTTCCGCACATCGGTGAAAGCAGCCAGATATTGTTCGAATTTCAACTTGGCGAAAGCCCATTGCAAAGTGATCTCCGCCTGGGTATATAAATAGTAGGGCGAATTCTTATCGCCGCTTTTCATTTTATCCAGCCTGCTGTCGCGGTTTGCCACCAAAGCATCGAATTCTGTTTTGTCCTCGTGCATGTATGTGGACAGAAAATCAATATAATTCTCAACAAAATACGGAATGCGGTTGCCGGGATGTTCCTTTTTCTCCTGCTCCAATAAAGCGCGTCCTTTTTCAAAGCGCAGTTCCTGAATGTAGGTATATGCCTGTATGCAGCGGGTATTAAAATCAAATTGCTGCGCATAGGTATGGTGCAGAAATAAAAATGCCACGAAGAATATGACAGCCTTTTTCTTCATGGCATTAAATTAAGTGATTCGCCCGAATTGGCATTAATCTTTCGATTCCATAACGCCCTCGTCAACGAGGATACGTCCGCAGTGCTCGCAAATGATGATCTTCTTTGCCAGCTTGATCTCTGCCTGACGCTGCGGAGGAACTACCGAGTAGCATCCGCCACAGCTGTTACGTGCAACGCTCACAACGGCGAGGCCATTGCGATAAGAAGAGCGAATGCGTTCGTATGCACCAATAAGCCGATCATCCAGATCTTTCTCTGCCTTGGTCGCTTTTTTCAACAATTCAGCCTCTTCCTTTTCGGTTTCTTCAATGATGCGTTCGAGTTCTTCTTTCTTTTTCTTCAGGTCTTTCTTCTTATTGTCGAAACGCTTTTTTGCTTCATCTATCGCTTCGGCTTTGAGATCTTTTGCCACACCGGATTCCTTGATCTTCTTTTCAGCCAACTCGATATCCAGCCTGTTCAATTCGATCTCTTTGGTAAGCGCATCGAATTCTCGGCTGTTCTTTACACTATTTTGTTGTTGTTCGTATTTCTTGATCTGGGTTTTTGCTGCGGTGATCGCGTTTTTGCGACCGGCAATATCCTGCTCAATGTTTTTCAGTTCCGCTTCCAGATTGTCCATACGTTTCTCAAGACCAACGATCTCATCTTCCAGATCGCTCACTTCCATGGGAAGTTCGCCTTTCAGAATGGTGATATCATCTATCTTGGAATGTATCTTCTGCAATTTCCAGAGAGCCTGTAAACTCTCTTTAACGGTCATTTCCTTTACTGCTGCCATAGGCTATAAATAATTGATCGGATTGGTTTTTACGCTAGAAAAATGAAGCGCAAAGTTAGTGAATTTTTCCCGCAAAATCTCCCCGATCAGTATTGGCGTATACTGTTCGCTCTCAAAATGGCCTATGTCGGCCAGAACTATCCGCCCGTCGGCCTCGAAAAACTGATGGTATTTGAGGTCGGCGGTGACAAATACTTCCGCCCCGGCCTGTATGGCATCCCGGATCAAAAAAGAGCCGGAACCGCCACAGACAGCCACTTTTTCTACCGCGGTTCCCCGCAGTTCGGTATATCTGACCACCCCGGCTCCCATTTTTTCTTTCAACAGATCCAGGAAATCGGCTTCAGCCATTGGTTTTTCCAGTTTGCCGATCAAACCGGCGCCAATTTCCGGATGGGCATTTTCCAGCCTGTAGATATCGTAAGCCACTTCTTCATAGGGATGAGCGGCAAAAAGCGCCTGTAAAATGTTTTTTTCCCGCCAATCCGGGTATATCACTTCTATCCTGGTTTCCGGCTCGGTATGCTCCTCGCCGATCTTTCCAACGTGGGGATCGGCATTTGCACCAGGCCTGAACGTGCCTGAACCCTCCAGATTAAAACTGCACCGGTCGTATTTACCAATATGGCCGGCTCCGGCTGCAAACAAGGCATCTCTCACCTCAGCTGCGGCTGCATGCGGTGCAAAAGTGACGAGTTTGCGCAATCTGCCGCTTACCGGCGACAATACGCTTCTGTCAACCAGCTCCAGTTTATCTGCGATCATTCGATTCACACCATCCTGCACATTATCCAGATTGGTGTGGATGGCATAGATCGCAATGTCATTTTTGATGGCGAACAGAAGGGTCCTTGTAACAGGATCGCTGCCACTCAAATTTTTCAACGGGGAAAAGATCAGCGGATGGTGTGTGATGACCATATCACATCCTTTTTCCAAGGCTTCCCGTAAAACATGTTCAGTGCAATCCAATGCGAGCAGGATACCGTGTACTTCACTTTGCATACTGCCAGTGAGCAGGCCGCAGTTATCATATTTTTCCTGAACGGAAAGCGGAGCGAAGTCCTCTAAAACAGATACCACCTCAAAGATGCGCATAACAGCGAAGGTAGAAAATTACACCGAGCGCCTCAATGGCAATGATCGCTCATCCCGTTTCCGGCTTGTTGATCGAAATGCGGGCTCACATAGGGAATGCCCAAATTGAGGCCGCGCAGGATGAGCAGCACTGCGACCAGTATACTAAACGCAGGCAGATATTTCCGAATGCGGAAACGCCCTTTCATGCCGATGAAATTGCCGAAGGCCGATAAACTAAACATCATAGGCAGAGTGCCTAAACCAAAAAATAACATGTAGATGCCGCCGTGCAGAATGGAACCGCCGGCAACGGCACCGGCAAGTGCCAGGTATACTAACCCACAGGGTAATAATCCATTGAAAAATCCGAGTGTCATTACCGCAAAAGTGCCTTCTGCCTGAAAAGCATCCATCATCTTTTTGCGCAGCGGAACCGTAATGCGCTCTAAAAATCCTTTGCGGGAACCGAATATCTTCCAACGGGTACCGCTGATCACAAATAGTAATATACCTACGCCCATTACAATGGAAGCTATCTGTTGCAAGCCTGCAAATGAAAAACTCAGGCCAATACTGCCAAAGAATAATCCGACCAGAAAATACGCAGAGATGCGTGCGAGGTTGTACGCGAAAGCATGGATCACAACTTTATCTCTATGCTGCATATTCCAGGTAAGCGCCAAAGGACCGCACATGCCTGCGCAATGCAAACTGCCGAACAGTCCTGTAATAAAAGCCGCTATGAGTAATGCATTCACAAGAATATCTTTCTTTCTACATAATAAGCATCTGCACCCTGATCCCAACTCAGCTTCAGCGTATACACGCCTTTTTTCATGCCGCTGATATCCATTTCTTGTGCGGCTTCGTCATTTAAACGGAGTTCTGCTTTCCGGTCATCATCCGCAGAACTGGCGCGATATAAATAAACACTCCCGCCCGACAAACCGGCTAATTGTTTCGGGAATTGAAGGGTCAATGTATTGCCATTTGTTTGTACGTGAATAGAGTCGCGGATAGAAGATGCATTTTTTTCAGCATTTATCTGATCCTGGAATTTGAGTTCCGCCTCATAATAGTCGTCGCGCACCAGGTCGTTCGACTGCCGGAAACTCATAACAACCATAAATACCATCATGGCAACAAAGCCAAGATACAAGACGAGAATTTTTCTACCCCAATGAAACATAGTTATTTCTTTTGATGAACTGGTCCGTAAAAACTGGTTTTTACTGTGCGCAATTTTTTATCGCCGGAATACACGCCGATATGCAAAGGCATTTTCATTTCGTGGATATCTGTTCTGTTCAGGGTAATAAAAAATATCCCCTCACTAAGCGATTCACTTTTCACTTTCAGATCGTTACCCACCATTTTGATATCGCCGGAAGCATCTTCCAGCCTCAATTCAACAGGAAAATCGTCATGTGTTTTATTGGCGATCTTGATATTATATAAATTGCTGATGCGCGTGCTGTCCACTTTCTGATATAGTTGTCCGCTGGCACGTGTAACCGTTGCCGTAACATCTTTGCGGGTTATAAGCAGTGTTGCTAAAACCCCGACCAAAATGAGCAGCACAAAAGAATATGCTTTCATGCGCGGGGTGACGGTCATTTTCCTATGCGTTTCAATATCATTTTCGGATGCATAGCGGATCAGGCCTCGGGGCTTCTCAATTTTATCCATGATGCTGTCGCATGCATCGATACATGCGGTGCAGTTCACACATTCCAGTTGTGTGCCGTTGCGAATATCGATACCTGTAGGACAAACGCGCACGCATAATCCGCAGTCGATACAATCGCCAAGTTCACTTCTCTCCTCTCCTTTATGCACATGTCCGCGCGGCTCACCGCGTTTATGATCATAGGCTACAATGATGGAAAACTTATCCAGCAAAACGCCTTGCAGCCGGCCATAGGGACAGGCAAAAGTACATACCTGCTCACGCAGGAAAGCGAACACCACATAAAAGGCTGCTGTAAATGCCATCATGGCAATAAATCCGCCCACATTTTGCGATACAGGTTCACGCATGATCTCGAACAAACGATCGACACCAATGATGTAGGCTAAAAAAGTATTTCCGACAATAAAGGAAAAAACGAAGAATATGATCTGCTTCAGCGATTTTTTGAAGATCTTTTCACGTGTCCAAGGTCCTTTGTTGAGCTTGCGCTGATGTTCAGCTGTTCCTTCTATCCAATATTCGATACGGCGAAACACCATCTCCATAAATACCGTTTGCGGGCATACCCAACCACAGAACAAGCGCCCGTATAACACCGTAAAAAAAATGATGAACACCATGAAGGTGAGCATGCCAATGGCAAAAATGAAAAAGTCTTGCGGCCAGAATATGGCACCAAATAAGATGAATTTCCTGTCGGGAATATTCAGCAGAAAAAGTGGTTCGCCATCCAGCTTGATAAAAGGCAGACTAAAGAATATAAGCAGATATATTACACTGACAATAGTGCGCCGGTTATAATATCTTCCTTTCGGCTGAGCGCTATAGACCCATTTGCGATGGCCTTCTTCATCGGCCGTATAAATGATGTCTCTGAATGATTTATCTTCCATTTCTTTCTTTTCGTTGCCCCCGTAAAAAAATATGGTGGCTTCCGGATGTTTTACCCGGAAGCCTTTGTTTATAATGTTTGCAATGCACTGCTGTCAGCAACAGCTGTTCCTTGCACTAATGCATCCGCTGCCGCAGGTGTTGCATTCGGATCATACAGGTCGCCTTGCGGGTCTTTTACATTAAACGAATTGTGCCATGCAGAGAACGGATATAATTCGCCACTTCAAATATTTGTTTGGGTGAAAGCACTTCCGTTTTCACCCCAGGCTGCCATGGATTTTTCCGGCACACCGAAATAAATGGTGTGAAATACATTATTTATGCTGCCGCCGTGTGGATCCAATAATCCATCCGTAAGGTTCGGGCCTACACCACCTTCACCTTGCCATGGCAGGTAACACACCATTGCATAAAGTTGCTTTTCCATTGCCAATGCGCCGGCATCCTCACCACCACTTATGAAACGGTATTCTCTCTGTGCAGGTGGCAGAAGCTTTTTCCAGCATGGCTGCTTTTTCTATCCGCGCTTTTTCCATCGGTATTATATTCATCGATCTGTGTCGGCCCTTTGCCAATATTGTAATACCACAGATACACAATGGCAAATATGATCGTGAAATACAAAATATATGCCACAACAGGGTGGCATACTGTTGTCCAATTCCTGGATGCCATCATATTCGTGATCTTCCAGCAGCATTTCCTCTTCGCGTTCTATCGGCACTTTGTAATTCCATTTTTCCCACAATTGTGAAATAAAGCCGGGTATCGGTTCATCCGACATCGCTTTCTCTTTGCGTGTGAGTTGTCCCAGCATAAGTGATAAATAAGCGATCACAGCTATCTCGATGGCTATGAGCATATATAAGGGCAGATAGGGACTTTGCCAGATGGTTTCTTTTGCTGTCTGCATGGCCGCTGCATCCTGTGCCTGTGCCGTGTTACCCAGGAACATTAGGGAACCGAGTATCAGCAGAGCACCCAGATTTCCACCCGAGCGCTTTTTTTCCTCCAGTTTTTTCTTTCCGCTCCACACCACTACTTCGGCCAAGGCATAGATCACATAGAACAATATGGCGATCACTATGATCAGCAACCAGAAAGTTCCGTCAGATTTATACCAGGAGCGATCAGGTTCCGGTGTGCCAATAGCAAACATGGGTGATGCACTGAACAAGGCAATTACCATGCAGAGGATCGTATATATGGATTTTCGATTTTTCATCTCAGGGCATTTTAGTGGTTGATGAATTGTTCTCAGATGGCTCGTTCTCCAGCGGAATATTTTTCATCTCATCGATGGAATTTTTATCCATGCGCATGACAAAGTAGAACAGCACGATAAAGAAGATAAAAAATACCAGGAGTGAGAATATCGGGTATATGCTCACACCATCAATATCGGATAAATAATGCATGAAGTTCATAGCTTTATTTTTTTGCTTGTTCGTTCAATGTTGCTGTATTGATATCTTTTCCCAGGCGTTGCAGATAGGCTATAAGCGCAACTACTTCTGTATTGCTCAACGGCACTTCGCTCATCGATTCAATATCTGCTTTCTGTAATTCGTCTGCGATCTTTTCTGCCTGGAACATGAGATCTTTATTTGCGATCTGATCATATCCCTCGGGATACGGCACCCCTAACTTTTGCATCACACGTATCTTTGCCGCTGTTGTTGAAGTATCCAATGCATTTTTATGCAACCAGGGATACGGCGGCATGATACTTCCGTCGGATACCGAGCGCGGATCGAATAAGTGGATATAATGCCAGCTATCGGGTTTGGCGAGTTTGCCAATACCTTCGCGAGCGAGATCCGGACCCGTACGTTTGGATCCCCATTGGAACGGGTGATCATACACAAATTCACCGGCCTTGCTGTACTCACCATAGCGTTCGGTTTCACTGCGGAAAGGACGCACCATTTGCGAGTGACATACATAACATCCTTCGCGTATATAAATATCTCGGCCCTGCAATTCCAGTGGCGTATAGGGTTGCACTTCTGCAATGGTCGGAACATTAGATTTGATCAAAAATGTGGGTATTAACTCAACCACACCTCCTATCAACACCATGACCAAAGCCAGTACCATGAACTGAACAGGTCTTCTTTCCAATGCTCTGTGCCAGAATTCGCCTTTATGCGCTTTAAATGTTCTGGGCATCTCTGCAACTTCCACTTCTTCATTCGCCATAAAGCTTCCCTGTCTGGCTGTTTTTACCAGGTTATATGCCATCATAAATACACCGATGAGATATAGAGAACCGCCGATGGAGCGGGTGAGATACATGAATTTTAATTGCGTACTGGTTTCGAGGAAGGAATAGGTGAGCTGCCCGTTGTCATTAAAATCTTTCCACATCAATGCCTGCGTGAATCCACCCCAATACATGGGGACCACATAAATAATGATGCCCAATGTGCCTATCCAGAAGTGAAAATTTGCAAGAGAACGGGAATATATTTTTGTATTCCACATTCTGGGAATCAGCCAATACAAAATACCGAAGGTCAGGAATCCGTTCCATCCCAAGGCGCCAACGTGCACGTGTGCAATGATCCAATCGGTGAAGTGACCTATGGCATTCACATTCTTGAGCGATAACATAGGCCCTTCAAAAGTGGACATCCCATAAGCGCTGACTGCAACCACCATGAATTTCAGTACAACATCTTCCCGCACTTTATCCCAGGCACCGCGCAAGGTCAACAAACCATTCACCATACCACCCCACGATGGTGCTATAAGCATGATGCTGAAAACAGTGCCGAGGGTTTGTGCCCAGTGTGGCAATGCAGTATATAATAAATGGTGTGGGCCGGCCCATATGTATAAGAAGATCAAAGTCCAGAAATGGACAATGGATAATTTATACGAATACACCGGACGATTCGCTGCTTTCGGCAAAAAGTAATACATGAGTCCGAGGTAGGGTGTGGTGAGGAAAAATGCCACCGCATTATGTCCGTACCACCACTGCACCAATGCATCCTGCACACCGGCATACATGGAATAACTCTTTGTAAGCGAGATTGGAATTTCCATCGAGTTGACAATGTGCAACATGGCAACCGTGACGAATGTGGCGATGTAAAACCAGATACCTACATAAATATGCCGTTCACGTCGTTTGATGATGGTACCCATCATATTGATACCGAAGATCACCCAAACGATAGCGATCAGAATATCGATAGGCCATTCCAATTCTGCGTATTCTTTAGATGTGGTAATACCTTGCGATAAGGTAAGTGCGGCCAGTACTATGATCAACTGCCATCCCCAGAAATGCAATTTGCTCAGCAGATCGCTGAACATGCGCGTTTTACACAAGCGCTGCAGTGAATAATATACGCCCATGAATATGCCATTGCCGACGAATGCGAAAATGACCGCATTCGTGTGAATGGGCCGGTCGCGGCTGAAGGTCAATTCGGGCACTCCGAGGTTCAGACTGGGGAAAACGAGTTCCAGTGCGATCCATAAACCGACTGTCATCCCGATGATCCCCCAAAAAACGGTTGCAATGGCAAACCATTTTACGGTCTTGTTGTCATAACTGACTTTTACCAGATCCATACACTATTTTTTTGTGGTTTTAAATGTTGATTTTTTGGAAGTGTCCGCTTTTTCATCATCGAAGAGCATGCGCACAGATGGGGTATAATCATCCTCATATTGGCCGGAGCGGACCGACCATATAAAGGCAAATAAAAAGCCACCTGCTACCAATACACTTGCGCCAATGAGAAGAATGATCACACTCATAATCGGATGCTAAGTTGACCTATAACCTCCCGGTGCTAAATGACATTATTCAGAAGCAGTGGTGATATTTATCATTCCCGCATGTGTTGGCGGGCAAACAACCTGCGTGCAGCCAAGGTGGTCATACCCGTTGTAAAACTTACGATGCTTATGGTGCTGAGCGGCATCAAGATGGCTGCCAGAACGGGTGAGAGTGCTCCCTGAAGAGCAAAAAAGAGTCCGGTTGTATTATACAATATGGAAATGACAAAGCTTGCCACGATGATCCTTCTACCCGCTTTCGCAAAACGAAAAAGGGCATTCAGGTCGGGCAACCTACCGACATCCATGACCACATCGCTCGCCGGTGTAAAATGTGTGCTTTGAGTTACAGCAATGCCCACATCGCTCTGTTGTAAAGCGCCGGCATCATTGAGTCCGTCACCGAGCATCATCACCACATGATGCCGCTGCTGTAAATATTTAATGTTCTTCAATTTATCATGCGGCGATTGTTCGAAGAACATATTTTGCTGCGCGAAATACCGGGCGAAATACGAACGGTCACTGTTGTTATCACCGCTTAAAATGTATAGTTGCTTGTCATTCCGCAATTGCTCCATCAAGGCTTCCAAACCCGGCCTGAATGCGTTATTAAAATGAAAAATACCGCGCACTTTTCCGGCTATGGATACATAACTGCGACCGCGTTCAGAAATATCATCCCGAACAGCGCCGATAAATTCTGCAGACCCGATGCGGATCCAAATATCCTCCACCATTCCTTCTATGCCTGCACCGGCTATTGCCTGATATTTTTCAACAGCAAGCGGAACATGCTCGCCTATCCATTGCACAATAGCTTTGCTGTACGGATGATTCGATTGCATGGCGAGTGCAGCTATCAGATCCTTCTCATAGGGTTGCAAAGAATCTCCTGTAAAATGTGTAGAACTTGTATTTGCTTGTGTAAGTGTTCCTGTTTTATCGAATACCACTGTATCCACCTGTGTGATGCGCTCCAATACAAAAGCATTCTTTAAAAATATCCCTATGCGCGACAAATAGCGCAACGCATTTCCATTGGTAAAAGTGGCGGACAGCAATAATGCACAGGGGCAAGCAACAATGAGCGGCGTGATCAGTGCATCCAATGCTGTTTGCGTTTCGCCTTGTATCATCCAAAAAGCAAACGCTGCGCAAGATATAAGCAGAACAGCCAATGCAAAATATTTACCTGTGAGCTGCAATAAACTATTGTGTTCTTCCTGCTTTTTTCCGGTATCGATGTTATTCCACAATTGCGTCAGATAACTTTGCGAAACTTCTTTCAATACAGAAACCTCCAGGGTGCTTCCCACCTGCCTGCCCCCTGCATACAGCAATTCGCCTATCTTTTTTTCAACCGGCTCCGATTCGCCCGTGACAAAACTGTAATCGATATATCCTTTTCCTTTCACCAACAAGGCATCAGCCGGGATTAATTCGCCATCACGCACCAATAACATATCTCCTTTTTGCACATCTGACAAAGGCACCTGCATTTCTTTTCCGGCTTCGATCCTGGATACAGCCAGTGGAAAATACGAGCGGTAATCCCTGTCAAATGAAATGGTCTTATAGGTGAGGTCCTGAAAATATCTGCCCAATAACATGAAAAATACCAGGCCGGTCATACTGTCAAAATATCCTGCTGTATGTTCAATAAAAATGGCGTATAAACTTCTGCCGAACGTGAGGATTATGGCTAAAGCAAGTGGCACATCGATATTGAGATATCCTTTTTTTAATCCCTTCCAGGCCGGTATATAAAATGCATTTGCAGAATAGATAAAAACAGGCAGTGCGAGCACCAGGGATAATATCCGGAACAAACTCTGCAAATGCGGATCGGAAATATCGCCTCCGGCCAGATACTCCGGAAAGGCGAGCATCATACAATTGCCGAATGCGAATCCTGCAATACCGATCTTGATCAGCGTTTTGCGCTGTTGCGACTTGTCCGGGTTTTGTGGTGTATCATCCAAACGTAAATACGGCTCATACCCTATGGCATCCAATAGCGCGCCCACGTCGCTCAACTGCACCTGTGTTATGTCAAAAGCGATGCGTATCTCCTTCTTTGGAAAATCAACACGCGCCTGTAAAATACCGGGATGCAAGGTATGCATGTGCTCCAGCAGCCAGATACAACTGCTGCAGTGCATGGCGGGCAGATGAAATTGCGCATATGCCGTATCGCCTTCTGCAAAATGTACATACTTTTCACGAACGGTTGGAATATCCAGCACGGTATATTTCTGCACTGCGGCTTTTCCGCGCTGCGTCACGCCCGGATGATCACTGATCGCGTAATAATCACACAGATCATTCCGGCTGAGTATCTCATACACTGTTTTACAACCAAAGCAGCAGAAATACTTATCGTCCAGCTGAAAAGTAGTATCCGGGCAGCTGTCGCCACAGTGGTAGCAAGTCAACTTATGTATGGTCTCTGTTCCGGGCATACCTGTACAGGCCCAAAAGTAGAGCGGCATCTGAGCGCAGGATATGACCTAAATCACCGAAAACGGGTGATACCTGTGCGGGACACGAGGAGTTTACATTGGTTTTACAAGTTCAGGCATGATTAATGCGTACTTTTGCGTTAATGAGAATGCATTGTATCACTATGAGCAGCTATATACTGATAGGCATGTTGGCACTCAGCGTGCAGGGGGTCTTCGGGCAAACACAAGAGATCGAATCATACGAAAAGGACAAGAGTGAAAAAGAACACCGCTCTTCCAGGCCTTTGGACAACATATTGGTAGGCGGTTCTTTCAGTGCCATGTTCGGACAAACATCCTATCTGGAGATATCTCCCCAGGTTGGCTATCTGATCACACCGCATTTCCTTGCCGGCATAGGCGGCACCTATGAATTCTTAAGTCAGAATTATAACAGTCCTTCGGTGGTCGACTATAAAGCAAATGTATATGGCGCTCGCGTATTTCTGGAACACGACCTCTTCTTCGACTTTTTTGCACATGCTGAGTACGCCAAAAACTGGTACACGGTAAAGTATGAAGATTATCCGCTGGCCGAGGAATCGAATACCTATCCGGAAGGCCTGGTAGGTTTGGGTTACAATAGTTTTGCGGGTGACAAGGGCAGATTTCAGATCATATTATTATATGACCTGATACAAGACGCTTATTCTATTTCTGCAAGCCCCTTTTCTTTCCGACTGGTATTTATGACCGGACTTTAAATGTCGAGGTTGGCATATTTTGCATGTGCCTCGATAAATTCGCGGCGCGGTGGCACATCATCTCCCATCAGCATGCTGAAAATATGATCGGCTTCTGCAGCGCTGTCGATGGTAACTCTGCGCAAAGTCCTGGTAGCCGGTGACATGGTGGTATCCCATAACTGCTCAGCGTTCATCTCACCGAGACCTTTATATCGCTGCACATGAACAGAACTTTCATTTCCGCCCTGTGCGAATTCCGCTACGGTAGCCTTGCGATCCTCTTCATTCCAGCAATAGCGTTGTTCTTTCCCCTTCTTAACGAGGTATAAAGGTGGTGTGGCAATATAGATATAACCGTTCTGCACCAATTCAAAACATTTGCGGTAGAAAAATGTAAGTATCAGTGTGGTGATGTGGCTTCCATCCACATCGGCATCTGTCATGATGATGATCTTGTGGTAACGCAATTTCGATGTATCAAGCGATTTATCTTCACCCGGCATGACGCCTAATGCTGTGAAGATATTCTTGATCTCATCGTTATCGAATATTTTATAATCCAGCGCTTTCTCTACGTTCAAAATTTTACCGCGCAGGGGAAGGATGGCCTGGAAGGTTCTGTCGCGGCCCTGCTTGGCAGTACCACCTGCCGAGTCCCCTTCGACGAGATATAATTCGCATTTTCCGGGATCTTTTTCCGTACAGTCTGCCAGTTTACCCGGAAGTCCACCTCCGCCGAACGCACTCTTGCGTTGTACCAGTTCACGCGCTTTGCGTGCGGCAATACGCGCTTGTGCAGCGAGTATCACTTTTTGCACAATGAGTCGCGCTTGTTTCGGATTTTCTTCCAGGTAGTTCGAAAGCATCTCCCCTGAGATCACATCCACAATACCCAGCACTTCATTATTTCCAAGTTTTGTTTTGGTTTGACCTTCGAATTGCGGTTCGGGAACTTTAACCGAAATAAGAGCAGTAAGTCCTTCGCGAAAGTCGTCACCGGATATCTCCACTTTGGCTTTCTCGAACATGCCTTCTTTCTCGCCATAGGATTTGAAGGTGCGCGTGAGTGCACGGCGGAAACCGGCAACATGCGTTCCACCTTCTATAGTGTTGATATTATTTACGTAAGAATGGATATTCTCATTGAATGAATCATTGTATTGCAATGCGAGTTCTACCATCACATTATCCTTGGTACCTTCTGCATAGATCGGTTCCGGGATAATAGGTGTGCGGCTCTCATCGAGAAAACGCACAAATTCCGTCAACCCGCCTTCACTGAAGAATGTCTCACTGCGATGTTTGCCGTCTTCATCGGTTTGCCGGGTATCTGTAATGGTAAGCCGTATGCCTTTGTTCAGATACGCCAGTTCGCGCATACGTGCCGCGAGTGTTTCATATTTATATTCCGTTACGGTGAAAATGGTATTGTCGGGCAGAAAGGTGGTGATGGTCCCCGTATCGGATGCGTCACCGGTTTCCCGCACGGGATATTGCGGCTTGCCCATGTTATATTCCTGTTGGAATATTTTGCCATTGCGATGCACTTCAACGGTGAGATGACTGGAGAGTGCATTCACACAACTCACACCCACACCGTGCAATCCACCGGAAACCTTGTAGGTATCTTTATCGTATTTGCCACCGGCATGCAGCACGGTCATAACCACTTCGAGCGCCGACCTGTTTTCCTTTTTATGGATCTCGGTGGGAATACCCCGCCCGTCGTCTTTTACGCGAATACTGTTATCGGGTAAGATGGTCACATCTATGTTGCGGCAATACCCTGCCAACGCCTCATCGATGGAGTTATCCACTACCTCATACACCAGGTGATGCAACCTTGAAACCGGTATCGCCGATGACATCGCAGGCCTTTTTCCGCACTGCTTCAAGACCCTCTAAAACCTGTATATTTTCGGCTGTATAATTGGCGTTTTTCCCCGCGATTATTTCTTCTTTTTCCATGCTCAAAATCAATGTGCAAATATACGAAAAACGGCCCTGAAAACGGCTTATTTCCAGGCGTGGAAAGGCTTATTTTTTACACCTTGTGTCAACAGCTGAAACCCTTGCAGAATGGGGCTTTCAGAGACAATTTATGAAATACGGGCAATGCGGTACGCACGGGATGCCAAAATGGAGTTAAACAGGCATCCGAAAAGGGCTTCTGATCAATGACCTCCGTGGTTGCTACCGCGACGGCTTTTTATGAATTCGATCACAAAAAGACCTCCTACTACCAAAACGTAACAAGTGATCACCAAACCGATAAAAAACTGAGAGCTCATGTGCTTAATTTGAGGCAAATATCGGCATGCCGGGCTGTATTTCCAAAGGCATTTCCACAGGTGCGGTATTGTTTTTGCTGTTATCTTCGTATCAAAAACGCCATAGAAAAGAAATATGAAAACATTAAGTCTATCAGGCTCTTCGATCAGCGGCATGACCGCCTTTGCTCAAAAAGGGGAAGATGAAGCTCCTTTTTTTCCCCATTAACGAAGACACCAAACTGGTTGCCTATGAAGAAGTGGTGCAGGTTCCGGGCCTCTCTGCAGACTCGCTGTATTCCCTGACCCTGGAGTGGATGAAAACCTTTTATAAGAGTCCGTCACAGGCCATCAAATCACAAAGCCGTGAAGAGGGAACGATCGAGATCAAGAACAGTTTTTATCTGACCCGCGATGTAAAAGGGACTGCATCAAAGGCCGCCCTTATCAATTATTATCTCACCCTGCAATTTCGCGATGGCCGGTTCAAATACTCGATCACCAAGATCAATGTGGATGGGAATTCCTATTTCGGCATTGAGCGTTGGATCAATGAAGAGCAATTCAAAAAAGACAAAACAACGATCGATTATCTGCAACAGATAGATACCCATATGCGCAGCTCGACAGAATCGATGGAAAATGGCATACAACCAAATGTGGAAAAGAAAGAGGACGCATGGTGATCTTCCTGTAAAAGAAATGTAAACCCGGCCCTGTGCCGGGTTTTTTTATGCCTGCAACATAGGCCTGTCCCGCACAACAACACGAGCAAAGTCACCTTTTCCTTTGAGCCCGGTCACTACTAAAAGATGGACATATATCGAATTTTGAAGGAATAAAACCGTTGTATATGTTACAGGTTAGACGAATAAGGATGACGTTGATCCCGGCGACACCGAAAACAAAAAACATACGGCAAACATGAAAAGGAAAACGGTATTTCCGAGCACTCTGCACCGGACGCATTCTTCTGTTCCGGTCGATTACTCTTCGAATTCGATAAAGGCAGCACAGGCGGCTATTGATCTTTGGCGCGGATTCGAGGCCGAGATCCTTATTGCACATGTATTTCACATGCCTTTTGCAGATGAACACATACCACCGGAAATGGTGCGCGAGCTGATCGACGCACAACATGAACACGCCGACAGCGAACTGGAAAATCGCGCGGACTATGCCAAATTATTCACCTATTCTCCCATCAGGATATGTAACGCAGATGGGATTTGCCGCCGAGACCATCCTGGAAACAGCGATCAAAGAGCAGGGCGGATCTGATCATCCTGGGAACGCAAGGTGCCAATAGTATTGAAGACAGATTATTCGGAACGGTGACCTGGAATGTGATCAAACATCTGACAAATCTTCTTAAATATGATTCCGGAAAATACATCGATCAGTCATTTTCAAAATATCATGATCCCTTTCGAGGGAACGGACAAAGACAATGACACGATCGTTTATCTGTTGGGATTTGGTAGCAAAATTCAATGCTACCGTGCATGGTGCATTTCAGAGACAGTTCGAATTACAATAAATCCACGATCGATAAACTGCATGTGCGTTTCCGCAAAGAATTGACGCACGAGCGATTGCAATTGCATTTCCTGGCAGAAAAGAATGTGACAGAAGGCATACGCAAATTCTGCGGGCAGGAATAATATTGACCCTCATCAGTATGGTAACACATCATTACGGATTATTCAGCACCATTTTTCACATGAGCGTAACGAGGAAAATAGCATTATATAGTGAAATACCGCTCGCTTATAATATCGACAAATAAATATTCAACCCCTCAGGCAACCATATTGTTATGACCACTTTAACAAAGATCCCGACCCCCGATTGCGTATATGCAAGAGCAGGAAGAAACTTCGTTCCATTTTGTCATGTGGAGGAACGGATTTCATCAATGAAAATAAAACCTGTGCCCTGTATAAAAAGGAGCCAAACCATTTTTCATGAAGGCTCCAACGCCTACGGTTTATACTGTCTGAACGAAGGAAAAGTAAAATCCGCATAAACAGGTTCGGACGGAAAGGAACAGATTCTGAAGATCGTTACTCCCGGCGATTGATATCGGCTATGGCGCCATGCTGAGCAATACGGTATATGCTGTGAGCGCCGAGGTGATCGAAGATGCGGTTATTTGTTTTGTGCCAAAAGAAACGGTGCTGAAATTATTCCGCGAAAACAATCGCTTTTCGGAAGGCATGGTGCAGTTGTTGACTAAAACGATAGATCAAACTGTAGATAAAATGGCCGACATTGCTTACAAGCCGGTGCGCGGTCGTGTTGCCGAAGCGCTCCTGATGCTCAGTGAGGCATATAAGGATGAGCATAATACGGAAGGCATCATCAATATTACGCGCGAAGACCTTGCTTCCTATGTGGGCACGGTAAAAGAGACTGCCATACGCGTTCTGAAAGACCTGAAGGAGGACGGATTGATCGAAACGAACAACCATGCGATCCGCATCCTGGATAAACAACGTCTTGCCAAAGTTTGTGAGCTATACGATTAAAACCAGCCTCTCCCCGGATGTAAAAATGGCCATGGAATAGATACCAGGATCAGAATCAAACCAAACAGGTACCATCCGAATAGTTTCTTTCCTGCTGCTAAGGGATTTTCCTGCTTTTTTGCTTTTGCATATCCCACATGGATACAGATGATGGCCAGCAACATCCCCACAAGATGATCAACGGCGATGTTTCTGAATGAATCTGCAGAAAACTGATGTTTGAATGTTCCCAAATTGAAATGCGTGGTCACCTGCATAAAATTATAATACAACAAAATGCCCAGCAACAACTGAATATCTATGGCGATCATGGTGAACATGCCCAGTTTCTTTGTTGCACCTGCAAAGGGCCTTTTTCCCGAAGCCGTTTGACGTGCATAAACGATCGCTGCGATGAGCAATATCAAAATGATATACCTCCAGCCGCTGTGCATTCCGAGGAGGGCTTTAATAAGGTTTTCAGACATGATAAAGTAGTTTTATGATGAAAAAAGTCGACAGATGGATCACCTGCAGGATGGAAATATAAATGTGTTAATGTGCCGATGTGTTAATGTGCCGATGTATTTCTATTGGAAGCAATACATGGTATACATCCGGATCATTGGCACATTAGCACATTGGAAATTGGCACATTGAAATTCATCGTCCCCGGAGCAACTGTTTGTACTCCTGAATATTCGCCATGAACTTTTGTTTTTGTTCATCGCTGAGGATATGCAGAATATGATCCTTGAAATCTTGTCCGCTTCCGCGCATTTCATCTTTACTGCCTCCCGATTGTTTGATCTGTTTGCGGTCGGCAAAGAATCCTCTGATAGCCTGTTCAACCTGAGCTGCCTGATCACCGCTCAATCCGAGATCTGAAGTAAGTTTCTGAATAAATGCCTGTGCGTTCTCTGCGGCGTGGCCACCTTTTTTGCCACCTGTGAATTTTGAAAATAATCCCATAACAAAATATTTATGTGGTGAAATTAAAGAAATGATACAGTTAACAGAAATAATAGTATGAATTCTCTGTAAACTATGGTTAAATACACCGGTGTAAGTATTGATTCAATAAATATCTTTTCAGATTAATGTGACGATTAATTAAGGGTAGAAACTACAATGCAGCCCCGGACGGAATCCCCGTCCGACTAGCGTCAGCCGGGCGGAGAACCGCCACCTGAAGAACCGGAATCTTCCATTCAATCCCCGTCCGACTGGCGTCAGCCGGGCGGGCATTAAACTACGGTGCTAATTTGCGTTGCAGAAATCTTCTACCTGCAGCGGACTTAAAATATTTTTCTCTAGAAATTGCTTCTTCGAGGGTTAAAAATTCTTCATAATATATGACTCTAAATGGAATATATGCGCGTATTGATTTTGTCAAACCGCTGTTATGCTGGTTCAACCGTAATTCTAAATCCTTGCAATGCCCTTTGTAGATGTAATCAAAATGTATTGATCGAATTACATATGCGAAGAATTTTCCTTCACTCATAGCAGCCCCGGACGGAATCGAACCGCCACCTGAAGAACCGGAATCTTCCATTCTATCCATTAAACTACGGGGCCGGATGCAGGTGCAAAGATACAGGAAGGATACTTTAAAAACAGGTAAAAAGTAGTCCCGACAGGAATCGAACCTGTATCAAAAGTTTAGGAAACTTCTATTCTATCCATTGAACTACGGGACCTGGAAGAGCTGCAAATTTAGCAAGAAATCCCTTGCAGTTGAATGTTCATTATACGAGGCCACTAAGGCTCAAAGTCTCTGAGTAGGCACAAAGTTTCATCGAATAGGTGTTTGTGATCCATTAAAATTTCTCGCAGAGGCCGTCCCTGCGGGTGGCGATGCGCAGAGTTGTACGCGGAGAGTCATACCTGGAGAAGGCAAGCGGAGTAATCGGCAGATATTGCTCTTTGCTTTCTGCTTATTGCTTCCTGCTTATTGCTTCTTCTCACACAGAGGTCTTTTAGACTTGGACTATAAATTTTCAGGGAATATTTCACGCTGAGTGCCTTCGGCAATACGCTGAGTAGTTTTAAGAGGACGCAGAGTGTCGCCTTACGGCGATGGAAAGGTTTGGGGCTGTACTTCACCCACTGCTTACTGCTTACTGCTTATTGCTTATTGCTTTCTCCTTATTGCTTTTTCCTGCCCAGAGGTTCGCCTTGCGGCGATGAAAAAATCTATCAATGATTGATTCTTTCATTTTTCCACCCTGCGGGTAATCCGCCTGCCGGCGGACATTTTCATCTTTCCCTCCTGCGGAGGATCCGCCTGCCGGCGGACATCTTTCATCTTTCATGTTTCATTTTTCATTTTTCATTGCCTCACAGATCATAATACGCATTAAACAGATCTGTCTTCAAGGCAAGCATAAACATGGTAGTCGGAATTGTCTCGAATTCGTTGGAGAAAGTGCGGATGAAGATCTGGCCTTCGATGTTGAGATTGATGGATGGATTTAATAAAAAACCGCCGCGCAGGTCGGTACTGCGAATGGTGGTTTTTAATCCCTGACCGATATAATTGCCGTAGCTATCGGGCCAGCCGGGAATGTCGTAATCGGATTTGAAGATGTCGGCACCGTAATTATCTTCAGCCGTGTAATCATAGCCCACTATGGCCGATTGAAATTTCGCCTCCACATATAATCTTTCGAAGAATCTGTAGTCGATGATCGCCAGCCACTCGCGGAAATTGGCGCCGAGCGGATGGGCCAGCGGCTGATTGTAATGTGTGTAATTCTGCAAGGGCTCCTTCGCAGCGTAGGTATACGGATTTGCCTGGTTCATCTCCAACTGCACAATCAGATTTTTAATGCCTGCAGGTTCATAGTATTTCACTCCCGCCTGAATGCCGAATTTATTCCGGTAATATCCTTTTCCTGCGCGCGCCGCAGCAACGTCCAGGTCGTCCATCATGAACTGACCATACACAATAAGATCATCGAAAGGAATGAGTTTCAGATTCGCACCCATAACGGCATTATCCGGTGAGCCCAATCCGAATTCAATAGGCCGGAAAAAGATGATGGGATTCAAATAATTGACGTCAAATCCGCGATAGCGCGCCGAATCATTCGTTGGCCAGATGATGCCTTCAAATAATCCGATCTGCGCCCAGTCGAACATATCAAAACTGAGATAATGGAAAGAACCCCACTTGCGTGTAATGCCTATCAAACTATCCACGCTCCCGCTGATCGCATCATCGAACTCGCAATACAGATTCATGTATTTGATCTTCCACACGCTGGTCGTGATCTTAAAAAAGGGATAATACAATGCATTATCACTCAACAGCATACTGCGGTAACCGTCGCCGATGAAATTCTTGTCGTGCCCGAGTTGGAAATTAAAATATTTGGAAGGCGTATACGAAACATATCCCGTTGCATTGGCAAAGTCGAAGTTGCTGCCTTTGAACTTGCGCACTTTTCCCTGACCCGGAATAACATCATAATATTTAATAAAGGGGACCAGATAATCGGGATATTTACCCTGGTTCTCCCGAAAAGTTGCCGTAAAGGAAACTTTGCGTTCAGGTCCTATATCGCCCTGCGCTGCAATACCGCGTGTGTTGATCCACAAACTCTTGCCGCCGTTCTCCAGATCATAACCTCCCGCAAAATTAATAACGGGATCTATACGCAGATGAAAATCTTCCTGCTTGCGCACACCGAGAATGGTATCATACGCTATCGCATTCCAAGCTTTACCGAAAAAGTTGTCGCCTGCTTTTCTCTCGAGATGAAATACATCCGCATAGCGCACAACAGAGTCTAGATCACTGATGCGATACGGGCGGATAGCAGTATGAAAATGCGAGCCCTGCTTGTTCAAAGCGGGTTCATACCAATTGTAGATGTTCTTGTTGAGATAGAGAAAATTTTGTTGTGCGTGCAGGATGGTTCCGAGACAACAAAGTACTACGAGAAGTTTATACCGCATTTTCGTTTCCTTTAAGCATGCTCCACACGGTGAGGAATACGATCTTGACATCGAGCCAGAAACTCCAGTTCTCGAGATACCAGAGATCATATTGCACACGTTTTTTCATCATCTCGGGATCAGTGGTATCTCCCCTGTAGCCGTTGGCCTGGGCAGCACCGGTGATCCCCGGTTTGACGAAGTGGCGCACCATAAAGTTATTCACGATCTTGGAATATTCTTCCGTGTGTTTCAACATGTGCGGACGCGGTCCCACCACACTCATATCACCCCGCAACACATTGATGAACTGAGGTAATTCATCGAGGTTGGTCTTGCGCAGGATGGAACCTACTTTGGTGATACGGGGATCCCCCTTTGTGGCTTGTTTGGTGTCGGCTTCCGCATTCACTTTCATGGTGCGGAATTTATAACACCAGAATTCTTTGTTTCCTTCACCGCTGCGTTTCTGCACAAAAAATACAGGTCCTTTTGAAGAAAGCTTAACGGCTATAGCAAGTATTATGAACAACCACCAACCGACCAGCACGAAAAAGAGGATAGCAAAGAAGATGTCGAACACGCGTTTTTGCAAGCGGTTGTATAAATTATCCAAAGGTTCGGGACGAATACTCAACACGGGTGTGTTTCCGTAGTATTCGATGTTCACCTTTTTGAATTGCTTGCTGATGAAATTGGAAAACTCCGGCACAATGCGGAAACGGATCAGATTGTCATTACAAAACTCCATGAGGTCTTCCACATAATCACCCATGTCGCCGGGTTGCAAGGAGAAATAGATCTCATCAATAAAATGTTTCTTACAATAATCCTTTACATCATATAATTCACCCATCACACTTACCATAGATGTTTCCCTGTCGTCGAAATATCCCATGAACTTATAACCGAATTCATTGTGCTCCTGTATCTCGCGAACAAATTGCAGAGAGGCGTTCGTGGTACCAATAACAATGATGCGGCGATAATTCCCTCCTCTTGCCCGGTAGCGTTTGAGATAGGTCTCAAAACCGATGCGCCAAACGAGGTCGAGTCCGGAGAAGAAAATGTATGTATAGAGCAATTGTAAACGCGAGAATTGATACCCCTTGATAAGGAATAAATAGGTGAAGGTGAGCAGCACCTGAAAGATGAGCACCTTGAGAAAACGGAATACTACCTGCTCAAACCCAAAGCGGCGTTCTACCTTGTAATAGTTGGTCACTGTGGTGACAAAGAACCAGATGAGATTTACAGCCACCAACAGCATGGCGAACTTGCGGTCGTTGATCTTGGAAAAGCGGTCAAAGCTGATGAGCAGGGCCACAAAGAAGGACAGGTTGAGCAATAGTATGTCAACCAGGAGGTAAATGAGTTCGAGAAATTGGGAATATCTGCGTACCATCTGACTTCGGAGCCTGCATGATTTAGATGCAAAAGGCGCTTCTGAGGTTGCCTGTCTGCATGGATATTGTTAAGAAAATCATAAGGTTACGGAGCGCAAAGATAGGCAAGAACAGCCTCGTATAGGTAAAATTTCTATTAATCAGCCATGAAATTCCCTGTTTTCAGGGCATCTGCGAAGGAAAGCAGATCCTGGAAATGGTGATCGGCATTGGCAAGGCCGGGGTCACCGATGCCGATGTTCAGGGCTCCTATTCCGCGACCAAAGCCCATATCGCCGGAGCTGTCGCCGGCCATGACGGCATGCTTAAGGTCTATATCGGGAAAGCGTTCAACAGCTTGATTTGCCAAGCCTGTTTTCGGTTTGCGGCAGTCGCATCCAGGTTCATCGCCCATATGCGGACAGAAGAGAACGGCATCTACCCTGCCGCCGGCATTGCGGATCTCATCCAGCATGTGGGTGTGGATGCGATCGAGATCTTCAAGGGTATATAATCCCCGTGCGATGCCGCGCTGATTGGTGACGATGATGATATGATGGAAGAAATCAGGAAATATCTTCAAAGCATCCAAAACGCCCGGCAGGAATTCGAATTCCGACCATTTGGTCACGTATCCATCAACGATACGGCGATTGATGACTCCGTCGCGATCGAGGAAAAGGGTTTTGGAGGAAGACATGGGGTGTAAAGGTAAGGAAGTGTGGGGGTGTTTGGGTTGTCAGGTTGGCACGTTGTCAAGTTGCCCGGTTAGAGTACTCATAATTGATAAGAATTTTCCTTTTTTCCTCCAACCGGCGGATATTCCTAATTCCTAATTCCTTATTCCTTATTCCTATTTATTTAAAGGCTCACTTAATTACCTAACACCTCTTTTCACTACGAAGCGCACTGCTCCTGCCCCTGCCCCTGCTCCTTGTAAGGACGTTGGGACGTATGGAGGTTTGGACGTTGGAGTACTCATAATTAATTGAATGCACTTTCCCGCAAAGGGGTTCTTCGGACACTCTCGAAAAGAGTTGTCAAGTTGGCACGTTGTCAAGTTGCCCGGTTAGAGAACTCATAATTGATAAGCATTTTTTCTTATTCCTTATTCCTCCAACCGGCGGATATTCCTTATTCCTAATTCCTTATTCCTATTTATTTAAAGGTTCACTTAATTACCTAACACCTCTCTTCACTACGAAGCGCACTGCTCCTGCCCCTGCCGACTAACCTACATCTTCACCCACTGACTCGAACCGAGAATGGTGTTGTTGTACAGGATCACTGCCATGTAATTTCCTTGTGCGAAAGCGGAGGTTTGGATCTGGAAGCGGATGATCTCCCCGCCGTTGGTGAGCGATATGTTGGTGGGGATATCTGTCTTTCTGCCCTGCATGTCAATTACCTGTAATTCCAGATTTTTTCCGGCTATGATCTGCAGTGCATCCGGTATCTGCACTTCCACCGTTGCCATGTCATGAACGGGGTTGGGGTAGATAATAAAATCTGCTCCTGCCGTTTGAGGTTTGCTGTCGATGGCAGTTATTTCATCGCAGCCCGGAACCAGGCAACCCATGCTGTCCACTTAAAAGCCAGCACATGGATTCTATATCTCCATCAATATAATCAGCCCCAAGTCCGGGATGCTATATATCCACCATCCGGCATCTTTTGAAAATCGTAGAGGTAATGATTTCCATCGGGGTTATTGGTATAGTCCCTTTCCCACAAAACAGTTCCGTTACTATCCAATTTCACCATATATCCATGCGGCTCAAAAGTATCATCAACATATCTTACACCAACGGCAACTATACTGCCATCTGAAAATGTGCGGGTGGTATAAAGATATTTATAGTACACATCATTTAAAAATGTACGCCAGAGGAACACACCATTCGTATCCATTTTTCCGATATAGGTACATTTTTCATAATCACCCGGAGAAATGAGGGTATCTATGGTTTGCCTGGCGATCAGGGAATGTTGGTTCTTACTCACTTTGATCTCGATCTCCCGGTCATAGCCGAAAGTTCCCACCACTTTTTCAAAATATGCATTCCCGTTCCCGTCCATTTTATACCATTTCCCATTCTGCTGATCAGGTGGCTGAGATACGATCCCTCCTGCAACGATGTTCCCATTGTCAAATACATCATATAAACCGGTCAGTTCAGTGAGTATCCCATCGCCAAGGCGTTGGTCCCACAACAAATTCCCTGCTGAATCCAGGCATACTGTATATGCCAGGCCCGGTTCTATCAATGTATCGCGCGTACCCCCACCGGCATATATTCGTTTGCGAACTCTATCATAATATAAGCGGGAAAATTCAAGAAATCCATCTCCAATAAATCTTTTTGTAGATATTGTATCACCTTCCAGATCAAAGAAATAGATCATTCCATTGTGTTCTTGAAACCAAGGAGGAAATAAAGTGTCAAATCTTTCAAAAATACCGGCGAATGCCAAAATAGAATCGGAAATAAATTCCAGACCACTTGTAAATCCTTCCCGGTAAGTATAGTTTTCTCCGCTCAAGACATTTTTACTCAAAAGCATGTTCCCCGAATAATCTGTCCTTAGAAAAAAAACATTCGGCCTTAAATATGGGCCAACATAAGAGGCACCACGACCTACAACATATATGTTTTCATCAGACAGAGCTATTGCCAACCCTAACGTTGTAGCGGGATAGTTCCAGTACAACTTGGAAAATGTAGTTTGCCCGTGCAGAAACTTCAGGGGCAAACAAAAACATAGTATAAATAGAAAATTTCGGGATCTCATTGGATCAAAAATTATACATATCTCTGTTCAAGAAACAAAGATTGAACTTACGAAACATGTTACGATAAAGCAAAGTTTACGTTGCATTGAATCGTCATACAACGGTGAAATTATGTTGTTATTGTTGTATGATCCTATTGGAAGGTTATCGGGCCTGCCATGTAGCGTGACGAAGTGAAACGAGTCTCTGCTGTGTGGTTGGCAGGTTGTCAAGTTGCTCTTTTAATTAAGATTGCTCTCAACAACGAAGCAAACTGCTCCTGCCCCTGCCCCTGCTCCTGCACCTGCCGACTCTCATTCACTCCCCTGTCATATCATGCTGCGCCTTCTCGT
>JAWKLB010000035.1:0-33731 GCA_041392955.1 Chitinophagales bacterium | reverse complement strand
GGCATCAATACCATGATCAACACAGGAACTATGATCGGTGTGAATGTGAATTTATACGGCGATGGTTTTCCGCGTAATTTCATTCCCTCTTTCAGTTGGGGCGGACCTGCGGGATTTGTCACTTACAAACTAAAAGATGCATTAACGGTTGCCGAAGCGGTCATGGCCCGCAGGAACATGCATTTGGATAAAACAGAGATTTCGATCATCACATATATTTACGAACTAAGTGAAAAGCACAGGAAAGGTCAGCTGATCTTCCTGCATCGTTGATGTACAATGAACAGAAAACAGATCATAGCAGGGAATTGGAAAATGCATAAAACCCTGCAGGAAGCAGAAGAAACAGTGGCCACGTTGGCAAATATGCTCAGCAACAGCAAGACGGAAGCAGAGGTTTTCATTGCTGCTCCTTTCCCATTTCTTTTCAGTCTGATATCCAGATTCGGAAATACGCACATGCAATTCGGCGCGCAAAATATTTCTGAACATGCAAAGGGGGCTTATACCGGCGAAGTATCTGCCGCCATGCTGCGGAGTGTAGATGCCTTTTTTACGCTTGTTGGTCACAGCGAACGCCGACAATATTTTCAGGAGACCGACCATAAGATCAACGAAAAGATCAAGCAGGCACTTGCCGAAAAATTAGAGGTGATCCTGTGTTGCGGAGAGACCCTGGAAATGCGTAAAACGGGAAAACATTTTGATGTAGTGGTTGCGCAATTACAAAACGCTTTGCAAGACATTCGTGCAGAGCAGATGCAATATATCCATATAGCCTACGAACCTGTTTGGGCCATTGGCACCGGCGAAACTGCCAGCCCGGATCAGGCACAGGAAATGCACGCCTGTATACGCGCATTGTTGCACAATATATTTGGCGGGCAGGTAGCCATGAACACGCGCATTTTATATGGTGGCAGCGTAAAACCGGAGAATGCCGGCGAATTATTCAGCATGCCCGACATAGACGGCGGCTTGATAGGTGGTGCCAGCCTACAGGCAGGAGATCTGATGAAGATCATTGATAGTTCTCCCCATTCTACGCATTGATCACTTCGCATGGAATATCTGGAGTTTCAATTTCATACTGCCGATGAGCAAACAGCAGAGATACTCATGGCTCTGCTCGCAGAGCAAGGATTTGACACCTTCACGCAGGAACAACAGGAGTTGAATG
This sequence comes from Chitinophagales bacterium, assembly GCA_041392955.1. GTDB lineage: Bacteria > Bacteroidota > Bacteroidia > Chitinophagales > BACL12 > UBA7236. Next base: position 32,551 of record JAWKLB010000035.1, on the reverse strand, counting down.
CGTACATTCCTGCAGACACACTCGCACTCGAAGAGATCATAGCCTACATTTCAGAATTACAGCAGCAATTTGTATTCAACTGGGTGCATAAAAAATATGCTGATATCAATTGGAATGCCGAATGGGAAAAGAATTTTCATCCGGTCATTATTGATGATCGCTGTATCATACGCGCACCCTTTCATGAAGCCCCGGAAAATATCCGATACGATATCATCATTGAGCCACGAATGAGTTTTGGCACCGGCCATCATGCCTCCACCTATTTAATGGCCGTAGCTTTGCTCGGCATAGATTGCAGCGGCAAAGAAATGGCGGATGCCGGTTGTGGAACAGGAGTTCTCAGTATATTGGCTGCAAAAAAAGGCGCTGCACATATCTATGCTGTAGATAATAATGAATGGGCCTACCACAATGCGATAGACAATATTCAATTAAACGGCGTAGGCAACAGTATTACACTTGCACTGGGCGATCTGCAACTGTTCACCGGCAGAAAATTTGATATTATTCTGGCAAATATCAACAGAAGTATCATTTACGATCATATCCCCTTATTTTTCCGCTGCCTGCCCAAAGGAGGGCTGATCATTGTAAGCGGCATTTTACAAAGCGCCATGCCCCTCATAGAAGAAAGAGCCTCCGCTTATTACCTGCAAAAACGCAGCTTGCTTACCAAAGATGATTGGGCTTGTGCCATTTTTCAGGCCGGCTGATCTGTTATCCACATTAAGAAATGTTAACCCGATAATTTTCTAACCGGAAAGTCGTTAGTACCGGGTATAACTTTATCCGCAACAGATGTAACTTAACAGCATGAAAAGATCCTCGGTACTCTTATTCCTGTTTTTCTCCTTTTCCATTCTGCATGCACAGCTGACCACCTTCTCAGCCGATCATGATGCCTTCCTGAAAGAACTTTCTGATTTCATGAAAGCGAATAATAATGAGATCGGGAAACAGAGTTATGAGCGTTTTGCCAAAGAAGCTGAAGCCGGCAACATCGCATACGAACAAATAGATCAGATCATCAATCTGGGCAATAAAATGCTGGAACGGCGGATGAAACCAACGCCGCAATTTGTTGCGGTGCTGGATGCTACAGTGAGCTTTGTTAAATCCGGACAGTTGCCGGAACGCTATGATGAGTGGATGACGATCACCAATACCATCCTGGATAATTCGCGCAAGGGAAGTTACAGCACCTATAACCGCTTTCTCGATTTCAGCGCCGATTTCTTCGGCTTATATGCCCTAAACCATACAACCACAAAAACCTGGTCATATACATCTTTTGAATACAGCTTCAGTTATACCGACGATGTTCCGCAGATCCATTTCTCATCTACTGATCTGTTCGCCTATACCAAGGGAGATACCATGTTTATACGCGGCACACAAGGTGTTTATTTTCCGCTGGAAAAAGAATGGAAAGGAACGGGTGGGACCATTAACTGGTCGCGGGCAGGTTTGGACAGCACTACCGTTTATGCAACCGTAACAGATTATACGATCAATACCGAATCAAATGATTATACCGCGGAGAATGCCCAGTTGTATTTTGGCGGTATGTTCAACAAGCCGCTGAAAGGGCAGCTTTATGATAAATTGCTTACCAATAATGAGCCTTCAAAAAGCGATTATCCCCAATTCCGGACCTACGAAAAAACACTGACGGTAAAAGACATCCTTACCAATGTGGATTACAAGGGAGGATTCTTTTTAAAAGGAAGTCAGATCATTGGCAGCGGCGACGATAGCACCTTAGCGGTCATGTCCTTTAAAGATCCGCACGGAAAGCCGGCCGTTGAGGCGCGATCACAAACATTCCTTATTGAACCCGGCTATTCCATTTACTCGCGGGATGCCGAGGCGGTTATCAATATCGGAAAAGAAGACAGCATCTATCACCATGACGTTTCCCTGCGCTATGATGGCGTGCTGGGCACCATGAATCTTACACGGCAGGATGAAGGATTTTCCAGCTTGATGTTTTACAGCTCTTATCACAAGGTGGATGCAAAGGTTGACAATATCAATTGGGCCCTTGGTGACACGCTCATTAAAATGAAGAATATAACCGGTGCGGGAAATAAACTCAGTTGGTTTGAAAGTCAGGACCTGTTCAGTGAGAAATTGTTTGAACGCGTGCGCGGGGTATCCAGCTATCAGCCTCTGGTAAAGATCAGGCGCTATTGCGATCTGTATAATACACGCGAAATACCCACCCTTGCACTGGCCAGAGAATTAAATCCGACACTTACCGTAGATGGCGTGCAGAGTTTGTTATTGCAATTGGTACAGGAAGGATTTGTCTATTATGATAAGGACCATGAAATGGTTTACGTCAAGGATAAAACATTTAATTACGTGTACGCAAGCACCGGCAGAAAAGACTATGACATCATCGCTATCCCATCGATGACTTCCGGTTCCAATGCAACACTTAATCTCACCAACTACGACCTCAACATTAATGGCATTTCCAGTTTTTATCTGAGCGATTCACAATTTGTACTTATTTATCCGAAAGATGACAAGATCATACTAAAGAAAAACAGGGATATGCTTTTTGATGGAACAATCGTAAGCGGCAATATTGATTTCAGAGGGAAGAATTTCTATTTCAGTTACGACACCTTTAATATCAAAATGAATAATGTGGATAGCATGATATTGTATGTAGAGTCTGTGGATGTGGATGATTATGGCAACCCCTTATATCTTCCTGTAAATACCAATATCACTGTTCGTTCCGGCCGTTTGCAGATCGATAAAACCGATAATAAATCCAGCAAAGTACACTATCCCGAATATTCCATCTTTACCACCTACGATTTTTCCATTGCAGATTATCAGAAGAAGGAGATCTTCAATGACGTTTATAAAAAGGATGATTTTTATTTCAAGCTCGATCCGTTCACCATTGAAAGCAGTGACAGCCTGGATTACCGAAAGGTAAAATTCGACGGCACCATGGTATCGGCGGGTATATTCCCCGACTTCCGGGAATCCTTAATGCTACAAGAAGACCGTTCACTAGGATTTAAATCTATTACACCTGCCGGCGGCTATCCCACTTATGGGACATTGGGAAACTATCAAGGAAAAATTTTTCTGAGCAACAAAGGATTTAAAGGTGAAGGTGAGATACGTTTCATGGCATCCACATCGCAGGCAAAAGAGATCTATTTTTTCCCGGATTCGACTCTGGCAAATGTAGACCAGTTCACTGTTGCAAAAACTGAAAATGGCGTGCAATTCCCCCAATCGTCCAACACCGGCGTAAAAAGTACCTGGTTGCCGTATGCAGATAAAATGATCGTGCAGCAAGGGGCCACACCTTTCGATATGTTTGATGGTGCATCCACCCTTCAGGGAACCAGCACCGTTACATCCAAAGGGTTGCTCGGTTCCGGATTACAGCAATGGGGAGAAGTTAATTTGCGCTCCAATCAGTTTCACTATAAAGCGGAAAATGCGCTTGCCGATACCGCGGCGGTGAGTATCGGACAGATCACCGCAGACCTTGTCGCATTAAAACTGGACAACGTAAATGCCAATGTAGATTTTAAGGAAAGGGTCGGACATTTCAAAGCTAACATTGATACGATCATGACAGAATTGCCCTACAACCAATATAAAACAGACATGAATGTTTTCGATTGGATCATGGACGAACGCACTGTTTATTTCAAATCGACAAAAGAGTTTTCCAATTTCTACAGCACGAACGGCGATCAGGATAGCTTGGTATTCCAGGCTAAAGAAGGTCGCTTTAATTTGAACACCTTGTTGCTGAATGCCGAAGGCGTGCCGCTTATACGTATTGCCGATGTATTTGTGATTCCCGATTCCGGTAAAGTATATGTGGAGAAGGGAGCTAAAATGGGAACCTTATACTATGCCAAGATCAAAGGAGATACCGTGAATTTTTATCATTTTCTGGATACTTGCATCGTAAATATTTATGGTAAGAATAAAATGTCGGGGACCGGCAAATATGCATATACCACGCCACAAAACAGAAAGGAGACCATACCATTTGAAGAGATCAGTGTGCACACCGTACTGGACAGCATCATGAACGTCAACACCCATCACATGTTCGCGAAGGGATATGTTCCGGATTCGTCGCATTTTGTTTTGGAAGACAAGGTCAACTTCAAGGGGCCGGTGGAGCTATACAGCAATGATAAATTTTTGCGATTCAAGGGATACGTGCGCCTGGATGTGAACGATACTACTTTGCGAACGGATTGGTTCCGGGTGAACAGTTCCATTGACAACAAGAATCCGGTATTCAGTCTCAATGATGCGGTGAACGAACACAGCGATTCGGTGTATGCCGGCGTATTCCGGTACAACGATACTGCAGCTTTATATACTACCATTATGGGAACGGCGCATTCACGAACGGATGCTTTGTTATTCAATGCACGCGGCAATGGCTATTATAATGAAACAGATCAAACGTACTACTTTGGCAATCTGGATAAACTGGATGACCCGACTGCGATGGGATCTATCATGAAATACAACGACAGGACCGGTGCATTATATGCCGAAGGTCGCTTGAATATGGGATTAAAGACCGACCTCTGTCAAACAAAAGCATATGGCACCATTATCAAACGTCCGAATAATGATCAATATAAAATGGACGCATCGATCACCTTTGAAATACCTCTCCCCGATGATCTGATGAAGAAGTTGAGTGATATGTTGTATACTTCCCTATCCGACGCAGGAGCTGCTCCGGTTGATTATAATGTGGAGACGCTTTTGATAGCCGCCTTCCAACAACTTGCCGATAAGAAAAGTGCGACCAAGTTGACCAATGACGCATCTACACGCGGTTATGTGGAGCGACCTAAAGATTATCCGGTTACCATCTTTCTTTCCGGTATTAAAATGGTCTGGGACCCGGGAACTCGTTCCTTCCACACTACAGGCAGCGATGGTAAATTACTGTGGTTTGGCGATCAACAGATGAACATGCAATTAAAATGCTATGCTGAATTTGGCAAACGAAGCGGGGGAGATTATTTCACTTTATATCTGCTCACACCCAGCGAGGATTTTATTTACATCAATTACAAGCGCAATCAATTAAAACTCTTTACCTCCCGCGAAGATCTCAACGCGGAAATATTCAGTTATAACGGGAAACAACGTGTTATAGAAACAGATAAAGGAAGTATGGTCTTTATGCTGGAAGGTAAAAATGCGGTAAATCAGTTCGTACTGGATATGCAGTATTACGAAGGATTGAAAGAAAATAAATAAGGATCAACCGTATTTGACCTTTGCCAATACGTCCCAAAGCACAATACCCACACTCACTGCTATATTCAGGGAATGTTTAGTGCCGAACTGTGGTATTTCAATACAGCCGTCGCACAAAGACAGAACATCATCACTTACGCCCATCACCTCATGACCAAAAACAAAGGCGGCCTTCTCCCCTTTTTCCACGCGAAATTCCTGCAAATAAACAGCGACATCTGTCTGTTCTACCGCATAGATCTTATAACCCGAATCCTTCAAGGCGCGGATGGCATCAACCGTATGATCAAAATACTCCCAAACAACATTGGCCGTGGCTCCCAAGGCCGTTTTTTCTATATCGCGATGTGGCGGAGTTGCCGTGATGCCGCATAAACAAATACCACTTAACAAAAAGGCATCTGCTGTGCGAAATACAGAACCGATATTGTTCAAACTGCGCACATTATCCAGTACAACAACAAAGGGATTTTTCTCCGCATGCAGGAAAGCATCAACGGTTAGTCGGGGCAAAGCATCGTTTGGCGTTTTTTGCATCAGCAAAAGGCTATATCTGATAACGTAGGATCAGGAGGAATATTGGATGGAAGTCCGGATCAACCAAAGGCTCCCATATCATAAAACGCAAGCGTGAGCAACAGCAGGCCCAAAAGGATAAATCCGCTGATGAGCACCAACTCACGCAATTTGACCGCACGCTGCCATTGCAGTGCATTGATATTCTCAATGATATGATCGATGATCATTTGCGCGCGTATGTAAGCACTCTCCCCTTTAATAATATAATCATAAGCACCGTGATCGATGGTATCCACGGCAACTTTCAGATCGTCCTGCCCGCTCATCATGATCACATAGGTATCGGGATTGGAAGCGCGTATCTTTTTCAATATCTCGAGTCCGTTCGCTGCATCTGATTTAATACCATCCAAATAATAATCCAATATGATCACATGTGGTTTTTCATACATTTTTTCCAGGCAATTCTCACCATTGGAAAATATATTGATCTTGAGGTCATATTCGGATCGTTTTTCCAGATGATTCTTCAACATGATCAGATGTTTGGTATCGTCATCCACGAGGAAAATCCTGTATTGCTTATCTTTCATATGTGTTCCAGCTTGTGTAATTCGGCGTTCAGTAGCTCCAGAGCTGTATCGCAAGCCAGGGCTATCCTATCCACCTTTTCCTCCAGCAAATGTAAGTTAGTTTTTTCTTTTGCGGATACTTCCACCACACGAACAAGCTCCAGCACTTCCGGCAGTCCGAGAAATTGCATGCTGGACTTCATCTTATGAGCCACAGCGCGTACACCTTCCCAATTACCTGCATCGAGATAAGATCGCAAACTTTTGATTTCCTGGGGTGTTTCGTCCAACATGATCCGTATCATTTTGATCTTCAACTCGATGTCATCACCCGTTATGGTGTTGAAATAATCCAGATCAATTTGTCCCGTGTCGCCGGCATCAATAAGCTGCTTCGACCGCTCTGAAAAATAACCGAATCTGTCGAGCAACTCCACCATTTTACGGCATAAAGCATCGGGGTTAACAGGTTTACTGATATAATCATCCATGCCGGCTTCGAGGCACTTCTCTGCCTCACCGGTGGTTGCGTATGCCGTAAAGGCAAGAATGGGTGTTTTATTTGCAGGCGCAGGAAGTTCCGCCCTGATCTTGCGGGTGGCAGTTAAACCATCCATTACCGGCATTTGCACATCCATCAGTATAATGTCATATGCCTCCTGTTGTAATGCATCGATCACCGATTGTCCGTTATCTACCACCAGCAATTCAATATCCTTCCACACATGTTTCAATGTTTCTGTTGTCACTACCTGATTTATGGGATGATCTTCCGCCAAAATGATCTTACATGCACCTATTTCCAGGATGGGTATGTCAGCTGCATTTTCCGGCTCCGGCATAGCAACGCCCGCATCTTGTTGTACCTCAAACTCCAATTCAAAGATGAATTCACTTCCCTTGCCTAAAGTGCTCTTTACCATGATCACTCCACCGAGCATGTCGATGAGCTTTTTCACGATCGCAAGCCCCAGACCGGTCCCGCCATACACACGCGTGGTCTGTAAAGTTGCCTGAGTGAAACTTTCAAAGATGCTGTTCAGTTTTTCTTCGGAAATGCCGATGCCCGTATCGCGCACACTGAAAAAAATACGCGCTTTATCCTTTACCACATCGATCAATCTGACCACCACCCGGATCTCTCCTTCCTGGGTAAATTTTATCGCATTACCTACCAGGTTCAGCAATATTTGATTTAATCGCAATGGATCACCTGCAACTGCAGCGGGCACCTCCGGATCCACCTGTACGATCAGATCCAGGCCTTTTTCATCCGATTTGAAACGTATGGCTTTGATCAGATCATCAACCACACGCTTCACGCTGAAATGTTTAGATTCCAATACCAGTTTTCCCGCTTCAATTTTGCTGAAGTCCAGAATGTCATTGATCAGCATCAACAAATTATCGGCAGAAGTATCGATCGCTTTCAGATATTCACTTTGTTTATCTGATAAAGGCGTTTGATGCAGGAGATGCACCATACCCACAATGACGTTGATAGGTGTGCGTATCTCATGACTCATATTGGCCAGAAATTCTGCTTTGAATTTATTGGCTTGCTCGGCCAAATCCTTTGCGCGCTGCAAAGCTTCGGCCCTTTTGCGCAGGGTGATGTCGCGGATGATACCCTGATAACCGATAATGTTATTCTGATCATCCAGACGCACGGTGGTGGAAATTACGCAATCCAGCATGCTGCCGTCTTTGCGTTTTAATTTCAATTCATAGTCAACCACCTCATTTTTATGCGAAATAATTTCTTTGAATTTTTGTCTGTCTTCGGGATACACATACGTTTCTTCTACATTGATGGTTTTCAGTTCTTCATAACTGTACCCGAACAATTCCAGTGTGGCATTATTGAACTCGATGAACTTGCCGTCGGCACTGGTAAAATAGATGGCGTCGGTGAGTTTCTCCAGCAGGAGTTTGTATTTTTTTTCGCTTTGGAATAATTCACGCTCTATGCTTTTACTGTGCATGTAATATCTCGACAGTAATTCGCGCAGCTCCTCAACAAAATTGAAATCTTCCATCCGACACAAATTAACGGAATTACCCCGAAATCGCCCCTTGTTTATCTTTGCAGCATGCCCATCCTGGAAGAATTGACAGAACGCATAGAACAGGCTTTGGCCGAGCTCGATCTGCCCGCAGTGCCCGCCGGATTATATGACCCGGTACGATACGGCCTGGAGGCGGGAGGCAAGCGTTTCCGCCCTTGCCTAGCGCTGATGGCAGCACAGATGTTTCGGGGCGAAACACCGGCCTCCTTACCGACGGCTTTGGCCATGGAAATATTTCACAGCTTCACACTCGTACACGATGATATCATGGATGCGGCACCTCTTCGACGAGGCAAAGCAAGTGTGTTCAAAAAATGGGATGTGAATACCGCCATTCTATCCGGTGATGTCATGCTGGTAAAAGCTTATCAATTGTTATTGCAAAACACCGATGACGTTGTGCGTCCCATACTTGCTCAATTCAGTCGAACCGCCGAAGAAGTTTGCATAGGCCAGCAAATGGATATGGATTTTGAACTCCGGGCATCCGTAGATATGCAGGCATATATACAGATGATCACTTATAAGACGGCCGTTTTACTCGGATGCAGTTTGTATTGCGGCGCCTTATCCGGAGGAGCAAGGGAAAAAGATGCAGCATCCTTATATGACGCCGGTGTGCAATTGGGCATTTGTTTTCAGATACAGGATGATCTGCTGGATGCATATGGCAACGCGGAAAAATTTGGCAAACAAAAGGGTGGCGACATTTTGCGCAACAAAAAAACATATCTCACCGTAACAGCTTATGCACTTGCTGCAAAAGATATTTCCGCCGCCTTGCATGCTGCATTGAACAGCACCGAAATGCCGGAGTCTGAAAAAATTGAAAAAGTGATCGCTTTATATGACACTTTGCAAGTGCGTCAACATGCACAAAAAGCAATGGAAGGATATTATAATAATGCACTTGCCAGTTTGGATGCCGTGCAGGTGCCGGAGGATAAAAAAATCGCCTTGCGCACCTTGGCATCTGCCCTTTATGATCGCGATCACTGATCAAAGCCGGCCGACAAAAGGATATCTTCCAGTTCAGAAAGAATAATTGCCGTTGCACCCCAAACCGTTTCACCACCAATAAAATAACAGGGTGCATCAAAGGAAACATCCTGTCTTTCGATGCGCACAGAACCCTTAGATGCCGGAAGAAAAATATCACTCAGCGGCGATTCAATAAGCATATCCACTTCATGCACATCGGGTTGAAAATGCGGTCGCCGGTGCATGGCCCCAACAAAGGGGAAAACAAAAAAATCACTGGGCGGAATATAAATATTGCTCAATTTGCCGATCACGGTGATATCGGTTGCGCGCACACCGATCTCCTCCTCCGTTTCGCGCAAAGCTGTTTGCTCCGGCCCGCTGTCCTGCGGCTCGATCTGACCACCGGGAAAACTGACCTGCCTGCTGTGCAATCACCGCGATATTCCGGACGTCGCATAAAAACAGTGTGTATTGCACCCATGTCGGGATATAACAAGATCATCACTGCTGCTTTTCGTGCATCGGGAAAATCTGCCTCCAGGAAATTTTGCACCACCCTGCTTACCGGTGCCATTTTACTATGTGCCGACATACCCGGCAATTTCAATGTGAGCCTGTGCCGCAGCGTTTCTATGAACTCTGTAAAATCCTTGTCGTTTAACATCCGTGCAAGGTCGAAAGTATATTATTTTACTTACATTAGGGGTTGAATTTTAGTGCCATGGCAAACAAGTTTTTACTCCTCCTTTTTACCATCGGACTCTATGTGCCAGTGCAGGGACAAACAAGGCATGCGCGCACCGGCGACATGCAGTTCATAGAAAATGCAGGCCGTTCTGAATTTCCGTATGCATTTTCTGCCGACGTTTACGGAGGAGCTGTTTTCCTGGAGAAGAACGGATTTAAATGGACATTCAGCAATCTGTCGGATGTGGCAGAAATAAAACACACCGGTGATGTTTCCGCACTGAACGATTTTATTGTAAAGCGACACAACTTCAGTAGCATTTTATTGGCGCCTCCGATCTTGTGCAAATATCCGAGAAGATGTCTTCACCAACTACTATAATTATTATTCCGATGCCGATCCATCCAAATGGAAAACACATGTGCGCGCATTTGAAACGGTGCATTATTCCGGCATCTATGATCATATAGATCTTACGTTTACAGCAGAAGCAATAATCTGAAATATGATTTCGTATTGGCTCCGCAGGCCGATCCCCAACAAATTCGCATACAGTATACAGGGCTGGATAATATTGCTCTGAATAATGGCGATCTGGAATTGCATACCAGCGTGAATACCATCATGGAATTGCATCCGCTGGCATGGCAGATGATAGATGGGGAGAAGATCGACGTCGCCTGTGTATACCACCTGGAAGATAATGTGGTCAGCTTCCTTTTTCCTGCCGGTTACAACCCGAATTATGCTTTGACCATTGATCCGGCAACACTCATTTTCGCGAGTTACAGCGGGTCCACATCCGATAACTGGGGGTATTCTGCAACATATGATGCCGAAGGCAATTTATATGGTGCAGGGATAACTTTTGCAGATGGGTATCCGGTTACGGATGGTGCTTTTCAGGAAAGCTGGGGCGGCGGAGGCGGCATCTATGTGGCCGATGTGACCATTTCGAAGTTCACTCCCGACGGCAGCAGCCTGATCTACTCAACCTACTTAGGTGGTTCCAGCGAAGATCTGCCATATAGTTTGATCGTTGATCCCGACAACAACCTGATCGTTTTCGGTGCGACCGGATCGGCCAACTTTCCGGTAACTCCGGGATGCTTCGATAATACTTTTAACGGCGGCTCATTGATAACCGTTGATTATGTGCTGACATTTAATGCCGGAAGCGATGCCTTCATCTCTAAATTCAATGCAGATGGCACCGCGCTGCTCGGATCCACCTATATCGGTGGAACTAGTAATGATGCCCTGAACGATATCAGTGTTATTGCCTATAACTATGGAGATCATGCGCGCAGTGAGGTGAATATCGATGCCGACGGCAATATCATGTTCGCCACCAGTACGAAGAGTGCAGATATTCCGGTAACTCCCGGTGCTTTTCAAACCGGTTTTGGCGGCGTGCAGGATGGATTTGTTGGAAAACTCAATGGTGACCTCAGCGGTTTGCTGTGGTGCAGTTATCTGGGTGGTTCAGCTGCCGACGGCGCTTTCAGTATTAAACCGACAGAGAGCAATGATATCCTCATCTGTGGCGGAACAGCAAGTTCTGACCTGCCCACAACAGGCGATGCGCTGCATACCACTTTTCAGGGAGGTACCACCGATGGCTATGTTACGATTGTGAATAACAGCGGGACCATTGTGAAACACAGCACCTATATCGGTACCAACCAGTATGATCAAACCTTTCTTTCGGAGGTGGACGCCGATAATAACGTGTATATAACGGGACAGACACTTGGCGCATATCCCGTCACCGCCGGCGTTTATTCCAATCCCGGAAGTACCCAATACATAACGAAACTCGACAGCAGCTTAAGCAATATCCTGTTTTCCACGGTATTTGGCAATGGAGATGACGCCGTAAACATCTCACCGACAGCATTTCTGGTAGATTATTGCCATAATATCTATGTGGCGGGTTGGGGAGGAGCCGTGAATGCCTCTTTTAATCCGGCTGCCGGGTATGTGACCGGTATGCCTACCACACCCGACGCCTATCAGACCACTACGGATGGCAGTGACTTCTACCTGATCGTTTTCAGCGAAAATGCGGCTTCCCTGGAATATGCCACTTTCTTCGGTGGTCCTATCAGCGATGAACATGTGGATGGCGGCACCAGCCGCTTCGATAAACAAGGTGTGGTGTACGAGGCCGTGTGTGCCGGCTGCGGGTCCAATGACGATTTTCCTACCACTCCCGGTGTGGTGAGCAATACCAACAACAGTGCGAATTGCAACCTGGGAGTCTTTAAATTCTCCCTAACTCCTCCACCCACTACGGCAGCTTTTACCGCTGATCCGCTGGAGGGATGCACACCGCTCGACGTCAATTTCACGAATAACAGCATCAATGCGATCGGCTATGCCTGGGACTTCGGAGATGGAGCGACCGATACCGAAACCAACCCCGAACATAGTTACAGCGAACCCGGATCATATACTATCACACTTATTGCCTTTTCTGACCCCGACTGCGGCAGCAATGATACTACCTCCAGTACGGTAACCATTTATGGCTATCCCGAAGCTGCCTTTACCTATACACCCGAAAACCCCAGTGTTTTCGCTTCGGTGGTGTTCAGCGATGCCAGCTCAGATGCAAGCAGCTGGTTATGGGAATTTGGCGACGGCAGCACCTCTACCTTGCAGGATCCTGAACATTTCTATGCCTCGGCAGGTGCATTCTATGTTTGCCTCACCGTAACCAATGCCGCGGGTTGCACCGACAAGGTATGCGACAGCCTCCTCATTGAGGAAATCTCCCTGCTGGAAACACCAAATGCCTTCTCACCCAATGGCGACGGGATAAACGACGAATTCATTCCAATCAATTATGGCCTGGATGCCTATGAATTCAGAGTGTACAATCGCTGGGGCGAGCTGTTGTTCCTCACCAACGACCCTGCGAAAGGCTGGAACGGTATATGGAAGGGTGTGGAACAGGAACTGGACGTTTACGTCTATGTGGTGAGCGGTAATGGCGTAGACGGGGTCCACTACTCCAAACAAGGCAACTTCACTTTGGTCAGATAGATTTTTATATGATATAATATATCATATAATTATACATAATATTGTATTTATCAGCATTTTATAATTTTTACATTTTAAAATCTTTTAATTCTTTTTCAGATTGGCTTGTCATTTGCGTATCCTTTTAGAAATATTTGCTCATATCAATTGACAACTATGAAGAAGCTCTTATTTGTGTTATCGGCGGTCCTGCTCCTCGCCTCCTGTTCGAGGGTGCCCATTACGGGAAGAAAACAGGTCCATTTGCTGCCTGAAAGCGAGATGATCAGCATGAGTCTTGCGGCATATCATGACTTTCTGCAAGATAATACGGTAGTAAATACCGGAACAAATGTAAATACAGTGAACAGGGTCACGGATAGGATGATACCAGCCGTAGAAAAGGTATTGAAGGATGCCGGGTATTCCGATCTGATCGAGGGGTATAAGTGGGAAGTGAACCTGGTGCAGAGCAACGAAGTGAACGCATGGTGTATGCCGGGTGGAAAGATCGTGGTGTATACGGGTATACTTCCTGTGACCAAAGATGACAATGGCCTGGCGGTTGTGCTCGGTCACGAGATCTCGCATGCTGTTGCCCGCCATGGCAATGAACGCATGAGCCAGGGCTTATTGGCGCAGACCGGATATGTGGCATTGGATGTAGCCCTGTCGAACAAGCCAACAGAGACGCGCAACCTGCTGCTGACTGCAGTCGGTGTCGGAACTACGGTTGGTGTATTGCTGCCCTTCTCCCGCACGCAGGAAAGTGAGGCCGATCGCCTGGGCCTAATCTTCATGGCTGCCGCCGGTTACGACCCGCATGCTGCTGTAGATTTCTGGAAACGCATGGCGGCACAAGGCACCAATATTCCGGAGTTCCTGAGCACGCACCCGAGCGACGAACATCGTATCAAGGATATTGAAGAGGTTTATATGGTGGAAGCGATGAAATACTATAAACCCAACTAAACAGGTGCGAAAACCCAGGCCGGGATGGTTCACCGTCCTAAAAAGCTACTTCCGCGAAATTTTAATAGAGTCAACTTCCAGCGCCTACTCAGGTCAGCTGGAAGTGACCTTTTATGCGGGCAGATATATGCTCAATACCCGAAACGCCACCTATTCGTATGAGGACAGATATACCTCCTATGGCACTGCACTGGAGGTCGTAGCAGATCGCATACCCGCCTGCAAAAAGATCCTCGTTTTGGGTATGGGATTGGGCAGTGTGCCCTGGATATTGCAGAAGAAATATGGCTATCGCGGTGAGATCACCTGCGTGGATATCGATCCCATTATTTTACAGCTGGCGACCGATTATTACCCCGATGCCGAATTATTGAAATTTTTGCACCTGGTAGAAGCCGATGCCGCAACCTGGGTGCCGGCGCAGCAGGGAAGTTTTGATCTGATAACGGTGGACCTCTTCATCGACAGGAACGTTCCGAAAACTTTGCACTCCAGGGAATTTTTAGCAGCATTAAAAAGCCGTTTGGCGCCCGATGGCACTTTGCTGTTCAGCAGACTGAAAGACGAAAAACAGGACGAAGATGAACTCTGGGCCAACCTTTCAAGCATATTTCCGGATAGTAGCGACATAGACACCGGCGGCAATGTAATTTTGTGCTTCAGGCAGGATGTGTAAAACCGGGACCGACATACAAGAGGCTGTTACCTATTTGCTGCAAGGCGACATAGTCGCTATTCCAACAGAAACTGTATACGGGCTCGCAGGTGATGCCACGCGCAGCGAGTCTGTCATTCGCATTTACGAAGCCAAGGAGCGTCCTTCTTTCAATCCTCTGATCGTGCATATCGCATCTGTTGATGAGGCTTCAAAATACACTGTGCATATTCCTCCGATCCTGCTGCGTTTGGCGAGCACATTCTGGCCGGGTCCCTTCACTATACTCGCAGAAAAGAATACTTTGATCGCCGACCCGGTCACTGCGGGCAGCCCGTTGGTCGCCCTGCGCGTACCTGTTCACCCTATGGCCCTGGAATTGCTGCATTCTTTGCCCTTTCCGCTTGCCGCCCCAAGTGCTAACCTATTTGGGAGGATTAGTCCTACCACAGCGCAGCATGTGGCAGAGCAGCTGCAGGATCGAATACCCTACATATTGGATGGCGGACCATGTTCGGTGGGGGTTGAATCTACCATTGTGAAATGCAATGCGGAAGGCGAAATCGTGCTGCTCCGGGAAGGGGCCATTACAGCTGCCATGATCCGTGAAATTACCGGCAAGGAACCATTACAGCCGGATGCTGCGCGCATTGAAGCTCCCGGTATGCTCAAAAGCCACTATGCGCCCATTATTCCGGTGCGTATTGGCAAGCTGCAAGAAATGGCTGCGGAATACGATCCAACCCGGATCGCTTGCCTGCAATTCGAGGGTAAAGTACCCATTATCCCGAATGCAAGATATACCGGTATTTTGTCGCCCCGCGGCGATCTGCATGAAGCTGCGGCACGCTTGTTTGCACTGATGCACGAGGCCGAGGCTTCAGGAGCAGATTTTTTGTTGGCAGAAGCGGTGCCCGATACAGGTATCGGAAGGGCCATCAACGACAGGCTGCACAGGGCTTCTGCATAAAATAAATATGAATATTTTTAAAATCTGTTCAGCGTGGCACGGTTTTTACGGAACATAACACATAAAAAACCAAACAATGAAAAAGTCAATTTTACTGTTAGCAATCATCTCCACCTTTGGCATGAGCAGCATTTTTGCTCAGACCAAAAGCACCGACACCAAACAAGATAAAAAAGATAAAGTATCGTCTGAAATGTCGGGCGATGCCGCACAGACCGCAAAAGAATGGACAGACAAAATGGATCAGGTATGTACGCTCACACCTGACCAGGAGAAAAAGGTCATGGAGATCAACCTGCGCTATGCAAATAAGCTGGAAGACATGAAGGCCAAATATTCCGGTTCTGACAACAAGAACACCGAAATGGCAAAGCAGGAAAAAGACCAGCTTACCAAGGAGCGTTTCAAAGAATACAGCAATGTATTGAGTGACGATCAGATGCGTAAGTTCAAAGAATATCGTCAGAGCCAGAAAGGTGAAGGTTCTTCAGACTCAGGTATGTCGAAAGACGAACACAAACAAGAAATGAAGGACAAATACAACAACGCTTCACCCGAAGAAAAAGAAAAGATGAAAGAAGAAGCGAAGGATAAAAAAGATAAGAAAGACAAAAAATCTTCAGATAGCTAATTGCATCAGAAATGAAGCACTAAACCCTGTTCCGGGCGACCGGTGCGGGGTTTTTTATTGTCCTTTACCAGCTGCTAATTTTTGGTGATCCAGGCGCCTTTCACCTGAGTGGCTTCCACAAATTGCTTCCTGAATTCTTTGTGCGAGATGCCGTCCGGCACGGGGAAGGCTGCAATCTGATATTTACCATAGGAACGCACATACCCGTCGTAACCAAGATCTTTTAACCGGTCGACAACACGCTGCGCCATTTTTTCTGTATAGAACGATCCTGCCACTATGATATATTCACTGTCGCGTATGGAGGTATTCAGGCTAACTTCGGCAGGAGTTTCCTGCGTTTGATCCTGCACAATATCCTGTCCGTTTTGCGCGCTTTGATCCTGTATAATGACCGGATCCGCTTTAGGGCGTTTTATATAAAAGATGGTCGGGTTGATATCATATCGCACCGGTTCAAATTTTTCGAGGATATAATTATTGCGGGCAAATATTTTGTCCATCCCGAACAACTCGGTAGTGTTGAAACCATTCACATTTGTTTGCACCAGAACTTGCAGTCCGAACATCACGAAAAGGAATACTGCTGCAATGGGCAATAATCTGTCGAACGCCGATTTTTTCTTTTTTGCTTTTTTCTTTGCGGGAGGAACAAGTACCGGTTCAAGCGCTATCGTTTTGTTGTCGTGCAGAACAGGTTCTGCCTGGAAGGTATAGAGTCCATAAGATGAAAGCAGAAAATTCTCCGCATTATCGGGAAGGAATTTAAGTTGCCCTTCCACATCGAGCGATAATCTGCCTATGCCGGATAATTTCACCGGCTTATGTTCGCCCAGTGCGCTGCGCACTTGTTCCACAAAGTTGCGGATAAGAAAATCGGCCTGGTTGTGACTGATCGCTTCGGCACGTGCAATGGCATCCATCAACAAGCCATCGTTGTTCACCAGATTGATATTAAAGGCAAGGGATTTACTGGGGCTGTTGAAGATGAAGGAGGTCGGGTGCATTTTGGCAGGCTGATAGCTGGCCACGAATCCGCCGAATCCGGGAACGATCACGCAATCATGATCGTGTAACAGGTTTACGATATGTGGTACGACCTGCTGCATGTGCAATCAATAGCACAAAGTTCAGGTACGAAGGATGCCTTACCCGCAGAAGAAATCCACCAATTGTTTAAAACGAGAAGCTTATCCCGCCCAGTATTTGCAAGCCATATGATGGATAATTATAATATTTCTGGTACTTGAAAGCGGCCAGATTATTACAATTCAGGAATATGTTGAAATACTTGGAATACATGTAGGTGGCCGACACGTTCATATCGATCGTACCGGGGATTTCCGGTTCCGTTCCATCGCTCAGGAGGGCATAGCTCTTCCCGATACCGAACACATCGAGGTTTGCAGAAAGTTTGCGATTGAAGGAATACATACCGCTGAAGGTCCACTCCATGGTTGGCCTGTGATAGGCCTTATCCAATTTAGCGATATCAGAGAAGGTGAATGCATTCAGTGCTGCCGTGAAGCGGAAGCGATCTGCATCGAAATAACTCAACTCGATATTCCCACCCCATATGCCTGCATCGGAATACACAATATCAAAACGCTTTTCGTCTGTGCTGTCGTTGATATAGAAAGGCAGATCGCTGGCATTTTTGCGATACCCCTTGATCGTAAACGAGAAATTGCCGTTGGTAGATCCGCGGAAGCCTGCCCAGGTTTCCGTAATGGCGCTGTTCACATAGCGCAGAGTATCTTTTACGAAAGGATTCTCATCCACAATATTTTCAAAATCATTTATCTGCAAATGCGATTGTAATCCCGCGACAAAAGCAAGTTTATACCCGATGAGGTTATAGGAGAAAGTGGCGTCGGGTAGAATGTAGGCATTATTATCCTTGTCGACACGTGTTTCCAGTGCGGCTTTTAAACTCCATCCATCGCCCGTCATGCGATAATACGGACGCACGCCTGTGAGGTAATTATAGTGCTCCCCTGCCCCTACATACGCGAAATAATCATAATCGAATGCAGCACCCACGATACTTTTATTCTGCAATTCTTTTTCTGCATATGCACGCAGGAAAGGATGGTTCTCGTGGTATTTATTGATATCGCTGATACCGGTAAAACCCGCCTGTAATCCAAAGTTCATATCCAGCGGATTATCGCCGATATTATGGAAAGCCACATCGAATCCATATTTATTGAATTTCTGTTCAATATCTTTTTTGTCGAACGTAGTATCCTCATTATTGTATCCGTAATAATGAAGTGTATTTGCACCGTAATATGCATGCAGCGGCAAGGCATATTTATCGTCGAAGAAAAATTTGGCGTCGCCGCCGAGACTGAGATCAGAATAATTCTGATTCTCTAAAGTGCCGTTGGAGGAAATATATTTCCCGAACAGGCCGTAATTATATTTTTCACTTCTGTTACTGTTGAGATAAGCTTCTGCCAGTGGTGTAAGCTGGGTGCCAAATCCAACTTTTACGTATACATTATCCAGATCGGGTTTCTTTTCATCTGAAATGCGTATAGGTTTTACCAGAACCGGTTGGTATGCGATAGGATAAAATGCGAGGGGAAGATCATAGGTTTGCTCTTCCGGCTTGGCATTATTCTTCGGCACCTGTGGTTCCACGTTGGTTTTCACAGCATCGGCGAGGACGGGATTATAGGTGCTCACCACATCGACATCTTCCTCACCAACATTGGTTTGAGCTTCGGCAAGGGCCACACTCAACAGAGTGTATGCGGTCATCAGAAAAAATTTGCTTTTCATTATGCTTATGCCGGTTTGTTAGTTGTTTTTGAATTGTAATTCCAGATCGTCATTACCATTGTCGGAAGGTGCCTGACGGCGTCCCGCCTTTTCCATTTCTTCTATCTGTTTCAGTTTTTGTTTGGCGAGTTCGACCAAGGCCGGATCGCCGGTATAACCGTTGATGATACTGTTCAATGTTGCTTTCGCCTGCGCATATTCACCTTTCGCAGCAGAGATATCGGCAAGCAGGATATAGCTTCTGATCACCCATTCTTCATAGGCAGGCATATCGTTGATGATCTCCTGACATTTTGCTTTGGACTGTTCGAGCTGACCTTTCTGGAAAAGGATATCGGCCATATGGAAGCGCGACTCCACGCCGATCTCATTTGTTGTCAGCTGTGCCGCTTTCGAGAATGCATCATATGCTTTGTCTATATTATTATTGGCGAGTTGTGCCTGCCCTGAATAATAATATGCTTCGATACGTTCATTATTCGTTACCAGGTCGCTGGCGAGGATGCGGTTCGCGTTTACGATCACCTCATCAAAATCATTGAGGAAATAAGCGGTTCTAAGCATACCCAGCATGGCCACATAGCGATTCTCTTTATAATCGGCTATATCATACAACTTATTGTAGTATGTATTGGCAGTATGGTAATCTTTATTCTGGTAATATTCTATCCATGCACCGCGCACGAGGGAGGACTCAGATATTTTGATTTATTCTTTTTGATGATTTTACTCATAATCCATCAAGGCTTTGGCATACTGCTTCAGCTGGAAATAACTTTCGCCGCGGTAGAAGGTCGCTTCCATCAGGTATTGTCCTTTCGGGAATTCGCGGAGGTAATCGGAGAAAGCCACCGTTGCAACAGAATAATCGGATTGATCATATTTATTCTTTGCGTAGTTATATTTCTGTTCATCTAATTGATTGGCTGAACCGATACCTTCTGCCACATCGGTATTTCCCGTAACAGAAACGATGTCGAGCAAACCGGCTTTTGCCTCTTTCCCTTCGGGTGAATTGGGCGACATCTCATAAGCCAGTCTATAATATTTCTCGGAGTTGGTGTAATCTTTTTTATTAAAATAAATAAGCCCCAGTTGCAGGTAAGCTTTGAGCGTGTAGCTGCTGTTGGGTTTATCATTCACCAGTTCCTTGAAACTGATGATGGCCTGATCAAATTCTTTCAACAGAAAGTAGGTGTTCGCTACTTCGAACATGGCATCATCCACATACAGGGAATTGGCATATTGGTCGATGATCTTTTTCAATGTTCCGATCTTGCCTTCATAATTATTCTGCAAACCCTGCAACATGCCTTTCTGGAACAGAGCATAATCTACCCCTTTGCTGTTGTTGGTGATGATCTTGCCGTAATTGGTCTCCGCTTTTTTATAATCGCGGGTCATAAAATAGCAATCACCAAGTCGCAAAACGGCATCTATATATATCTCGTTTTGCACGGCATCCGTTTTACTGGCTTTGAGATCAGAAGATACTTTATTGAAATAATTCGCAGCTGTGCTGAATGATTTTTGTTTGAAATAACAATACCCGATGGTATAGTCGGAGTATGATACTCGTATCTCGGCAGGAAGACCTTTGGAAATTTTGGCCAGGTCCTGGAACTTCACATGATTGCTGATGGATACAGCATATTTTTCCTGCGCATACCGGATCTCTCCTATCCAGAAATAGCAGGCAGCCTGCAGGTTCACATCGATCGGATTTTCGAGTGATTGTGTGAACATGCGTTCTGCGTTGTCGAGATCTTTTTGCTGATAATATTGCACCCCGCTGTAGTAGGAAACCTTCTGATACGCTTCTTTCAGTTTCGGCGATTTGGTGGGTACACTTTCAATCACCTGCATGGCTGCGATATAATCATTTGTGCTCAGCAAAGATTCCGCGAGCAATTCTTGTGATTCGGCTTTGTGTTTTCCGCCCGGGTATTGTTTGAGGTAATCCTGGAATGCGCCTACCGCTTCTGTGTTGTATCCCGACTCATAGCTGAGTTTACCGTAGTTGAACAGCGCTTCTTCATGTATCTCTTTATCTGTTCCAATGCGCGCTGCTTCCTGGAACACATTTCTGGCCTCATCTTTTTTATCGAGTTTGATATAGCAGTTTCCGCGCAGATATTGGATCTGCTGATACAGTGTGTCATTCTCGTCATCGGTTTGTTTCAGCGTAGTAATGGCTCCTGTGGCATCGTTGGTTCGGAATTGCGCAAAGGCGAGTTGATAATAATCCTCATCGCGGGGATTGCGCGCCTTCTCGATATAATAGCTCAACAGGGGTAATGCCTTTTTGTAGTTATTGCGATAGAAATAGGCCTGCCCGAGTAAATTATTTATTTCTGTATAGTAATAGAGCTTGGTATCTGTTATCAGCGGCTCTGCATACTCGATCACTTTATCATATTTCTTCTGCATGAAATAGATGGAGGTGATATAATAAGGCACGACAGATGCATACGGACTTTGGTCTTTTACCAGTTCAAAACAGGTAAGCGCATTTTCATAATTACCCTCCTGCTGTTGAATAAAGCCGTAATAGTAATTGGATGCATAGTAATATCTGCTCTGGGGCTTGTCTTTTATCTGTGCGAAGAGCAATTTCGCTTCGCTAAACTTCTTTTTTGTAAAGAGACTGTAGCCGTATTTGAATTTATATTCCTCCCGTTCTTCCAGGCTCAGGTCCTTAACATCCACTTTTTCGTACCAGGTTGCCGCATTGGTATATTCTTTTTTATTGTAATAGATATTGCCGAGTTTATTGTACGCTGAGCCGAGCATGGCATTGCCCGGATTGTTCTCCACGAAATCGAGCATCATTTTTTCGGCATCCTCATTCTCGAGTTCAATGGCACAAACGGCAGCATAATACTTGCTGTTCGAGGTATAGGTGAATATCTTATCGTCAACACCTTCGGGCTGCAGGGCAGCTATCTTGTCGAAGAGTTGCTGGGCGGTGGCATACATCTGATTATCGAAGAGCTCCAGCGCCTTTTTATAGTCGTGGTAGGTCTCCGTATATATCTGGGATTGCTGCGCATGCGCTCCGCCAGCCCATATAGTAAGAAAGGTTGTCAGGACAACCGGTAATAGCATTTTTTTGAACATACCTGTCACTTGAGGTAAACATTAAGTACTTACGTATACGAAAAATGATGCCGAAAATTACGGCAATAAACAGCGAGTAGAAGTCAGATCATGCCAAAATGAATACACATGTGGTTGTTGATAAGGAACGCCTCAACCAATATATTTAGTATGTGTTAAAAGCTTACTCGGCTTTGGCCACCCAAACGATATCGCCGTCATAATACCAACGGCTGTTGTATTTAGTAGCATGGCAAACGAATTTACACGGTTTGCCTGCGGCGTCGAATTTACAGGTGATAGCCGCGGTGGTAAGTTCATCTACTTTAGCGGTCTCAATGGTGGAACGGAGATATTTTGTGTTGGTCCAGTCTTGTAAAAAGCTATGTGCCGCATCAAATGTAGACAAGGCGTTTTGCGTATACGCATCATAAGCCTGTTCCACATCTTCGAGCATAACGCCCTTCAATTCGGATACTTTTCGGAAGGTGCCTTTATCGGGCATGAGCAATTCCGATTTTTCAAAATCATTATTGCGCATTGTGTCAAACAATTTCCGCGAGATGGTCTCGCAATCCGGTGCACCTCTCTCCTCCTTTTTACATCCGGGGCCGGCAGCACTGATCAATAAAACGAACAAGATGATCCTTACGTGCATAATGTGTGATTCAACATGTTAAAATTATTTATTTTTTTTACTGCTGCAAATAATTCTTTCAAGCGTACGGCATGGTGCAGATGTATACAGATGGTGCGGCAAGTGGCAATCCCGGTCCCGGAGGCTTTGGTGTTGTGTTGCGGTATAACGGACATGAAAAAGAAATATCCGGAGGCTATCGCAAGACAACGAATAACCGCATGGAGTTGATGGCAGTTATCGCAGGTTTTGAAGCATTGAAGCGCGAAGGTTTACAAGTGACCATATATACCGATTCCAAGTATGTGGCGGATGCCATCACTCAGAAATGGGTGTACGGATGGATGCGGACCAACTTCGCAAAAAAGAAAAATGCCGACCTCTGGATGCGGCTCATGCAATTATACGCGAAACACAAGGTGCATATCGTTTGGATTAAAGGCCATGCCGGCCATCCCGAAAATGAGCGTTGTGATGCATTGGCTGTGGAGGCTGCGGGTATACCCGGACTTCCACCCGATACGGAATATGAAAGGCTGGCGGCTGCCGGCCTTACCTGAATCAGGCGATAACCGAAGTATATTTCTCGAGGAACTCTTCCGCCTGTTTTACCATCATGGATGAGCCGATATACAGCGGGGTTTTCTGGTGCAGGTCTTTAGGTTCCACATCCAGGATCCGTTTCTTCCCGTTCGATGCCATTCCACCCGCCTGCTCCGCTATAAACGCCAACGGGTTGCATTCGTATAAAAGACGCAGTTTGCCACGGGGCGATTTTGCCGTTTCGGGGTAGATATAGATGCCGCCTTTGAGCATGTTGCGGTGGAAATCGGCAACCAGAGATCCGATGTAGCGGGAGGTATAAGGCCTCGCCGATTTGGCATCTTCTTCCTGGCAATATTTGATATAACGCTTCACACCCTCAGGGAAATGCACGTAGTTACCTTCGTTAATAGAGTAGATATTTCCTTTCGCAGGGATCTTGATATCGGGGTGGGAAAGACAAAACTCACCAATGGACGGATCGAGCGTGAAACCGTTCACACCATTGCCGGTGGTATACACCATCATAGTGGATGAGCCATAGATGATATAACCCGCCGCCACCTGTTCGGTCCCTTTTTGGAGGAAATCTTCCAGGCAGGCACTGCCACTCAGGCTCAGCCGGCGGAAAATGGAAAAGATGGTGCCGATGGAAACATTCACATCGATATTGGAAGAACCGTCGAGCGGGTCGATCAGCACAACATATTTACCCGATTTGGAGATGGCGCCGTCAAAACCCACGTAGGTATCCTCCTCTTCCGATGCAAATCCACACACCTCGCCACCTGCCATCAGGGCGTTCATGAATTGGTTATTGGCATACACATCGAGCTTCTGCTGTGTCTCTCCGCTCATATTCTCACTGCCTTGCGCACCCAGAATGTCAACCAGCCCGGCCTTGTTCACCTCTCTGTTCACGATCTTCCCGGCAATACTGATGTCGCTCAGTAGCCTTGTGAGTTCACCGGTGGCATACGGGAAATCGCTTTGCCGTTCGATGACAAATTCGCCTATGGTCTTTACCGTCATAAAAGCAGTGATTGGAGCACAAAGGTAAGGTAAAATAGCTGTGCTTGAGAGCTTTATACAAGGAAGAAGCAGGTTCCGGGCTTTATTTTTACGGTATGGATATAATCATTCGGAAAGGCGTTGCGGCCGATATGGAAGCGGTCCACGGCCTGGTTTGTGAACTTGCCGAATACGAACGGTCGCTCGCCGAGGTAAAGACCGGACCTGACGAATTTAAACAGGCGCTGGAGCGCCATGCTTTTCAAACCCTGTTGGCTTGCAATGCCGAAAGTGGTGAGATACTTGGTGCGGCGCTATACTATTTCGCCTATTCCACCTGGAAGGGCAGTTACTTGTGGCTGGAGGATTTTATCGTACGATCGGCATACCGCAGGCAAGGGATCGGCAAATTACTTTTTGATGCGGTGGTGGACATTGCAGCTGAGCAAAATTCCTTTATGAAATGGCAGGTGCTGGACTGGAACACATCTGCAATGGATTTCTACGCACAGTACAATAGTGAAGTGCAAAACGAATGGCTCACTTGCCGGTTGACAACGCGCTCATAAGCATACTATCGCCGCGTATATTTGCAGCGTGAAAGTTTTCAAATTTGGTGGAGCCTCTGTGAAGGATGCTGCGGGTGTGCGCAATGTGGCTGCTATTATCCGTCAATTCCCGAATGAACATTTATGTATCGTGGTTTCAGCCATGGGCAAGACGACCAACGCACTCGAAAGCATTACCCAAAATGCTTTTGAAGGAAAAGAATATATGTCCGGCGTTGAACAATTGCGCAGCTTTCATACCGAAATCATCGATGCATTGAAGATCCGCGTGGACATGGATTATTATATCGATCTGCTGGTCACGCAACTCGAAGCGAACAAACAAATGGAATTCCCTGCTTATTATGATCAGGCTGTTTCCATTGGCGAACTTATTTCCAGTACCATTCTAAGTATCTATCTGAACAGTGAATCCATTATCAATACCTGGGCGGATGTGCGCACTATGATCCAAACGGATAATGCCTGGCGCAGCGCAACCGTGGATTGGGAAAGAACCGGGGAAAATATTCTGAAAAAATTGCATCCGCTTTTACAGGACAGCCATGTGGTAACACAGGGATTTATAGCTGCAACGGCAACAGAACAAACCACCACTTTAGGCAGAGAAGGCTCGGACTATACCGCTGCGATACTTGCACATTGCCTCGATGCAGAAGGATTATGGATATGGAAAGATGTTCCCGGTGTTTTAAATGCAGATCCCAAACTATTTGAAGACGCGATACAGATACCGGAACTCACCTATTATGAGGCTATTGAGATGACTTATTACGGCGCCTCGGTGATACATCCCAAAACCATTCAACCATTGTTGCAGAAGACCATCCCATTGTATGTGAAGTCGTTCATGGAGCCTGCTCTGGACGGCACGGTGATCAGGACGAACGAGAAATTTATCGAGTACCCGCCTATCGTGATGCATAAAAAGAATCAGACACTTATATCGATCATACCGAGTCAGATATCCTTTGTGGGCGAGATGCAGATGGCGAATATTTATTCCATCTTCATGCGACACCGTCTGAAAATAAATGTGATACAAATTGCTGCGCAGTCGGTATCGGTCGTGGTGGATTCCAATCCATACGTTTTGCAACCGCTGATCCGCGAATTGCGTGCACATTATACCGATGTGGCCGTGAAAGAAAATGAGAACCTGGAATTACTCACAGTGCGTCACTACAATGCGCATATCCTTTTGAAATTAACGGAGCATAAAACGATCTACCTGGAGCAACAGACCAGGAATACGGTGCAGTTCCTTTATGAATAAGGGCGTTCCAGGATGATGCTGGCGATGATGGCGCTGCGCAGATCGAAATCCATGCCGGTTTTGCCGTCATCTTCCTTTTTTGCGTATGCATCGTCTGTCATGATGTTTGGTTCGGCATCGTGTTCCGTCTCGCGTTCCAATGCAACTTTCTGTGCAAATTCCTGCGATACTTTTTCTTCGAAACTGGAAACAGTGTGTTTGTGCTTATAAACTGTTGGCCTTTGTACTTTTTTTGCAACGGGCGGCACTTGTTTCTGCACTACCGGAGGAATTTCCTGTTTTTTCTGACCGGATTGAGCCTCGGCCTGTTTTTGCAGGTCTTTGAGGATTTCCTGCAGTGATTTGAATTTTTCGGGTTGTTTTTGCTGTGTTTGTTGCGTTTGCGGCACAGGCTGTTGTGCTTTCCTTGCATTCTCCTTTGCCTTCTTGAAAAAGGCATTTACGCGGTTCATGATGAACAGCCACACAATAAAGATCAATATGGAAACCATCCCATCGGGCATGCTACGAAGTTACATATTTATTGGAAACAAGGGCCGGGGGAAGGAAAAGGGCATTCATCTGCCGAAATCCCCATCATCAGGCACTTACAGCGAAAGGCATTTTTGATAGTCCCTCTTTTTATTTATCCACATTTGTTGATTTTAATTTGCCCGCAATTTAGGTGATAGCAGATACGTTTCGCTTTCTTTGTGCAATTAGTAACAGGCTATGAAACTGAGTACATTAGAAATCAAGGGATTCAAAAGTTTTGCGGATAAAACCGTTCTGCATTTCAATGAGAGTATAACCGGTGTGGTGGGGCCGAACGGATGCGGAAAATCCAACGTGGTGGATGCTATTCGCTGGGTGCTGGGCGAGCAAAAACCCACTGCCCTGCGGACCGAGAAAATGGAGAACCTCATTTTCAACGGCACCAAGGCGCGCAAAGGCAGCGGTATGGCAGAGGTGAGTCTCACTTTTGAGAATACGCGCAACTTGCTGGCCACGGAATTCTCTACCGTGACCGTTTCCAGGCACTACTTTAAAACAGGTGAAAGTGAATACCGCATCAATGGTGTTCCCTGCAGGCTGAAAGACATACATAACCTCTTCCTCGATACGGGTATCAGCACCGACTCATACTCCATTATCGAATTAGGTATGTTGGATGATATTCTGCACGACAAAGACAACAGCCGGAGGAAATTATTCGAGCAGGCAGCCGGTATATCCAAATACAAAGCGCGCAAAAAAGAAACGCTGAATAAACTCAGCGCAACACAACAGGACCTGGACCGTGTGGAAGATCTTTTATTTGAGATCGAGAATAACCTGAAGGAACTGGAGAAACAGGCACGCCGTGCACAGCGACACCAGAAATTAAAAGCCGATTACAAAGTGAACAGCATCGACCTCGCCGTGTTGATGTTGCAATCACATAAAGACATCTACAAACAACTCAGCAACCAGCAGACCTATGAAGGCGATCAAAAATTGCAGATCGAAGCGGAAATAGATGCACTGGAGGCGAGCATTGCCGATAAAAAGACCGCACTCATCGATAAGGAACAGTCGCTGAGCAAATTGCAAAAAGATCTCAATGCCATCATCAATGAGATCCATACCAAAGAAAATGATGCGAACATCAGCAAAGAGCGCATCAAATTCCTGGAAGAAAAACAGGTAAGCCTCGAAAGATCCATTGCTGAAGCAGAAGAATATATTCAAGGTACTGAAGGTGACATCGCCGCATTGGAACAACGTGCAGCGGAAGAGACCGAAAAGTTACAAGGCATCAAACAAAGTCTGCAACAATTTCTGGATGCACTGGAAGAAGTGAAGAAGCAGCATGATGCAGCACGCGAACATCTGGAGGAAGCACAAAACACTTTTAAACAGGCAGAACGCGAACTGTATGATACCGATAAGAAGATCGCCATCAACAAGGTGCGTCTGGAGAATTACCATCGCGAATTGGGTAATATCGAAACAGACAAGGGCATGCATCGCGAACGCCTGGAGCCCTTGCACGGGGAACTGATAAACTGGGAAGCAGTAAAAAATCAGGCCGAACAGCATACCGAAGGTTTATTACAACAGGAAAATGCGCTCAAAGGCAAGATCAACAGCTTACAGCAATCCATTGAAAAAACGCGCACGGAACTGAGTAATGTGCGCCGCAGTCTGGATGCCAAAAAGAATGAATACAATCTCACCAAAAGCATGTTTGAGAGTTTTGAAGGATTCCCCGAGTCCATAAAATATCTGAAGAAGCATGTGGAGATCATGAAAGAAGCACCTCTTCTCTCTGATGTGGTGAGTTGCCAGGATCCGTATAAAACAGCGATAGAAAGTTTTCTTGACCCCTGGCTGAATTATTACATCGTGCGCGATATGGCGCATGCCATGGTCGCTGTGGAGGAATTGGCGCAAAAAGATAAAGGACGCGCTAACTTCTTCCTTTTATCGGAATGCAAACCGGTGAGCGGAAATACCATCTCTCATCCCAATGTAGTTTCTGCATTGGATGTGGTGCAGGTGCCGGATGCGTATCAAGACCTGGTGCGTTTCTTACTCGGCAATGTATTTATCATTCAGGGCGATTCTGATTTCGCCACTGTGGCCAGAAGTATCAACGAGCAATATCCGGATGTGCATCTGTTGCATCAAAGTGGAAAATTCGCCAAGTCGGGACGCGTATTCACGGGCGGCAGCGTAGGCTTGTTCAAAGACAAGCGCATTGGCCGTGAAAAAACACTGGAAACCCTCGAACAGGAGATCCGCGGCATTCAGCAGGAAGAAAGTACAGTGAACGAAACGCTGAAAGCAAAACAGGAAGAGCTGAAAGGTTTGCAGGCAGCATCGCATGAAGAAGCGATACAAGAATCGCGCAAAGCATTGAATGATGCGGTGCAACAATTCATCAGCACCGGCGCCAAGATCGAGTCGCTTGAGCAGATGCTCGGTCAGATGGAAGAAAAGAAAGAATCTTTCCTCCGCCAGATACAGCAATCGGATGAAGAAAGCATCAAACTGCAGGATCAACATGCCAAACATGTTGGGTTGAAAGAAGAAAAACAAAACCTGTTGCTGGATCAGGAAATATTATACAGAGAGATCAGTGACAAACTGAATGTGCATTCGAATCAGTATAATCAGGAAAATATCCGTTACCATCAGCAACTCAATAAATACCAAAGTGTTGATCAGGACCTGAAATATAAAGTGGGTCGCCGCAACGAAGCGATGACCACGCTGACCAACAACAAACAACAGTTGGAAGATGTGGTGCGCGAGATCGCAGAAACACATGAGCGCACGAAAAATTTGCAAGACGAACTCCTGAAGCAATACGATGAGAAAGTGGTGCTGGAGCAAATGCTGCAAACAGAGGAAGAAGGTTATTTCGGAAGTCGCGGAGAAGTTGCAGAAACGGAAGACAAGATCAAAGCGCTGCAGAAAAAGAAAGAGAACAGCGACAGCATATTAGGTGGCATCAAAGACAAACTCAACGACCTGAAAGTGCAGCTCGCTGCAACCAAAGAAAGGTTGTGGGTAGAATTCCAGGTGGAACTGGAAAGTGTGCTCGACAATGAGCCGCCGGAAGGTGTTACTATGGAAGAGCTGCAGGAAAAAGTGGATGCTGCGAAAAAACGACTCGAGAATTACGGTGATGTGAACCCGATGGCGATACAGGCATTCGAAGAGATGAAGGCGCGGTACGATTTTATCAAAACCCAGCGCGAAGACCTGATGAATGCAAAAACCAGTTTGCTCACCACAATACAGGAGATCGACGATACCGCTCGCAATAAATTTGATGAGGCATTTGTACAAATACGCGATAATTTCCGCAACGTATTCCGTTCGCTCTTCAATGAAGAAGATGATTGCGACCTGATCCTGAAAGACGATTACGATCCGCTGGAAGCGCAGATAGATATCATCGCAAAACCCAAGGGCAAAAAGCCACAGGTGATCGATCAGTTGAGTGGTGGAGAAAAAACACTGACGGGCATGAGTTTGTTGTTCGCATTGTATCTGCTCAAACCGGCACCATTCTGTATCCTGGATGAGGTAGATGCGCCATTGGATGACAACAACATCACGAAATTCAACAATACCATACGCACCTTCAGCGATAAATCGCAGTTCATCATCGTGACGCATAATAAGCGCACCATGGCAGAGGTGGATATTATCTACGGTGTTACCATGCCCGAGCAAGGTATCAGCAAGGTGGTGCCCGTTGATTTCCGCAACCTGAATTAATGCATCTTGAGAAATAGCTTCAGAACCGCAGAGACCATCATTGTATTTATCTGCATTGTCGGCTTTGCCGGCAGGTTGATGCATTATGCTTTCACCGAGTATTTTATTATAGTCGGGTTTCTGTCGCTTGCTTTTTTCTATTTGCTGATAGGCACACAGAACAGAGCCCAATTTCCGAAAAAGCTGAAGGCATTTCCCGATATTACGATGAATACCTGGGAAGGGCTTGCCTTGCTGGTGAGTGGCGAGGGAGTTGCCGTTTCTATGATAGGTATTTTGTTTTATTTTTTGAACTGGGAAGGTTCGGGGATAATGCTGATGGTTGGTGGATTGGCGGGGTTGATGGGTTTGCTGGCGCAGGTGTTGTATCTGCGTTTGCGACAGCCGGAGATCTATACATTTTTCGTATACCGATTGATAACAATAACTGTTATCTGCGGATATCTATTATATAAGTCGGGCGTTATTTTTAATTGACTTTGAGTAGGAATAGTACAAGACCCTGCCTGCGGTAGGCAGGCACCACGACGCAAAGACGCGAAGGAGGCACGAGGATTTCTTATTCTTTATTTCTTATTCCTTTATTTCATGCAGAGGGCCATCCCTGCGGGAGGCAGGCGCAGAGAGTTTTCGGAATGCAAAAAGAGAATCCGCTGAACTGTTTATTGCTTTTTGCTTTTTGCTTATTTCACACAGAGGTCGCAGAGGTTGATTGGTTGGGTTTTATTTCACGCAGAGGACACAGAGGTCGCAGAGGTTGATTGGTTGGGTTTTATTTCACGCAGAGGACACAGAGGTCGCAGAGGTCTTTTGGTTCGGTTTTATTTCACGCAGAGGGCCATCCCTGCGGGAGGCAGGCGCAGAGAACACAGAAGTGAGTTAGGTCAAAATCTTTTTCCTTTTTCCTTTTTCCTTTTTCCTTTTTCCTTATTCCTTTTTCCTTATTCCTTATTCCTTATTCCTTATTCCTTTAATCTCGCCCAGACCAACGGTGCTTCGTAGCCTCGCGAGATGAGGTATTTCGCTGTTTTATTTTTTGCGATGTAGGGGCCGTCGGGTTTGTGTTTTTTCAGATGTTTTTTGATGAGGGTGTCGAGGGTGTGCAGATAATCCTCTTCTTCTATTTCGGCCATGCCTTTGCGGATGCAGTAATCGGAAATTTTGCGTTTTTTTAATTCCCCGAGGATCTTCTCTCTCCCCCATTGTTTCATACGAAATTTGCCACCGGCGTATAGTTTGGCGAAACGTTCTTCGTTGAGAAAATTTTCGCTGATGAGTGTGCCGATGATCTCTTCGAGGGCGTCGCCGTACACTTTTAGTTCAAGCAGTTTGCTGCGCACTTCTTCGTGGCAGCGCTCCTGGTAGGCGCAGTAGTGACGGAGTTTGTTGAGGATCTTTTCGTCCACGGGTGGAAAAATAAAAATCTATTGCGAGGCCACCAAGACGCGAAGGCTCAAAGAAGGCACGAAGGGTTTTTCAATTTTTACACTCTGAAGGTGATCTTCATGCTGGCGGATATTCTTCATTTTTCCACCCTACGGGTAATCCGCCTACCGGCGGACATCTTTTATTTTTCATTTTTCATCTTTCATTTTTCATCTTTCATTTTTTTCACGCAGAGGGCACAGAGGTTTATTGGTTGGGTTTTATTTCACGCAGAGGACGCAGAGGTCGCAGAGGTTTTTTGGTTGGGTTATATTTCTCGCAGAAACCATCCCTGCGGGAGGCAGGCGCAGAGCAAAATCAATCCTAGAACTGATTATTGATTTCTGATCACCGATCTTTTCATATTTCATTTTTCATCTTTCATTTTTTTTCAAACAGAGGGCACAGAGGACCATCCCTGCGGGAGGCAGGCGCAGAGAGTTTTCGGAACGCAAAAAGATAATCAGCTGAACTGCTTATTGCTTTCTGCTTATTGCTTATTTCACACAGAGGTATATTGGTTGTGGTTAATTTCACACAGAGAACGCAGAGGTTTGGTGGTTGGGAT
>JAWKLB010000034.1:0-33958 GCA_041392955.1 Chitinophagales bacterium | reverse complement strand
TACATCTACGGACCCGCCTGTGGGAAAATCGGGAAATAATTGTGTTTCCTTGCCCTGTAAAACATCTATGCTACCCCTTAATAACTCGCAGAAATTATGCGGCAATACACGGGTAGATAAACCAACTGCGATCCCTTCCACGCCCATAGCCAAAACGATCGGAAATTTTGCGGGCAGCGATACAGGTTCCACTTTCCGTCCGTCATAGCTCAACTGCCATTCGGTGGTGTCTTTGTTGAACATCACCTCCAGGGCGAATTTGCTCAGCCTTGCCTCAATATATCGCGGCGCGGCAGCATCATCGCCTGTGCGCACATCTCCCCAGTTTCCCTGTGTTTCTATGAGCAGATCCTTCTGCCCCATATTGACCAGAGCATCGCCTATGGCCGCATCCCCGTGCGGATGATATTGCATAGTTTGACCGATAATATTGGCGACCTTGTGAAAACGGCCGTCATCCATTTCGCGCATAGCGTGCAGAATGCGCCTTTGCACCGGTTTCACCCCGTCGCGGATATCGGGCACAGCCCTCTCGAGAATTACATAAGAAGCATAGTCGAGGAACCAATCCTTATACATGTCACTCACATGTACGCTGGATGTTGAGGATGTGTTTTCCTGAGATATGCTCTCTTCTTCCTGCGCGTCCGCTTTCTTCTTCTTTGCCATGTAGACTCCTGTGTAACAGGCAAAAATACCCTTGCCACTTGTAGGCATCACTTTTGTTTTCCACCATAAAAATGTTGAGCTGTGTGCGATCCGGAGCCCAGGCGTACATCCATGTCGCTGCTTTAAAGCTGAGCAGAATCTCCCCAACAGAAACATACACATAAGCAAAATTCCGGGTGATCATATACCCATTTTATCCGGCCTGTGTAACACTTTCCAAACGAGGGAAACTGATTCAATGCTTATTATTCTATTAAACAGATAGAATTAAGCGGAAAACTGATTCTGCATGCATATATCATTAAACCGGTATAATAATGCTTTGATGTATGCCAAATTATTCTATTTTAGTCCTTGTATTATTCATTCTATCACTAAATAAGCACTAATGAAAAGTAACCACTACACAAAAAACGCAGGGAGGCTGGCAGCCTATTCTGCGATGGCCGGCGCATTTGTCGCCATAGCCAATGAAAGTGATGCAACGGTTGTTTACACTGATCCTGCAGATGTGACCGTTGATCTCGGATTTTATTTACCGGTTGACATCGATGCAGACGGACATGTAGATTTCCTCATCTTATGCACGTCCATTGCGACCAATTGGACAGTTGGCGTTGAGATCGGTTATTATGCCGGACTCAGTTATGGAAATCCGTCCAATCAGGTGGTGGGATACCTGGGCATCCTGCCTTATGGAAGCGCATTGGATTTTGGTGATGCGATAGATGCCGGTGCATCCTTCCTGGCATATAACACGGCCTTCCTGGCTTCCATTTATTCCAGTGGCACTTATGGCGCTTTTGCAAATACCACTGATAAATACATGGGATTTCAGTTCATAGCAGGAGATGGCAATTTACATTACGGCTGGATGCGCTTAGACGTTAGCGTCGGACCTGTTTCTATTACTGTAAAAGATTTCGCATATGATGATTCTCCACATACGGCGATTGTTGCAGGTGATATGGGCGGTCCATCTTGTGATGTTCCTGCAGGATTCAGTTCACTAAGTATCGCCAATGCCGCCAAGCTGCAATGGGGTGGTGTTATGGGCGCAACCGGCTATCATTTTCAATATCGCCTGACCGGCACCGCAGCATGGACAAATTCCTTTATAGCCGCGCCTAAACATTTCAAAAAATTGCTGGGACTTACCTGTGAAACCGGATATGAATGGCGTGTGCGTGCCACTTGTGACGGTGGCGCCAGCTTCAGCGATTGGTCGGCTATCCAGAGCTTCACAACCGGCGCTTGTCGACTGGAAGATATGAAAGAATTCGACATGCAGGTATTCCCGAATCCGGCCAGCGACCTAATCACTGTGAATGTTCCGTTCGCTACTGAAAGCGGAAATATTGCGGTGTATGATTTGAATGGCGCACTGATCATGAGCGACAAACTCAGCGGTGATACCGAATATACTTTTGATATCTCTGCATTACCCACCGGTACTTATTTTATCCGTTGGACAGGTGACAGCACTTCCGCACAGGAAATGTTCATCAAGCAATAAACCGATTTTTTTCTCAGCTTACCCAACCAGGGGTGTATGCCATGCGTGTACACCCCTGTATTGCATTAGTGGCATGGCAGTACACTGCGCCCGGATATCAGCAGTTCATAGTGTATAGGTTAAGCGGTAAAAGGAATATATGAAGCAACAAATACAAATGAAGGGGTTTCCCTGGTTCGAGAAGAAGATACCGGATTGTATTTCCAGTCCTGCATTCTCTTTTGGTGGATGTGCGGCCCGCGATAAAAAGAAATTGATTTCCGGTGATAGTTTGCTGACAGATTCTATCCCTTAATAGTCCGGGGCAACCCTTCCGGCACTCCTCAACGGAAGGGTATCGCCCCGCTTTATTGCACAACATCATGTCACAACAACTAACACAACAAATACCGTATGAAAAGATAATTTTACAAAGTGATCAGAAGCTGTACAATGGTATCCTGAGGATGGGTATAGATGCGGAATTAGTACGTAAGGCCGGGGCAGGCGACAGAAATGCACAATATGCATTATACAGGGAGTCATATTCCCTGCTGATGAGTGTTTGCCGCAGGTACACCAAACAAGATGAAGACGCAAGGGCACTGCTCAACACGGGTTTTCTGAAAATTCTAACGCATGCCGACAAAAGAAAAGAACATATACCTCCCGAAGTATGGATGCGTCGCGTGATGATCAATACGGCCATTGACGCTTTCCGGCGCCAAAAGAATTACAACGAGCTAACGGCATTACAGGATTTTTCAGATCATACTTCAGAACACTTTACTGCAACTGCAGATGATCCGTATGGCGGGCGAATCGGAGCAGATGCATTACAGCATATGATGGATGCATTGCCGGAAATGTCGGCGAAGGTATTCAACCTGTTCGCGGTGGATGGATATAGTCATGCCGAGATAGCTGAGATGCTGGGTATACAAACCGGCACTTCCAAATGGCACGTGAACAATGCACGCACTTTATTACAAAAAATGATCCGCATGGCGGAACAAAAAGTTTAGCCCATGGCAAAGAAAAAGGACGATATAAAAAATACGCATCCCATCGATAAAATGGTGCAGGATGGCCTGGGCAAAAGACAATTCCCCTTCGATGAGAAAGGTTGGGAAGAAGTGCAAAGCGATCTGGATGCGTATAATGCATCGCGCCGCGGACGTGGCTTTGGATTTTTACAATGGTTCCTTATTATTCTTGTTGGCGCCGTAGTGATCACCGAAAGTATTTTTCTTTTGTCACATAAAAGAACCGCGCCGCAAGGGATCACACCCGTAGCTTTTGAGCAGGAAAGCGGAAAAAATGAACCGGATAATATTCGGGATAAGGTCCCCGTCATTGCAGAGGAAAACACCCGGATGTGGGCAGATGCCGCAAATCAGGATCAAAAGAATAAAACGCTGCAGACCTTGAGCCATGCAAGCGAGAACGATAATAGGCAGTTGAGAAAAGATGCGAGCGGTATTATGGAGCGATTTGTAGCTGACGATGCAGAAAAGAAACAGGCAGAACAGGAAGCGGATGACATACTTGCCAATGCACAAAATAATAAATCAGACAATGCAAATCCGGATTCCGGTGACGAAACTCCTGATAACATGGAACAAAATAGTCAGGATGTAAATATGCCTTCCGATGAAGCTGTTGCTCCTGCAGATCCCGTGCGCGCTGATGCAAATCAGGAAATAAAGGAAAATCCGCTGCTGGCATTATATGACCAAATGCCTGCGGACAGGAAATATATAGCCAAAGAAAAGGGTGATCGCAGGACGGAATGGTATGCCGAGGTAAGCGCTGGTGTTGCATTTACAGATAAACAACTGGACACAGAAGATGCAGATGCGTCGGGTTCTGTTACTATGCGCAATGCGGGCAGCACCATGCAAACAGGGACAGCATTAGGTATTCATGCCGGACTTTTACTGCAGAACATCTCTGTGGAAACGGGAGCAGAATTGCTTAAAATAAGTGAAGATTATGTTTTTACTGTCGGCGCGATGGATATAGATACAACGTATGAAATAGTTTACGATTCTTTATTCAATCCGATAGACACGATCACACATTTTGATACCACAAACAGTATTGCAGAAATTCGCGGAAAAAACTACGTACATACCACCGAGATCCCTTTACTGGTTGGCTATACCTGGAAGGCAAACAAGTGGCGATTCGCTGTGCAAACCGGTCCGGCGGTTACCTTCTATTCGGGTTATTCCGTCACCTATCCGAACCCTGATCTCACGGATGTGGAAGAGGCGAGCAGCAACTATTATAAAAATGCATCATTTTACTGGATAGCGAAACCATCTGTATTTTATTCCATTCGTGAACAGGTAGACATCGGCTTCCTCGGCAGGTTCCGATGGAGTTTGGGCGATGCCAACACCGATCCGACCTTTCATGAACAGTATAATACCTATGCTATTCAGGCAGGATTGCGTGTGCGCTTTTAAGTTATTCTGCAGCGGCTATTTCTTCTTTTTCTTCCACCTTATCCAGTTCAACGCGCAAATTGCGGATGATGAACTGTTGTCGTTCGGGTGTATTCTTTCCCATGTAATATGCCAACGTGGATTGTATCTTTTGTTCCTTGCCAACAATAACGGGCTCGAGGCGAATATCATCGCCGATAAATCCGCTGAATTCATCGGGCGATATCTCCCCTAACCCTTTGAAACGTGTTATCTCTGGTTTTGCGCCCAGTTTGCGCATGGCATTTTGTTTCTCTGTTTCGTTGTAACAATAGATCGTCTCCTTTTTGTTGCGCACCCGGAACAGCGGCGTTTGCAAAATATAGAGATGTCCGTTCTTCACCAGATCTGGGAAGAATTGCAGGAAGAAGGTCAGCAGTAATAAACGGATATGCATACCATCCACATCCGCATCGGTGGCGATGACCACTTTATTGTATCTGAGTCCGTCCAATCCATCTTCGATATTCAATGCATGTTGCAACAGGTTGAATTCTTCGTTCTCGTACACTACTTTTTTTGTAAGACTGAAAACATTCAGCGGTTTTCCTTTCAGTGAAAAAACCGCCTGTGTTTCCACGCGGCGTGCCTTGGTGATAGAACCGCTTGCGCTGTCGCCTTCTGTAATGAATAACATGGTGTTTGAAGCGCGTTCGTCTTTGTCCTCGCCATAATGAAACCGGCAATCGCGCAATTTACGGTTGTTGCAGATTTGCCTTTTTCCTTGCTTTCATTCGCCAGTTTTTTAATACCTGCGATATCCTTCCTTTCGCGTTCACTCTGCAGGATGCGTTTCAATAATGCATCTGCAATTAGCACGGTTTTTATGCAAGAAATCGTCGAGTGCTTTTTCAGAAAATCGATCACAAACAACACAGCGATCTTCCCGTCGAGGCGCCATATTCACAGAGCCCAACTTCGTTTTGGTCTGCGATTCGAAACAGGTTCCTGAATGCGAATAGCGATAGCACCAACAACGGCCTGACGGATATCCGCCGCGTCAAAATCTTTTTTATAGAATTCGCGCACGGTTTTGACGATACCTTCGCGGAAAGGCTGCGAGATGGGTCCGCCCTGTGTTGTATACTGACCGTTCACGAAGGCATAATACTCTTCACCATACTCATTGCCATGGGTCAATGCCACTTCAATATCTTCACCTTTCAGGTGAATGGGTGCATAGCGCAGTTCCTCACTATTCGTATTTCGGTTGATCAGATCGAGCAGGCCATTCTGGGAAAAGAAATTTCTGCCCATTGTATAAAATGGTGAGCCCAGCACGTTCAGGAACACATAATTCCACAACTGGTTGTCGAGTGCTCGGGAATAAAATGTTTAAGATACTGTTATCGGGTGTGAAGGTGACATAGAGTTCCATCTGTCGTCGATTTTGTATCGCCGTATCCCTGTTGGTCTTGCCCTGTTCAAATTCTGCCGCTTTCATTTTCCATTACGCACGGTTGCACTTTAAAATAACTGCTGAGTGCATTTACAGCTTTTGTTCCGACACCATTCAGCCCCACCGATTTTTGAAAAGCGGCGGTATCATATTTAGCACCGGTATTCATAACGCTGACACATTCGATCACTTTTCCCAGCGGGATACCGCGGCCATAGTCGCGCACCTGCACATGCTGTTTATCTATCTGCACTTCGATCTTTTTTCCGTATCCCATCATAAATTCGTCGATCGCATTGTCGATAACTTCCTTTACCAAAATGTAGATCCCGTCATCCGGTGAGCTGCCATCACCCAGTTTTCCGATGTACATACCGGGGCGCATGCGCATATGTTCGATCCAGTCGAGGGTGCGCACATGCTCTTCAGAATAATTGTAGTTGGTATTGGCCATGGGACAAAACTAAGTTTGGCGCGATCAATTGCGATCCACAGATATGCACATTACCCTTGTTGCGATATTCCGTAATGTACATTTTTTGTATTGCGATATACCATTTTCAAGCGTTCCGGCTGACCCATATTTTGGCAACATGAAAATGTACTATCTGTTCCCTGTTGCCATGCTGTTCCTGTGTGGCGCCTGCACACCAAAATATTACCTGGCAGAAGCTCCCTTTGTGCCCATTCTGGAAGAAAAAGGTGATGTTGCAGCCAGCATAAGTTCTTCTGTTGTCAAAGACGATGTATTTCCACCTGTACAATGCAATGCGATATATGCGTATGACAGCAATAAATCCGTATTCGTCACTATGCTGACAAACGTAAAAATTGCCAAAGGTTTTTTTGCACTGGATGAACCCAATTCCTTTTACATGTTCGAGGCGGGAACCGGGTGGTTTCAAAACCCCGGCCAACACATTGGATTTGCAGAGAAACTGGGTTTCGGTTATGGGAAATTTTCCGTAAAACCTGACAGGCAGGAAGTATTGATCTACGGGATCTTAAAACCAAATGTAGAATTGCAAGGATTTATCCGCAGCAAACATGTAATACTTGGGGGAAGTACAAAAGCATCTGCCCTGCATTACATACTGCCAAATAATGCAGATACGAACGACAGGCAATTTATGCGACATTCTCCGGGTAGAGAACTGTACGGTATGGCAGATCCCGCCATTTATTACGGATTATATGATAAACACTGGCAGTTCACCGCACATATGATCTGGACGCATGAATTGCGCGATATCTCCTGGGATTACTATACGTTTCAGGCTGGATATCAACTATATATATTCTTCTGAAAAAAAGCAGCTTACAACAGTTCATTGGCCAGATTCGCCAATTCACTGCGCTCTCCTTTTTGCAGGGTGATCACGCTGCACATCGCATGGTTCTTGATCTTGTCGATCAGATAACTCAGGCCGTTGCTATGTGCATCGAGATAAGGTGTATCTATCTGGTTGATATCTCCGGTAAAGATGATCTTGGTATTCTCCCCTGCCCTGGTGATAATAGTTTTCACCTCCAGTGGTGTAAGGTTCTGCGCTTCATCAATAATGAAATAAATATTGGAGATACTTCTTCCGCGTATATACGCTAAGGGCTGTATGACCAGTTTTTCCTGTTCGATCATTTGCGCGATGGCTTTGTATTCGCTATCGTTTTGTTCGAACTGATTCTGTATCATCTTCAGATTATCCCACAGCGGCTCCATATATGGATTTAACTTCGATTTTATATCGCCCGGCAAATAACCGATATCTTTATTGTTCAATGGTATGATAGGTCGCGCCAAAAAGATCTGTTTATAATTTCTGCGCTGTTCCAATGCACTCGCGAGAGCCAATAGAGTTTTACCGGTTCCGCTTTGTCCTTGCAGAGCGATCAATTTTATATCCGGGTTCAGCAGCGCATGTAATGCAAAAACCTGTTCGGCATTGCGCGGCTTGATGCCATAGGCATTTGATTTATTGATACGTTCAAATACTTTTTCTCCTGCATTATAACTGGCCAGGACGCTGCTGCTTCCATTTTTTAAAATAAATCCCTGGTTGGCAAACGGCTCCTGTTTTAAGATCTTTTTATAGTTGATGTATCCATTGGTATAGATCTTATCAATGGTGTCATGATCGATCCCTTCTATCGTTTCAATAGGTTCTTTCAGAAAATCGGGGTCTTCAATTTTATCATTTTTATAATCTTCGCTGTACAGCCCGAGCGACTTGGCTTTCAGGCGAAGGTTGATATCCTTTGTGATCAAAATGACCTTACTTTCCGGATGCTTCTTTTTAACAACAAGTGCCGTATTCAGAATTTTATGATCCGGTTTTTCTTCCCCGAAAATATCTTCCGCATTCACGCCATTATGTTCGTACATCATAACGATCATTCTGCCCGTACTCTTTCCTTCGATAGGCCTCCAATCCTGCAGGGTGCCTTCCTCCGATTTTTTATCCAAAAAGCGAATAAATTCCCGCGCTTCGAAATTGATCGTCTCGTTTCCCTTTTTAAAGTTGTCGAGTTCCTCCAGCACGGTGATCGGGATCACTACATCATGTTCTTTGAAATTTTTTACTGAGTTGTGGTCGTGCAGGATGACGGATGTGTCCAGGATGAATATCTTACTCTGCTGCTGCACTGCGTTTTTCTTCAATGCCATATCGCTTTGTTGCACCTAAAGTAGAAGTATTCGGCAGAGGAGCAAATAGCTGAAGTGAACAGCGCTGTTGATAATTGTCCGTACCAGCGTACAGCCAGCCACAAAAGCCATATGCACGGGAGTTTTGCAGGTAAGGTTAACGATGTAGCATGTAAATAAAAAGCCCCTGCACAGCGGCAGGGGCTCGTAAGTCCATGTAATTCTTATTAACGTGCAAGCACGAAAGGATAAGAGAAATTATGACCGTCAACAACAATGCGAACGAAATATGTTCCGTTTGCAAGACTGTTATCCAGCGTAACTTTTTGTGCGGTTGTGCCGGCATTATTTTCCAGTTGTGCAGCATATACCACTTCGCCAACCAGATTTACAACCTGCATATTCAATTCTGAAGATCCGGAGAATCCGTAACCATACAAATTGATATCGCCATGTGATGGATTCGGTGAAACGCTGAAGGTAGGATTGAAATCGATGTCCATTCCGCTCAGGTTAGCTTCCATACTTCTGGCAACTTCGTCGGTGGTGAAACCAACATACGCATCGAGGTCATCCTGATTCGTTCCATAGATAAAGTTGAATATCTTGGTTTGGCCGGGAGCGATATTGCCAAAGCGGTTGGTAATCTGTATCGCAATATCTGAAGTTACTGCACCGGATAAAAACCAGGGATCCGTTCCTGTGTAGCACAAAGAAGGTGTAACTGCGGCTGTGCTGAATCCACCATATGTTGCGCGCGCTGATGTTTGTTCTGAGATCATAGCGAAGAAACATCCGGCCTCAAGGCCTGTTGCACTAACATATGCCCAGGGGTCAACCGGATGGTTTTGAACCACGATGTTGTTGGTGCTAAAATCGCCGGCAAATTCCTGATCGTTATCGGGATCTGCATTTCTTGTATAAAAAACGTTCGTTGCTGTGGTCGGACCTGCGTTGCGAATAGCGATCGTTGTAAAGATCATGGTACTTCCCGGAATAAGAGAAGTTCTTTGCAATACGAGTAAGCCCGCTGCGGGAATGGTGCCTTTCCAGGTAGTTGTTGTTGAACCACCACCTGTTCCCCAGCCAATTATCATACCGCCAATACCGGCGCTATAGAAGTCGTTGTAGTACACAGAACCGTTCGCTTCCACAACGAAACCTTCTTCCGGAGATCCGGGAGAAAAATAATCACCACAATAAGCCGGTGCGCCAACTGCCCAACCGTCTTTATCGGAATCAGCTATGATGCCCAAACCGGAAAAGAGGCCTGTGTAGTGATACCCCGCCGGTGCTGCTACATTAGAAATATACGTTCCTGTAGGATTAATACCCATTTCCACGTAAGCGTTTTGCATGAATGCATTACCTGAAACGACCTGTGCCGTTCCGGATTGTGTGAGGAGGATCGCCGATGCAAAAAGCATGGCAACTGGTAAGTGTTTTTTCATAATCATTCGTTTGGTGTGAATTTTTACCTGAGCAAAATACGAAATTCATGTACATTAATCAAAAAAAACTGCAGGAATACTAGAAAATAACAGTTCCGAAACGTTCTGTTAAGACTTTTCTTCTGTAAGCGAAGATATTTTTCAACTTTCCGGATACGATCCATGCATTGGAAACAGATCCGCCAAGCCAGGGCGAGATCGCATAGTGAACCACATCTGTCATCTCCACACCTCCTGTTATTTCTTTCAAAATATGTGTATGTTCCCAGAATGCATACGGGCCGCGTATCTGCTTGTCGATGAACGATCGCGGTGCATCCACTGCAATAATTTTTGTTTCCCATTGCAATGGGATGCGCATGAGCGGAGATACTGTATACCG
Organism: Chitinophagales bacterium; assembly: GCA_041392955.1. Lineage (GTDB taxonomy): Bacteria > Bacteroidota > Bacteroidia > Chitinophagales > BACL12 > UBA7236. The sequence continues at coordinate 23,426 of JAWKLB010000034.1, read as the reverse complement.
GATGCGCTGGCCGGTGTAGATCTGCGAAACCTTTTCTTCAGACAACACTTTGAACCGCATGGATGTTGGCGTAATCACCGCGAGGTTTGCCGGGTCGCTGATAAATTGCCAGAGTACTGCGGGGCTGACAGGAAATTGTTGTACTTGTTCGAGGCGATGCATATCAAGGAAAGGTAACAGCTGTATGCAGATCTTGTTCAAAAAAAAGCATTTGTTGTTTTTTATCGCCATCAGACAGGTGGAGCATATCCTGCAACATATCGCCACATTGCGTATAGCATGTTAATGTTTGAGGCAAATCAAAATACAACATGCCGGTACGCCGGATCAAAAAGTCGCTGATATGACAGGTCATTTCGTACTCGATGCTATACCGCAGTTCAGCATACAGAAATAATTCTTGCGGGTCGGGATATGTGCGCGCATTGTCATACGCAATGTCGATGATGGCATCCGCATCTGTACCATAGCGATAAAATAAAATGCGCACCTCGGCGTCACCCCATCCGATCTGCTTCACCTCTCCACTCCGTTTAATGATATATTGTTCTTCAGTCATATTCTGCAATGTTCCGGATAATGGCATATGTTCTGTAGAACTTCCGGGAAATGTCGCACCGTTGGTATGTGTCAGGATCGACGCTGCATGGTCCACTATTTTCTCGGCCATTTTGCGATAACCGGTCAACTTTCCACCTGCTATCGACAGCAGTCCTTTTTCAGAAACGAAAACTTCATCTTTTCGCGACAGCTCGCCGGGTTTCTTACCCTCTTCGTGTATGAGGGGCCGCAATCCCGCCCAGGATGATTCCACATCATGGATATGCAGATTTACCTCCGGTAAAATATTCCGGACAGCTTCCAGCAGATATGTTACATCAGCTGCATCGGCCTGCACATCGCGCATATCTCCGGTATAATTTGTATCTGTGGTGCCTATATATACTTTATTATCTCTTGGAATAACAAAGATCATACGGCCGTCAGCGGCAACATCAAAATACATCGCATGGCGCACCGGGCATTTATTAGCCGGTACAACTATATGCACACCTTTTGTAAGATGCAACTTTTTGCCTTTGATGGTTTCCTGTTCAGCGCGCAATGTATCTACCCAGGGACCGGTTGCATTTACAACAACCTGCGCCTTTATATGCAGCAGCTGATTACTTATGAGATCGCGAGCCTGCACACCCTTGATCTTTTCATTTTCTTCCAGAAAAGAAACAGCCTGTACATAATTTATACCATGCGCACCTTTTTGTACTGCTGTTTTTAAAACGGAAAGTGTCAGACGCGCATCATCTGTTCGGTATTCTTTGTAAATGGCTCCGCCGAGCAGTCCGTCTTTTTTGAGCAATGGCTCTATCTCCTGCATACCGATCTTACCCTTCATATAGAACCTGTCTTCTTTGCGCACTTTTGCCAGCGTATCATACACCCACAAAGCGAGTGCGGTACTTGCACGTCCCAGGCTGCCCTTTTTATAAATGGGTAGCACCATATGCACAGGGCGCACCAGATGCGGTGCCAGATCGTGCACGACCGCGCGTTCCCTGCCCACTTCCCGCACCAGCGCAAATTCCAGTTGTTTGAGATAACGGAGTCCGCCGTGTATCAATTTAGTAGAACGAGAACTGGTGCCGCCGGCAAAATCATATTGTTCGATCAGGCAAACGCGCATGCCGCGCAAGGCTGCGTCCAATGCGATGCCCGCACCGGTAATACCACCACCAATTATGAGGAGATCAAATACTTCTTCTTGTATCTGTGCCAGTACTGTGTCGCGTTCCAAAGAAGAAAATGTGGACATATTGCAAAGTAATAAAATTAAGGCCGGTGATCTGTTTGAACGGCAACTCTGTTGTGCATAACGGGTGATCGCTCAATAAAGTGCGATTTTTATCTATATTTGCGCCCGCTATGACTCTAGAAAATCTACAAGAGCTCAAAGAGAAGCTCCTGATTTTGAGGAGGTTTCTTTGACTACGATGACAAGAAAACTCAGGTAGGGGAAGACGAACAGATCACCCACCAACCCGGCTTTTGGGATGACCCGAAGAATGCTGAGGTTGTACTCAAACGCATCAAGAACAATAATATCTGGATCAACGGATTTGATGCTGCAAAGCAATCTGTTGACGATCTGGATGTATTGTACGAATTCTATCAGGCCGATGAGGCCACAGAAGAAGAAGTGGACGCTGCATACAAGCATGCCTTCCACACTTTGGATGAACTGGAATTCAAATCTACCCTCAACGAACCTGAAGATCAGTTACCGGCCATTCTTACCATTAACGCTGGTGCAGGTGGTACCGAAAGTTGCGACTGGGCGAGCATGTTATATCGCATGTATAATATGTGGGCCGCGAAAAGCGGATATACGGTCACTGAACTCGATTTTCAACCGGGTGATGTTGCAGGTATTAAAAGTGCATCGCTCGAAATTGACGGTGAATTCGCATACGGATTATTAAAAAGCGAGAATGGTGTGCACAGGTTGGTGCGCATCTCCCCTTTTGATGCGAATGCAAAACGCCATACTTCATTTGCCAGCGTGTTTGTTTCTCCGCTCATCGACGATACCATTGAGATCAAAATTTCACCCAGCGATCTGAGCTGGGATACTTTCCGCAGTGGCGGCGCCGGTGGACAGAACGTGAACAAGGTGGAAACGGCTGTACGTGTAACACATATCCCGACAGGTATCGTGGTGAGTTGCCAGGTGAACAGGACGCAGGGACAGAACCGCGAAATGGCGATGCAGATGTTGCGCAGCAAACTATACGACCTGGAATTGCAAAAACGCAATGATGCAAAGGCGAAAGTAGAAGGCAGTAAAAAGAAGATCGAATGGGGATCACAAATACGCAATTATGTGTTGCACCCATATAAACTGGTAAAAGACGCAAGAACCGGATACGAAACCGGAAATGCACAATCCGTTCTCGATGGCGATCTGGATGAATTTATTCGGGCGTATTTGTTGATGGAGTGAGAAGGGAATCGTTGTTTCAGTCGCAGTCGCAGTCGCAGTCCTGTCTTAATTATAGGTACTATAAATTGAATGGGCCCTAACACCTAAAAATAAATATAGTGAATAGTGAATAGTGAATGGTGAATGGTGAATAGTGAATGGTGAATAAATTCCCGGAGAGGTAAAATTACTGATCACTCATTACTGATTACTGATCACTGATCACTCATTACTGATTACTGATCACTGATCACTCATTACTGATCACTCATGACCAATAACAAATGACCATTGACGAAGTCACAGTCGCAGTTTGTTCTAAGGAAGGGTACTGATAATTCAAACGGTTGTTTAGAAACAAATAGATTATTCTTCAGTAAGAATGTCGTGCAGGCGTTCCAGGTCTTTGCGTTTCCACTCGTCGTTCGGCTTTTTATACAGTGCCGCGAGATATTGCACATATTCAGCGAGCACCTGTTTATTGGTGGCCGGCATGAAATATTTATCATCGGCTTCCAGGTTGAGTTTCTTTATATAGGTATGTATCTCGTGATCGCTGAATGCCAGCCCTTTGTTATAGGGGTTGATATAGAATAGAATATCTTTTTTTATCTGCTCTTGATCTTCAAAATCGGCTATATATTCTTTTGTGCGCGTAAGAATAAAATGTGTTTGCAGGCGCACACCGTACACCGGCATATCCAACTGCCGGCACAGGATCAGATATAATAAACCAATGATAAAGTGATTGCCTTTCTGTAATTCGAGCAGATTATTGATATACGCAAAATGCAATTCGGTGTCATCATTTGCCAAAGCGCGGATCGGATATTGATTGAACAACACCTGATTGATGACATGCATCTGCTCGAGCGGACTTAAATAGGTATTGATACTTATCCAGATATCTTTTTGCATTTCGGATATCTGCTTTCTGATATGTTCCTCCTGTAATTCGGGATATCTGTGGCGGGTGATCACGCAAATGCCCTTCAGCAGATCATCGGGTGTATTTTCTTTCCAGTAGATCAGGTCGCGTTCAACAGAATCGAATTGTATGCGATGGATCAGTTCCTCGATCCGCTCCTGCATCAATGGGCTGGGGATGGTGGTATATGCATCTTCCAGACTGTCGATCACAGCCGGCCCCATGGAATACAACTTCTCGGAAACATGATCGAAAATTTCCCGGTCGTTGTCGTCGAGCAGAGAGATCAGCGCCAGTATCTGAGGATCTATGGTCATGTGTTCCGATGATTACCCGTTAAAGAGACGTTAAAACTTTTAATCCCGCAAGGCGGAATCCACAAAATGCATTCCAGATGCACCAGATCGTGGACAGGGAATCAACGAGGGGAATGCCTGTTTAGTTCTTGCGGGTGAATTTCCTTCTGCCCTTTGTAGGTTCCGAATTGCCGATGATGCTGAGCACATCCTCCAGTTCCAAAGCCTCGGCCTCCATGTCTTTCGGTATCTTATAGTTATTCGTTCCCTTCTTAATATATGGGCCATATCTCCCGTTCAACACCTGCACCTTGTGTTCAGGAAAATCTTTGATGATCTTGGGGCCATTCTCCTCATCCGATTTTTCTTTATTCAGGATGATCTGAATGGCATCCTCCAGGGTTACACTCAAAGCTTCTGTGCCTTTGGGTATTGAGTAGAATTTACTGTTATTGCGCACATAGGGACCAAATCTGCCCACGCCAATAACCACTTCATCATCTCGGTATGTGCCCACATTTTTCGGCAAAGCAAATAATTTCAGCGCTTCTTCCAGGGTGATATCCTGCATGTTCTGTTCTTTCAGCAAACCCGCGAACTTTGGTTTTTTCGCATCCGGGTTATTCTTTGCTTCTTTCGGATCGAGGGTCTCTCCCAACACCACCATAGGGCCATATCTGCCCATCATCACTTTGATAGGCTCACCGGATTTGGGATCATTGCCCAGGAAACGCTCACCTGTAACTTTTTGAGCGGTCTCCGTTGTTTTCACCAGATGTTCATGAAAGGGTTTATAAAAACCATCTATCATTTTTTGCCATTCCACTTTTCCAATGGCGATCTCATCAAATTGCTCTTCCACATTCGCAGTGAAATGATAGTCCAATATCTGCGGGAAATTTTTGGTGAGAAAATCGGTGACCAGAATACCCAGATCCGTTGGAAATAATTTATTGCGCTCCGCGCCCACCGATTCTGTTTTTTCTGTGCGTATTACTTTTCCATTTTCCAGAACCGATTCAATATATACGCGCTCTACTCCTTCTTTATCTTTTTTCTCTACATATTCGCGCTTCTGAACGGTGGAAATAGTTGGTGCATAGGTGGAGGGTCGGCCTATGCCGAGTTCTTCCAGTTTGCGCACCAAACTTGCTTCTGTATATCTCGCAGAAGGGCGTGTAAATTTTTGCGTTGCCAGCATTTTTTCCAGCATCAGTTCCTGTCCGCTGGTCATCGGTGGCAGCAAGGATTCACCCTCTTCCGTTTCTTCTTCTAATGTTTCAGTATATGTTGATAAACCTTCAAATTTGATCACCTCTCCTTTCGCCACCAGTTTTTCATCGCGGGAAGAGATAAGAATATCTACTGTTGTTTTTTCCAGTTCCGCATCTGCCATTTGCGATGCGATGGTGCGCTTCCAGATCAAATTATATAAACGCTGTGCATCGCGGTCGCCTTTTATCTCATGGTTCTCCATGTAGGTAGGCCGTATTGCTTCGTGTGCTTCCTGGGCACTCCAGCAGATTTTGTTTTAGCAGTACGCGTTGCGCATATTTATCCCTGTATTGCTGTATGATCTCCGCTTTGATCGCAGCCATAGCCAGATCGCTCAGGTTAACGGAGTCGGTACGCATATAGGTGATATGTCCTTCTTCATACAGCTTTTGCGCGATCACCATGGTGCGCGAAACGCTGAATCCCAATTTATTGGAAGCCTCTTGTTGCAACGTAGATGTTGTAAAGGGTGCAGCGGGTGAGCGCTTAGCAGGTTTCACCGTGATATCGCCTACCGTAAATGCGGCGGATATGCAATCGTTCAGAAATGCTGTTGCATCTTTTTCTGTCGTAATATTTTACAATTCAGCCTTGATTATATTATGCTTCCGTAACGTTCAATATGGAAAAGTGCGGTCAGTTTGAAAGATGCCACCGTTCAAATGCACCGATCTCCTGCTTCGCGCTCCACAATGAGACGCACGGCAACGGATTGCACGCGCCCTGCGCTGAGCGATTGTTCTGCGCCAGAGCAGTGGTGATAATTCGAAACCCACAATGCGATCCAGAATCCTGCGCGCCTGTTGTGCATCTACCAGATCGATATTGATGTTCCTGGGTGCGTCAACGGCACTCTGAATAGCTTTTTTAGTGATCTCATGGAATACGATACGCTTTGCTTTCTTCGGATCCAAGCCCAAAACCTGGCTGAGATGCCAGGAAATCGCCTCCCCTTCACGGTCCTCATCCGTTGCGAGCCATATCTCTTCTGCCTGTTTAGCCAGTTTCTTCAGTTCCTTGACCAGGGCTTCTTTGTCGGCCGGGATGATATAAGATGGTGTATAATTCTTTTCAAAATCGATCCCGAAATTCGCTTTTTCAAGGTCGCGAATATGCCCGTAGCAAGACTTCACGACGAAATCTTTCCCTAAAAATTTCTCAATGGTTTTTGCCTTTGCGGGGCTCTCCACGATCATCAAATTCTTTATCGCTGTTCCTGCCATATCTGATGCAAATATAATTTTATCGTGAAAAACCCATTTTTTAGTCCTCCGGGAGGGAAGCAAACCAATTCAGGCAGATAAATGTTCTTCGCAACGTAGCTTTGCAAAAAAAGGACCGATGGCGATAAGTGAAAAAGCAGTTCTGGATGCGTTGCGCAATGTGGATGACCCCGATCTGGGAAAAGATATTGTGCATTTAAATATGGTGCGCGATCTGCGTGTAGATGGAGATCATGTGTCCTTTACCGTTGCACTCACCACACCGGCCTGCCCCATGAAAGAAGAGATACGGCATGCATGTATCACGGCTGTGAAACACCTGGTGAGCAAGGATGCCATTGTAGAAGTGACCATGGGCAGTTCTGTCACCAGCGCCCGCGGAAGCAACGAGCAACTTTTACCGGGAGTTAAGAATATCATCGCGGTTTGTTCCGGCAAAGGCGGCGTTGGCAAGAGCACGGTTTCCGTGAATCTCGCACTTGGCCTGGCGAAAACGGGCGCCAAAGTGGGCCTTATGGACGCCGACATCTATGGACCCTCCATACCCATAATGCTCGGGTTGGATGATGCAAAACCCAAGATCGCCGAAGTGGGCGGAAAAGCCATGATGATCCCGGTGGAAAAACACGGTCTGCGGGTATTGTCCATTGGATTTTTAGTAGACGAGACGCAAGCCGTGGTTTGGCGGGGCCCTATGGTAAGCAGCGCTCTGCGCCAGTTCGTCACGGATTGTATCTGGGGTGAACTCGACTATCTGATCATTGACTTGCCTCCGGGGACAGGCGACATACATCTTACCCTGGTGCAAACGGTTCCGGTTACCGGAGCTATCATAGTGACCACGCCGCAGGAAGTAGCACTGGCCGATGCGCGCAAGGCTGCGGCCATGTTCCGCATACAGAATATCAATGTGCCCATCATAGGTATCGTGGAGAATATGGCGTATTTCACTCCCAAAGAACTGCCCGAAAACAAATATTACATTTTCGGCAGCGGCGGCGCCGATAAACTTGCTGAGGAATTGCAGGTGCCTGTTTTAGGGCGTATTCCTCTGGTGCAGGGAATATGTGACGGGGGCGACAGCGGCAAGCCATTTATTTTGCGGGATGATGCGGATATCAGCACGGCGGCTTTTGAAGAGGTGATCAACAATGCTGCCCGTTTCATCTCCATGCGCAACGAAGAAATTTCTCCGACCAACATTGTAGAAGTGTTGAGATGAACGGAAACACTTACCTTTGTGTAGAATAATTATATGATTGTCTCTCAGGATATTTACGACAGGGTTGAAACCTCTCTGGACACTATCAGGCCTTATTTGAACAAGGATGGTGGTGATATCAAAGTGGTGGAGATCACGGAAGAAATGGTGGTGAAGGTTAAGCTGCTGGGCGCTTGTGAAAGTTGCCCCATGAGTTTTATGACCATGAAAGCAGGTGTGGAAGAAAGTATCCGCAATGCCATACCCGAAATAAAGGGTATTGAAACGGTAAGCCTCTAAGCGCCCATCCCACATCCATTTACTGTTTGTAATATACCTTTGGGCAGAGGTATAGCTGTATGGGAATGAACAGGGAAACACTCATTACACGCATAAAAGAAAGAAGATCGTACTTATGTGTCGGGTTGGATACCGACATGCAAAAGATACCCGCACATCTGCGCGATACCGAAGATCCTATTTTTGCGTTCAACAAAGCGATCATCGATGCAACACGCGATACCTGTGTTGCTTATAAACCCAATGTTGCCTTTTACGAAGCTTACGGAAGCACAGGATGGAAAAGTCTGGAAAAAACGGTAGCCTATATCGGTGATTCCCATTTTATTATTGCAGATGCAAAACGCGGTGATATAGGAAATACATCTACCCGCTATGCGGAAGCTTTTTTTACACATATGCACTGCGATGCGGTTACTGTTGCACCTTATATGGGCGAAGATTCCGTGAAACCATTTCTCGCCATAAAAAATGCCTGGGTGATCCTGCTGGCACTCACATCAAATGCAGGCAGCCGCGATTTTCAATTTATGGAAGAGAACGGGACGAAATTATTTGAACGCGTGCTCGACAAGGCATCTCAGTGGGGAACTCCGGATAATATGATGTTCGTTGTCGGTGCGACACATCCCGACGCTTTTTATGGCATACGTGCACGTGTGCCTGATCATTTTTTGCTTGTCCCCGGTGTAGGTGCACAAGGTGGCGATCTGCAAGCCATATCCAAAGCAGCAATGAATAGATCCTGCGGACTGCTCGTGAACAGTACGCGCGATATAATATACGCATCCGATCAAAGCGATTTCGCTGAAAAAGCACATGAAAAAGCTAAACAGATGCAAAGTGAAATGGAAGTATTATTGGCAGAGCAAGGTGTGATCTGACACCTTATTCTGTATGTATTGATTTAACCCACATGCAGGAAGATTTTATCCAGTATATCTGGAAGATGAGGCTGTTTGATGTACAAGGCTTGCATACAACAGCGGGAGAGCCGATCATTATTCTCGACCAGGGGACGCACAACACACATGCAGGTCCCGATTTTGTAAATGCCCGTTTGCGTATAGGAGAAACATTGTGGGCAGGCAATGTGGAGATACATGTGCGCAGTTCCGACTGGGATCTGCACAAACACCAAAAAGATAATGCGTATAAAAATGTGATACTGCATGTGGTCATGACAGACGATGTGCCTCTGAATCATATTCCCACTTTGGTACTCACCGGGCGCATACCACAAAGCATGCAGGAGAAATATCAGCGCATGATGCAAACTGCAGCGTGGATACCCTGTGAAAAACATATTGCGCAGGTCCCTCCTATTCTTATAAAGCAGCAGATAACACGTGCACTGGCAGAACGGCTTGCACAAAAAGCGCTGCGCATGGAACAACGCTTATATGCCAACGGTAATGATTGGGAAGAAACATTATACCAGATGCTGGCACGCGGATTTGGCATGCCGGTGAACAGTGAACCTTTTGAGCGCACGGCACGTGCACTGCCTTTCAAAATAGTTTTGAAACATCTGCAGGATCCTTTTCAAACAGAAGCATTATGTATGGGTCAGGCAGGATTTCTGGACGGCAGTTTCAATGAATTATATCCGCACACCTTACAGGCAGAATACAAGTATTTAAAAAAGAAATATGCTCTGGAAAGTATAGAACCATCCTCCTGGAAATTTTTACGCATGCGGCCGGCACATTTCCCTACGGTGCGCATGAGTCAATTTGCGGCCATGCTCTGTGCAAATGAAAAATTATTCTCCCGATGTATGCAGGCAGAAAAAATTTCTGACATTCAGCAGTTATTAAGTGTGGAGGCTTCCGGTTATTGGCGGGAGCATTATCATTTCCGGAATGCGGTGCATAAAAAAAGTGCAGGTATTGGAAAACAAACCATGCATTTGCTGGTCATAAACATTTTTGCGCCTTTTGTGTTTTTATATGGGTCACAAACCGGGGACCAGCGATACATCGACAGGGCATTGCACTGGATGGAGGCATTACCTGCGGAAAAGAATTCGATTTTGGATGCCTGGGCACAGCGCGGTGTAAAAGCTGTAAATGCCGGCGAGGGTCAGGGTTTGCTGGAATTAAAGGCATCCTATTGCGATGCCAGACGTTGTTTGATTGTGCATGTGGACACCAGATTTTGAAATCCGGTGAGAATTCGTAAATTTTGTCACATGGGACAGCTCTTATACAGGGTAAAACATTTGATTGAAACAGGCGCCTTTGGTGTTTGCTCCGGCTTGGGAAACAAGTTGGGTATTGCGTCGGCCAGGGTTCGGCTTTGGTTTATTTATGTTTCTTTCCTCGCCCTCGGTTCACCTGTTATTTTGTATATGATCCTGGCTTTTTGGGTGAATATGAAGAATTATATCCGGGAGAAATTTGACCCGATCAGAGACATGTAAGGTTTTTAGGCATAAAAAAGCCGGCCCCTGAGGAGCCGGCTTTTATTTTTTGGTTATCCGTGAAAGTGCCCAGGACAAGATTCGAACTTGCACACCCTTGCGGGCGCCAGCCCCTCAAGCTGGTGTGTCTACCAATTCCACCACCTGGGCAAAGCAGGCGGCAAAGATAAGATTCCGAAAGAAAGACGCAAAACGCAACTATTTAAATCGCGGATGGAATTGCATCAGCGTGGATCGCAGGAATTCGCGGTCGATATGCGTATATATCTCCGTTGTGGTGATAGATGCATGCCCCAGCATCTCCTGTACGGCACGCAGGTCTGCCCCACCTTCTATCAGATGGGTGGCAAAACTATGGCGCAAGGTATGCGGTGAAATGTTTTTCCGTATGCCTGCCTTTTCAGCTAATTCTTTCAACACCATGAAAATGTATACACGTGTGAGTGCTGAACCACGCCGGTTGAGAAAGAGATGATCCTCAAATGCTTTTTGCACCGGGATATGCACCCGCACCAGGTCTTTATACAGCTTTATATATTTAACGGCAGAATCACCAATGGGCACCAACCTTTCCTTGTCGCCTTTACCGCGTACTTTAATAAAACCCACATCCAGATACATATCGCTGATGCGCAGACCCGTGCATTCGGAAACACGCAGTCCGCAACTGTACATGGTCTCATAGATTGCTCTGTTGCGCTGCCCTTCGGGTGTGCTGAGATCTATGGCTTCTAAAATGGCCATGACCTCTGCATAGGATAGTGTATCCGGTAATTTTCTTTTTCGTTTTGGCAGTTCCAGCAAACGGGAAGGATCGTGATCCACCAGATCGTCGTGCAATAAAAACTGATAGAAAGCGCGAATGCCGCTAATGATGCGCGCCTGCGAGCTTTCGCTCATCCCCAATTCATATAGGAATTTCAAAAAACCATCGAGATCGGCGCGCTGCACTTTCTCGGGCGGTACAGGAATATGCTGCGTGTCGAGGTAATGATGCAATTTCCGGATATCGTGCAGGTATGCCTCCACCGAATTCGGCGACAACGATTTTTCGAGTTTCAGATAGTGCCCAAACTCTGTAATTGCCCCTTCCCATTGCATGCTGAAATGTATAACGAAAATGTTGCGCCGGAATTATCTTTATGCCCTTGTTCCTTGTGAATAGTGCTACCTTTATACACATATGCAGATCATCATCATTAACGGGCCCAATCTCAATCTGCTCGGAATCCGAGAGCCGCACCTGTATGGCAATACCTCCTTCGAGGAATACTTCGTCACCTTGCAGGAGCGTTTCCCTATGGTGGAATTGCATTATTTTCAAAGCAATACAGAAGGAGCCATCATTGATACTTTACATGGCATGGGTTTCAGCTTTTCCGGTATCATTTTAAATCCCGGGGCTTACGCGCATACCAGCGTAGCCATAGCGGATGCCGTATCTGCTATCGAAACACCCGTTATTGAAGTGCATATTTCCAATACCCTGGCTAGAGAAGCTTACCGACATCAGGATATAGTAGCCGGAAAATGTGCAGGTTTGATCACCGGACTGGGATTAGAAGGCTATGCGCTCGCCATTGAATATTTTCTGCGCAAACACTGATCACAGGTCGCGGAATACCTTTTTGCCCTTCGCAAAAAATTGCCAGACTATACTCTTATTATAATAGCCACTTTTTTTAACGCGGGATTGATCTACTCTGTTGCGATTATATATCAACCAATTGGTAAATCGTTTGCGCAATTGCAGCGGTATGGTAATATAAAAGCGCCAGTCTGCGCGGAAAATAGCGCCCGCTTCTTTCCATCTTCGGTTGAACAATGCATGAAAGAAGGCGACATTTTCCAAAACAATGCGCACAGGAAGTTTCCAGATCAAATCCTGCGATTCCATGTTCTTGAACAACATGAAGAGATTATTGCGAAAGTTCAGATAGATCTTAAAAGGGCTATCCTGCGACAGGCTGCCGCCGCCCACATGAAATGCCACACTTTCCGGAACGTACATAATTTTATATCCCGCTCTTTTCCATCTCCAGCAGAGGTCAATTTCTTCCATATGTGCAAAGTAATCGGCATCAAATCCTTTGAACCTGTGAAATAGTTCTGCCCGCACACACATTGCCGCACCACTTGCCCAGAATATTTCATGTGTGTCGTTGTATTGACCTTCATCCGGTTCTATCGTATCGAATAAACGTCCTCTGCAAAATACATAACCATATTTGTCGATATAACCACCACCGGCGCCCGCATGTTCGAACATATTTCTGTTGGATTCCGATAATATTTTTGGCTGGCAGGCAGCAATATTTACATCGCTTTCCATCAAATCAAGTAACGGTTCCAAAAAACCGGGTGCCAGTTCCACATCCTGATTTACCAGAACATAATAGTCGGCAACGATCTGTTTCAACGCCGTGTTATATCCTTTTGCAAAACCTTCATTTTTGGGAATAGCGATACATTTCACATCCGGATACCTGCTCTTCAGAAAATCAAGGGTATCATCCGCAGAGGCATTGTCTGCAACATAAATATCCAGCGGCTGATAGGTAAGGGAAGTCATGGAGGGAAGAAAACGCTCCATGAAATGGCGTCCGTTCCAGGATAGCACAACTACTGCTACCAAAGGCCTTTGAAGCACATCATCCTGGTCCATGAACCCGTAAATATAATGAATTCGATAAGCCTCAGGCGAGCCTTAAGCGCTTAAAAATTGTACATGTCTATGGCCCTGTTACCGCTCAGTTTGTCCTGCACTTCTGTGTTATCCGGGTCAAAAAGCTCACCGGGTGAGGCTACATTCCTCATAAATGACCAGTTTCCATCGGGCATCATGGAGTTCACCGCGCGCATTGAAATGGAGCAGGATGTAGTCGTTAGATACCATGGATGGTTCGTAGAAGGCAAATCCTATATTGGTTTGTTTATCCGGCAAGTATTGTAGAACCAGATCTCGTACGGATAGGCGCCGGACTCATACACGCTGGTCACCACATCGTAAGGCGGACCGTATTCCAGGTACACGCGCCCGCGGTCTGTTTTATATCCGGCCCTGCTGGGCGTTTTGAACGCTTCGTTCGCATGTTTCACCAGATCGAGATAAGCGAGCCATGCTGCATACGGATCGATGGAATCGCGTTGCAACCAGAAATTGAACAAGAATTTCTGTTTCATGACAGGATCCACTCTATCGGAAAGTGATTCGATGATATTCGTTTCTGTATTAGATGCCCGCGGCCGGATCACATCGAGATAATAGTCCAGTTGTTCGGGAGTATATTCCGAAACAAAGGTGTCGTGTATATCTATCATCTGCACATTTTCCCAGGCATTGACAGGGCCGCCATTTGCACGCTGAAAAAATACTTTTTTCGTAGCGAGTAATTCGTTCTGTTTATTGCGCACCTCCACTACCAGATTATAATTCCCACCCGGCAGATCGCTGATATCCATTTCCTGCAGAAAGGAGATCACCGGAGCGGAGGTCAGTTTTCCATATTTATAAAAATTCGTATTTACTTTATCGGTGTAGGCATCGCGTATGGTATACTGTGCCAGCAATGGTTCATCGGGAAATAAGGACGCTGTATTGTAAATTTCCCCGTAAAAAATAATATTATTTCTTGTAGAGGGATAAAAATTGATAGTATACGGCTCCATACGGTATCCGTTCCGCGTAAAATCATCATTTGCAGTACTTCTTTTATAGGTGTCGATCAGTTGCAGATCTGAAATTTGAACGGATGTGTTATCAAAAGCTAAAAAAGCCTCTGTATGGGTGAACACATTGGTTGAATCGTATATGTCCCGGATGGTAACCTCTACGGAGACAGAAGCATTCGTTATAAATAATCGCTTCTGATCGAATATACTGAAGTCGACCTTATTTGTATCGTAGATCACGGGTGCATGCAGCATATACTTATCAAAATTCAACACCTTTCCCGCGTCGGAAATCACGATCTCCACCTCTACTCCGGCATCAAATCCGCGGGGTTTTACAGGTTCATGATGCAGGGCATTCGCACCGGCCATAAATGCTGTCTCAATGTAAGAACCTTCACCGGGTAGTTGGAATAAAACGGAACGCACGGTGGTATTCTCGCTCAATCGCTGAGCTTGTAAGGTGGGCAGTATGCCACATAATATTACATATAACAGGAGTCGCTTATGCATATGTATATATTTATCCTAAAATTACATATTTATTAAGTTTATTTGCAGCCTGCAATATCATAGCAATGTCAAATAACCAGGAGGCGCCGGCACTTATAGAATTGCAATATCTTCCTGCGATCAGCTGGATACGGAGCGTTGCCAAATATCCGGTGGTTTATCTGGACGCACATGCACACTGGGTAAAAAGTTCTTACCGGAATCGCTGTCATATTTTAGGCCCGAATGGCTTGTTGCGCTTGTCCGTCCCCCTGGAGCGCAGCAGAAACCAGAGGACCACCACGGGAAATGTGCGCATAGCCTATGACCAGGATTGGCAAAAAAATCATTGGATGACCTTGATGAGTTGTTACCGGCGCTCTGCATATTTCGAATATTTTGAAGATATGTTCGAACCCTTGTTCCGCAAAAAGCCCGAAACCTTGTTCGAGTGGAATATGCTCATGCTGGAGCAAGTAAGAAAGATCATACCCATGCGCACAGAATTTCGTGTAACTGAAAAATATCATGATAAGCATGCAGCAGGCCTGATCGATCTGCGGGATAAGATCAGACCGGGAAATAGCTCTGATCCCGGAGACTTGCCGGTTTATAATCAGGTATTCAGTGATCGTTTTGATTTTTTTCCTGACCTTAGCGTTATAGACTGGATCTTCAACTCCGGCAAAATATCTTTATAATCGCAACGTATGAAACAACTATTGCTCATCCTTTTCGTGGGCCTAACGGCCACCACATTTGCACAGGAACCCGCATTTATTCGCGACAGTCTGGATGTATATATACAACGCGAGATGAAACGCTGGGAAATTCCCGGGGTGGCGATCGCCGTTATACATAAAGGTGATATCATTACCACGAAAGGATATGGTTATATCGATGCGGAACAAACTAAATCCGTAGATGATAAAACGCTTTTCATGATCGCGAGCAATACTAAATTATTTACCGGCACCTCATTGGCATGGCTGGCATATGAAGGCCGCCTGTCGCTGACCGATAAGGTGACAGACTATCTCGATTACTTTCACATGTATACGGATACCTTGACCGCCATGGTCACGCTGGAAGATATTTTATCGCACAGATTGGGTTTTGAAACTTTCCAGGGCGACTTCTATAACTGGAATAATAATGCCACCCGCAGACAGATCATAGAAAATATAGCGAAGAATAAACCAGTATATGATTTCCGCACGAAATGGGGTTACTGTAATGCCGGATTTGTCACGGCAGGTGAGGTTGTGCATGCTGTGACTGATACTACGTGGGAAGATTTTATTCAGACAGATCTTTAACCGCTGCACATGATCGCTCCAACACCAGTTATGCCGGGATCGTACGCGATAAAAATGCAGCAAAACCCTATACCCTGTTCGATGGCAAATTAGTAAAGCTGGAATACGATAATATCGAAAATATCGCACCATGCGGCGGCATCAATTCCTGTTCGGCAGATCTTGCGAATTGGGTTCTGGCACAATTGCAAAACGGCGTGTTCGATGATCAGCAGATCATTCCCGGCGATGTAATCAATGAAACGCGTACGCCTCGCAGCATTGTTGGCGACGGCCATTCCGGCCTGTTCCCCTCGCAGCATTACGACCTCTACGGTTTGGGTGTGGAAATGAATGATTTTGGCGGTGAGGAAATGGTATGGCATACCGGTGGTGCAGATGGATTTGTTACAACCGTTTGTATGGTTCCCGGTAAAGACATCGGCATAGTGGTGCTCACGAATACAGATGCCAATTATTTTTTTATTGCCGCCATGTATCAGATCCTGGAAGCTTACTTCGATATGCCTTATCGCAATCTGAGTGCGTTGTTTTATGGATTCTATACAGGTCGTGAAAAACAGAACACGGATGAGATGCATGCCATGTATAAAAAAGCAGAGAAAAAGGAACCACTGCCGCTTCCGGGCAGTTTGATGACGGGTGCATTTTACAATCCGGTGTATGGAAAGATGTTCATCACTATGGAGGGCGGTAACCTGGTCATGAAATTTGAACATCATCCGCAATTGAAAGGCAAACTGGAATACATGGGCGACAATACTTTTGTATGCACATATGATCCGATCAGCTATGGTGTGCAGGAAATACCATTTACCATTGAAGACAATAAGGTAACGAGTGTCACCGTGACCGTAACTGAATTCATTGACCTGATGCCTTATGTATTCACGCGTTTATAAGTGCCTTTACGATGCGTATTCCATCCATAGCAGCACTTACAATGCCTCCTGCATAACCGGCGCCTTCGGCACAGGGATATAATCCTTTGATTCGGATATGTTCCAGCGTTTGTACATCCCTTGGTATGCGCACCGGAGATGAAGTGCGCGATTCTGTAGCCACCAATACCGCTTCATTGGTGATATATTTCGGATGCGATCTTTGCATTTGCTTTAACGCATGCTGTAAACGCAAGGCAATAAAATGCGGTAATATACCGTGGAGATCTGCAGAAACGATCCCCGGTTTATACGAGCACGCAGGAAGATCAGCGGATATTTTGTTTTCGATAAAATCTACCAGTCGTTGCGCCGGTGCACGTAAATGACCGCCACCAGCTGCAAAGCAACGCTTTTCCACTGCAGCCTGAAAATACATGCCACACAATGGTCCGAATTGCGCGAAGGCTTGCGTATCCTGCAATTCCACCGTGGTTACAAAACCCGAGTTGGCAAAGGGATTATTTCTTTTACTGGGGCTCCAGCCGTTGGTGACCACCTCGCCTGCATCGGTAGCACAAGGTGCTATGATACCACCCGGACACATGCAAAAAGAATATACACCTGCCCCCTCTACCTGCTTGACAATATTATAGGATGCAGGTGGGAGAAACGGATCGCGCACCGTGCATTTATATTGCATCGAGTCGATGATATCCTGCGGATGTTCTATGCGCACACCCAATGCAAATGGTTTAGCTTCCAGCGTTATATTTTCAGCATGCAATAAGGTATATATATCTCTTGCAGAATGGCCTGTTGCCAGGATAAGTTTTCGGACCGGAACATGCTGATCACCATTTATTGTTATTTCCTGTACGCTGTTGAAAGCACATTGTATTCCGGTAAGTTTCGCACCAAAATGTATCTCACCGCCGGTTTGCAGGATGGCTTCCCGCATTTTTTCTATGATGCCCGGCAATTTATTGGTACCGATATGCGGATGTGCCTCAAATAGTATATCCGGATCGCCACCAAAGTGGACGAAGGTTTGCAATACTTTAAATATATCGCCCCGTTTATCGCTGCGGGTATATAATTTACCATCACTATAAGTGCCTGCACCTCCTTCACCGAAACAATAATTGCTATCCGGATCAACCACACCATTCCGGTTCAATTTGGCCAGATCGCGACGCCGCGCACGCACGTCTTTTCCGCGTTCAAATACTATGGGTTTGAGTCCTATTTCGATGCAGGCCAAAGCTGCGAATAGTCCGGCCGGACCGGCACCAATGATATGCACCGGTTCACTCCGGTGTACATTTTTCAGGTGAAGAGCGAATGCCGGAAGTTGCACATGGTCACCGGCTTCAATGCGCAGGCGCACGAGAATATTCCTGGACCGCGCATCGATACTTTTGCGGAGAATGCGGAATTCGGGGTATTTGCCTTTGGTATATTGATCAACGGCCCTGGCGATCGCTTGCATATCGGCCGCTTTCTCGGGTGAAAGTTCTATCTCAAAGATCTCGGCCATACCATAAAATTAATTCCGGATATCCTTTATAATGGTATCCAGCAATTTGAATAAACGGACCATCTCCATTTCTGTATTAAAGGCATGCACGCAGATGCGCAATCGCTCCGCTCCTCTGGCAACGGTCGGGTAGCGAATAGGCCGCACGTCCATACCACCATTCTGCAAATATTTTGCTGCGCGGGATACTTCTGCATTGCCCGGAATGATGATACTGAAAATCGCGGAATCTGTCGCTTCAAAGTGCAGCTCCGGATATCCTGAACTGCGATCCATGAAATATGCAAGCACCCGGTGCAATGACTGCACATATTTATCGCTTTCCGCAAGCGCTTTATACACCAATAAAACAGATGTGACCTGTAGCGGATTCGGCGCGGTTGTGTATATAAAGTTTTTGCAGAAATTGATCAAATAATCACGGATAAGAGGTGTGCACAAAACAACAGCACCATTACTTCCAATTGCTTTGCCGAAAGTATGGATGCGGATGATCACATCATTTTCCAGGCCAAGCTTTTGCGCCAGTCCTTCTCCCCTGTTTCCGATCACTCCGGTAGCATGTGCCTCATCGAGCAAGATATGCGCATGATATTTCTTTGCGAGTTCGACGATCTCCTGTAAAGGACACAAGTCCCCGTCCATACTGTATACAGACTCGACAACGATCCACTTCTCTCCTGTTTTATCTTGCAATAGCTTTTCCAACCCTGCAACATCATTATGCGGAAAAGCAAAAGCGTCGGCTTTGCTCAATTTAATACCTTCATGCAGGGAAGCATGAATGCGTTTATCGTACAGTATAACATTTCCTCTTTGAGTCAAGGTGCTGATGACACCTACATTCGCTTCGTAACCGCTGTTGAAGTACAAAGCCGACGGAGCTTTATGGAATTGCGCGATAAACTCTTCTGTATGTTCTATTAATGAATAATTGCCCGTTAGCAATCTGGAGCCACCGCTGCCGGTATGACGCAAGGAAGAAATAGCTTCTACTATATCCTTGTGTAAAATGTCTTGCGTGCCAAAACCCAGGTAATCATTGGAGGAGAAATCGACAAGATCTGCAGCGTTGCGCAATGATCTGAAAGCATTTTCTGACCTTCTGACATTCAATGCTTGTGTGAGTTTTAGTAGAAGATCATGCGACATGATGAACGATGAAAGATGAAAGATAAAAGATGAAAATTTGAGCAGTAAGCAATAAGCAAAAAGAAATACCGGAAAAAAAATTCCGTTCCTCGAGATCAAAATTTCTCAGTTCCTCTGTGTATCTCTGTGTGCCATATTTTATTAAATCCATCCTATGCTTAATGCTTAATGCTTATTATGCACACAAAGTAAATGGAATTAAGAATTATTCTTATTGCTCGACTTCCAATTCCTTGAACGCCTTCCTGGGCGTAAGGCCTAATATATCGAACATCGCTTTGTCGTCCTGCACATCGGGATTTGGCGTAGAGCAATTTCCCTCTCCGGCAAAAATGTCTGCACCGGCCATAAACAAAGTGCCTGTTCTTCCATACTCATTTCATTTCTTCCCGCACTTAAGCGCACCATGGCTTTCGGCATCAGGATACGTGCGGTTCCTATCATGCGTATCATTTCCCAAACGGATACGCGTTCGCGACCGGCGAGCGGTGTTCCCTCAACGGCGACCAGCATTTATGAGTACAGATCTGGATGTTTTTCCATTGTGCTAAGATATGCAACATATCCATGCGATCGGCATCCGTTTCTCCCATGCCGATAATTCCTCCGCTGCACACGGAAATTTCTGCCTTCTGCACATGCTCTATGGTTTGTAATCTGTCGGCATATTTGCGCGTTGTAATGATCTGCTCATAAAATTCTTCACCGCTGTCGAGGTTGTGATTATATGCATATAATCCGGCGTCCTTCAATTTCATGGCTTGTTCTTCAGTAAGCATACCCAATGTGCAACACACTTCCAGATCGAGTTCAGCAACACCTTTTACCATTTTCAAAACGGCATCAAATTCCTTATTGTCTTTTACATTGCGCCAGGCCGCACCCATGCAAAAACGAGTGGCACCATTTGAACGAGCTATCAATGCCTTGGTGATCACCTCATCATATTCCAATAATTTCTGTGCTTCGACATCGGTATGATAACGGGCAGCTTGTGGACAATAATGACAATCTTCGGGACAACCACCGGTTTTAATGGATAGCAAAGTACAAACCTGCACTTCCCCTGTTGCGTGATATTTTCTGTGCACCTGTGCCGCCCGGTAGATCAATTCGAGGACCGGCAGGTTATATATCTCTGCAATTTCATCTTTACTCCAATCGTGGCGTATCTGTTCCATGGGGCAAAATTCGTAATTTTGATACAAATGTCCGTTAACGCGATCATCGACAATCCCAAACGCAGTGGTGGCATATTATTCATACTCGTGGCCACCGTCGCAATCTTTCTTTCCAACAGGAATAAGGTTACAGATCAGGATGATATGCGCGATCTGGATGCCAAGTTGCTGAGTGATCTGCAACATGCCGATATCGGTTACACAGATGCCGTAAAAGCGACCATGTTGGAAAATAATATCAGTGTGGACGACCTGAAGCCTCTCCTTACAGTAGAACATGTTGATTACGATGCATGTGATCCCGGCAATTGCCATTATACTTCCTACACCATTGAAGGAAAAACGAAAAACGGGAAACAGGTGCGCTTCAAAATAGATTCGGGTGAGGATGGGGAAGATATACAGATGTTGGAGGTGAGGGAGTGAGTTAGGAGTTAGGAGTTAGGTGTTAGGGGTTAGGGATCTTACTAAATATGAGTACTTTAAATGAGAACGAATTGGCACGAAGCTATGAGCTATGGGTTATGAGCTATGGGCTATGAGCTATGGAGCCACATTATTATAAGTACTTAAACTTAGAACAAACTGCGACTGTGACTGCGACTAAGCTATGGGCTAGGAGTTATGGGCTATGAGCTACATTATTATAAGTACCTAAACTTAGAACGAACTGCGACTGTAACTGTGACTGAGCTAGGAGCTATGGGCTATGGGCTATGGAGCTACTTAATTAATAGTACTCATACTTAGAACGAACTGCGGCTGCAAATACATGGCGTATATAATGGAACGTGTTTTCATTTTCACCGCATACACGTAACACCGGCCTGCCGCTCACCATTCTTTTTTCTCCTGCGCGATCTTATCGATCAGAACGGCAAGTTCAGAAAGGTCGGCGCGCACAATATTTTTATGAATGATGACAGGTGTGCCGGATAATTCCATATACCGTGCCCCCAATCCCTTTTTCATACGGGGCAGTTCTTCAAAAAAAGATTCTGCATCCTTTATTAGTATATGCAGACAGGGCGACCCTTTGAATTGATCTACTTTGGCACCTGCAATATAGCGCCACGGAATAAGGCCTGCCTGAATATAACTGGCATTATCTAAGATTCCTTCCTGATCCACTACAAGGACCGGGTTTTTATCCATAAGCGCAAGCACTGCTCTGCGCAATTGCATCATAGCGATCAGTCCGAATAAAACGGACAGCACCAGCATAAAAGCATCCCATCCACTGTGCCGGTTATACCGCGCGATATATCCATATACGCTCACCGTTAGCAAAAGCAAAGCATAAAACAGGATACGGGTGAAATAATTCTTGTTGCGATAAACTCGTATTGTTTCCATAATTCTTGCTCAATATACGAAAACATAAGTTCCATAACAGATCAGAAACTGCAAAATGATCATGCCATCTATCCAGCCAAAATAATCGGCGTTGCGCGTGCTGCTTCTTGTTGCATAGATGACCATTCCTGTGATCAAAATAGAAACACCCATGGCAACGCTCAGGTCTGCCTCTGCATAAGTTCGCTGCATCCAACTGTGTATAGCAGCTGATGCAAACAGACAAATAAAACTCAGTGTAAATGTATTCTCCTTTCCCAAATAAGCCGGTATGCTTTTCACCTGATTCAAGGCATCAATTTCGATATCCTTTACATCAAAAGGAAGGGTTATGGCAAAAATGAACAGGAACTGCGCAGCAAATAATAGCAGCACATCCGTGTGCCAGGGATCAGCACCGGAAGCAATGGCCGGCAATGCCGATCCATTAAACGCCCATACAAATCCGATGAGGAATATTTTCATGATGCCCATATCGCGAAGGCGAAAAGCACCCAAAGGCAGACCGTACAAGACAGAAACAGCACCCGGCACCAACATGGCGAGTTGAACAGGTCGCGGTAGAAAAATAAACAAACCGAGGCTGCACAAACCGGTAAAGATGGTAGCCCATTTTAAAACGGAAAAATGTTGCAGAAAAAAATCCCACCTGCGCTCGGGCTGATAACTGCTTATCCTGTTGCGCGCAACAATGCGGATGAACAGGTAGGTAAATAAGGTAGAAAAAAACACAAACCACGCCGTGATATCCCATTGCAACTCAGCACCCAGCAATAATAGCCCTGTTTCAAAAATGGCCACACCGCACCATGCAATGATCAAATTGGAGTATAACAAGATATCTACAACACGCTTCACCGAATTATTCCGAATTTTACACTAAAGGTATAAAAAGGTGCAAAGAGTAGTTTTACAAAAAGGCAAGGGCCACAGAGTGGAAGGCGGACATCCATGGGTGTACGGCAATGAATTGGAATCCATACAAACAGCCATACTGGATGGAGAGATCGTGAAAGTATACAATTTCAAAGGTCAGTTTGTCGGTCGTGGTTATTACAATGAACGATCACAAATTCGCGTCAGACTGCTCACGAGGAATACAGATGAACAGATCGATGAGACCTTTTTTCGCAACCGGATATTGCAATGTGCTGCTTATCGCAGGGAATTAGGCTTTACAAAAAATTACAGGCTTGTTTTTGGCG
>JAWKLB010000033.1:0-34406 GCA_041392955.1 Chitinophagales bacterium | reverse complement strand
ATTTTTTCACTATGGCCGCCACAATATTGCCCTTCGGTTTCAGCACCTGCAGTGTTTTGAGGATAACATTCCTGAATACACCGCGTGTGTCACTTCCAAAGGAGATTACCTGCGGTATTTCGATACCACCATTGGAAAAGCCACGCGATTCAGGTGGAGTGCCTGTTTGCAGAATTTGGGGCAATTCACCAATGGTTCCCATCCAAAATGAATCATCGTCAAAGCGCATCTCCACGATATGATCATCTTCAGCTTCCAGTTGCATTGCCGTACCTCCATCACGTGTCCCCGTTAGCTGATAAGCGTGTTGTATGGTGTAATCGTCGAGTTGCAAAGCATCGGCATCCCGGGCGATGTCTTTGCCGACCAGATGAAGCGTTTTTTTCATTGTATTTCGTTTTAGTAATGAACGTGCAGGACTGCACGGTTATTAGTAAATATACTTTGGTAAGCTGCGCCGGACAAGGATCAGGATGAGATTCACTGTTTTCGGTATATGATGAACGCTGTCTCACATGTCACAAATAAGTATTTTCCCGATCACTGCCGGGGAGCTATACCGTTTGCGCCACTGCAAATCCTCAAAAAGAACCTGCAGTATGAAATCGTTAAAATTTTGGAGGATCGGAAAATTCATCGTAATATTGCGATGAATATGGGAATTGCTAAAACAGAAGCATTTAGTGTCCGGGACAATAAAGTGGCTCAGTATGCCAAGGCGCTGAGCCATCCGGCCCGCATTGCCATTATGCGTTATCTGTTGCGTTCCAATGCTTGTGTGTGTGGCGATATCGTTGACCAGCTGCCTTTATCACAGTCTACCGTTTCACAGCACCTCCGCGAGCTAAAGAACGCCGGATTGATCAAAGGGGAGATAGAAGGAGTTACCACCTGTTATTGTGTGGATATGAAAGAATGGGAGAAGGCCAGGAATATTTTGACGCAATTTTTAGAAATACCCGTATCTGATAATACTTGTTGCTGATATTTTTTTTCCTTATTTCATCGTAAAAATACGATAGATTAAATATTTCCATATATGCAAAATACGAACGAAATAAAACGCATGGTCCGCGAAAAATACAGCGAGATCGCGCTGCAAGACAAAGAAACAAATGCTTCTTCCTGTTGCGGAGGTTCCTGTTGTTCTACAGAGGTATACAATATCATGACAGACGATTACACCCAACTGGAAGGATATGTGCCCGGCGCTGATCTGGGATTGGGCTGTGGATTGCCCACTGAGTTTGCAGGCATCCGGAAAGGGGATATCGTTGTCGATCTGGGATCCGGTGGAGGCAATGATTGTTTTATCGCCAGAAATGAAACCGGCGCCGAAGGAAAAGTAATAGGCATTGACATGACAGAAGCCATGATTGCATTGGCGAGGAAAAATGCAGAGAAAATGGGATTTCACAATGTGGAATTTCGACTGGGAGATATCGAAGAGCTCCCGGTGAACGATGCAATAGCCGATGTTATCGTGAGCAATTGTGTGCTCAACCTGGTACCCGAAAAGGAAAAGGCATTTGCAGAGATGTTCCGTGTGTTGAAACCGGGAGGGCATTTTTCAGTTTCAGATATCGTTTTATCCGGTGCCTTGCCGGACAACATCCGACATGCTGCCGAACTATATGCAGGCTGCATATCCGGTGCAGAAGAAAGAACTTCCTATTTGCAAAAAGTAAGGGATGCCGGATTTAAACAGGTCAAAGTGCAAAAGGAAAAAGATATCCGGGTGCCGGATGATATATTATTGCAATATATTTCACCCGAAGATCTGGCAGATTTTCGCAACAGCGGAGTCGGCATATTTAGCATTACCGTGTATGGCGAAAAAGAAAAAGCAAAAGATTGCTGTGGTCCCGAATGCTGTAATTGATGGATACGAAAAAGAAGATACTTGTTCTGTGCACCGGTAACAGTTGCAGAAGTCAGATGGCAGAAGGATACCTGCGTGTATTTGCCGGTGATGCTACCGAGATTTATAGTGCCGGTGTTGAAACGCATGGTCTGAATCCGCTGGCGGTTGAGATCATGCGGGAAGATGGGATAGATATTGCAAACCATACATCTGACCTGGTGGATACCTTCCGGCATATAGACTTTGATTATGTAATTACGGTTTGTGATAATGCGCGGGAACAATGTCCGGTATTCCCTTCAAAAGCTAAAACCTTCCATCACAATTTTCCGGACCCTGCAAAAGTGCGGGGAACACAAGAGGAAATTATGGCTGCATTTCGCAATACGCGGGATGAAATTAAGCAGTACTGCAAAACCTTTGTTGCAACCTGCCTTTGAGAAAATATGTGACGCAGCTATGGCAGTATACGTATTGATTATGTATGGAAATGGACCGGTATAATAGCTCAACATACAATAAATACGGTAATACCTGTGGATGTTGCCATTAAACCGGATTTGATGTACTTTCCGATTTTTTGTGTAAAGAGGCGTATTTCAGCCGCATAATTCCATGCCGGAACATGTAGAAGTTTTTTGATGCACTAATCCTGTTTTTTTTCTCCTTTTTCGCGGTAGTACGCATCACCGTTTATAGTAGGCTTAGAAACTTCAACAGTATGCACCTCAACCCAGGTGGCATATTTATTTGGCATGATCCTGCTGCCAAATCGTTTGGCGTACACCTGTGTAAATTCCGCCCCAAAATATAGAATTGCTGAGGAATAATATGCCCACAACATGATCAGTACAATACTGCCTGCTGCGCCATATGCCTCAATACTCGTATTGCGGGTCAGGTAGAATCCAAGAAAGAACTTTCCGGCCAGAAACAGTATGGTGGTTGTAAGAGCACCCACCAGCACATCTCTCCATTTTATGCGTGCATCGGGTAACATTTTAAAAATGATAGCAAATAAATAAGTAATAATGACCACCTGAATAATGTAATCCAGAATAAGGATAAGTTGCACATTGACATTCGGGAATTGCAACTCCAGTTTGTCTTTTAAAGCGGCGATCAAGCCGTTGATGACAAGCGGTACCAGCATGGCAAATCCAAGGCCCAGCACAAGCGAAAAGGACATCACCCGATTGAATAACATGGTAAGGAAACCCTTCTTGGGCTTGGCTTTCAGACCCCAGATCTTGTTGATACTATCCTGTATCTCGCCAAATATCCCGCTCGCACTGAGGAGCAACATAACCGCTCCTATAATAGTGCCGATGGTTGACATGCCGGCCAGTCTTCTTTTTTCAATGGCCTCCTGGATCTGCAGGGCTGCATTTTTTCCGATCAAACCATCTAATTCGTGATACAATACGCCACTGGCCGCTTCTTCACCATAAAAGATCCCGGTCAATGAAATTAATACCAAAGCCAGAGCGGGCAGTGCAAAAACTGTGTAGTATGCCAAAGATGCACTGAGTTTTAGTACATTATCTTTTCTGAATCCGATATAGGAGTCTTTAATTATGCGGAATATTTTATATAACGGGGATGTCCTCGTTGGCATGATATTTTTATTTATTGTATGTTAAATGGTACATATATGATTGCAAATAATAAGCCAGATATACTTCAAAAAAAAGACCACAAGCGGAAAATCAGACGTATTATCAAGCGCTCATTACTTGGCATATTGATATTATTCGTGGCTGCTCGTATCATATTGCCGTCTGTTTTATTGCGGGTGGTAAATCATAAACTCGAAAGATTGGAAGGATACGAAGGACATGTGGAAGATATTGATATGGCCCTGATCTTCGGATCGTATACAATACAGGATATCCGAATCGTTCGGACGGGAGGAAAAATTCCGGTACCTTTCTTTTCTGCAAAGGATATTAAGATGTCGGTTGAATGGAAAGCGCTTTTCCACGGCGCGTTTGTAGGTGAGATCGAGGTGGTAGATCCGGTATTGAACTATGTATTGGGACCCACACCCGCAACAACACAAACAGGTGTTGGCAAAAAATGGCAGGATATCGCTGATGAATTACTCCCGCTCCGGTTGAACAGTTTTGAGATCACAAATGGCGAGGTGCATTACCGGGATTATTACAGTGTGCCCAAAGTGGATATATATACAAAAGATATACACATCATGGCAAAAAATCTGTCGAACGTAAATAAAAATAAAGATCTGCTTCCTTCAACGGTTGAAGGTACTGCGCATGTATATGGCGGGAGTATTGCACTCAGTATACAGCTTGACCCTTTGAATGAAGTGCCCACTTTTGATATGAATGCGGAATTGCAAAATATGCATCTTGTGGCATTGAATGATTTTCTGAAAGCGTACGGGAATTTTGATGTGCAGCAGGGGAATTTTGGCGTGTATATGGAGGCAGCTGCCAAGGAGAGTAAGATAGTCGGATATACAAAGCCCATAGTAAAAGATCTCGATGTGGTGGAATGGAAAGACGAAAAAGAAGACCCGCTGGGCCAGAAACTGTGGGAGAGTTTGATCGGGTTTGGCGCCTGGGTATTTAAAAATAAAAAAACTGAACAACTCGCAACACGTATTGAATTCAGCGGTGATGTGAAAGATCCCGATATACCATTAATGACAATAGTTGGTGAAACCCTCCGCAATGCATTTGTCAAAGCCTTATATCCATCTCTGGAAAATGTGGTGAACATTCGCACGGTAGACGCCAATAAGCCGATCGATGAGCTGGTGAAGCAAAAGGAGAAAAAGACAGAGGGGAAGAAAAAGAAACTATCTGCATTGCAAAAGTAGAGCTATTGGGTATTTATGTAAATGCTTACTTTCACAAAGTGTTCTTTGCCGTCATTCTCCATACGAATAGCATCCGATGGTACATCCTGCTGATCCAGTTGCATATGATTTTTACCAGTAGCTTGTATGTGTATAATATGCACATGATAAACGGTGTCATGGTATAAATATCTGACCTTTACGGATTCCCATTTCCGTGGCATGCAAGGATGTATTTGTAAGGAATTTCCTTTGATCTGAATACCAATAACATACTCCGTGATCAGCCTGTTCAACCAACTTGCAGAACCTGTATACCATGTCCAGCCACCACGACCCGCGTGACTTTCCCCTGCATATACATCTGCAGCAACAACATAAGGTTCAACTTTATAGGTTTCTATATTTTGCTTACGAGCTTTGTTTACCGGATTGATCATTTGCAATAATTCCCATGTGCGATCACGGTTTTGCATTTTAGTATATGCCATAATGAACCAGACGGCCGCATGCGTGTATTGCCCACCATTTTCCCTTATGCCCGGTACATATCCTTTGATATATCCCGGATTTTTCCCTTTTAAGTCAAATGGTGGATCCAACAATTTGATAATACCTGTTTGTTTATCTACCAATTTCGTATAAACAGATTCCAATGCAGTGTGCATTTTTTTCCTGTCTGTTCCGGATGATATCACAGACCAGCTTTGAGCAATGGAATCTATCTGACAATCCTCAGAGCTGTGCGAACCCAAAGGCGTTCCATCGTCGAACCATGCGCGTTTAAACCAGCTTCCATCCCAGGCATTTTGCTCGATACTTTCTTTTAGGCCTTCCGCATGGCGGATACATTCCTGTTTAAATGCTCCGTCATCGCGTGTTTCTGCGATCTGTATGAATTGTGTAAGAATTTCAATTTGGAAAAATGCCAGCCAAACGCTTTCTCCCTTTCCTTCCGGCCCTACCTGATCCAAACCATCATTCCAGTCGCAGGTGCCAATGAGTGGCAATCCGTGTTCACCGTTGCGGAATCCATGCCGTATGGCTTGTATGCAATGCTGATACAGTGAATCACTTTTTACGGATTGGATCGGCCTTTCGTAATACGATTCTTCGTTTTCACCTAATTTCCTCCCTTCGAGATAAGGGATCATGATGTCGAGGATCGCCATATCTTGTGTATGAGAAACATATAGGGCCGTTGCATAAGGTAACCATAAATAATCATCAGAGCATTTTGTTCGCACACCGTTTCCGAAAGGAGGATGCCACCAGTGTTGAACATCACCTTCAAGAAATTGCCGGGATGCGCAGAGCAATATATGTTCTTTGGCCAGATCGGGATCGGTTATAAGCAGCGATAAAATATCCTGTAGCTGGTCACGGAAGCCATAAGCACCTCCGGATTGATAAAATCCGCTCCTGGCCCATAAACGAGATGCCAGAGTTTGATATGTGAGCCACCCGTTGGCGATCAGGTTGAGTGCAGCATCCGGTGTTTTGATCTGCAATTTACCTGTTGTTTTTTTCCAGAATGTATCCACTTCCTGCAATGCCTGTTTTGCTTCGGAGATCGTCCGGTTTGTTTTTAGCAATTGCAATGTTTCTGATCGGTCTTTTCCTGCACCCACCCGGAATACCATTTCTTTTTCTGACTGAACCGGCAAATCAAAAAATACTTGTATGGCTGCACAGGGATCTAATTTTAATCCGGTTTTGCCGGACAAATGGACATGTTGCATTGCTTGCGGCATTCGGAGATTTCCATTGCGTCCAATGAATTCTGTTCGGTCACATGTGTGTGTTTTTGTATGTGCATCCACATCAAAAAAAGCCATTCGCGGCGCAAAATCCGTATTATAGGGTATGCTTGCAAGCAGGGCACCAGTTTCTGCTTCCAATTCAGTATGCATATGCATTGCTGTTTTTGTTCTTTGCGTTCCCAGTACCCACTCCATGTAACCGGTAATGGAAAATTTTCCGTCATTTTTGGAGCGATTATGCACTTTCAGTAAGATGTACTTGATATGGAGATGCAGGTCGACAAAAATTGTCATGGAAGAATAGATCCCATCTTCCAGATGCTCAAATTTACTGTATCCAAACCCATGTGTAACGATATAGGGAGATGGTCCGCCTGCAGGCAAGAGGGCCGGTGACCAGAAATGTCCGGTGCTTTCATTGCGGATATAAAAGGCTTCACCGGAATCATCCCTTACAGGATCATTGTTCCAGGGTGTAAGCCTGAGTTCATGTGCATTTTCTATCCATGTATACGCCGAACCATTCGAGGAGACTACAGAACCAAAATTCGGATTCGCGAGTACATTTACCCAGGGTACCGGTGTGTTTTTTGAAGTTTGAACGGAAATAATATAGGATTTACCTTCCGCATCAAATCCGCCATAACCATTATAAAATTGAAGGGATTCAGGTAGTGAAAGTGCAGATTCAGTAACCTGATGTTCTTTTTCTTGAACCAGTAAAGGCACTTGCATTCTACCGGAAGGCCTTCGGTTCAACATTTCAGTAAGTGTACCCTTCTCATCCGAAAGATAAATGCGCGCGACACTTTGAAATAAGATCCTGTCTTCTGTAGAAATATGGTCAGAAGTACGAACAAATATTCCTCCGGGTTTTTCCGCCATATTCGTCGGGATCAATGCTTGTATTTCATTTTTTAAAACCTGTCTGTATGTATCCTGTACTTCAATCCAAATGATCAAATCTGCAGACAATCCTTTTAGATGCCAATACGCATGCGCCTGAATCAATTGTTGTACAAGTTGAAGATTATTTTGACTGGTTATTTTTAGCAATACGATCGGCAAGTCGCCTGAAATAGAATAGGCCCATAATCCGGATTGATCCTTTACATTATTGATCAGAACAGAGGTCTCGGGTCGCAATGCCGGATTGCAAAAAATGATGGATCCGGCAAGTTGTGCATAAAAATGCGCATTTGCTTCTGAGGCATTGATCTGTCTGAGGACTACCTGACTATGTGTCCATGCCAACTCAAATACTCTGTCTTTGTGTAACTTGTCTTTGTATTTTGTGATTTTTTCCAGGCATTCTTCGCGGTTTCGCGCAGCACCGGTGATCATATACAATGCAATAGTTTGATCGTTGTCGATCTTCACCTTATACCTGAGGGATACGATCGGATCCAGCACGGCCCCCTCGGTTCCGGACAGTTCGCCCAAAACAGACATGGCATCAGGAGATGCAAGATCCTTTCCATGACCAATAAATTTAGCTCTGTCGGTTTCATATGATACGGATAGCACTTCTTTGCCATGCACGGGCATCAGGTGAAACATCCAGGGTGGGTGTTCTGTTTCGGAACGCGGGCGCCGTGTGCACAAAATAGCTTGTTGATCGCGCAGTATTTCTGTCTGAACAAACAAATTGCTAAAAGCCGGTTGCATTTCATCGGAAGCCTGTGTTGCCAAAACTACTTCTGCGTAACTCGTTAGATCCAGTATTTTTTTTGATCCCGATCTGTTTGTGATGCGTATGCGGCGCAGCTCAATGTCATCTTCCGGTGAAACAACAATTTCTGTATGTGTCTCTATATTTCGTATAGTAGAATGAAAATCTGCCCTGCCCTGTGAAAAGGCTGCTTCATATACGTCACCTTGAATTCTGGCCGGCTGAAAGGTATTGGACCAAAAAGAACCGGATTTAATATCGCGGATATATAAGTAAGTACCCATTTGATCACAAGTAACATCTTCGCGCCAGCGAGTAACTGAAATCGAATTCCATCTGCTGTATCCACTACCGGCATTTGTAAGCATTACGTGATATCTGCCATTAGACAACAACTGAACATGCGGTATGGCGGTATCGGGTTTTCTGATCACCCGCGTTTCAGCAACTTCATGTTGTAAGCTGACATCCGGGATCCCTTTTGTATAACCTATATATTTTGATATAGCCGGTATGCGCTCCTGCAGCAACAAAATAACAGATTTGAATTGCGGTTCAGCTTCAAATAGTTTTTGCATGGGTTTTTCCAGCAGAACATAAGCAAGCGACAACATGATCATACCCTGATGGTGTGCAAGATGGGAGTAGACAATAGCATTGGATTGACCGCGTTGCAGGCGTGCCGGCGTAAAATCCAGCGCTTCATAATAGCCGTATCTGTTGGTCATGCCAAAATGTTCCAAAATTTCCAGATTAGTACTGGCTTTTTTCGGCTCTATCATCAAAGCCATGGCTGTTGCATAGGGTGCTACAACAAGATCTTCATCCAGTCCTCTTTTTAAACCCAATCCCGGCACGCCAAATGCACGGTATTGATAGTTAGAGTTTGCATTCAGGCTGTTATACCCCGATTCCGAGATCCCCCAGGGAAGCCTGCTTGTATTACCATATTCGATCTGCCAGGTAACCGCCGCCTTATACGTTTTGTGCAATAGCGTATTTTCAAAAGTGGGCATGATCAACAATGGCATAAGATATTCGAACATACTGCCACTCCAGGACAACAAAACCGTATGTTTATCAATATTTGCCAGCATGCGCCCTAAAGCAAACCAACTGTCAATTGGCAATTTTCCTTGCGCAATGGCAATAAAAGTGGAGAGTCTTGATTCAGAGGCCAAAAGATCATAAAAGCTGTTGTCCATCTTTCGATCACGTGTATTGTATCCAATGGTGAGCAGATTTCTGTTCGTATCATAAAGAAAATTCCAATCTACCTCCACCAATTTTGTGCTGATATTTTCGAGCTCATGCAATATTGCCATTCTTTCTTTTGCAATACGGTCAGAATTTTCAATTGCCTGTGTTAGGTCTTGTAACCAACTTTGGTCTGAAGCTGACAAAGCCGTTTGGTCCAAAGCATGAATATATTCCAGTGCCGCCCGATTTGATCGCATCAGGGTTCGCAGGGTAGGATTGTTATCATAGAAGGATGTTGAAATAAAATGTGGACCTTTTTCTAAAAGCAGCAGGGGTTCCAACAGGGCATGGTTATCACTTAATTGGTTGCTTTGTTGCGTGATTTTTTCAATCCACCAGGCTGCTTCGCTTTCTCCATCAACCTGCAGTGTGTGTATGGCTTCAGATAATGCTTTTTGCACAATAAACGTATTTTGGATCGATCCGGACGCATGCGTTTCTACTTCAGATATTGTTTTTTTTAAGGTGTTGTGAAACGTTTTGCAATGCCGGCGATCCTCCGTTTCCAGGGTATCATGCAATACCAGAAAGGTGTCCTGCAAGCCCGTAAAGGCATTTGGTGGTATCAGTTTGGCTTCCGGAATTGCCTGCAGGAATTGACGTAACAAAAAGATATATCCGATAAGATTGCCGCTATCTACGGTTGAGATATACGGTGGTTGCAAAATTTGAAGGCTTTGCGTGTCGTACCAATTATAAAAATGACCCTTAAATCTTTTCATTTTTTGCAAGGTGCGTAAAGTGCATTCAGTGCGAAATAAAAATTGTTTGGTGCTGATAAAATGAAACTGTTCAGCTGTGATATTTGCCAACAAGTAAAGGCCGATATTTGTAGGTGAAGTGCGATGTGCCACTCCTGTATACGGTTGTTCCTGAAAATTGTCAGGAGGTAACCAATTGTCGTCGGATACAACAAATTGTTCAAAATAGGCCCATGTTTTTCGGGCAGTTTTGCGGAGAAAAATATTTTGATTATCTGAAAGCGTGGCAAGTTGATCCCGTGCCGGAATACAAGTCCACCAGCTCACAATAGGAGCTACACACCACAAACATAATACGGGTATGGCTGTCAGCAAATGTTCGGGTACATACGCAATAAGAATAATACATACGATACATCCAAGTGCCGGCTCAGCAATCATCATTTTATAATTCCCGGCCAAAGTGTTTTTGAATCGGGATTCTATTTCTGATGAAGTGGTCCATTCCAGTAACTTTCGTTTTGAAATGATCAACCTGTATGATGCATGCATAATGGAAAGGATGTTTACCACGGCTTCATACGGAAGGCAGATGAAACTGAAGATGGTCCTGGAAATAGTACCCGAGGTATCCCTGAAACTGGATCGTAAATGGTGCTTGAGAGGGGTGTCGGCAGATTTATTCATTACATCCCAAAAGATCGTTATGCAAATTGGAAAAAGGATAATGATGGTAATTGCCAATGTCCAGTAAAATGCTGATGGGAGAAATATCCAGGCAAATAGCAGGAATGCAACATCTGCTGCCGGAACCAGACTGCGTCTGATATTGTCAAAAATTTTCCATTTTGACAGTGCCGAAAGTGGATTTTTGTTTTTAATTCCGTGCGGAGCGGGCACTTTCGGGAATATCCAGGAAAGGATCTGCCAGTCACCTCTTACCCATCGCGAGCGGCGTTTCATGTCAGTAAGATAAGTGTCCGGATATTTTTCAAATAACTGAACATTATTGATCAATCCTGATCGGATATAACATCCTTCCAGGAGATCGTGACTCAGGATCTGATTGTCGGGGAATTTGTTTTCTAAAACCTGTTTGAACACATCCACATCATAAATGCCTTTGCCGATAAAGGAGCCTTCGCCAAACAGATCCTGATATACATCGGATGAAGCTTTTGTATAAGGGTCAACGCCGGGTTGATTTCCGTTCATTCTTGCATACGTTGAACTGCGTATATCCGGCAGGGTGATCGCAACCCGCGGTTGTAAAATGCCATAGCCCTCAGTTACCCGTTTTTTTGTGCTGTCAAAAAAAGGTTGGTTTAGCGGGTGTGCCATATTTCCGATCAGCTTCCATGCTGCTTCCAATGGAAGTTGCGTATCGGTATCAATCGTGATCACGTATTTAATGGAGGGGAAAATGGATACATCCCCAAGAATACTGGAAAAACGATCATGACCTGTTCCTCGCAGCAATGCGTTTAATTCAGAGATCTTTCCTCTTTTTCTTTCATAACCCAACCAGATATTCTCCTTTGCATTCCAATGACGCGGCCTGTGAAAAAGGTAAAATCGCTGTTTGTTTTTATGCTTTCGGTTCAGCTCTGTTATGCGTTGTTCTATATGTGTCAACAAGATCTCGTCTTCGGGCATATGTTCCTGATCTGCGTCGGTAAAATCAGTGAGCAGGCCGAAATGCAAGTTCTCGCTGCGATTTGCCAAATACCTTACCTCCAGAGCTTCGGTCAGATCGTCGATGTCTTTTTTGCTTGTCAACATAGCCGGAACCACCACCAATGTTTTGCATGCAGCAGGAATCTGATCTCTGAAATTCATGCGTGGTAGAGTTCGCGGACGGACAAAAATGGTCGAGAAGAAATTGACTATGGAAATAGCAAATTCACTGCTCAGTAAGATGATCAGCAAAGCGGATGCAATAAGATGCCATAGCGTATGCGTTTCGCTATATATCTTAAATAAGATACTGAAACTCAATACGAATGTGAGTAAAAAAATATGGATCCGATACTCTATAAACGCCACTTTTTTGCGCCAGTTTTGAAATCTTTCAAAAGTGCTTTCCCGCATGCTGGCAGCCTTTTTTAATTGGGGCAAACCTTTGTCGATCAAGTAATATCCCACGTGTTGCTTGCGTGGTGTATCGGCTTTGGGATCTGTTGCAAGTTGCAGCGCGATCGATGCAATTTCCTGCTCACTTAAAGTGCTCTTTTTTGCTATGTTTTCTATAACATGGCGGTAAGTGTCGCGTGTTTCAAAATCCATTTGCGGAAATACGCCACCCGGATCTCCGTTAAGTATTTTTTGAACGATGCTATGTGATTCTATGAAAGCCCGCCAATCTGTAGAACCCAGAAGCCGCAAACTGGCTATACTATTACTCATTGAAACCTGATTGGCTGCCTGTTTTTGTGATTCTTCGTTTTCCAGTTCCTGCACCGTGCAGCCTATATCTGTTAATTGCTGTTCGATCCATTGAAGAGTAAGCGCCAGATCGGGACCCCTGCCGCGCAATTGCCTAAAGATTTCACAAACAAAGGCACTGGTCAATGGCGGTTCGGATTTAGCCATTTCAGCAATTAGCAGAATAAGGTTTCTGGGCTCTTGTTCGTATTTTTCCATCAAGCGCGATGCCCACTGATCAGCAGTGTTGGAGTGTTCTAAATCCATTGCGATTCCCGTGGATATCCTGCGTAAATTTTCAATAATGGCAAGTCGGAGCATGATCGGTACTGCCCACAATTCACCTATTTTCAATGGTGAAACCGATTGAAAGGATGTAATAAATTGCCCCAGTGATCTGAGTTCAAATGCACCATCAGAATGGGCAATTACTTGTAGGACCAGATCATATATGCGGGGAATTCCGTACTGTTTGTCTTTGATTATTTGCGGCAGTCCTTCGCTGTATCGCATGGGTAAATGCATCCGTGCATTGCGAATATGATCTTCTACGAGGTAAAAATTATCGATCAGCCATTCGCCTGCAGGAGTGATCTGTTTTTTATTTTTTACAGATTCAACAACCAGATCTCGAACTTTGATCAGGATCTTTTCATTATCATCCAGCCTGCTAAGTAATTGATCAGGCTGGTGCATATCACCAAGGGTATATTGGGTTGCGATTGACTTTGCCAATCCGGCCATCTGTTCCGAACTGAGTAATTCTGAACGCAATGGTTCTTCGGCAATATATTTATTAGGTCGTTTTCGGATAGATAATGCTATACGTATTTTATTTGTTAAAGTGGAGGTTGTTTTTTTCATAGTCTAACCAATTAACATTGATCCGGAAATCGGATTGCTCCCATGGATTGTGCGTGCCTGATACGAAAACAACCACGGTTCCTACTCCGTCGTGCCTATGACCTGTATCCCCTCTGTTAAAGTTGGCGGCTTTTGCGCACCGATATTCGCGAGCAGCACCTGCATGTATGATCAGGGTATGCAAAATGCTTATGTTTCATGGGTATTATTGCCACTGCAGTGTGGAAATATTTCGCAGCAATGTCATCTCGCCACTTTGAATATATTGCAGGTTCAAAGTGGAATTGTGTGGATTCAGAAAGGAGTTGACAGCATGGGCTGTTGACATGCAGGTATGCAAATACACTGCCCTGAGTACTATTTATGAAATGGTTGCAACAGGCGGAAAAAATATCCTACATTTCAGCTATGTACTTCAAATCCGGCATGCTCGCCGTGTGCATCGAGCAATGATTTTGCCTGCTGCACTTCTTCCTTTCCCCCTTGTACTAATACTAAGTATTTACCGGCTCTCAGGTCGGCATCATATTTTTCTTCATGATGTCGTTTCACTCCGGAAATGGATAAGGCACCGATGATGCCGCCGGCTACGATACCAAAATCAGCACCTGCCACAGCGCCTATTAAAGCACCTGCACCATAGAGAAATCCAAGGCCTGGAATGGCAAATACGCCAATACCGGTAAGCACACCCAAAACGCCGCCGATCGAAATAGTTGTTCCGATCTCTGCTGCTTCCGTGGTAGTTATTTTTTTCTCCTGTTGGTGATATTCCTCATCTATTTCTTTCTTGTGCCAGAGGATGGACACCTGTTTATCGCTAAACCCGTGTGTTTTGAGGATCTTTGCGGCTTCAACCGCTTTGTCATGCGTAGTATATACGC
This sequence comes from Chitinophagales bacterium, assembly GCA_041392955.1. GTDB lineage: Bacteria > Bacteroidota > Bacteroidia > Chitinophagales > BACL12 > UBA7236. Next base: position 20,147 of record JAWKLB010000033.1, on the reverse strand, counting down.
CAATAGCAGTAGTTTTCATAATCATTGTGTTTATTAAGTGTTATCTCGCACGCATTGTAAACAATCTTTGCAGAGCTTTGGTTCTGCATACTAGAGGTTCAAAACAAGTGCCAAAAAACAAAAAGGCCTTATCGATCCGATAAGGCCTTGCACTGCTGTTACGCAATAATTACTGTAATATAAGTTTTTCTGTTTTGTGCTGTGCACCCTGTTTGAGTTCCACAAAATAAATACCTTTTGGCATATTGCTCAGGTCCACATTTTGGTACACTGAGTTCGTGATTTCCAATGGCATATGATATACAGGTCTGCCCATGGCATCCCTAATAGTAAGCTCACCACTGAAATCATATTGTTGCTGATAGGCAATAGTGAAAACACCTAAAGTGGGGTTTGGAAATACGATCAATGTCTGATCGTCCTGCACCAATTCCTGTTCTTCTTTCATTCCGCCGATCGTGCAATCGTCAATCTGCGCCCTGAAGGTGCAGTTTGCAGTCGCTTTAAATCCTACTGTTCAACTTTACAAATGTTTCTGCCTGATATAACACATTGTTTGCACTTACCTGAAATAGTGGAGGTCGAATTAATGGAGCCGCCGGAAATAAATCCTTTATGCCCGCTTTGTGCACCACTGTATATTTTATCTCCTGAACAACCGACAGTAAAATAATGGTCATACGTTTTACCATCATACGTAACACGGATCCGGTACGTATCATTTGCCCAGAACACTATACTTTGCGTCCATTCATAATCTTCGATCTGCCTGCTGGTGGGAACATCATAATCTATAGATGATTTTAATGTTCCGGTACTGGTATAGATGTCTATGTCAATATGATCGCCGGCTTCGGGATCGCGGATGGCTATCCTGATCTTCATACTCGCAGCACTAAAGTGATTGGTAATATTCACATCTTCATTGCTGCCCGATTCATACGCCGTACAGGATTTGAATACAGGACTCGCATCATGTGTAGTGATACGTATCAATTGTTTATTGTAATAGGGCAGTTGATTTATCCATAAACTGTTGTCCAGCCAGGGATTGCAATCGGTTTCACCATAGGTTCCGGGATCATCCCAGGGCTCCACCAAATGCCATCCTCCTTCATAGGCAGAGTATTGATGAACTTCAAAATGCAGGTGCGGGCCGGAGGAATTTCCGGCACTGCCAATTTTACCTAAATAATCTCCCTGCCTGACAGTATCACCGGGATGGATATCGGCCAACGACCCGTGTTTCAAATGCGCATAGATGGTCTGCGTAAGATCTGCATCAAAATGTTGGATCCTGATCCAATTTCCGCCATATCCATGATTCAATAGCGTATCACTGATAATGAACACATGCGGTGTGTCGCAATTGCGATCGAAAGAATTGATGTCATATACATCCAATACCACCCCATCTGCAGCTGCGATCACATCCAGACTTTCATCGTCCATCATTTGCCAGGAAAAAGGATAGGGAACTATATCCGCACCGTTGTGATCATCATAATTTCTGGCATCTTCACCTTCAAAACAACGCCAGTCTCCGCGCACACCGTCGGCATAAAAATCCCCGATGAACTGATCGATATAATTGCTGACGAAAAAATATGAATACACACCATTGATGCCTTCATAATCGGCTGTCATGCGCAGGGGCCATGCAAGAAACCCGCCGGTAGCCATGGCAACACCATCTGTCTGTGTTTGCTTTTTTTTCAGCATATCCTGCGCTATTTTGTTGTTCTCATCCAAATAGATCGTTTGTTGCGGCATCGGCCCGTCACAACCGGGTATTTTATCGGGTGGCATTTCGATCGCTTCCTGTGCGCTGAGATGAACACAACTCAGCAGGAGGCATATTGCCGTGAAAATTTTGATCTTGTTTTTCATAACCTTTTATTTAATGGTTACCTGCATTAGATTGCAAAGCATCGATCTTTATTTGTAAGGCGGCATTTTGCTTTTGCAGTTCAATAAGATATAGTGTAAGCTCTTCGATCTTTTCCATCATGATCTGTTGCATCTCGCCAACATTTAATCCTTCGCTTTCCACTTCCTGTGCTGTTGGCACGCCGGGAAGATGGTTATTATCCTGAATGTAAGCCTCTACTTCAGAAAGATCACGCAGTGAGTAATCATCTGAGAAGACATAATCAGGCCATGGAGAAAGTTGCACAAGTAATTCCTCACAAACGACTTTTCCATCCACACTTAATTTATATCCTGCTTTGGGCGCAACCGTTGTACTTCCCATTACAATATTTCCATTCTGATCAATATACATACTGTTGATACCATTCGCACGCAGAATAACTTTTCCTGTAACACCTGAATTTGTTGCAAGCATCAGATCGGTTCCGTTTGCACGCAGATAACCAACGTCGGCACCGGCATTCTTCATCTGAATATAGGGGTTGGTTCCCATGATGGTAACTGTTTCATCCGTTCCGCTCACTGCCAGCATCGAATACAACAATGCGCCGGAAACACCAATGTTCAATCTGTCCTGCACATAAGCGGACCCATATACATTGAAATTGGCCGAAAATGCACCGGGATCGCCATGCACACCTACACGGCCTGCATCATCAACAATAAAATCTGTGACGAAATCCGTTCCGATCACACGCAATGCGTTATCCGTATCATTCCCTTTTATGCCAACCAATGCACTGGGAGAGGACCAGTTAAAACCGGAACGTCCACCACCCGAGGGCACAATAACGCCGTAATTATTTGTTGCACCGTAGGCATTGGCATATACACCAATATTTGTAGTTCCGGCACCGGCACATCTGGCCATCAAACCGTAATTTGTGGATCCGGTGGAAGAATTCACTGCATACATTGAAGCTGAGTTGGACGTAGTGCTTGCATTTCCCCAAACACCAACGTGTGATACAGGTGCATCAAGAAAAACCAGGTCGCTGGTATTATACCCTAAATAACCAACAGCATGTACTGTTGCGGCACCACCCACACTCACGGTTTGGTCCACACCTTTCAATGCGATATCTTCATCCGGGAAAACACTTTCATTATTGTAAAAAGAGGCTGTAGCATTTGATGCTATCCCATTGCTCCAACCAACAGAAATATTATCACCATCGTCAACAATACCACCTGTTACAAGTGCAGAGCCATCCCAACGCGGAACACCATTTGTGGTATTACTGCCTACCTGTGGATCTGTTTCTGCTCCGGCAGCAGGTGTTGTTGCAACCCAGGAAGTACCATTCCATTGCATCACCTGTCCGCTTGTTGCACCCATGCTGCTCAGATCTGCCGCTGCGATCGTTCCGTTCGCGATATCGGTTGAAGTAACACTTCCGTCAGCGATCTCGCTGCTGCCTACCGAACCGGAAACGAGTTGTAAATTGCTGTAAACACCGGATACATCACCACCATGTACGGTGAGATTGGTGAGATCATCGGCAGCGTTGGTGTCACCTGTATTTGTGATGACTCCACCTGCTATACTAATCCCTGTACCTGCAGTATATGTACCGCCGCCACCACCTGCAGTGGATTGTGTAGTGCCGTCCATAAATTTTATGCTGTTCACGTACAATTCATTCCAACGGAGAGATGCACTACCCAGATCGATAGTATTGTCCGTCGCAGGGATCAGATCCATATTGATCGCCGTGGGGGTAAGATTGTTCAGTGATGTTGCTGCCCCTTTGGATGCGAGTGCTGTCCACGCAGCGCCATTGTAATAATAAAAACCCGGTTTCGAATTTGTTTGGTATATCAACAAACCCGCTGTAGGCGATGCAATGGCATCACGCTGTGCTTTTGACATACGCGGAACAAGAAATCCTTGTGTGGTGGACGACATCTCCAAAAGGGAAGAGGAAGCCGGGGTTGTAGTTCCAATGCCCACACTACCCGTGGCGGGAAAGGTGTTGGTTTGCGCTTGCAATGTACACAGTCCTGCAATGAGCAGTCCGGTACCAAGGGTAAATAGCTTTTTCATCGTTTAGATTTTTTTGATGGTATTTATGCAAACAAAGCTATCTGCAAGGCACTACCTGTAAAATACCGAAATCGGGGGATGGCTAAACGGGGAATCGAACGTCTATCTGCGTTCCTTTTGCTGAAGAGCTGTTGATCGAGATGTCGCCGGACACCTCTTTGGTGCGCAACTGCATGTTGTCCAGGCCATTGCCGTGCTGGATCGTACTCGGATCGAAGCCCGAACCGTTGTCGGACACAGTAAGCGAAATGTTTCCCTGTTGATAGGATACGGATGCTTTGATCTCTGCAGCGCCGCTATATTTTACCGCATTATTCACCGCCTCTTTAAAGATCAGGAGCAGGTTCTTGCGTTGCAACATGCTCAATTTGATATCCGGATCTATCTGCTTGTGCAGCGAAAAGGCTATCTCCTTCGGAGAGCAGATGTCAAACATGAAGTTTTCCATGCGTTGCAGAATATCCGCCAGATGATCATGTTTTGGATTGATCATCCAAATAATATCATGCATGCGCTCGGCTGTTTCTGTAGCATTGCCATGAATGCGGTCCAGCAGATTTTCAAGCACCGTGGAATCCCTTTTCTGGCTGGCGGCGAGTTCGCTCAGCATTTTAATGGAACTGAGGGAACTGCCCACTTCATCGTGCAAGTCAATGGCAATATCATTGCGGATCGCCAATTGTTTCAATTGCTGTTTGATGCGATAGCGATTCCACAGCACGAAACCAAAGGCAAGCAAAATAATAATAAGTCCAAATGCTATGTTGCGGAAAAAGATCTGTCGTTGATTTTCGACAAGCTGCAATTTATTCTCTGTTTCCAGGTTCTCTATTTTCTGTTCCTTTTGGGTTGTCTCAAATTCTTCTTTCAGACGCAATATTTCTTCCTGTTGGGATGCATTGTTCAGGCTGTCTTTCAGTGTTTGATACAGTTTGTAATTTTCCAGCGCTGCAGCCGCATTTCCGCTCGCGTCATAGATCATATAGCGCATATCATAGACATTCATCCGGTAATTATCAGCTCCGTTGCGCGTGAAAATGGCCAATGCGGAATCGGTGAGTTGTAAAGCCTTCGAATATTCTTTTTGCAGATGATACAAATACGATATTTTATACAATTCATAGCCTACGTCGATTTCTGATTTCAATCCCGCCATCAGGTCCTTGGCTTTTGTATAATTTTCGAGTGACTCGGGATACTGTGCTTTGATCATAAAATCATCACCCAGGGTTTCATAGGCAATGGCCATATTGTACTTATCACCCAGTTCCTGATACAGGGAAATTGCTTTCTGATGATATGCGAGCGCACTGTCCATGATATATTGCACCTGATACAGATTGCCGATACTCACATAAGTATTGGTGATCAGAATGTCCAGATTTTTAGTACCGGTTTTTTTTGCATCCTGATAAGTGTTCAATGAATTCTGCAAATATTTCAATGCCAGGGTATAATCACCCATATTGCGATATATGTTTCCGATCGAATAATAAATAGCACCTAACGTGGTGGGGTCGTGGATGCCTTCCATAAGAGATGCCGCTTTTATCTCATTCTCCAGAGCGGATTGCATGTTATCCAGGAACTTGTATGACAGGCCGATATTGTGGTATGCGCGTGCCAGGCTGACGGTGTCGCCAACTATATACGGAAATTGTTTTTCCAGCATCTGGATAGAAAGTGCATACATGCCTTTGCTCTGATATGCAAGGCCAATAGCATTGTATGCCGGATGTAAATACTGTTTCAGATCATTTTTGATGGCAATATCGATGGCCTTGTTTCCATACCGGATGGCACTGTCGGGCTCCTGTCGATGCAGCGCGAATGCCAAATCACCATATGCCTGAGCCAGAACAGCAGGATCTTTTGTACTTCCGATAACCTGTAGAATAGAATCCGTATTGGAAAGTGCATGTACTTGTTGGATATGCATGCAGCAGAAGACTGCAATAAAAAAATAGAAACCGGGGATCCGTCTGCACATATTTCTACATCTATTAGATCACTTTATCGCGAATAGCTTTCACTACCGCTTCGGTGTTTGAATTGACATGCAATTTAGCGTATATATTTTTCATATGTGTTTTTACTGTCTCCGTGGATATGGATAACTCCTCGGCTATCATTTTATAGCTTTTGCCTTGCACCAGACATTGCAGTATCGATTTTTCTTTCTCTGTGAGATGATAATCTATACCCTGCGTTTTGGAGAGATTCATTTTGAACAGCTCAAATACCTTTCTGGCAATAGATGGCGACATGGGAGAACCACCTGCAAACACATTTTTTATGGCTTCGGTGTACCCACCCGGTGTGGTCGTTTTCAGAATATATCCCGAGGCGCCATTGCAGATGGCCTCGAATACAAAATCATCATCGTCGAACATAGTTTGCATCAATATCTGCATGAAAGGAAATTGATTTTTGATCAGCTTCACCGCTTCAATTCCATTCATTCCCGGCATTTCAATGTCCATCAGAACAACATCGGGTTGTTCTATTTCCAGGTGCATAAGCATGTCTCTGCAGTCGGGATGCACTCCGGTACATTGCAGACCTTCCGTACTTTCGAGCAGCATAAGCAAACTTTCCCTGAGATGTTTGTTGTCGTCGAACAAGGCTACTTTGATATCCATATGAGCAGCAAAAGTATGGTCAGAATCTGTTGCTAAACATACCGAATTCGGGGGATATGGAAAAATGGTTACGGACTCCGATAGCGGGATCGCTGCAGGCAGAGCAGGGTCAGGGCTTGAAATATTTGCGTTTGAATTTCCAGATCAATCCCGCTTTTATCATGATATCCAGAGAATTGGCCTGTATCAACGGATCTTCTTTGCCATCGGGTATGATATTATACCGTGCGCCGAAGCCTGTGTGCAAAAAGAGTGTTTTTGTAAAAGCATAACCGATATCATATCCCAATTCGATGGCAAAAGCATAGTGATAGGTGCTGTCATCCAGCAATACGCCATTGTATGCTGTTACATCTGCAAAATTCAGCCAGTTGCTGGTCGTATACGTTACACTTTCCGGATTGTTTGCACTGAATCCCGAAGGGACCCGAAGAATATAAGCCAGTCCGGTAGCAGCAAATATACCCATCTGATCATCCAGTTGTTGAAAGGAAAGTCCTGCGATGTAATTGATATTGTACGGAATAAAGGATACGCCTTTGGAATAGTAAGCCTCTGCACCTATGGCCCTGGAAAGATCTGCATCATATAAATTATCGCCCAGAAATTGCGAAGCATTGGTCGCGCGCAGGGAAATGAATTGTGCCCTTGCGGCGATGGGCACTATAAGCAGGAGGAGAAATCCTAATTTCTTGAGCATGGTGACTGAACGAGCGGTCAGGCGCTTTTATTTTTTACAGACCAGAGTACTCTCCGCAATCCGATCAGCAGATATCCAAGAAATATATACTCCAAAAAGCGGATGCCCAGAACAGCAAACACATTTATGGATTTAACAGGAGAACCGTTTTCATCCCAACAGGTAAAATCTTGTTGTATATAGGTTGAGCCGGGAACCGGATTGGAAACATCTTCCTGCCGTTCCAAAGAAGTGCCCGTTGGGCAGCAAACCATTTCTACTGGTTTGTTGTACACAAAATTGCCCGTTTGGTCAACCGTTGCACCCATCAACGCAAAAAAGCTGATACCGATGGCTCGGGTAAATGCAACGGCCGGTTCAGGTTTTCTTAATGGAATGATGCCAAAACCTATTAAGCCTGCGGTAAGCAGCACCAGACTCGCAACGCCTTCAACCGTGGCCAGTGCCACAAAGCCCCCGATGATCAAAAACAGACCCAGGGCGATGCCGGCCACTATGATCAGTATCCATGCCCAGGACGGCAGGCGTTTAAAAAAAGATCGTTTGGCCGCAATGGCGAAGGTCATAGGATTGCCGCAGCTTTTACAATACCTGGCATCCATGGGGTTGACCGTCCCGCAGTGTGTGCATTTCTGCATGCCGCCAAATTACATATTACATCGGAAATGCCGATTAATAATCTGATTTCCTCCTTACCTTTGTCCCGTGACGGAAATAGATAAACAAGAACAGCAAAAAGAACAACCCTTCGAACCCAACATGTTTTGGGAAGGATTCTTTTATATTGGATTCTACATCTTTTTTATCATGGTATTGATCCCTTACCTGCCAAAATCATTGTCCTTCAACCGGTATTATCCGGTAGCAATGGTAACCTTTGGCCTGCCCGGAATACTATGTGGTATTCTGACCTACCGCATCGTAAAGAACATGCCGGAGTGGGTCAAGATCACTATCATGGGTGGTATTTTCCTCACCATTATCTTCTATCTGGTGACACACTTCGATAGGTTTACGATACACGCCCATTGAGTAGGACCGGCATGCGGCCATAACCCGGGTCCGCAAACAAAACTCCCCGCTAGTACCATATCGGGCAATTGCTTTCTTCTCAAGGGGCTATTTTGTATCTTTGTGCCACATTAAAGCTCCCGAAATTGGCAAAGAAAAAGACTAGTATGCCCGACCAAGCAGTCATTACCCTCGGTGATAAAGAGGTTACCTTACCGGTATTCGTTGGAACAGAAGGCGAAGCTTCCATCGATATTAATAAATTGCGCGATCAATCCGGTTTTGTCACTCTGGATAGCGGTTACAAAAATACCGGTGCAACAAAAAGTGCGATCACTTTTCTCGATGGTGAAAAAGGTATTTTGCGTTATCGCGGTTATCCCATTGAACAACTTGCCGAAAAATCGAACTTCATTGAAGTAGCCTACCTCTTGTTATACGGTGAACTTCCTACCAATGAACAATTTGTGGAATTCACGGATAAGATCATGCACCATACCCTGGTACATGAAGACGTAAAGAAATTTTTTGACGGATTCCCCTCCTTCGCACATCCTATGGGCCAGTTGTGCTCGCTGATGTGTACTTTATCGAGTTTCTATCCGGATTCTTTGAATCCCAATGCCTCCAAAGAAGATATGGATCTTACCATTATCCGTATCCTCGCTAAAATGCCGACACTCGTTTCCTGGATACATAAAAAATCTGTTGGTCATCCCATCATGTATCCATTGAATAAATACGATTACGTTACGAATTTCCTGTATATGACCTTCGGTATGCGCACCGAAGATTATGAACCGGATCCGGTTATCGTGGATGCGCTCGATAAATTGCTCATTCTGCATGCCGATCACGAACAGAACTGCTCCACATCTACTGTGCGCATGGTAGGCAGCAGCCAGGCGAACGCCTATGCATCTGTTGCAGCCGGTGTTGCGGCACTCTGGGGCCCGTTACATGGCGGTGCTAATCAGCAAGTAATAGAAATGTTGGAACGCATCAAGAATGATGGCGGCAATGTGAAGAAATACGTGGAGAAAGCGAAAGATAAAGATGATAGTTTCCGCCTGATGGGATTTGGTCACCGCGTGTATAAAAATTTCGATCCGCGTGCCCGCATCATCAAGGAAGCTTGTGATAATGTGCTGAATAAACTCGGCATTTTCGATCCGGTACTCGATATCGCTAAAAAACTGGAAGAGGTTGCCCTGCGTGATGAATATTTTGTTGAACGCAAATTATATCCGAATGTCGATTTCTATTCCGGTATCATTTATCGTGCGATCGGATTCCCGACAGAGATGTTCACCGTATTATTTGCCTTGGGCCGATTGCCGGGCTGGCTTGCACAATGGAAAGAAATGCGCGAACAAGGTGAACCTATCGGTCGCCCGCGCCAGATCTATGTCGGAGCGCAGCAACGCGATTATGTGAATATTGCGATCAGGTAAAGCTGAACGAATAAAATAATAAAACGCATCCAAGATAGGGTGCGTTTTTTTTTATAAAAGAGTATGATGAAAGATGAAAAATGAAAAATGAAAGATGTCCGCCGGTAGGCGGACCACCCGCAGGGTGGAAAGATGTCCGCAGTTAGGCGGATCACCCGTAGGGTGGAAAAAGGAAAAATGAAAAATGAAAAAGGAAAAAGGAAAAAGGAAAAAGGAAAAAGGAAAGGGTTTCATCTTTAAGGTAGTGCTTAATGATCTGTGTCAGGGTTTAATAATCGGTCACCAAAATAAATACTTAATTCATTTCTAACCGTGTTCCAACCAAACATTGTTCCTGCCCATTTGGTATTTGCGTTAATGGTTGCAAGGTAAATTTGCTTGATTATAGCGTCTTCGCTGGTGAAGGCTCCTTTTGTTTTTGTGACTTTCCTTACCATGCGATGGAAGCTTTCTATTGGATTGGTGGTATAAATAATTCTTTTAAGTGCAGCCGGATATTTGTAAAAAGTAGCTAACCGGTCCCAGTTTGTTCGCCAACTTTTGAAAACCGGCGGGTATTTTTACCCCATTTTTGCTCGGCTTGTTCCAGTAAATGCAGCCCTATATCCGCATTGTTTGCCTGATATATTTTCTTTAGATCAGATGTCATTTCTTTCTGGTCTTTCCAGTTCATATATTTCATACTGTTGCGCATTTGATGCACCAGGCAGAGTTGAACTTCCGTATTTGGATACATATCCTTATCGCATCAGCAAAACCTTTAGATTGTCTATACAGGCTATGCAAATATCAACAACACCTCTTGTCTGAAGATCGTTGAGCACCTGGCGCCAAAATGAAGCGCTTTCATGATCCCCAAAATAAATCCCGATCACTTCTTTCTGACCTTCCAGTGATACGGCAAGTATAGAATAAATGGCTTTGGTTTTTACTACCCCATCTTCCCTCACTTTGAAATACATCGCATCCAGCCATATCACAGGATAAATATTCTCCAATGGCCTATTTTGCCATTCCTTGATCTCCGGTAAGATCCTGTTGGTTATCGCCGTCAGAGTCCCATCGGATATTTCAATGCCATACATCTCCCCAACATGCCGCTGGATGTCTGAGTAACTGGCTCCCATACTGAATAAGCTGATGATCTGTCGGTCAATGTCTGTGCTGATGGTCGTTTGGCGCTTCTCTACCGCCATCGGTTCAAACGTCGCATTCCGGTCCTGGGAGTAAAATTTCAAAGCCGCCCAACGAGCTTTGAATATTTTTGGCGCGCGCGGCCATTGCGCCGGTTCTTTTCGTCGTTCTGGTATCTTCAAGATGGCATCCATCTCACCTTCCATGGCCGCTTCCAGAATGCGTTTTAATAATGGCGTAAATACACCATCATTGCCCGTTAGCGGCTTCTTTTGCTTCAGTTGCTCTGCCGCCTGCCTGGCAAATTCTTCGAAATCAAATTTCTTTTTCCATTTTGTCGTCAATTTAGTAGTCATTTCTAAATTGACACAGTTTAGTAAGCATACTCATCTTTAAACATATGTTTACCTCTTTCTTTAAAGAGAAATTATTAATTAGTATACTGTCTAAGAATAAGAGTTATTTTTTTCAGCTCTCACCATTCCCTCTGTGGGTGATCCGCCTACCGGGGGGTATTTTTCATTCCTTATTCCTCATTCCTTATTCCTTATTCCTCATTCCTCCTGCTACAGTTGATCCCTGTAATGGCTGATCACCTTCAACGGGGCGTTATAATCCGGCTGATATACCAATATCGATTCGCGGATAGTGGAGGAAGGACAATTGGAATTGACATATACGCTGTAATAATTCCCCGGATGTTCTGCTTCATCGCCCAGTATATTACAGGTAGAGGATTCATGCAAAACCTGAAATTCAGATATTTTCCCTGTTTGTGCAGATGTGCTGCGCAACATCCCTAACCATTCACTTTTAGATGTTTCTGTTCCGCGATATCCAACGTAATCATATGCCATGTCAAAATTGCCTGACTGGATTGCATACATATAAGCCTCGACAAGGTCTTCACTCTTGTTGATATTATCGATATAATCGGCTTGCAAAATGGTCCAGTTGAATCCGATCACACGCATCATCCCGTCGTCATCTTTATGCAGCGTCAGTGAATCTGAAGTGTGCGCGTGCGCATATTTGGTATCGTATTTAATGTACATCGTGGTCCCATTATCGGTAGATGTGCTGATATTCCAACCGCTAGCCTTCTCCCAGCTGACCAGATCTCCGAACAGGGAAAGGTTATTATTCAGCGTTTTTTTCCATTCTTGCAATGCATCAGCACTCATGCGTTCTGTGGAAATGAGCGACATGGCTGAATCCAGTTGATAGGTCTGCAGATCTTTGTAAAATTTTTCGGCGGTCTCGCCACCGGCGGCATTGTTCTTTTTAATTCCGCAGCTGCTCCACAGGAGAATTGCAGCAAAAAAGATGATCGGGTTTTTCATAGTGCGTTTCTTTCAGCTATGAAAATACCAATTTATTGCGGGATACAAAATGTTTTAATCTGTGAACAGCACATCCTGAATTTGGTGATCAGCTGCATATTGTTTGGCTTCTTCAGCACTGTCGAATATTTTTATCACAGCAAAATAAGCGGTGACCATGGTAGATGCATCGCCAAGGTTAATCGTGAGGTCGGGATTGGTGATATTATCAATACAGATATCGAGCAGACAATATTTTTCTGCGGCCTGCACATCTTTTCCTCCATATAGGGATGGACCTATTTTCCGTATGATGGTGCACAGCGCATTCGGCTGGTTGCGAAAGGGGTCCTCTGCCGTAATATTCATAGGATCCTCGTTGAGCGAATTACTGCTCAGTTCCATATCCTCCGTATTGTTTTTTTCGCCGGTATTTCTATTGCAGGATATGCATAAAATAAAACCTGCTGCTAAAAGGACTGCTGTGTATTTCATTTCCCTCTTTTTACTTTGAATGTCCAGATAACGGTAAAAGTAGCCGCAATAGTGCCATCTTGTAAAGTTCCTATGCTTTTTGCCTCCACGGTCCTTGGCTCGCCGTCCGCCATGCATGCGGCAATGGCTTCCCGGAATTCCGCACCATTGGAACAGGTGAAGAATAATCGGCCGGCAGCCTTTTTCGTGAATTGTCCTTCTACGGATAAAACCAGCATGGATATTTTTTCCGGAGCGCAGCGCACAGCGTACATGCCCAGTATTCCTGTGCTCATTTCTGCAGCCATGGCCTGAGCGGCGAAATAGGTGCTTCGGAACGGATTTTGTGTTCTCCAACTATATGGCACAGAAACCACTGAGGTGGTATCGTTGAAAGAACGGACACGCAAACCTGCTACAAAGGCCAGAGGTATTGTGCGGAGCAGATACAAACGGAAAAGTAAAGGCGAAGCCGCCATTTTCCTGAATGTTCTTCCTGCTTTTGATTCCATATAACACAAAGGTGCCAAATATTTAGCGGAATGATAGCAGATATTATTCCGCTTCCTTTTTATACATATCCGTATCTTTACACCGGGATTGTTCCATTATGCCTAAAGTGCTGACACAGGAAAGAACAGATATTGATACCCTCATCGATGATGCCATCGGTGTGCGTCTTGTTGTGCACAACGATGAAGTCAACACATTTGATTGGGTGATCGAAAGCCTTGTCGAGATTTGCAGACATACTACGGAACAAGCTACACAGTGCGCATACATAATACATTATAAGGGTAAATATGCAGTGCGTGAAGGTGCGCGTGCTACCTTATCTCCCATGCGCGAACAATTGGTTGACAGAGGCATCAACGCAACCCTGGAGTGATCATGCCGGTCTGGCAACTCAACGAAACACTTTGGTTTCCCGAACCACAACATGCGGAGGCGGATGGATTACTTGCCATCGGCGCCGATCTTTCAGCTGAGCGGTTATTACTCGCATATCGCAACGGTATTTTTCCCTGGTTCAATCTCGATGATGAGATCTTTTGGTTCTCACCGGACCCAAGATGCGTTCTGTTCCCTGATACATTGAACATTTCCCGCAGTATGCAGAAAATGTGGCGGCAAAAAGTTTTTACCGTGCGCATGGACACGCAATTCGAGACCGTGATGCGCGCCTGTGCTACAGTAGAAAGGAAGGGTACAACAGAATCCTGGATTGATGAAACATTTATCGAAGCATATGTGCATTTACATACTTTGGGCTATGCGCATTCCATAGAAGTATATGCAGGTGAACAAATCGTTGGCGGATTATATGGTGTCGCTCTTGGAGGAATGTTTTTCGGCGAGAGTATGTTCAGTTATGCGAGCAATGCCAGCAAATTTGCATTGATCGCACTATGTTCTTTTTTGTTGGAACAGGGATTTACCTGTATCGATTGTCAGGTATATAATGCACATCTTGGCTCATTGGGTGCTACCGATATCCCGCGTGAAAAATTTCTGGAGATTTTACAAGCCTCTGCATATAAGAAACAAATAAAGGGCTCCTGGACAGATAAGTATGCCGGGAAAGCATGATCAGGGTGCCAGACGCACAACCGTCCAGCTTGCATCATCCTGTATGGAATAGAGCAAACGGTCGTGCAAACGGTTTGTTCTTCCCTGCCAGAACTCTATCCTCTCTGCACGTAATATATATCCACCCCAATGATCCGGGCGTTTGATCTCCTGCTCGAGTTGAATGCGGATAAAGGTTTGTTCCAGCCATGCACGACTTTCAATGACCTTGCTTTGTGGCGACGCGATGGCACCTGCCTGACTGCCCTTCGGCCGGGAATAAAAATAGGCATCACTGTCGGCTGCCGGTATTTTTTCAAGCACCCCTTCGATCCGAACCTGACGTTCCAGTGGTGGCCACCAGAAATTCAGACAAGCATACGGGTTCTCTGCAATTTCGATGCCTTTCCGGCTTTCGTAATTGGTAAAAAAAATAAATCCCTTGTTGTTGTATTCTTTGAGCAACACCACACGAGAAGATGGCCGTCCGTCTTTTGTTGCAGTTGATAATACCATGGCATTTGGTTCAGCGATGTTCGCATTGCTCGCATCCTGATACCAAACTTCGAACTGCATGAACGGCGACGGGAAAATGGAATCCATATCCAGGTTCCCCTCTCCATAATTTTCACGCATATGATGCAAATTGCCTTCAACCGGATCCATATAAATGATTTATATGCAAAGATGAAATAAAGTTCGCGAAAAAAGGATGTTCTATGTTATTGACTACAAGATAGCGAAGTGTAACCGTGGTGCTATTGACAGGTCAGATGATGGTCAGGTTAGAACCATATTAATTGTTATCAAGCACTCTTTACATGGTCCAATTCAACACAAACGGCTGAAATTCACCATTCACCATTCACCATTCACTATTCACTACTCACTACTCACCATTCACTTAAATTCAGTTAGGAGTTAAGGGTTAGGAGTTAGGTCCATAATTATTAGCTGTACTCATAATTAAGTCAGGACTGCGACTGCGACTGTGACTGCGACTCTGTCCTTTGTCATTGATCCTTCGCACAAAATGCACCATTCCCCCATTCAACACCCGTCTCTTCCCCAATGTTAATGTATTTTAACCTCAAGAAACAGTATATCTCACCCAACATATCATAACTTGCAGCATTATTCGTTTTTACCAGATGTCTCCTGCGGCGCGCATGCGCATTTCCATATGGATCACCTTCGGTGTACTGCTGTTCTCGAACAGATCAAATGCACAGTTAGTGCAGCTTTCCGGTATTGTCACGGATGAGACCACTATGTTGCCTGTTGCATATACCCGTGTAGGCATTTATGGTGAAGAACGTGCCGTACAAGCAGGGGCAAATGGCTTCTTCTCCATCGTAGCGAACAAACTGGATACAGTGGAATTTTCTGCACTGGGATATAAATCCAAATATTTTGTTGTCCCCGACACAGGTATCAACACCATCGTATCTATAGCTGTATTTCTGCGCAACGATACCATCACTTTAGATAAAGTAACCATCTACCCATGGCCTTCGAAAGAGGAATTTCGCGATGCCTTTCTGGCCTATCAGGAACAGCAGCGCTATGTTATGCAGCCCATTCCCGGTATCAAAGGGCCTACAGAGATCGACACGGTCCCGAAGGCTCCCAACCCCATCATGAATCCCATTTCTTTTATCTATGATGAGGTTGTGAAACCCATACAATGGAATAGTAAAAAGCGCGACAAGGCTAAGGAACTGCCCCAATGGGAATAACTGATCCGCGTTACCTTTCCCGGTGACCATTATCACTTTCGTTCGGAATACTTATCACGGAAAGTCAAGTGACTTGAAGGATACTTTTGTCATGCAAAACAAAAGCAAGGATCATGGCAGCAAAAAATATTCTGATACTGGGTGCAGGTTCCGCAGGGACGATGATGGCGAATCACCTCAAACATAAACTGCATGCCGACGAGTGGAATATCAGCATAGTAGATGAAGCCGTCACACATTATTATCAACCCGGATTTCTCTTTCTTCCCTTCGGTATTTATGATGAACAGGAGATTCAAAAACCGATACAGAAATTCATACCCCACGGTATAACATATATCAATAAGGAGATCGACAAAGTTGTACCGGAAGAGAACAAAGTAATCCTGAAAGACACCACCATACTTCCTTACGATATTCTGATCATCGCGACCGGCTGCAATATAGCCCCGGAAGAAGTGGAAGGTATGCAGGCAGAACTGTGGCATAAAGACATTTTTGATTTCTACAGTTTCGAAGGGGCCAAAGCTTTACATGATAAACTGGAATTCTGGGAAGGTGGTAAAATGGTCATCCATATTACTGAAATGCCTATAAAATGTCCGGTTGCCCCGCTTGAGTTCGCATTTTTGGCTGACGATTTTTTCAAACACAAAGGGATGCGCGAAGAAGTGGAGATCACCTATGTTACGCCACTGAGCGGAGCCTTTACCAAACCATTCGCCGCTAAAAAACTCGGCCACCTCATTGAGGAAAAAGGCATTAAACTGGTGACAGATTTTTATGTAGAACGGATCGACAATAAAAACAAACAATTACTGGATTACGGTGGACAAGTAGTAGATTTTGATCTGCTGGTAACCGTTCCTTTAAATAAAGGTGCCGCCTGTATAGGTCGTTCCGGATTTGGCGATGACCTGAATTATGTGCCTACCAATAAACATACTTTGCAGACAACTGTGAAGGACAACATTTTCGCCATAGGTGATGCTACTGCATTGCCGGCAAGTAAAGCCGGTTCTGTAGCACACTTTGAATCTGAGATCCTCACAGAAAACATCCTGCACTACATACATGGAGAAGCATTAAAAGCACATTTCGACGGACACGCGAATTGCTTCGTAGAAACAGGGAACCACAAAGCTTTGCTCATCGATTTCAATTATGAGCAGGAGCCGGTGGAAGGAACTTTTCCCTTTGCCGGAGTAGGACCGATGTCGCTCATGGAAGAATCCATGTTGAACCACATGGGCAAACTCGGATTTAAATGGATCTACTGGAATGTATTGATGCGCGGCAGAACGATTCCGTTCATTCATCCGAACATGCAGAAAGCAGGAAAAAAGATCCCGCATGAAGCAGAATAAAAAAACAATATTCAATAACCAATAAAAACATTTGTATGGAAAAGCTGATCAATGGTAAACCGATCTTGGTGACCGAAGAAGGATATCTCACCAATTTCACCCAATGGGACAAAGACGTTGCGCAAGTGATCGCCGAAGAAGAAGGCGTGGGTGACCTCTCACCCAAACACTGGGATGTGATCAATTACTTGCAATACCAATTCACTCATAACGTTCCGCTCACTATCCGCAAAGTAGGAAACAGCGGCGTAACCGATATCAAAGAATTCTACAGCCTGTTTCCCGGCGGACCGCTCAAAAAAGCGTCAAAGATCGCCGGTATACCGAAACCTGTAAGTTGTATTTAATGTAAACAGTTAAAATCATAGTCATGGAAGACGTACTGATAAAAGAAGCCCCGGTTAAAGAAATGGAAGAAAAAGTAGAACCCATTAAAAAAATGTGTTTCATTCTTTCCAAAGCCGGTATTGACAGCGTGTATGCCTGTTTCATTATGGCAAATGGCGCACGCATGGAAGGCATAGAAGCTGAAATTTTCTTCACCTTTTTCGGCTTGGATGCCGTTAACAAAAAACGCCTCGAACACTTGCACATTGCAACCGTAGGTAATCCGGGAATGCATATCCCTACTTTATTGGGCGGACTGCCCGGTATGGAATCTTATGCCAGCCGGATGATGCGCAAACAAATGGAAGATATGGACCTCCCGACCGTGCATGAGTTCCTGGATATTCTATCTGCATCCGGTGTGAAAATGCATGGATGCAAATTGGCCGCCGATATGTTCAAACTGAAAAAAGATGATCTGTATGAAGGTTTGGATGATATCATAACCGTTGGTGAATTCTATGAACACGCCAAAGGCAAAGGCACACACATGATCTTTGTATAATGGGGATTGAATATATGTGAAACGGGCACCCCGCAGGGGTGCCCGTTATTTTTTATACATGATTGCTCAGTCTTTGACCATGAGCAGGCAAAATGCTTCATATACTTTTCCCTCTTCCAACATACTATGTGCACGTTTGTGCAGCTCTTCCACGGTGAGGCCGTTTGCTTCCTGCAGGTAGGGTTCTGCTTCGTCAATGCGCGGTATAGCGGTCATGACGCCTAATTTTCCCAGATCATTTCCTGTGAGAATGGTACTGTTGCGAATAGCGGCAGGCAATGCATCCACACCTATGCCGGAAGTATCCTTTGGTTGCGGTAATTTGAAAATGCTTTCGGGAATGACCCTGCAATAATAATCACCGCCCATGCGGGCCACCTGGTCAAATAAATAGGGAGATACTTTTCCTTCTTCATCCAAAACACGGTCGTCAATGTGCATACACACCACTTCACAGATCACAATATTTCCTGCAGAACCTTCTGTCCCTGTTTTAATGATATCCAATACTTTACATTCCAGTTGGGCCGGCGATTCTTTAACGCGATACGGCTTTACCAATTCTGAGGGTATGGGCGTGAGACCGGTTTTTTCAAATTCATTCACACCCTTCGGATACGGGGCACTGGCCAGGCTCATTTGCTGCACCATGGCATAATTCACGATATTGATAACCACCTCGCGGGTCTCTTCTACATTATCTAATGTATTTTTCGTCGTATTATCCCTGCCGCTGCGTGCCGGAGAAAATACCACAATAGGTGGATTACTGCCGATGCAATTGAAAAAACTAAAAGGCGATACATTCGGATTGCCTTGCTTGTCCATCGTGCTGGCAAAAGCAATAGGTCTGGGAGAAATACATCCCAATAAATATTGATGCCTGCGCGGCACCGGTACTTCTAACGGAAATATTTTCATCTTACTATATACAGTTTATTTTGCAGGTAATATTTTTCCCCTCACATCTCCAAACCCGACACGGATACCATCTTTTTCACTCCATGCCCGCATCATTACGGTGTCGCCATCTTCGATGAATTTGCGCATAGTGCCATCCGATAAGGTTATCGGATGTGCGCCGCGTATTGTCAGTTCAAGCATACTGCCATAGCCTTTCGGGTCAGGTGCAGATATGGTCCCGCTGGCATATATATCAGCTGCGCGCACATTGCAGCCATTTACCGTTTGATGGGCCAGTTGTTGCTCCATGTTCCAATAGAGATATTTATAATTGGAAGAACAGATCAATTCTTTGTTTGCATTTTCCGGGCGTATATATACTTCCAGATGAATATCAATATTCTTATCGCCGGTATATTGTAAATAAGGTAATACTTCAGGATCTTGTTTCTCTCCGGCAACACGGAAGGGCTCCAGTGCATCCAGTGTTACTACCCATGGAGAAATACTGGACCCGAAATTTTTTCCGAGGAACGGACCTAGTGGTACATATTCCCAACGCTGAATATCCCGGGCGCTCCAGTCATTAAAAATGACCATGCCGAATATATAATCATCTGCTTCATCTGTGCTGATCTGCTCACCAAGTGGTTCACCATCGAAGGTGATGAATGCCATTTCCAGTTCAAAATCCAATTGTTTGGTCGGGCCGAAATAGGGCGCTTCGCCATCTTTGTCGATCATCTGTCCTTTTGGGCGATACAGGTCTGTTCCTGATACTACTATGCTGCTTGTGCGGCCGTGATATCCTACCGGAAGATATTTCCAGTTGGGCATGAGTGGATTATCCGGACGGAACATCTTGCCTACATTGGTCGCATGTACTATGCTGGAATAAAAATCTGTATAATCTCCCGCTTGTATGGGCAACAGCATCACCACTTCATCCTGGTGAATGAGA
>JAWKLB010000032.1:0-37711 GCA_041392955.1 Chitinophagales bacterium | reverse complement strand
GTGAGCAATGGCCAACAGTTGCGTACCGGAGATCCCATTGGCCTGGCCGGAAATACAGGGTTCTCCATAGAACCACATGTGCATATTCAGGCTTACCGGAAAAGCATTTATGGGAAAGATCAGGTGCCGATCTCTTTTCAGGGAAGGGTACTGCGCATGAATGACCGCTTCACGGTAAAATGACCATTACTTTTTTTGCAGAACAGCGCCGAATAAAATATCTCCACCTCTGTCGGCGTATGCAAAATATTTTTTTTCCATGCACTTTACAGAGAGATTTTGTTCCATCCAACTTATGTTGCCTTCATTCTCATCAGTATACACCGAGCAGGTGATATAAATGATGGTCCCACCCGTTTGTACTTTAGGCACTATATTTTGTATGATCTTCCGTTGTTTGCGTACGTAGTACTCCAGCTTTTCTTTTGTAAAAAAATGCAACCACTCCGGCGTGCGCGCCCAGGTCCCCGAACCGGAACAAGGAACATCTGCCAGAATATGGTCGAAAACCGGAATGCGATTCCATTGCTTTTCATTGGCGGTTTCAATATCTAAGGGAACCGTGTTATAATTTACCACATCATGTCGCAGGAAGCGCTCCTGCAGGTTGCGGAGAATACTGTCCCGGTTATCGCTGACAAAAAGCAGGATCTGCTTCTCCTCTTCCAGCAATAATAAACTTTTTCCGCCCGAGCCCGCACAGCAATCCCACCAGGACTCATTCTTTTTGGGCTTACATAATTCCACCACTTGTTGCGATGCTATATCCTGTATCTCAAAAGCACCATCGGCAAATAATTCCATTTCCTGCAATGGATAGTGCATGTCCATGCTGATCGCATTGCCATGCACTTCAAATACCAGTCCCGCTTTTTGGAATGCGGCAATGACCTCTTTTTTTCTGCCTGCAGAACATCGTATCCACGTGCAGGGTCGTTTTTCCATTGCCTGCAGAAGCATTGGCACATCTAACGCTGCACTTATGGAATCTTGCACAGGAAAAAAATGCTGTCCATCCTTTTCAACCTTTTCCATACGCGGGTCCCAATAGGCAAAGAACACCTCAGCATCGTCGGTTTTTTGGGCAGCATCCACAATAATCCGCTCGTTATGCGGTCTGTTGCCTTTTAAGCGGAAATAGGTAAATATAACGGAACTATAAAAGCGCCTGTCGCGCGAACCCATTTCTTTATGTTCGCGAAAAAATTGCTTGAGATAGGTCGCCAGGGGAACGTCGCCGGAATAAGCGGTAATCGCATTGCGAATATGTTGCATTTGTATCTCGGCGCGCATGGTTGCAAAAATGCGCTTTTTTTTAATACATTTGAGAATATGAAAAAGCACACGATAACAACTTTTCTCTGTGTTCTGAGCTATGCTCTGTATGCGCAGAACGGATATATGGCATTCGGGTACAACCTAAATTTTTTCAGCTCCGAACAGATGGATTTTGTGGTAGACAGATATAATGAAACACGGACCTTTCTGGATAATGAGATGGAGTACCCGCATATGATGGATGGATTTACGATGCGCATAGGAGGCGGTGATGCCGTTTTTGCCGATCTGGGATTTAGTTGGAAGGGCGATGAGATCAATGCATACGGAACCGATCTATCCAACAATTCCTTTGAACGCAATGTAAAATACACATTCAGTGCCTGGGATCTTGGCGTCGGGCTTGGTTTGGGAGCGCGACGTTTGATTGGCATTGGGTATTGTTTCACATTTGGCAACGAGAAGATCTATAACCGTGTAGCATCCCCGGAGGAGATCGACAATACAGATTATGATGTGGTCAGCAAAACCTTCATGTTGGGTGGCAATGTTTTTTTGCAGATCATTGCACCGTTGGATGATAATGTTGCCATTATTTTTCGTCCCTATTTTCAGATGAATTATTTCAACAATGACTTTGCACCACTTAATGCTGTGATCAATCCGAATACCTTTCAAAATGACCCCGATGTTCTGGAGAGCAAACTGAAGGGATTTGGCTTTTCCGCATGCATTGGTTTCGGCAGTTTCTAATGCATAAATAATTTTACCTTTGGGTATGCACAAGCCCACGGAACAGGAAAGTCATTATCATCATCTCGAGCAAAAATCTGTTGCCGAGATCATGCGGCACATGAATGCCGAAGATGCCACTGTTCCTGTAGCAATTTCACATGTTATCCCTGCGCTTACCGCGCTTGCGGAGGTCATTATAGATAAAATGTTGAGCGGTGGCCGATTATTTTATATCGGCGCGGGCACTTCGGGCAGATTAGGCATCGTGGACGCCAGTGAATGTCCACCCACTTTTGGTGTTCCGCAGGGCATGGTGGTCGGTATCATTGCGGGTGGCGACGGCGCGATACGCAAAGCCGTTGAATTTGCAGAAGATGATCCGGAACAGGGCTGGCTTGACCTGCAGGCGCACGATATACATGCTAATGATGTGGTGATCGGTATCGCTGCGAGCGGAACCACACCTTACGTTGTGGGAGCATTGAAACGCTGCAGGGAAAACGGTATCACTACCGGATGCATTACCTGCAATCCCGGTTCACCGGTTGCCGCACAATCCGATCATCCCATAGAAGTGATCACCGGACCGGAATTTGTCACCGGGAGCACACGTTTAAAAGCCGGCACTGCGCAAAAGCTATGTCTGAATATGTTAAGCACTTCTGTAATGATACAATTAGGTCGCGTAGAAGGCAACAGAATGGTGGATATGCAACTTACCAATGACAAGTTGGTGGACAGGGGAACAAAAATGGTTATGGAAGCGTTGGAAATTGACTACGAAACGGCGCAAAAATATCTCCTTGCCGCAGCCTCTGTACGCAAGGCGGTTGCCGAGCACAGGAAGTGAAAGGTACACTTTTTGTTCCATACTTTGTAGCTAAAAAACTGTTTTTATTTTTTAAAAATATCCGATAATTTTTCGGCGTTAAGGCGTTGTATGCAGGACATAGAACCATATTACAGTTGGCGCGAATTTTACGCTTCTGAGGAAGATGACAGGAGCCCGTTCTACGGACGCATGTATGATGCATTCATGTTGTCGAATACGATCTACAATTATTTTATACATCCGCAGTGGGATGCCTTTGGTTCGGCCACACTGTACACCAAGATCCTGTTTGCCGATTATGATAGCGGTGTTGCCATTCTGGAGTTATTTGGCGAGTGGAACGATTGCCTGTACAATGATATCATGTTCCTGAAACGGGAAGTGATCGATGTGCTCACGCGGGAAGGTATCAACAAATTCATACTCATAGGAGAAAATGTGTTGAATTTTCATGGCGGGGATGAAGATTATTATGAAGAGTGGTTCGATGATATTGAGGACGGCTGGATAGCCTTCGTGAATTTCAGGGAACATGTGGAAGATGAGATGATCCGCACCCATGTGGACCGCTATGGACTGTTGGGTGCACCATTGAATGATCTCAACTGGAGAAAATTTAACCCGCAGGCACTCGGCAATGTGGTGGATGCTATGATGATGAAGAAACTAGGTGCGGGATAAGCATTTTGATTTCACCTTGACATTATCCTTTCAAATTGCGTTTGGAATTTTCTAATTTTAAAGGATGTTTTGTCGTGCCTATATCTCTGCACTCTTCTTTCTTTTATTCTGTATGCATCCAATATACGGGCAATTTGAGCAAGTGGTCTGTGGAGATTCCACGCAGGCAGGTTATATGCATTTGAACACACCGGTCATTTTTATCAAACAAACTTCTTTCTATCCCACTATCGATCTGGACGGCGACCATAGCGCAGATCTCATGATAAAAGGAAGCAGTACTGTTAGCGGGCCCCCATCCTATGCCGCCTCAGGAAGTCGGAGTGTATCTATTCTAAATCCGGACCTGGAAATTGCATACAGGGATTATCCGGATATGGGGTGGCAAGAGCGCGGTATTCAGCCCTATTCAAATGGTGACACCATTAATAGTGATCTGGACAGTGTACTTTGGAAAGGGAGTTCAGATGGAAATTTAAATGTAATCAGCTGGTCCTATGGTTATGGAATGGGTGGTGAGACCGGGAATTGGCCTTGCTGCGATGCTAAATATATTGCTTTCAGATATTTTTCCGATGGTGATACCTTGTACGGCAATTTAGAGATAGGCTTAAGTACTGATGGATATTTAGATGTTATCTTATATAGCTATGTGCTTCCGGAAGGCTTGCGTTTAGATCTATTATACCCTGATACGGGAATATATGTATACCCTTCCGGAGTGATACATTACAATTTCACGGTCACTTATGCCGGTGTGGGAGATGTATTTCTATTTGATTGTTCGGGCAAATTGCTATTCAGTTCCCCATTTGAAAACAGCCTCACGATCAATCCTGCAGCGGAACTACCTCCGGGTGTATATTTGGTCCGTGTTGTATTGACGAATGGGAATGCTTTAACAAAAAAAATTGTTATCGGACCTTAAATAACTGATGCACATGTGACATTGTTTTTTTTTATTTTTTTAAACCGGAAATTTTTAGAAAGGTGCACTATGGCACATGATCCATGTGCAGCCATTAAACGCACTCCATAATACCGCCTCTATATATAACTACGCATTATGCAAAACACTATTAATCATTTACAATTATTGATCCCGGAGATCACACTTCGCATTTCGGCGCTGCCGGACAGCACCTTACAGCACAGGCCTGCACCCCGAAAATGGAGCCCGAAAGAGATCATAGGGCATCTCATAGATTCGGCCCACAGCAATCTGCGCAGATTTATTGTCGGCCAATACGATATAGATGCTAGGATCATTTATGAACAGGATCTTTGGGTGCAGGCAAATGATTATCAGCATATGGACAGAAACGATCTGATCACTTTCTGGCGCCTGATCAATGAGCGCATTATCGCCGTGCTGGAAAATATGCCGGCAGATAAATACGCCAACACAATAAATACAGGAAAAACAGAAGTTTCATTACACAGTCTGGAATGGCTGGCAGCCGATTACGTAAAACATTTGCAACACCATATCAACCAGATCTTTCCTGGAACGTATGATGTGGTATATGGATGAACTGTTTCTTCTTCCATGATCTTGCATTTTAAGATGGAGTCGCAGTCGCAGTCCCAGTCGCAGTATGACATTAGTTTAAGTACTCATAAATAAAACGGCCCTAACCCTTAACCCCTAACTCCTAACCCCTAACCCCTAACAATAAGTGGATCCCGGTAATAAAAGGTGATCTCCAATGACAAATGATGAAGTCACAGTCGCAGTCGCAGTTTGTACTAAGCATATTTATCTTTAATAGATAGATCTACTTATTCATCTTTCATTTTTCATCTTTCATCTTTCCTAATTTCACGCAGAGGCCATCCCTGCAGGAGGCAGGCGCAGAGATCTATTGGTTGGGTTATAGTTTCACGCAGAGGACGCCGAGGACGCAGAGGATAGAGTCACAGAGTCGGGGGACTTTTCATCTTTTATTTTTCCACCCTACGGGTGATCCGCCTAACGGCGGACATCTTTCATCTTTCCAACCTGCGGGTGATCCGCCTGCGGGCGGACAGTTTGTTAGAAAGACGATTATACCTAATAAGTAGATCTCTTTATTGCTCATTGCTTACTGCTCATTGCTTATTGCTCATTGTTCATTGCTTACTGCTCATTGCTCATTGCTTATTGCTTATTGCTTACTGCTTATTGCTTACTCCTCATCTTATCCCCTGCCTGTTCAATTCTTTCTGATACAATTTCCTGTTGCGTTCATGTTCGGCTAAGGTTTTTGCAAAATAGTGGTTGTAAGAACCGTCGCCGCGCGCACACAGGAAGATATATTCATGATGCTCGTAGTTCAACACAGCATCGATATAAGAAATAGGCGGCATATGGATGGGGCCCGGTGGCAATCCGGCATAGAGATATGTATTGTAGGGTGAATCATGATCCAGATCGCTCAGGTAAACACGGTTCTTCGTAAAATCACCGATAGCATAAACAACGGTGGGGTCGGCTTCCAGGCGCATGCCTTTTTGCAGTCGGTTCATATATACGCCGGCAATGCGGGGAGCCTCATCCACATGTTTCGCATTTTCACTATACACGATACTGGCGAGAATGTACACTTGCTCCGGAGTCAATCCGATCTCGGCACATTTGTTCATTCTGTCCGCATTCCAGAAAACATCATGTTCTTTCTGCATCCGCTCCACAACTTCTTGTGGCGTTGCTGTCCAATACATTTCGTAGGTATTGGGAATGAACAAGGTCATTCGATTGTCCTTTGTAAGTCCGTATGCAGTAAACAGAGAAGTAGAATCTAAAAAATGCAGCATATCCAGAGAATCGAACATGAGTTGCGCGGCGAATTTTCCGGCGAGATCTGACAACGTTCTTGTGTTGTGAAAAACAACGCGAACCGGTGTTTGTTGTGCACTGAGGAGTATATTCACCACATCCCTGTTCGACATGCCATTGCTAAATACATAATGTCCCGGCGTCAGATGCTTATTGAGATCCTTCTTATGCATCCACCATTCCAGATCCTTTTTATTGCGCAGGGCATCTGCAGAATCCAGTTGCGCGAGCACTGTATCCATGGTGGAGTTGGGCAACACATATACCGAAACATCTTTGTCTGTAGTAATATTCGGCTGGATCACTTTCCGATATTCTCCATAACCAAAGTACAAGGCGATCGCAGCGATGATCAGCAGAATAACTATTGACCAGATAACGATCTTTACAGCAGGCCGGCGCTTCTTTTGATGCATGGGTATAAAATTACAGCATGCCGGATTACAGGGTACATAAAAAAAGCCCCGAGCAGGGGCTTTGTGTTACAACCGAATGGATGACTTTATTTCGATTGAACGATGTCCATGAAAAAGTTGATGGTCTTGCCCACGAGTGATTCGCTCACCATCATTTTCACGCCGTCGAGGCTTTGACGGATATGATATTCCAGCAGGTAGTTGTTGGCTTGTACTTCTTCAACGTGAACCACGCCCTGCTCGTCCAGGGTGATCGTTACATCTGCCTGGCCGCTTACACCCAGGGCGTTTATCACGTCATCGGAGCCCATCAAGGTAGCTATGCTATCAATGACCACACTCCTGTCACTGCTGTCTTTGTTGCCATCCGTCCCTGCAAATAATCCTGTGCTGAACAGGATTGCCATGATCGTAAATACCGTTTTCATAATAATGCGTTTTGATATGATTGATTGTTTTTTCATTGTTTACGGACATTAGTCGAACGGCCCCGGGGAATAGTTACAGGGATTTGAAAAAATTGTTGTTAAGGGAAGTTAAGGGTTGTCGCAGGGGCAGTGGCAGGGGCAGTGGCAGGGGCAGTGGCAGGGGCAGGAGCAGTCGCAGTCGGCTTCGTGGAATGTTCGGTGTTTAATAAGGTAGCTTAGCTCTTTGCCCATAGCCCGCAGCCCTTAGCACCTAGCACTTAGCCCATAGCTCCTAACTAGATACAATCGCAGTAGGCTTCGCATAATGTTCGGTGATAATAAAGTAGCACAGTCCATAGCCCATAGCTCTTTGGTAGTCGCAGTCGCAGTCACAGTCGCAGTCGGCTTTGTGGAATGTTCGGTGTTTAATAAGGTAGCTTAGCCCTTAGCACCTAGCCCATAGCCCTTACCACCTAGAACCTAGAACTGAGAACTTAGAACCCAGAACCTAGCACTTAGCCCCTAACCCTTAACCCCTATCTCCTCCCTCCTATAAAACATCCCCAGGAAGGCATTGAAAAACGCGAAGAAGACCACGCCGCTTTGGGTTTTGAGCATGGATTCGGTGCTGCTATTGAGTAAAAAGAGCAATATGAGGGCCATCCAGGGCCAGTTTCGCTCTCTCCAGGCAAGATACAAGCAGGCGGCGAACAGTACCGCAAATAGCAGGGTCCCACCCCAGCCCGATTCCACCTGAACCTGCATGAACTGGTTGTGGGTATTATATCTTTCCTCGACCCCCTTCTCAAAACCGATCTTCTGATAATATACTATCAGGCTGTCGGCCGCATCACCGGAACCAATACCGCGATAGTGATGTGCATCCATCAACATGCTACCGGCTTTCCATATTTCAGTCCTGGACTCGACGCTATTGGTGTAACTGGTAGAATGGTAATTAAAGAGTATCTGAAAACGCAGACGTGTATATGGGAAGGCAAAAACCAGTGTGATACCGAATACGAGGAACAACAAGGTCATAAGTGCTGCCCGTTTGAATCCGCCGTGCCGGTAACCCCAGATCCAAATGCCCAGGATCAAAAAGATGGCCAGAGAGAAAATGGCCATTTTGGCTGTAAGCAGGAAAATAAATATGGACAGAAAGGCCATGACCAGCAGAAAGAACAATCTGCGTTTTGTTGAAATTTTATCCCAGGTTGCCAATAACAACATGCCGGTCAGGATCACGGCAAAAGCGATGAACATGCCGATATATGCCGGATGCATATAGGTAAATGCGACCAGGTCTTTATAATAAAAATGATTCTTTCCTGTCAGGGCGAGATCGTACACCGCTTTTCCCAATGCAAAGAGTGCAAAAGCTATGCAGGAAACAACAAATCCCGCCAGCACATAAAACACTTGTTTGCGATTTGGCTTTAAGCTGCTGCCTAATACAATCGGCAATAAAAACAAATAAGACTTCACACGCATATCCACAGCTGCAGCCAAACGATCATCCGAAAAATACCATGCAATTACTGCGACCAGATATATTGCAGCAAATAACCATATGCGTTTATTGTTCCACCAATCTTTTACAATAAATAACGGATTGCGTGCGATCAGCCAGGCACAACCCATAAAGAAGAAGGGTCCGGATGTCAAAGTTTTATGCCAGGGCATGAGCACTACCGCAAGGAACATGCAGGCAAAATAAAAATAGCCGATGGCCTTTTGGTATTGCGACAGCATCAGGTGCCTTTGAATTTTATCATGACATAGATGGTCTTCAGTATGATCTGCAGATCGAGCAGAAAACTGCGGTGCTTGATATAATACAGGTCGTACTGCAATTTGATCAGCGTATTCTCAAAATCATTCGCATAGCGATGTTTTACCTGTGCCCAGCCTGTGAGTCCGGGTTTTACCGCATTGCGCAATGCAAAGAAGGGTATTTGCGCACTTAGTTCATCCACGAAATATTGTCGTTCGGGTCGCGGGCCAATGAGGTTGATATCGCCGCGCAACACATTCCAGAATTGCGGCAATTCATCGAGTCGTGTTTTGCGCAGCACATTCCCCACCGGCGTGATGCGCGGATCATTGGTCTGTGCGAATTGCGGTCCGCCCTCTTTCTCTGCATCTGTGATCATGGTGCGGAATTTAATAATATTAAATGCTTTGTTGTTCTCTCCCACGCGTTCCTGTTTATAAAATAAGGGTCCGCGGCAGAACAGTAAATTTCCAAGCCAAACAAAGGGTAATACCAACAAAAAGAAAATGCCGGCTATCAATGCGCAAACGATATTGATGAGGCGGTTGGCAAGCTGGTAGAAATTATCTTTATGTACTATGGAATACGGGTTGGTCAGATAAAAGAGATCGCCTTTTTTCTTGATCATCACTCTGCCGGTCTGTTCTTCATAAATATCCGTTGCCTGTACAACATCCATTCCATTCTGTTCACAGGAAAGAATACCACGATACAGATCGGCACCCAGATTTTCCTGCTCGGGAATGGCCATAATGATCTCATTTACTTTTAATCGTCGTGCAAAGGAAAAAAGAGAATCACCACCGCCCAATACTTTGATATCATCATACTGTTTGCCGGCTTTCTCCGGATCATCATCAATATATCCATAAATTTTATAGGCTGTTTTATGGTAGATGGCCTGATCGTGTAATAAGGTGCGCACGATCTCTCTACCCGTATAACCGGCACCAACAACCAATGCGCGCTTATTCAGGATAGGATGCACGAGAAATGCTGCATAGCACAAGCGCCAGATAAGCACCAACACCACCATTGCACCGATCAAAACAAAGGCGGGTGTTCTGCTGAACGGCAGGGTTGGGCTGAGGAATGGAATAAATAAATAGGTGACGCCGGTCAGCACCGCCGTGAGCACGGTATTGCGAATGGTCAGCGCCATGCGGTCCACATTGCTCAGTTTATACAAATTGAACACATAAGAATAAAAAAACCACAACACGAGAAGGATAAGGGTCCACACCACATTTTCCAGAAAGGTATGATAGGACTGCAGTGCGGTAGGATGATAAAAGCGCAAATAAATGAGGAGGGCAGTGACAACAAGCAGCACATCCACAGTGATCAGGATATACCTGCGGAAAAGTAATCTGAAGTCGTATTTCAATTGAGCCGCCATATTCCGGACAGCACAAAAATAGACATTTCAGCACGCAGCGGGTTAATCCCTGTAGCTCAGGAAAATACGATAATCGGGCACATCAGAGATGGAGCGATGCACAAACTGTCGCACCACCTTTCCTTTGTGTAATAGAAATATTCCGGGCATTTGATATACATCGCCTGCCGGTTTTGAGTTGACGATCTTTTTACCCAGGCCGAGCTCTATCCAGCGCATCCAAACCTTCCACCCGAATAATTGTCCGAAGCGGCCGCGACGCAATTTGAATTGTTTGTAGATGATACTTTCCGGATCGCTGATCTGCAATACATCCTGCAGACCATATTTTTCCAGGTGCGGTTTTGCCGCTCCTGCGGAGACCATGTGCACAAGTACTATTCGGATGCCGCTCTCCTCCATTTGTTTTTTGTGTTTTTGCACATGCACCAATGTTTCTTTGCAAAAGGTGCATCCAAAATGTCTCAGAAAAACAAGTAATACCGGTCCGGCATTGCTCAAGGATTCTAAATTTTCACCATTCGTAGTATCAAATAATTCCAGCGGGTATTGCGTATTCCCGAATGCATCTATCAATGCATCGTCTGCTTCAAAGGAACGTTTGTACACTAATAAGAATGTAATAAGTGGCGCCGGCAACCAGATGATATGGTTGGTGAACAGATATCTGCCATAATGTTCTGTGAGCAAACCTCTTTCCTCTGCAACGACATACATGAGGATAGTGATGCCGTGAAACAAAAAAACGGGGATAAGCACCTGCCACCTCTGTAAAATATCCCTGGCGGCAAATATTGCGCAGAGTCCTATCAAAAAAGTAAAGACGGCCATGAGGTCCCAAAACAATGCGTTGGTTCCTTCATTTATAAGCACCACCGACTGCAACATTCCCGGCCTGAGCAGCAATAAGATACTCCACAGGAGGGCATAAACTCCGGCACTATACAACCAGGCTTTCAGTATTCTTAACATGGCCATGATGCAGTTACAACAAGCTTGGGGTCAGTTTGTTTATTTTTGCAGAAACAAATCTATTGACGATGAAGAGAATATCCACTTTACTTATTACCTGCCTGATGTGCATCACGGCAACAACATATGGCCAGGACCTCGGATTGCCGCAACCCAGTCCCTGGGCGCAGGTTTCCCAGAAATTCGGCATGGCTCAGGCGACGATTACCTATAGCCGCCCATCCATGAAAGGGAGAAAGATATTCGGCGGCCTTGTTCCCAATGGAGAATTATGGCGTACAGGGGCAAACAAATGTGTGCAATTTCAGATCGAAGGTGATGTGACCATTAATGGCACGAAGATCCCGGCAGGTACTTATTCCCTCTTCACTATTCCGAATGAATCGGAATGGCAGATCGTGATCAACAAAGACACTGAAATGTGGGGAACAGGCGGATATACGCAGGATCATGACCTCATGCGTTTTGCTGTAAAAACACATACCCATACATCAACAGAATCTTTCACTATTGATTTTGCGAATATCACGCCGAACAGTGTTGAGGTTCAGTTATACTGGGAGAACACGATGGTGAGCTTCACGCTGATGAACGATTTTGTGGAAGCGGGAAGGCAGAACATAGAAGCAGCGATCAAACAAGCGGAGAACACCCTTGGATTGTATGATGATGCAGCTGATTTTTATCTGAATAACAATCTCGATGCGAAAATGGCATTGGACTGGGCGAAAAAATCGGTAGCACAAGGAGAAAAATACTGGAATGTATATACCCTTGCACGTGCATATGCCGCGAACGGAATGAAAGCCGAAGCGATCAGCACAGGAGAACGCTCTCTGGCACTGGCAAAAGAGGCAAAAAATACAGGCTTCGCACAGACGGTGGAGAGTGATTTGATGGAGTGGAAGAAATAAACGAAAAAGAACAAATAAAAAGCCCCCGAGAGATCGGGGGTTTTTTGTTGGGGTAAAGGCAAGCTATATAACGCGGCGTCGGCAGCGATATATAAGGCACACTATAACAATCAAAGCGTTTTGCAAAGCCCCAAATTTTCCGGTTTTTGCATTAAATGCAACAAAAACCGCCCAAATGGGGTAATTTGGGTATTGTAAAACACCTTCTCAAAACCATGATTCAATACCCGGAATGCTGAAACCCAATACCATAAAGGATTTGAGTGCTCAGGATTACTATCCGTTTGGGATGGTAATGCCAGGGAGATCCTTTACAGCTGGAGGTGCTTATAGATATGGCTTTAACGGGCAAGAACAAGATGATGAGATCGCCGGAAATGGTGATTTCAATACCGCTGAGTTTTGGGAGTATGATACAAGGCTGGGGAAGAGATGGAATATGGATCCGATCGTAATTAGCAATATTTCTCCTTATACCTGTTTCAACAATTCACCTATTTTATATAGTGATGTGGATGGAAATTATTCCAAGAAGAGGGCTGAGAAAATGAGGTCGAAAGCCGAAAAGTATGGCTATTCCACCGGCAATGTCTATAAGGTTGGTGAAGGTAAAAATGATTATGGATTCAATATTACAGTTAGCAATTATGATGAAACGGGAATTTATACTACAACAAAATTCAAGGGATCGACATTTTATTCGGTAATGCAAGAAAAAAACCTCATATTATATTCCACTGTTAATTCCGACATTCCCTCAGAATCAAAAGATAAGCAGCAAAGTAATTTGACCATAGCCATGGTAAACGCAACTTATGGTTTTCAACATAGTTGGGATGGCGCATTAAACTATGTAGGCACTGAATCAGCTGATAAATATGGACCATTTGTTCCTGATGCTATTGGTATAACGATCCCATTATATTTAATAAATAATGGATATAGTATATCGTTTGTTTTAGGCCCTGATGGAATTCAAACTTACGCATCCTATTATTATGGGATTGGAAATGACGCTTCTTTAGGTTTCTCATTTGATATGTATGATATCGAAAACCCAAGCAATTGGAGAGATGAAATATCTTCTGGACTCACTCAAAATTATGAAGGTGGATTTGGCGGGTTTAGTATAGGGTATTCACAATCTTCAGATTATGATATGACAAAAGTAGGCTTAAGATCCAATGGAAAAGTAAAAAAATATTCAATAGGACTTTCTGCAGGTACCGACCAATTACCAAGTGGTATTATTAATGGTAAGGTTATGGAAAGTAGAACAACAAGAATTGGGCAACGAAAATAACAAACATAAAATTTAACGTTAAATGAAACTCATGTACAACAGAATTAATTTGCAAATAATTTTAACAACCTTCCTGTTATTTCCTTTACTTAGCTGTAATAGCACAGTAACTTATTCAAATCGAATAGAGGATCGCAACGCTGCGGAAGCTAAAAAAGCAATATTTATTAATGAACTAGATAGTGGTAATTTTTCAGTTGTCCTTTCGATTACTTCAGTTTTGTTCTACAAGGATGAAGATCCAAATCGCATTTTTAAGCAAATTAAATCCTATAGAGAATCTTTGGGTCCACTTATTGAAACGGAATTATATAACTGGACAACAAATGTTACTGTTAGTAAAGGAGACACCTTAGGTAAGTATATCTTATCCTATAAAAGTTTATATGCAAATGATACAATCAGAGAAAATTTTACGTTTATAAGAGAGGATGGAGAAGTCAAAATTTTTGAATATAATGTTGGATTATAGTACATCCAAATGTTAATACACAGACATTCATATTTGAATTATCTTACTAATTTGTTGGTTTAATCTACCTTATCAATTTAGTATTAATCTAAAATAGGGGCTATTTCACTGCAATCTTTTGTGAAATTCGGGGCCTAACATACAATTGCTATGGCGTTACTTTATAATAAACTAAATGTTGCTTAACATTATTAATTTTAAAAAACACTAAGGAGTCATAATAAATATTCCCTTCCCAATAATCAAATCCATTCATTCCATCTGAATATACTTCTAATTTTAGTATACTATTATCTATTTTGTAATAGTGATATTCAGCATAGGAACTTGCTGATACTTCAGCGCAGGTCGGTTTATGGTCTAAATTCAACCATTTTAGTTGACCATTATTAAAAAATTTCATAATATGAAAAATTGAATCCTCAATAATGCTTGTGGAAGTTTTTCCATCACTTCCTACGATTTGCCAACTTACATTATAATATATAGCATTAGTATCTAAACCAATTCTCTCTGATAGATTATATAGTTCGAGATTGAACGGCTCGTTAGCATAAGAATAAGCTCTTGGCTTATTAATTACGCTACAAGCCGCTAATGCAAATAAAAGTGATATAATGGCTGATGTTTTCATAAATAAATTGTTTACTACCATGTTTGACCTATACCAAGATTTAACTGAAACGTTTCGGTGGAGGTGTTTAAAAATCGTGAAATAGGATCTAAGCATTTTCCACATTCATCCTCGCTTTTCCAGTTATCGTGAATGTAATTTTGAAGCCACTGACCATTAATTCTACCGTTGCCTATATGACTAATTCCAATGACGTATGAATTTGTGGTTAATCGAATTGATGTTTGTCCGTTATTGTATTGCTGTTCTGCCGCCGGTTGGGTGTAATATAAATTCCTATCATCGCCCATATATGCTGTTTTCCCTCCAGGACGCACTCCTGTAAATGCATCATACTCAACTGTCAGTTTATTAAATTCACTGAACTGGCCTTGAATTTCAAATCCTCCTGTATAGTAGGAATCATTTTGTGGCAAGCCTACATATTCAGAAAATAGATCATTATACGTTCCTAAACTAATTGGACCTCCTCTTAAATACACATAACCCGTGGTTTGATTTCTACCTGGTTGGCTACCACCCATTGAACTGAATGTTTGAGTCAACCCAACACTAGCTGAGCCCGCGTAGGTGGTATTAACATTGTTACCAGATAAATTATGAAATACATTCATAGTCAATCCCGGTGCTGTTCCTATTCCAGCGGTTAATCCACCGCTAATATTGAAATCAGCAATTGGCTGAGGATTACCTGTATTACCTTGATTTGAACCTATACCTCCCAAATTTAGATTGAGGGAAGCACTAAAATCACCTTGAATTCCTTCAAATTTTGCTGTTCCCCCTACAGCTGCAGTAAATCTCATATTTGAAGAGGAATTTCCACCTAAAGTAAGTTGAGCTCCTATTTGTCCATAAACACTACTCCCATCATTACCAGGAGGCCAATCGCCTTTAGGGTCATTAAATCTGATAGGGTTATTGTGATCTATTAAATAAGGACTTTCACTACCAGATTTTTTTGAATCATCTGACCACCATCTCGCAATCCTAGAATCCAATTCCCGATAAAAGGTGCTATAGGTATTATCACCTAATTCACCATCGTTTAAACTTCCTTGATAACCAAACCTATACCTACCTTCACTTCCAGCCCCATAGGATCTCCCCGGCATTACCATCCCAAACGGATAGTAATCCTCTAAAAAAAGGGTGGTATTTTGCCGAATTGTCAAAAAATTTGTTTGTCAACGAATATAGGGCTTTCCGGCGTATGTTTGACTACAGCGAAATGAATAAGCATTGCTTACATACTATTGCCGGTGCCGCTCCATTCCGTGGCTTAGCGTTGCCTTAAATCTCCGTACTTTTATTGCATGCGATCCAAGCCCAGAGCCTTCCTCAGCGCCCATTGGAAACACCTCGTAATGGCAAATTATGTGGTGGAGGCGGAGTTGTTAGTGCCCTTTCTGCCAAAAGGAACAGAGTTGGATACCTATGCAGACAAACATTATATCAGCCTGGTGGCATTTTCTTTCCTCCAAACAAAAGTGCGCGGTATATCCTTCCCCTTCCACAGAAATTTTGTAGAAGTGAATCTTCGTTTTTATGTGCGCAGAAAAACCGAAGATGGATATCGCAGGGGCGTTGTTTTTATTAAGGAGATCGTGCCGAGAGCCCTCATCAGTTTTGTTGCCAACGTGTTGTACAATGAAAATTATACGACTATGAAAACTTTTGGTGAAATAACCCGTAACGATGGCACATTGCAACTACATTACCAATTCGGGAGGTATAATCATATGGAGGTGCTCTGCAGCGATACTGCAGTTCCGATCCAAAACGGATCCATGGAAGCATTTATAACCGAACATTACTGGGGCTAT
Organism: Chitinophagales bacterium; assembly: GCA_041392955.1. Taxonomy (GTDB): domain Bacteria; phylum Bacteroidota; class Bacteroidia; order Chitinophagales; family BACL12; genus UBA7236. Next base: position 21,247 of record JAWKLB010000032.1, on the reverse strand, counting down.
GCGGGCGACCCGGAAAGTAGAACGAATGCATATCAGGTGGAACATCCGAAATGGGATATATTACCTGTTCAGGAATATTTAGTTACCTGTGATTTTGAGAAAGTGTATGGTTCACCTTTTGCGCATTTGCAATTTGTGGAACCTGAATCAGTGCTTACAGCTGTCGGTTCGGACGTACTAGTATATTCCGGAAATAAAATCTAATAAGCGAGGCCACCAAGGCACAAAGACGCTAAGTCACACAAAGCCTTGTGTCTGCTTGGAGTCTTGGAGTCCTAGTGGCCTCGTACTACAATTACCAGATCGTAATTCTCTTGTCCTTTGGTACAAATAAGCTGTCGCCCGGCTGCACATTGAATGCAGAATACCAGTCGTCAATATTCGTTACGGGACCGTTCACGCGCAGGAAATTTGGCGCATGCACATCTGTTTTTGCACGCACTGCCAGTGCCTCCGGACGAATATGCCCATACCAGCTCAAAGCAAAACCCAGAAAATATCTCTGTGTAGGCGTCAGTCCACCAATGGTTTTTCCTGCCTTGTATTCATCGGTCATTTTATAGGCTTCCAAACCCAACAGCATACCACCCAGGTCGGCGATATTTTCTCCTTGTGTCGCTTCACCATTCACATGGATAGAATCAATGACTATATATCCGTTGAATTGATCCACGATCTGCTGTGTTTTTTCATTGAATTTTTCTTTGTCCGATTCTGTCCACCAATCCACCAGATTTCCTTTTGCATCATACTGACTCCCCTGATCATCAAAACCATGTGTGATCTCATGACCGATGGTTGAACCCGCTGCATACCCATAAGCAATGGCATCATCTACATATTTATCCGGAACACCGGGAACGATGAATGCAGCTGCAGGTAATACGATCTCATTATTGCTCGGATTATAATACGCATTCCATGTTTGCGGTGTCATATCCCACTCGGTACGGTCAACCGGTTTGAACAATTTCTGTATCTCATACGCAACGGCGAATTTATTTGCACGGATCACATTCAACACATAGGCATCGCGTTCGATCTCGAGTGCCGAATAGTCACGCCAATGATCCGGATAGCCCACTTTCTTCACCACCGTGCTCAATTTTTCCAGCGCTTTTGTTTTGGTGCTGTCGCTCATCCAGTCGAGGTTCTTGATATGCCCGGCATAAGCGGTCATCACATTTTCCACGATCTTGGTATAACGCTCTTTCTCTTCCGGTGGATAATATTTCTGCACATATATCTGTCCCAATAAAAAGCCCATGGCATTTTCTTCAGAGCGCAAAACGCGTTTCCATCTGGGTTTTTGTTCTGTAACACCATTCAATACGGTGCTGTAGAAATGAAAATGTTCCTGATCGAAATCACTGCTCAGATAAGGTGCATACCCGTTGATCAGATTCCACTCCAGATATACTTTCCAGTTATCAATACTTTCTCCCTTCAAACTTTTATCCAACTGCGCAAAGAATTCAGGTTGACCAACAATGACCGTATCAATACCTCCGGCACCCATTACGGTAAAGAAATCGTCCCATTGGATGCTGTTGCACGCTTTCTGAAGTTCTGCCACCGACATTTTATTATAATTCAAATAGGGATCGCGCAGATCTTCCAGTTTCCTGCTCGCCGCAGCCAGACTCATCTCCATGCCCATAATGGTGCTGGCGTTGTGTCCGGCATCGGCTGCATTATAACCCATCAGGGTGAACATTTTGGTCACATGCTGCATATATTCTGCCCGTATATTTTTTGTTCTGTCGTCATTATCGAAATAATAATCGCGTTCGGGTAAGCCCAAACCACCCTGATAAAAATGCATGCGCACCAGTTCACTATTCTTCTCATCCTGGAAAATATATCCGTCGAACATGGCATTTACACCTATACTTTGCAGATATGCAGCCTCTTGTGCTACACCGCGCAGATCTTTAATGGCATGTATCTTATCCAATTCAGATTGTAGTGGCGTAATGCCCATTTTATCAATACCCACAGAGTCCATACCGGTGAACCAAAAATCTCCGATCTTCTGTTCCACGCTGCCTTTTTTTGCATCCACGTTTGCAGCAGCTTCCTCATTTACCTGACGCAGGCGTTTGTAATTCTCTTCATTCACCAGGCTCCATATTCCCCAACTGGATTCGCTTTCGGGAATGGGATTATTCTTCAACCAGTTGCCCATGGCATATTTGAAAAAATCGTCGCCGGGGCGAACGGTAGTGTCCATATAATCTTGTAAAAAATTGGCATACGGATTATCGGCTTCTTTTTCTTTTCCCTTGCAGGAGAATAATAAAATGGTGCACAAGGCACCGATGCTGAACAAAGAGCGGTTTGACATATCTATCTGATTAAGGTCCAAAGATACGTATATCGCTACATGGCAAGGGTTCCGTCCTGTTAAATTACCGGGGAAAAATGCCGCAAATCCTTTCTCCTTCGTGCAGCAATTGCGAAATTTGGGTCAGCATCAAAACCTGCATCATGAAATATTTTATCTTCCTGTTCCTCACAGCCTGCAGCCTGCAGATCCGGGCACAAGTAAGCCAGCCAAGGCCTCCTTTAGAAGCGGATGCACCTGCTTGGGTACAAGTGCTCTATGCGCCACAACCCAATGTATTTGCGATCCAGGAAGCCTATGATGCCTATTATGCCACCCACCCTTTCGTGGAGGATAATTATACCCGCTACTATCAGCGCTGGGCGATATTGGCACGTCCTTTCGTGCAGGAAAATGGCGATGTGCAGATCCCGCAATCTGTTGACCGATCGGCAGAGGTGCAAAAACGAAAGGAACTGCGCAGCACGGAAAATGCCCGCATGGTAGTGTGGACCTATGCAGGACCTGAAATAAATTATACACGAAAATATGCAGATGGCGACCCCTTTGAACCCATCAGTGACCATGCAAATATTTATAGTATAGACCGCAGTTTATCTGATCCCAATGTTTTGTATTGTGGTGGTGAAACAGGTGGTATATATAAAACAACGGACCAGGCGATGACATGGGAACATGTTACCCAGGGTTATTATATCAATACTGTGCGTGCGATCGCCATACATCCTACAGATATACAAACGGTGATCGCATCAGCAGATGGCGATATCTGGAAAACAACAAACGGAGGTGCTTCCTGGTATAGAACAGGCGACGCTGCATTTCAGGCATTGACCACAACGGCTTATGATATTTTATTCAATCCCGGTGATCCATCCATCGTATATGCAAGTTGCGAGCAGGGATTTTATCGCAGCACGGATGGAGGCGAGAACTGGACCTTATTATTGAACAACTGGTGCATGTCGGTTGCAACAAAACCGGATGACCCGAGTATTGTGTATACCTTACAATATGATCCTGCTGTTAAAATACCATACTTTAAAAAGTCGACAGACTACGGTGCAACATTCACAACGTATGCAGATGGTTGGTTCAGTGTGCCTCCGGAAGATGCAGGAAAAATTACCAGTTATGGAGGACGCATCGCTGTTACGGAAGCCAATCCCGATAAAGTATATGTTCTGCTTGTAGGAGAAAGTGATGCCACCGCAGTATTGCAATTAAAAGGAACTATAGGTGTGTATATGAGCGCAGATGCGGGAGAACACTGGAGTTTTCCGCATGGATTATTGGGCATGCCTTATGCTTTGGATACACATCCGAATCTGATGGATTTCGACGGACATAGCAGCGATTACGATCAGATCTATTACAATACAACACTTGCAGTTTCGCAACTGGATGAAAATAAATTGTTGATAGGCGGATTGAATTTATGGAAAAGCGAAGACGGTGCTGTGAGTTATGATCCGGTTGGAGGTTATATAGGATATCTCCCCTATTATCATCCCGACAACCAGGAAACCAAGATCTACAAAACATCGCCCACAACAGAAGAGATATGGATGGCAACAGATGGCGGTGTGAATTATACAGATGATTGGGTAAGCACGCATGAAAGCAGATGTTTTGGATTGCGCGGCGGAAATTTCTGGGGCTTCGATCAGGGATGGGGCGAAGATATCATGGTAGGCGGCAGATACCACAATGGCAACGGCGGATATTTTGAAGATTATCCGGATGGTCATTTCATTGCACTCGGTGGTGGTGAAGCTGCTACGGGATATGTATCGCCCGATGATAGCAGGAAATGTTTATTCAGCGACATCGGCGGCATACAATTGCCGGAAGAAATAGATGGTGTAACAGGGTATTTTTCTTTTACCAACACGCCCAATGAAAGTTATTGGTATAATTCAAGCTCGCGCGTGCAATTCGACTGGAATTATTATTCCTATGCGTATATGGGTCGCGATAACAGCTTCTGGAAAAGTACAGATGGTGGTGCATCCTTTACCGTATTGTATACTTTCGGACTCACAACAGGAAATAAAGTATTGTGGGTAGAGCAAAGCCGCGTAGATCCGAAAATTATCTATTGCACACAAAATATAGGAGGCTCCAATTGCTTTTTATGGAAGTCGACCGACGGCGGGATAAGTTGGGAAAATGTAGATCTTCCGCTTGCTAAAAGAGACCTGAATTTTACGCTGAGCGGAACGAACGCAGATGAATTGTGGATAGCTTATACATATGGTCCGAACGGAAGTAAAATTTACCACAGCACGAACGGCGGATTTGGATGGGATAATATCACTACTTCCACCTTAGACGATCTGCACCCTACAACCATATCAGCTCAATTTGGAACAGATGGCGGTGTATATGTTTCCACCAGAGAGGCAGCGGTATTTTATCGCACGAATACTTTTATCGACTGGCTGCCCTATTCCGATCAATTGCCAATAATTGCCGATCCGCTGAAACTCATCCCCTTCTACCGCGATGAAAAGATCCGTCTCGCCACCTGGGATTGCGGCATCTGGGAAGCGCCGCTGTATGAATCGTCCGGTCTTATTGCCGACTTCTCTGCAGAAAAACCGTATTTCTTTTGTGCAGGTGATGCAGTGCATTTTATCGATCGCTCTACAGGAACAGATAATGCAACTTTTTATTGGGAATTTCCCGGCGCGACACCTTCCACATCTACAGAAAAAAATCCAACCGTTGTGTACAACAGCGATGGCATTTTTAGTGTGACACATAGTGTAACAGATGGCGGCGTGACAGAAAGTATTACGAAGGAAAATATCGTTGCTTCTTTAGATGCAAGCACATTACCATTGCAGGAAGATTTTGAAGTCGGCAGTTTTGCAAATGGCTGGCATGGAGGTGCAACAGGCGGATGGGCAGTGGACGATTGGTCCAGTGCATATGATGTGGGCAGTCACAGCATGTGGTTCAACAATTACTGGACCGATCTGCATGGTGGTTATGTAGATGAGATCAGTGCCAAATATGATATGTTCAACATACTGGATGCACAATTGCATTTTGATGTTGCCTATGCACCTTACGGTGGCATTTACGTGGATAGCCTGCAAGTATTTGTGAGCACGGATTGCGGCAACACACTTACCTCCGTTTATTATAAAGGAGGAGACGATCTGGCAACGGCACCTGCGTATACACCGGATATTTTTTACCCGACGGCCGATCAATGGCGAACGGAGACCATAGACCTGAATCCATTCCTCGGTGCAGAAAATATCACCTTGGTATTCCGCAATATCGGACATTGGGGACAGGCATTGTATGTAGATAATATCAATATCGATGCAACAGTGGATGCAGAGAACATGCAAAATGATCCCTTACAAGTTTCTGTTCAACCCAATCCGAACAATGGTCAATTTGTTGTCAATCTGCAGGTAGCAGAAGCAGGAACATACACTTGCGTACTGCGTAATGCAACCGGTTCTGTTGTGCAAAATAAAGCTGCCGTATTTGCAGCAGGCAGAAATACCTTTGTATTTAACGAACAGGAACTCGCTGCAGGATGTTATTACCTGCAGATCATCAATAAGGATCTTTCGATCACCAAAAAAGTAATCATACAGTGACCCTCGTGAACCTTCGTGCCTTTGTGCCTTTGTGTGCCTGCCTCCCGCAGGGAGGGCCTCGTAAAAAATATCTGATAGTATCCATATATATGAGTTTTTCAGGGATACTATTTCTAACTTCCTGCACAAATCATTCTACAGGAAATGATATCGATGCAAACACACCGGTAACATTTACTGTAGAAAGTGCACCTAACGATTCTCTGCATGCCGGCATGATATGGATACCGGGCGGCACCTTTATGATGGGAACAAATACCGACCCGCAGGCACGCATGGATGAAACACCTGCGCATGAAGTACATGTGAAAGGATTTTGGATGGATGCAACAGAAGTGACCAACCGACAATTTGCCGCATTCGTTGCGGCTACCGGTTATATCACCACGGCAGAAAAAGCCATTGACTGGGAAGAATTGAAAGTGCAAGTGCCTCCCGGCACACCAAAACCACCCGATTCTTTATTAGAACCCGCAAGCATGGTATTCACTTCTCCTGATCATGCGGTCGACCTGAATAATTATATGAACTGGTGGACCTTTGTTCGGGGTGCAGATTGGCGTCATCCGCAAGGACCCGGTTCAACTATCGTTGGAAAAGAAGATCATCCTGTTGTGCAGGTGAGTTGGGATGATGCCGTTGCCTATTGCACCTGGGCGGGAAAAAGATTACCCACAGAAGCCGAATGGGAATTTGCCGCACGCGGCGGTTCCACCGATGCGAAATATCCATGGGGTAATGATCCCGAACTCGAAAAACATACCAATTGCTGGCAGGGACATTTTCCCGATAAGAATAATCAGGCCGATGGATATCTCACTACTGCACCTGTCCGGTCTTATGCACCAAATGGATATGGTCTGTTTGATATGGCGGGAAATGTGTGGGAATGGTGCAGTGATTATTATCGCAACGATTATTATTCTACCTGTTTTAAAGCAGGGTTATCCGACGATCCAAAAGGACCGGAAAAGCCGTACGATCCCGGTCAGCCGTATAATGTTGTGCGCGTTAAGCGCGGTGGTTCTTTTTTATGCAATGAAGCGTATTGTGCCAGTTATCGTGTTACCGCGCGTATGGCCACTTCCTATGATACAGGGCAGGACCACAGCGGGTTCAGATGTGTGGCGGATCGATAAACGAGGAATATCCGCCGGCAGGCGGATCACCTGCAGGATGGAAAGATGAAAGATAAAAGATGAAAAATCAAAAATGAAAAATCAAAGATGAAAAGTGCCCCGACTCTGTGACTCTGTGTGAAAAAAGCAATAAGCAGAAAGCAATAAGCAGTGGGTGAAGTGCAGTCAATGATTTTTTCATCGCCGCCAGGCGACCCTCTGCGCCTGCCTCCCGCAGGGACGGCTCCCTGCGTAAAATAAAGCCCAATCAATGGACCTCTGCGTCCTCTGCGTCCTCTGCGTGAAATATAACCCAACCAATAAACCTCTATGGACCTCTGTGTGAAATGAGCAATAAGGAATAAGCAATAAGCAGGGTGTGTAAGTCCTTTTGATAAATCCGTTTTTTACCGGATCTTACTTTACGTTTACCAAAAGTTCGCATCCGGGTAATTAAACTATTTACTTTGCATATTGTTTCTCCGGCATGAAAAGGTTTTTACCTGTCTTATTCTTGTTTTTTATAACCGGCATTACGGCTGCGCAAAATGGGATATTGAGCGGCACGGTCACCAATGCGGTAAGCAATGAACCGCTGCCTTTTGTTACCATTTTAGTCAACGACACTTTGTATGGCACACAAACGGATATCGATGGGAAATTTCTCATTGAAAAAATGACCCCGGGATTGTATAATATATCGTTTACCTATATCGGATTTAAAAAGAAGACCATCTATGAAGTGCAGGTAACAAATGCTGTTCCTCTTGCATTAAACATACAAATGGAAGAAGATGCGGGTGTGCTCGACGTTGTGACCATTAAAGCAACACCCAACGATAAAACAGATGAATCGCCCACATCACTGAAAACCATAGGCACCAATGAGATACAAAGAAATCCCGGAGGCAACAGGGATATTTCCCGCGTGATCCAGAGTTTACCCGGTGTCACCTATACCCCTTCCTTCCGCAACGATATCATTATTCGCGGTGGTGCACCGAACGAGAACCGCTTTTATCTGGATGATGTGGAAGTTCCGAATATCAATCACTTTGCAACGCAAGGTTCGAGCGGTGGTCCGGTTGGTATGATCAATGTGGATTTTATACAAGAAGTAGCTTTTTATACGGGTGCTTTCCCCGCTGCCGACGGAAATGCTTTGAGCTCTGTAATGGAGATCCGCATGCGCGAGGGAAGGAAGGATGCCGCCGGCGGTACGACCACATTGGGTTCCAGTGATCTGGGGATCACCCTCGAAGGGCCAACAGGCAAGAACAGCAGTATTTTATTCAGTGCGCGCCGCAGCTATCTGCAATTTCTCTTCGATGCCCTGGGTTTGCCCTTTCTGCCAACCTATAATGATTTTCAGTTCAAGGAAAAGATAAACATCAACACAAAGAACACCCTTGAATTTATCGCCCTGGGCGCCATTGATCAATTTGCCCTGAACACAAAGGATGATACCAGTGCGTATCAGAAATATATCCTGGACAATTTACCGGTGCAGGAACAATGGAATTATACAGTCGGAGCAGTGTATACGCATTATCGCAGCCACGGCTATGCCAAGGTCATCCTCAGCAGGAATATGCTGAAAAATGATGCATATAAGTATCTCAACAACGATGAAAGTGTTTCAGATAATCTGCTCTATGATTATACGAGCACGGAAGCGGAAAATAAACTGAGATATACGGAGTATTGGACCGCGAAAGGATTCCGATATTCTGCAGGTATCCAATACATGTTATCGAGATATACGAATAGCACCTTTCAAAAAATTCCCTTCGGTGCAGATGTGCTCACGATCGATTATCAAAGTAAATTATTTACACATACTTATGGTGTTTACGCCACGGCAGCACATACCTTTTGGAATGTATTGGATGCCAACATAGGGTTGCGTGCCGATGGCAATTCGTTTGATGCATCCACGCGCAACCCGCTGAACCAAATTTCACCCAGGCTGGCATTATCATATGCGCTCACTCCCAACTGGAGTATTAATGCCAACACGGGCATCTATTATCAATTACCGGCGTATACCGTGCTGGGTTATCGCGACAGTTTGGGTACCCTGGTTAACAAAGAAAATAATGTCACCTACATCTCTGCTACTCACTTTACCCTTGGGTTAGAATACAGGCCCGAAAAAAATGTGCGCTTTACCCTGGAGGGATTTTATAAAATATATGACAACTATCCGTTCTCACTGCGCGATTCCGTTTCCCTGGCCAACCTCGGCGCAGATTTTGGTGTGATCGGCGATGAACCGGTTACCAGTACAAGCAAAGGAAAAAGTTATGGTATAGAATTCTTTGCGCAGCAGCGTTTATATAAAAATTTCTACGGGATACTGTCCGTCACTTTTGTCAGAAGTTTATTTGAGGACAAACAAGGCGATTACGTAGCCTCTTCCTGGGATAACCGGAGTATCATTGCATTGACCGCAGGAAAAAAATTCGCACACGACTGGGAACTGGGTGTTAAATTCAGATATTCAGGCGGTTTGCCGTACACACCATACGATGTCCAATACAGTACACTTACTTATGTGTGGGACATCAATCACCAGGCGGTACCCGACTTCGATCAATTGAACTCGGAACGACTAAAACCGTATCATCAGCTGGATATGCGTTTAGATAAAAAATGGTATCTCGATAAAGTGAATATCGATGTATATCTCGATGTGCAGAATGTGTATGCCTATAAAGTGCAATTACCACCCATCCTGGATGTAGTAAAAGACGTGAACGACAACCCAGTTCTGAACCCGGACGATCCGAGCCGTTATCAGGTTTCCTACATAGATAACGAAAGCGGAACGGTGCTGCCGAGTATCGGGGTTGTTGTAGAGTTTTGAGAAGGAAGTTGCAGCAGTAGTGGCAGGGGCAGTGAATGGTGAATAGTGAATGGTGAATGGTGAAAAATTAATTCATTTTTTTAACGAATATATTCGGACTTCATAAGGAAATGCTGCACATACTCTGTGATTCCCGCTTCCAATGAATAAACATCCTTAGCATATCCCGCGGCATGTAATTTATCCATTTTCGCTTCTGTGAAGTATTGGTATTTGTCGCGGATATCTTCAGGAATATCTATCCATTCAATTTCCAGGGTTTTACCCATCGCCTGAGCGGTGGCAGCAGCAAGATCATAAAAGCTGCGCGCCGTACCTGTGCCGATATTATAAATGCCGCTATAGGGTTTTTGCTCCAGCATCCACTGTATCATGGAACATACGTCCTTCACATAAATAAAATCGCGGAGCTGCCAGCCGTCTTTGTACTCGACTTTATGTGAGCGGAACAATTTCACTTTGCCGGTTTCTGAAATTTGCCGGTAGGCATGCAAAATAACGGATGCCATCCTGCCCTTGTGATATTCGTTCGGGCCGTACACATTAAAAAACTTCAGGCCTTGCCAAAAAGGAGGTTTTACTTTTTGCTGCAAAACCCAGCTATCGAAAATATTTTTTGATGCACCGTAGGGGTTCAAAGGTTTCAGATCATCTACCAAAAAATGGCTGTCGTCGTACCCGTGTGCACCATCCCCATACGTAGCGGCTGAGGAAGCATAAATAAGTGGAATATGATGTTCGGCACAGAAGGCCCACATCTCTTTGGAATAGTTGATGTTGAGCACATCAAAAATGTCCATGTCGAATTCCGTGGTATCGGTGCGGGCCCCCAGGTGTATGACCGCATCTATATGCCGTGTATCGTTTTGTATTTCGGTAAAAAAAAGGGATCTGTCCACTCTGCGGCATCCTTCCAGGGTCTGCAGGTTGGGAAGTTTCTCCGTCCGGTTGAAATCATCCACCAACAACATATCTGCATACCCTGCGGAGCGCAGATGCGATGCGACACAACTTCCAATAAATCCGGCGGCTCCTGTAATGACCAGCATTTCGTACTTTTGTGCAAAGCTAAGGTAAACACCTTGTTCATGAAAAAAACCGGCATTTTCCTGCTCTGTGCGCTCTTGTTATTCAGTTGCAACAATAAGAAATACGCCAAGATCACAGATTATAATGATCATGTGGTCAAATATCTGGAGCAGGCTGAGCTCACCGTGAAAACATGGAGCAACACCAATTTCATGCAGCTCTATGAGTTGAAGAAGCAGAATTCGATACTTAAGTTACTGGATATGCAGGATTCTCTCACTGCGCTTACACCTTTGCATGACGATGATACTTTGCGCCAGGCGGCCATGGGCATGATCGATAATTATCTGAAATCTTTCACGATTTATGATTCTGTGTACGCCATATTGACGGATACAGCATATTACAAGTCGGACAGCATACGTGTGCGGGAATTGCTGAAGAGTAATCAGAATATGTTGCAGCAGCAAGCCGATGCCTTTCAGGCACTGCAAAAAAGATTCAGCGAACGATACGGAGTTGAGTTCCTGGAGTGATACTTATTCCTTACTGCTTGCTCATTTAATTTCACGCAGAGTGCCTGCGGCAATGCGCAGAATTGTTTTAAGAGGACGCAGAGGGTCGCCTTGCGGCTATAAAAAATTATTGATCACTCTCACTGATTACTCATTACTGATGACTGTTTACTGCTTATTGCTTTCTGCTTATTGCTTTTTTTTCACACAGAGACCACAGAGGCACAAAGTCGGGGGATTTTTCATTTTTGATTTTTGATTTTTCCACCCTGCGGGTGATCCGTCTGCCGGCGGACATTTTTCATCTTTCCACCCTTCGGGTGATCCGTCTGCCGGCGGACATTTTTCATCTTTCATTTTTCATCTTTCCACCCTTCGGGTGATCCGTCTGCCGGCGGACATTTTTCATATTTCATTTTTCATCTTTCATTCCTTCCTCATTGCCAATCCTCCGGAAGATCAAGCTCCTTGCGCAGCGCGCGATCATCATTGTTGTGTGCACGCCAGTAATCGAGCAAAATGTATTTCATGTATTCCCCTTTGGTGGTGAGCGGCTTTCCGTCGAAACCGGGGAAGGTATCTTCCCAGCCCATGATCTTATACGGAAAGGCCGCCTGAAAATGTATCTTGAGCGTTCTGTTCAGGTCGGGCATTTCCATAGTATATGTGCGCAAACCGTTCTCATCCTGCAGTGAACAGGTCACATTGGTGACAGCAGCAGTGTGATGCGATAAACGCAAATAATATGCCCCCGGAAACATCTTTTGTGCTCCGACAGGCAATTTATCCGGAGCGATTCGTATCCAATTCCACAATTCATCTTCCTGCAAAACAGGATCCATCTCTGTATTTTTATCACCTTCTGATTCAAAATAAGAACGCGATTCCATTTGGAACTTATCCTTTCTTGCATTCATCTGATAATAGGTCATTCCGCACCACTCCTGAACGGATGCAGTCACTTTAACGGCATGCGGATAGGTATGAATATCTACCGGTTGAAAAGTACTGAGCATCATGGAATACGGATAGATGCCCGTTACAAATTTGGTGGATTGATTCATCTTCAATACCGGCAATTTATCGGCACCTGCAGAAGCAGGATCATCCAGCTTCACTTGTTTCTGTGCAGAGAGATCTTCTGTTACAAAAACGATCACGGTAGTACCGTTATGTAATTCACCATAACGCGATTGGGTGAGTTTGTAACTGGTGAGTTCGCCTTTGCCTGCATACCAATAATCTTTCCATTGCTGGGTAGGCTGAAAGGGCTCCGGCTGATGCATATCTGCAACACCCTGTTCGGGTGAGGACGTATTGGAACCGTTTGCTGCTTGCTGACAAGATTGCAACAAGACCAGCGGTATCGCAAGGCCCGTGGCGAGGATAGCGATCCTTTTGAACATACTTTTCATTTTAGCGGTAACATTCATTCAGGCACTTCGGTTCCATCGGAACAGAGGCCTTTGTAGAGGATAAAATGTGCATTGGAGCTGCTGTATGACCATACCTGGCGGATACATGCCGGCGGGATATGGTGATCGAACGCACCGGGATCACCAATCAGTGCGTAGGTAAATCCGGTTTGCGTTTGCGCTTTGCTCTGCAATATAAAATCCTTGTCCTTTTCTTTATCTGTAAAACCGATCCGCGTATCACGCAGCGCAAATACGGCCGGAAAATTTGCGAATACGGAATCTGTCGGACCTATATTTTCCATCAGCATATCCACTGCTTTTTGCTCGGCATCCAGATAATCGGTATAACGCATATTTTCATCATAGGTAAAGCTCAGCTCCAGATTGCCTGTTTGTTCGGGCACGGAGGGACGCATATGATATGCACCCGCAAGCAATACCAAAACAAATGCAGCATAGCGCAGATATGCATGTATATCCGACATATATAATATAACAGACAGCAAAATGCCATATGCTGCCATGACAAATACCATGTATCTGTTCATATAAAAATTCAGCGAACTGAATAAGAGACCTCCGATGCACAATAAAATCAACACGGAAGAAAATCGCGCATAGCGCACTTTTTTATTTTTCCTGTAATAAACTACCAGCAGGATGGTCATGACCATGGTGGACCATATACGCCCTTGCCCGTTCACCACGAAAGAAAAATATTGCCGCAGAAAAAGCAGGAGCCTGTCTGACTTGAACGAAATGGCATCGGCATGATAAGGAAAAAAGTACCAACCATTTTGTTGTTTCTGAAGCAACAGGAACAGGCCGAAAATTACATAGGGCAACAGGATGGGATATACTTTGCTCCAACTATAGGTCTGTGCTTTACTCCATCTGGCGATAAGCATATCCAAAAACACAACAACAGGTAAAATAACAGCTGTTTCTTTTGTGAACAAGGCAAGGCTTGCAAACAAAGCAAACAGCCAGACGCGCCCGGTTGACCAATAGTGCAACGACAAGAGCATCATCCAGGCCAGCAACATTTCAGGCAGGGCTAAAACACTTTGTGCAAATAATAATGGCTGCGCCATGCAGTATACTGCTGCAAATAATCCTGCCGTAGCATCCGCATGTCGTTTTACGATAAGATATACAGAAGTAAAAAACCCACAGGAGATCAACAGGGAAAAAATATGCGCAGTAAGCGTGCTGTCGCCAAAGAGATGATAAAATAGTGCGAGGACATTGACGAACAATAAAGGATGTCCACGCGACAGAACGGGTGGCAAGGATGCCGGGTCGAGACCTAAGCCATGATCATGCAGATATAGTGCTGCGGGAGCATATACACCGGCTTCATCCCAAAAATAGGGCAAGCCGAGAACGGCGATCTTACAGGCAATGAAAAGAAGTAGAAAAAATGCAAAGAGGTAATGCGGTATGATAGCTTTGCGCGTGTGCATACTGTTATTGCGTTAAACCGCTATCTCTTGCTCCATATATTTTCCTATGGCATTATCGTAGATGTCCTTATACCCGGCAACATCACCAAAATCTTTACCATCCACAGTAATTTTTCCGGAAGTAACTGTTCCCAAAACATTTACCGGCACGCCATATTCCTTGCAGATATTTTCTATCACAAATACTTTTTCACCGGAGGTGCTCACCACAACCCTGCTTTGCCCTTCGCCAAATAAAAAGGCGTCGGCACGTTTGGTATGATCTGTTTCTATTTCAAAACCCAGTCCGTTGACCATGGCCGATTCCAGCAAGCTGATGAACAATCCGCCTTCACTGATGTCATGTGCAGAGTTGAGCAATTTATTTTTGATCAATTCTTTTACGGCACCCTGTACAGCAAACTCTGCATCCAATTGGAAATAAGGTGCAGGGGATTTTGTGATACCATGAATATGTTTCAAATATTCAGAACAGTTAATATCGTCTGTACTCTCTCCTATCAATAAAATCACATTTCCGGGATTGATGAAATCGAGCGTCATCTGATGTGCGTAGTCATCCAGAACGCCAACCATTCCGATAGTGGGTGTGGGATATACCGGCCCCTCCTCACTTTGATTGTAGAAGGAAACATTACCACCCGTAACAGGAGTGTCGAATTTTCTGCAGGCATCTCCCATGCCTTTGATGGCATGCACAAATTGCCAGTACACTTCGGGGTTATAAGGATTCCCGAAATTGAGGCAGTTGGTCACCGCTGCAGGTTCTGCACCGCTGCATACAATATTGCGCGCCGCTTCGCTTACTGCGATCATAGTACCAACATACGGATCGGCATACACATAGCGTGCATTGCAATCCGTGGTCACCGCAAGAGCTTTGTTTTTACCGATGATACGGATAAGTGCGGCATCGCTGGGCAGATTGGTAGAAGTATTTTTCACACCCACCATGCTGTCGTACTGCACAGTTATCCATTTTTTGTTTGCGATATTCGGAGCAGCGCAAAGTTTTTGTGCGACAGCTTTCAGATCTGCGGGCACTTTTATTTTTGCAGCGTCGAATTTTTTATTTTCAGCGATGTATTTCGGCTCAGTATAATCGCGGGTATAAACAGGTGCGCCGCCGCCCAACACCAAACTTTCAGCAGGCACTTCAGCAACCAGTTCATCATGCATATAATAATATAAGGTGCCGCCTTCCACTACTTCGCCAATGATCTCGCAATGCAGGTCCCATTTATCGAATACTGTTTCTACTAATTTTTCTTTCCCTTTCTCCACGATCACCAGCATGCGCTCCTGCGATTCGCTCAGCAATATTTCCCAGGCTTTCATATTTTCCTGGCGTGTAGGCACTTTGTCGAGCCAAATTTTCATGCCATGCTCGCCTTTTGCACTCATTTCAGAAGTGGAGCAGGTGATACCGGCAGCGCCCATATCCTGCATGCCAACGATGGCACCGGTTTGTATCGCTTCGAGTGAAGCTTCTAACAATAATTTTTCCTGGAAGGGGTCACCTACTTGCACGCTGGGCAGATCTTCATGACTCTCATCGTGCAGATCACCACTGGCGAAGCTGGCACCATGAATACCATCCTTACCTGTTGCACTACCGACGATGTACACCGGATTTCCTGCACCCGTTGCGATGGCTGAAACGGTTTTACCCACTTCCACCAATCCAACACTCATGGCATTCACCAGAATATTGGTGTTATAACAATCTTCAAAATACACTTCACCGCCAACGGTAGGCACACCGAAACAATTACCATAATCGCCGATGCCTTTTACCACACCTTGTATCAGGTGCTGTGTTTTTTTGTTGGCGATATTTCCGAAGCGCAAAGAATTGAGTGAGCATATCGGACGTGCACCCATAGTGAAAATATCGCGGTGGATACCTCCCACACCCGTTGCCGCTCCCTGATAGGGTTCAATGGCGCTGGGATGATTATGCGATTCTATTTTAAAGGCACAGGCAAGTCCGTCGCCGATATCAATCAAACCGGCATTTTCCTCTCCCGCTTCTGCCAACATTTTGGCGCCGCTGCGCGGAAGGGTTTTCAACCAGGATATGGAGTTCTTGTAGGAACAATGCTCGCTCCACATCACACTGTAAATACTGAGTTCGGTAAAATTCGGGGTGCGACCGAGTATCTTTTTTATGTCTTCAAATTCTGATTCCAGCAGGCCCAGTTGTTTGGCCTGCTCCAGGGTTGCGAGTTGTTCCGCCATGGTGTAAAATTAAGACGAAATTTTGAGGGTGTTTGAAGGCAGTGCGTGGAATCTGATGTATTGTCAAACGATATTAAAAAAACTCGACCTAAAAACTTGGTCAGTCCTCATTTTAACTATTTAGATACAATCAGACAAGGGATAAAACCCCTGACAGCCCAAAGGGAACCCAAAAAAGTATTGAACGTTCCTATGACTGCTTCTTCCGATCCATGTTGCACTGCAATGAACAACAGTATAAACTTAAGACCATCTGCACTATCCAGGTGCTATATTCCGCTCCTCCTTGCTGTGCAAGATATCGCCAGTCTGAATTAAAAGCCACTTTTTCTTTTACTGTTTTCTTTTTCCTGGGGTATAGAAATAGAAAAACACCAGCTGGGCCAACTTCCACACCGGAGCAAACTTAAATATAAATAACCATGACAGCTATTCAAATAAAAGCCTAAAACACTAAACAAGAGTAGACCCAAATTACAAAATAATCCCCGGTCAGGTTTTTAGGCTATAACCGGGGAATTTAGTAATCACCAAATTACTAATTTGTCTTTCTTTTTACTGCACTACAATTTTTCCCGATCCAATTATTTGTTTATCCTTTACAACTTGGTATATGTACAATCCCTTTGCGGCATCAGAGCAATGCCATGTCACCTCGTCCTGCGTCAAAGGAATAACTTTAACGATTGCTCCGGTAATGCTATATATTTGAACCACATATTTTTCGTCCTCTTCAACAATCCTGTCTGTGACAAAATGAACAATAGAACCGGCAGGATTAGGCCATGCAGTAATATTCAAATCAGGCCCCTTTACTACTTCGCGTTCGGGATTTGGTGACACCTGCCATTTTACCCATCCTAAGCTGTATGCAGGCAATACAAGTAAAGTATCGGGAGATGACGTAGAAACAGTATCAATATAAATACTGTCAATAAGTGGCGTTATTGTCGTGTCTTCATAGTAAGCATTATCCCTCATATATTGATTGTCTCCACCATGCGAATACAATTGGTCAGCAACAATATATTTAATGTAACTGCCGTAGGAACTGGATGGGGTTAGACTGCCACCTCCTAATGCGGTTGTATCTCCCGTCATATTGTGGATATCAAAATACACATCCTCATCACTGCTATTGACAAAAGGCATATAGAATAACTCATTACCATAGTTGAAGAAGCCTTTCACATAGGGTACATAGGTACCCGACAAAGAAACAGCCTGGCAATCAACCCGCTTATATGACGTTGAGAATAAATTTTCGTCAATAACGAATGGGTAATAGGATGCGCGTTTATAGTACCAATCGTCTGTTACATCCAGATTGCTGTAATGGCTTATTAAGCCATAGGTAAACCCCGAAAGGGTGTTGTGTTTTGTTGCATACTGAATGTCAAGCGGAGTGCTTCCCGCACCATACAGTTCTGTCATGTTCAACAGAAATTCCATATTATAGACAGCTTCGGCAAAAGTATTGTTGAAATTACCAACCAATGTGGGCGGGGCGCCACTTGTGTTGTCTGTGGTTGGTTTCTCACCCCATTCTGTTATCCAGTACTTTTTCCCTGTTCCGAGCCTATAGGTACTATCATCTGCAAGGGTATAATGTGTAAAAATATATTGCAGCCAATTGTTCGTAAAGTTCTCAAAACTGTCAGTTGCACAGCGCCAGGATGCATATAAATTTGTATCTGCGACAACGAAAGGTACATCATAATCCGGTGGAATATCATAATAATCATCCCCATACAATTCATAGCATGGTTGCAGCATTCTTGGGGTTTGGTAGATATGGACTGTAAATGCATCGAAAAGGCCGTTCACAGGAATAGAATCTGCATAGCTGCGAAGGTCTGCATTCCATTCCTTAAATCTGGTGACAACGGTAGCACTATACCCAAAGGCTTCTGCTGCATCCGGTTCAGGTGCCGCTGTCAGCGATATTGGTATCTGGTTTAGTGCAGGATCATCATGCAACGAATCTAGTAATGGTAAAATATGGTCCCAATAATCATCAAATGTTTCAAAGAGGCTTGGGTCATCATAATGTTCATTCCCCATTTCAATGCCCCCTACTACTACCCCATTATCGAGTAAATACCGCACTGCTGCAAGGTTCTCCTCCCACACGTTATAAATATCCGGCATCCACTGGCTCATGGTAACATTTGCAACAAAGATCACTTTAGGCGCAAATCCGTTTACGCTATCCATGTAATCCACAAGATTGATCAACCTGTCAATATATCTTGCACTATCCGGGTTGAGCGATATTTCTTTGTTTACTTCTACGGCGCGATCCAACCATAAGGCAGTATCAATAATTCCACGTGCAAGTAGTGTGTCAATATCTGATTTTAAATATCCATACCCGACAGAGTCGCTGACTGGGTGCATCCATTTGTTATCCCCACCTGACGGATAACGAATGACTCTGGATTTAATTGATGCAATGTAACTCATACATTGTTCAATACTATCAACAGCAGCTTCCGGGTCTCATGGATCATAACAATGACAGCGATCAAAAAGATCGGAGAAGTGGTTACCGTACAACAAGCGGTTTACATCTTCATTTTCACCATAAGTGATATTCAATGTGAAGATATTTTGGGTATAGATTGTCCCAAAACCTAATAAAAAGAGGGTAAGAATCAGTGTCGTTTTCATGATGGAAGATTTAAGGTTAAAAATATTCTATTCACTAACTTGAGTAATAATTTTGTAAAAAGGCCGGATTCTGTGTATTTTTCATGAAAATATCCCTGAAATTCCCCGAAAATGGGTAATCGCATATTACTTCAGCTATTTTCATTGTTGCTACTTGGCCTGTCTTCTTTTCATTCCAAAGCGCAGGCACCAGACAAACGGATCATCTATATAACCGATGACGGGTTAGGCGATATTGATAATACTGACAACCGTAATCTCATGGATGATGTCTTTGGTGAGGACGGTTGGGAGGAACTACACTATACTGGTATTGATACGACAGGATTATTTTCCTCGAATACCTGTATGATCTTTTTTGAAGGTTCTGATGGTGTGAGTGATGAGTTTACTGCATTTTATAATGTATATAGATCAGACGTAGAACAATATGTTTTCAATGGAGGACATGTATATATAAATTTTTGGAGTTTTCCGGGCTACTCATATTATCTTGGGTTTGATTCGATCTGGCGTTCAAATTTAATATCGTACAATTGGGAGGGTAATTATATTAGCAGTGACTTTGCAATTTATTCTGGACCTTTTTACCCAATTAGCAATCCCATTGATTTTTCACCTTTTCTCGGATATTTTAATTCCATTGGCACTTTTTATGGCTCGAATTTCGATACCCTAGTCGTGGATACTTCAGGAGCCATTGTCTGTTTATTGGAGAGAAATTTTGGTACAGGTCGGGTAATTTGCAGCCAATTTTACTATGTTTTTGATTATTACTCTGCAGAACATATCGCTTTGCGCAAAAACATCCTTTGGCACCTCGCGCCTTGCCTGCACAGTGCCGATGACATGGGTGTGTATGACCTGATCCTGCCAGATGATGCCTGTAACCTGAGCGAAGAAGAAATGATATCGGTCTTGGTACACAATTTCGGATATGCGGATCAGGACACCTTTCAAATGAGCTACAGCATTGACGATGGAGAAGTGGCAACAGAAACGTTCACCACAAATATACCCGCATATCTTTCTGATACCCTGTCTTTCTTTACTCCTGCAGATTTTTCTGTTTGTGGAGCACATACTGTTAAAGTATGGACAACGCTTCTGGGTGATACCATTCCGCAGAACGACACACTTGTTTATACCGTAACCAATATCTGTGCAACAGCAACAACAACAGGTATACCACAGGAAGTATGTGCCTATGGCGGTGAAGTGACCGCAGATCCTGAAGTGGGTGGAGGATATTGGGGAGGAACGGGTATTACCGATACAGGAACAGGAACCTTTGATCCTGAACTTGTTGGAATTGGTGAGAGCTCCGTTATTTCGTACACTTATTCAACTGCAATTGCTTATTCAAAGACTACCATTCCATACGAACAACCGATCTTTTCCGATCCGGTTACGATCAGTTTGTTGTATGATGATGATGTGGACACACTACTATTGCCCTTTGACTTTGTTTTTTTCTCAAATTCTTTTGACACTATTTACCCTTCAAGCAATGGATATATATGTTTCGGTGAACCTCATGACACTTGGTATATAAATATCCCGGACCCAGGCGGCATCAACAATTTACTTGCACTTGCGGGGTTTGATCTCAATCCGGCTGTTGGTGGAAGTATATACTACTCCATAGAAGGCACAGCACCTTACCGGCAATTCCAAATGCGTTTTGAGGATGTTCCCTTGCATTTTCCAACTACTGACCACGTTGATGTAACAACTATTTTATATGAATCCACTAATATTATAGATGTCATAACACACTATTTTCCCGAAGGAGATGAACTCGGATTTGTTCAAGGTATATCCAATATTGATGGTAGCCAATACTACTACACAAAAAACACGGGTAATCCTCGTTGGTTCATTGGTGCAAATGACACAGCCTTCCGCTTTACGCCGACACTATGTCCGAGAACCGTTATTGATA
>JAWKLB010000031.1:0-38945 GCA_041392955.1 Chitinophagales bacterium | reverse complement strand
CCGTCAACACGGCAACACAATCGCCTACCCATACTTACTTTGTCAGTGTTCTGCCCACAGCAAATACCATAGACATCCGTGCAATGGAAAACAGTTCATTGGAAACTGTTTGGGATAGCTTATACTTGCCGCCCAATTTGCATTGGATAGAAATAATATCCTTTATTGTTGATCCGGGTGCGGTAACAGATAAATTGTATCTGATGGGTAGTGCATTTAATGCTGACATCAACAAGGATGTAGTTGTTGTGAAACGTATTGATTTCAACAGAACTACAGGGTCTTATGCAGAATATGAAGAGATCGCTTTTACATTTATGTCGAAAAACACCTACCCGACAGATATGAAAATATCGGCGGGACATAATTTGTATATATGGGGACATTACGATAAGAATATCGCCGGCACCACGCATGATCTGTTTCTGACCAAAGTGGCACCTACAGGTGATATTGTTTTCAGCAAAACATATGCAAGCTATAACGGGCAAGATGATATTGCTACCGAATTAGTTTTTGACAGTGCGGGAAATCTATTCGGACTATCGCAATCCACAGATAATGTTGCACCTTTCTCACAACATATTGCCGCATTCCGCATCAACCCGAACAATGGAAAAAGATTGTGGATCAAACGTATTGGTACAGGATCTGACGGTTCGGAGCTTGCTTATTGTGCAGCAGGCAGCAGTTTGGGAAACGGACTTGCTTTTGGCGGAAACGTTCCCGACGGAACAGGCGGGAGAAATGCGAAGATCTGGCGACTGGATGCCGGTGGTAACACCATCTGGAATAAAACAGTGAGTTTTGGTCCTTTGGGAACATTGGAGGCTTGTCGCGGTATAGGCTTTAGTCCGTTCAATGGCGATGTATATTTTACCGGTGTAACGGGTCCGCATTATTTTATTGCACGTATGTCGGCCGATGTGAACGTATATAACTGGTCGCCACAAACGGTTGATATTACCGGTGATGCGAATAATGGTCCTATGCAGGTCTCTTTTAATTTTGAAAATATTTTTGTCATTGGAGGAACTGCGGATCAAGGTGGTATATCCGACGGAGTGATCGTTCATTTCTCAGAAATTGAAGCCAGAACCACACCTGCACTATCAGAGGAACTGCATATATATCCCAACCCGACACAGCAAATGATCCATGTACCAACAGACGGAACTGAAGGGCAGATCTTTGTCTATGATGCAACGGGAAGGTGTGTGCGCACAGTTTCCATTGTATCTGTAAACACGCAGATCGATCTGCAAGACTTGCTACCCGGCACCTATTTTATCAGCATATATCAAAACGGAAACATGCAACACAGTAGTTGTGTAAAAATGTAGATCCGGAAAAAAGTTTATACATGAAGAACCGGTTGGACGAAAGTTGGCCGGTTCTCATTTTTTATACGCTGCCTAACAATATTTTCATCTAATTTAAAAAAATAAATAACAATTCTTTCCCATTACCTTTCCATTAACTTAACGCCCCTGTTTTGTTTCGTTAAAATGTTGTTAATGCTGCGGATATACTTTTGTTGGCGCAAAGAAATTCTTTGCATTAAGCAAACTGAAGTATATGATAACGAGAAAACTGTTTGTTGTACTGTGTATTTTACTTAGTGCAGCAGGGCTATTCGCCCAGGGTGTGACCACCGGTTCAATGAACGGAACGGTCACCGGCAATAATGGTGACGCACTGCCCGGTGCAACTGTCATCGCCACCCATACACCCACCGGAACAAAATACGGAACCAGCACACGTGAAGACGGAAAATTCAATCTGGCGAATGTGCGCGTAGGCGGTCCTTATACCGTAGTGGTTTCCTATGTGGGATATGCCAATTATACATTGAACGATGTGTATGTCACTTTAGGACAGGACATCCATATCGATCCGGTGCTGACAGAAGAAAATACGGTATTGGATATGGTAACCGTTCGCGCACAAGGCGATGTGATCAACAGCGACAGAACTGGCGCACAGACCAAGATCAACGAAGCTACCATCAATTCATTCCCGACCATCAACCGCGATGTAAATGATTTCGCCAAAATGACGCCGCAGGCTAGTGTGAACGGAGATGGTATTTCCATTGCCGGTACGAACAATAGATACAATGCCATTTTTATAGATGGTGCCGTAAATAATGATGTATTCGGCTTGGCATCTTCGGGTTCCAATGGCGGACAATTAGGTATCTCTCCCATAGCACTCGATGCGATCGAACAATTTCAGATCTCGGTTGCCCCTTATGATGTTACATTGGGTGGTTTCGCCGGCGGCGGTATCAATGCGGTAACACGCAGTGGTTCCAACACCTGGGAAGGTTCGGCATATTATTATATGCGCAATGAAAATCTGACCGGAAAAACACATCCCTATGTATTCGATCCTACCCTGGAAGGCTCTGTTTCTGATCTGGATACCTTGCGCGAAAAACTCGCCCCATACAATGCAAACTTGTATGGTTTCCGGATCGGCGGCCCGATCAAAAAAGATAAAGTATTCTTTTTTGTGAATGCAGAATTACAACGCGAAGACACACCACAACCCTTTGCATTCTCCAACTACGAAAGCAATTATACCGAAGCGGATCTCAACAACCTGATCAATTATTTAAATGAATTGGGATATGATCCGGGCGGATACCTCGACAACACAAAAGAGCTGACCAGCGATAAAGTGTTGGTGAAAGTTGACTGGAATCTCAGCGACAAACATAAACTCACATTGCGCCACAGCTATGTGAAAGGTGTTTCCACATCTCCCCTTGCCTCCAACCCAACCACCATCAATTTTTACAACAATGGTATCTACTTCCCGAGTATAACGAACTCTTCTGCATTGGAGTTGAACAGTTTGTTCAACAACAGCTCAAGCAATAATCTCATCATCGGTTATACAAACGTAAATGACGATCGCGATCCGATGGGAGCAGATTTTCCATCGGTTGATATCAAAGATCCTATATCGGGAAACACTGCCATTAAATTCGGTAGTGAGCCATTCTCCACTGCCAACCAGTTAAAGCAGTCCATTTTCACTGTTACCGACAATTTCAAATTATATAAAGGTGATCACACCATCACCATCGGAACACATAACGAATTCTATAATATCTACAACTTGTTCATCCGTTACAATTACGGGTACTATGTATACAACGAACTCAATGATTTCCTGAACGATTCCCTGCAAGCAAATTATCAGCACAGTTATTCTCTGGTAGATAATATTACGGGAGACGGTTCAGGCGCTGCGGCAGATTTCAATGCCATGCAACTTGCTTTATATGCACAGGATAAATACGATATCAAACCCAATTTTAATATCACGGTTGGCTTGCGCATCGACCTGCCTGTTCTTTCTGATGATCCCACCACCAACCCGGAATTCAACGACAGCACTATCGCACTGATCGAATCTTACGGTTATTATGATCTGAAGGGTGCGGTAAGTGGACAAGCTCCCAAACCCGGACTGATGTTCAGTCCGCGTATAGGATTCAACTGGGATGTGAAAGGCAATGGCAAGACCCAGGTGCGCGGTGGTATCGGCATTTTCACTTCCCGCATACCATTTGTATGGCCGGGCGGTATGTATACCATCAATGGATATACCGTAGGTGGTTACGGACAGAATCCTTCCATTGTTCCTTTTGTATCTGATCCATTCAATCAACCGGTTGCGGAAGATGCCGGCTTATCTATAACAGTTCCATCGGGTGAGATGAACATCTTCACGGAGAATTTCAAGTATCCGCAGGTATTGCGCGGAAGCCTGGCAGCAGATCAGAAATTGCCATGGGGGATGACCGGAACCATTGAGGGTATTTATAGTAAAATATTGAATAATATCAATTACTATAATATCAATGCGGTGCCGCCTACACAAAAATTAGAAGGTGCCGACGATCGCCCATACTGGCCATCCGCACAAATTGATAAAACATATACGTACATCATTCTCGGTGATAATACAAATGAAGGATATTCCTACTCTGTAACGGGTATGTTGCGCAAATCATTTACTTCCGGCCTTTCTGCTTTCATCGCCTATACCTATGGTGATGCTTGGGCCATCAATGATGGTACATCTTCACAGAACAGCTCACAATGGAGATATATTGAGAATGTAGATGGTAAGAATGATCTCGATCTGAGTCGTTCCGATTACAGTATGGGCTCCCGTTTGGTATCCAATATCAGCTATGCATTTGCATACGGCAAACAAGATAATTTCAAAACAACGCTTTCCTTGTATTACAATGGACAAAGCGGCAGACCATATTCCTTTGTGTATAGCAGAAATCTGCAAAAAGATGATATTTCATCGTCTACCAATTCTGACCTGATCTTTATTCCTGCATCTCCGGATGATATCAACCTGGTAGATAAAGCCGACGGAACAACTGCTACAGAACAGTGGGATGCATTGGATGCATTTATCAGCAACGATCCATATTTAAGTGCACATCGAGGAGAATATGCCGAGCGCAACGGAGCGCGCACACCATTTGAAAATCTGCTAGACCTTCGCATCATGCAGGAATTTGCGATCAAATCGGGCGACAACACCAATGCACTGCAATTGTCATTGGATATTTTGAATATTGCCAACCTGCTCAATGCAAAATGGGGTGCGCAATATTACGTGCCGAACGATGCATATTCACTGATCACCCTGGTGAGCAACAGTATAGATCCATCAGGTGGCGATCTCACACCGGATTTCCAGTTCACTGCACCGGCTGATGGGGATGTATATTCTCTCGACGATCTGAACAGCCGCTGGAGAATGCAGTTCGGCGTGCGGTATGTATTTAACTGATGTTTTAAGCGATAATAATGAAAACCCGGATCAAATTGATCCGGGTTTTTTAATTCTTTTTGGATAACTCAATGTTGAACAATACATTTTCTATTCAACACTGTGCCATCTACCTGCATCCGTACTATATATATTCCTGATGGAATATTTTGCAGGTCAAATACCACTTCATTCGAACCATCTCCGCTCACGTTCATGTGCATGATCAAAGTACCTTCCAGATCCATTAATTGCATTGTCATTTCACCGTAGTCATCCGGAATGGTGTATTCTACGTGCAGTTGGTTACTCGCCGGATTTGGATACACTGTCATGGTAATTTCATGTATTTCAACTGGTAATTCTGTTTTACAGGATGCAGTAGAAAAGTACATGATCTCCGAAAAGTCAGATACCGTTCCTGCCAGATCACAATAGGTCCTGATTTTCCAGATGTAATCAGTGCCGCAGGTCAAATTCTTCAACTTATAGATGGTTGCTGCAGCCGGTATCTTTTTATGCTTCCAGTTGATATCTGTTACACGTTTATATTGCAGCTCATAATAGACTGCACCGGGCTCGGGTATCAGATGGAGCTTCACCTGGGTGGGACCAATATTGCTGGTGTATAAACCGCCTGGTGCTGCACAACATAGATTGATAACGGTGGTACCCGAAGCGCTGCTAAGCGCCGGGTCAGCAACTATCTGTGTGGAGGTGCCATACGCGGTAATGATGCTGGAAATAGTTGGTGGCGTTATGGTATAGGATGCGACCTCTGTTGTGCCGCAGGAAGTGTTTCCGTAACTATCCGTTTTAACGATATACATATTTCCCGCACTGCCATACACCTCGTCTTTAACACCAGCAAAGATCAATCTTCCATCGGGCGTTTCCTGCACGGCATAGAACCCATCATAACCTGTTCCACCGGTGATCCTGCTCCACAATAAATTTCCATCTCCATCCACTTTACCATAATACGCATTGCTGTAAGCAGAAAATCCATTGGAACTGCCTGCAAACACAAAGCCGCCATCGCTGGTCGCGTTGATCGCATAAACTTCTTCCATACCGGAGGAACCATAATTTTTCGACCACACCAAATTGCCATCTACGTCTGCGCGCACAATATTCACGTCATAGTTATAGCCCGCCAAATTGAAATTTATTCCGGCCAATATATACCCGCCATCCGGAGTGGTTCCTATGGAAAAATTATGATCATATTCCGAATCACCAAAGGTTTTGTACCATAATTTATTGCCCGCGCTATCTGTGCGGATCATACTGAACTCATCATTTGTACTTATATAAAAATTCTCGTAACCACCGATGATAAAACCGTGGTCGGAAGTTTCCCGCAATGCAAATGCAAAATTTTTGCGCAAATAATATCCGTATGTTTGCGACCACAATACGCTACCCGCCGGATCTACCTTCACCAGATGCACCTTTCCGTTGATACCTGCCGTGCTTTCATTGCCCGAGAAAACATAATTACCATCATAGGTCTGTACCAATCCATAGGCAGCATCGTTACTCACCGTGCCATAGGTTTTACTCCATAGTATATTTCCATTATTATCCGTTTTGATCAATAAGGCATCCGTTCCACCGGCGCCGAAACTATTTGTGCTGCCGGCAACCAGAAAACCGCCATCGGGTGTTTCTATGACATTGTTGCCCATCTCTTCGGCAAAGCCGCCATAGCGCCTGAACCACAAAGTATCACCTTGTGCGCTCATACGCATGAGGAAAATATCACTGAAAGAACCGTCGGTGTAATTATACGTTCCGGTTACAATATATCCACCGTCCGAAATGACATGGATATCGTTTGCATACGTATCGCCGCCTACACCGATCACCTTTTCAAAGGTTGCCTGACCATATGTGTACATTGTCAACATGACCACGCATATCAACATAAAACTCTTTTTCATATACTACTTTTTACTGGATGATCCATTGCACAATTACATACTCCACCTGCCTACAAAGTTGACCTGAGATGCCGTTTTTAAACGTGAGAAGTATCACGCTCAGGATTGACATTTCTTTCCATATTGCATTCGCCACAGGAAGACAAAACATCCTTTACTGACAGCATTTTTAGGTTGTAAGTAATACCTTTGCACTATATCTATGTATATGAACGAAGTACGCAATCTGGAACCCCGTGCACTGTGGAATCATTTTGAAGATCTGAATGCCATTCCAAGGCCTTCCAAAAAAGAAGAGAAAGTCATCGCCTTTGCAAAAGCATTCGGCGAGTCGCTGGGATTGAAAACGGTGGTGGACAGTGCCGGCAATGTGATCATCTATAAACCGGGCACAGCAGGATATGAAAATAAAACAACCGTTATCCTGCAGTCGCACCTGGATATGGTGCATCAGAAAAACAGCGATACGGATTTTGATTTCGCAACACAGGGCATACAGTCCTATATAGATGGCGATTGGGTTAAAGCCAAGGGCACGACACTGGGAGCAGATAATGGTATAGGGGTTGCGTCTATCATGACCCTCCTTGCCTCCACGGATATCCCGCATCCTCCTCTGGAAGCTTTATTCACCATTGACGAAGAGACCGGCATGACAGGCGCCTTTCAATTACAACAGAGTTTGTTGAAAGGAAAGATATTATTGAATCTCGACACGGAAGATGATGATGAATTTTCCATCGGATGTGCAGGAGGTATCGATACAAATACATCTTTTACCTATACCACAGAAGCGCCGGCAGCAGGTGCACATGCATATCGTATAACAGTCAGCGGATTGAAAGGCGGACATAGCGGCGTAGATATTCACCTGGAAAGAGGAAATGCCAACAAGATCATGAACCGCCTGATGTACCAGTGCGAACATTTTGGTTTACAGATCGCCAGTTTGGATGGCGGCAGTTTGCGCAATGCCATACCGCGTGAGAGTTCTGCAATTGTTGTTGTAACTGATACTGCGTTTGAAACAGAATGCAAAAAGCGCGCTGAAGCCATAAAAAATGAATATCATTTACAGGATGAAGGACTAAAGATCAGCATAGAAAAAACGGATATGCCTGCTGCTATTTTATCGGCAGCTGATTCTACGGCGATCACAACAGCCATTCAGGCCGCACATAATGGTGTTTTTTGCATGAGCAGTGCCATACCCGGATTGGTGGAAACATCTTCTTCGCTTGCGCGTGTATTGGTTAAAGAAGGAAAATTCATTACCCAAAGTTTGCAGCGTTCTTCAGTAGAAAGCTCTAAATACAATGTAGCGTATACGGTTGGTGCTCCTTTCCGTTTGATGGATTGCACGGTAGAACATACCGGTGCTTATCCCGGTTGGGCACCGGATCCGGAATCCAAGATACTGGGCATAATGGAAAAGAAATACGAAAACCTGTTTGGTGAAAAACCAAAGGTGATGGCCATTCATGCCGGATTGGAATGTGGCATCATCGGAGAGCGCTATCCCGGTTTGGATATGATCTCCTTCGGACCAACGATCAAACACCCGCATTCACCGGATGAAAAAGTTTCTGTCTCTTCCGTACAGAAATTCTGGAAGTTTTTGCTTTCCATTCTCGCGGATATTCAATAAGCAGGGAATAAATAATAACAGGCCAGGTGGTTTGCATAAACCAAAGGGGCAGACGATAATGCATTAAATATCCTTGCGCACAAAAGTGCGTACGGCCAATAATGCCGGAAGTACACTCCAAAGTATCAACGCAAGTATACAAAATGTCAAACCTTTGCCTGAACTGAGGAAGGTGCTGAACACGGCACCCGTAAAGCTCATTAAAGCAGAGGCATCCAGTTGCATCAACAAAATGATGCGTATCAGATCAATAGGGTTTAAAAAGGTAAGTGTAAGAATACCGCGCTCAATGGGATAATCGCTGAAGCTGAATAAGATCATCAGTACCAGTGCATCATATATGAAGGTGAAATAGAACCAGAATAAGAGTGACATGCCAATTCCGCGTGCTTTATCGCGCGAAATAACTGCTGCCAGAAAGGCAAGTGAATTAAATACCCAGGTGATCAGGATCCCGGATATGATCAGTGTGAAACCGGTCATATCGCGCGCAAACAGCAAAATAGGAAGTGCACAACCGATCAGAAAGGCAAGCGATAGCGCTAAACCGCTTCCGAAATATAATCCGAAAAACAATTTTTTACGTGCCACGGGTTGCGCTAAAACCAATTCTATAAATTCCAGACTATTGTAATAATAAATGGACGAATAAATGATGCTCACCAGAGGTACCACTAACAACAGAATATTCAATAATCCCAAAACGGCCTTCTCCGGATTTGCATCGAAGCTGAACAAACCGAAGCTGATAGCGGCCAGAAGCACTGTATATGCTATCAGGGTTTTGTTCCTGATGATATCTTTGAATACATAGGTGGTCAGCATCATACGGTCTCCTTATGGTTTGCGATCACATGGGCAAATGCCTTCCCTAAATTGTTAGTGCCGGTTTCCTGCATCAGCATCTCCACATTTTTATAGAATTGTAACTTGCCATCTATCAGATACAATACATCTGTTGCCAGCACATCCAGGTCTGAAAAAATATGCGATGAAATGATGATGAGTTTTCCGGCTGCTCTCTCTACGCCGATCTTCTCTTTCAAAACTTCTGATGCAAAAGGATCTAATCCTGCCGTTGGTTCATCCAGAATATAAATTTTAGGATTGAAATAAAATGCCAGCGCGGCATTCACTTTTTGTTTCATTCCACCTGAAAGTGCTCCCAATGGCTTGTTATAAAAACGATCTATCTCAAAGCGTTCGAACAAGGTGGTGTCACAAGTTTCCTTTTTTGCTTTGCGCAGATCCGTCATTAGCGCGAATAAGGACCGCACAGTCAGATTGGGTGGGCAATGAAAAGCCTGGGGCATATATCCTATGGCATATTTAAAATGACCGCCGCCCTGTGGATCCTCATCCAATACACGAATACTTCCGGAAGTAGGGCGAATGAATCCAAGCGCCAGTTTCATAAAGGTGGATTTACCGGAACCATTTGGCCCAACCAACGCCACAGTTTGCCCCATATCAAAACCCAGATCGAGTCCATCCAATGCCAACTGCTTTTTATAGCGCTTCGATAATTGTTCACATACGATCATAATGCACAGGGTTTCATATGCGGATAATAATCTTTCAAGGTTTCAGGCGTGACAGAAGGCACAAGTTTTTCGGAGCGATCGAGGAGATATACCATAAAGCTGCGATACAACATGATCGCATAAGGCACTTTTTCTACAATGACGCCATATAAACTCACGGGAACGAAGGGAACATCACCGATACCGTCCTTATCCATATCATATCCTTCATATCTATCCCAATAATTATCATTGAAACGGTTCATATTCAAGGAACCGTTGGTGGATACATCAAAAGTGTTCAGAATAAAATTATTGTATCGCATCTGCACCTGAGCACAGCTGGCCTGTATCTTACAGGCCCATCCATTACCGCGGATCTCGTTTTTCTCGATGAGCAATCTGTTTGAACCTTCAATATATAATGCTACGGTATTATGCACAAAATGATTGGAAGCTATCTTACAATCATTGATCTCCTTCAATAGCAATCCATAAGAGATGCCGCCCACACATTCTGAAAAAATATTGCCGGTCATAGTGACTCCGTTACTATACATTACAGCTACGCCCGCCCTGTTATTGGTAAAGATATTATCGGTATACACGTTCATATTGGAAAACATAAAATGCAAACCGTAGCGGATATTCTCATGTGCCTTATTATTTCTGACCGCAGTATTGGAAACAAATTCAAAATATATCCCGTCTCGCTGTCCTGTAATTTCATTCTCCTGGATCACACAACTATCGCATTTGAATAATTGGATCCCGTTGCCGGTATCGTGTTCATATTCGCCCGACGCGACGACCTTATTTTGCAAAACGAAGCAATGCACCGAATGATCCAGATAAACTGCAAAACAACAATTCTCAAAGCGGCAGTTCTCTAAACGCATATCCCGCACTTGTATCGCTTTTACTCCGGCCCGGTCATCCAGACTGGAATATCCCGTATTGCGAAAAGTAATTCCGGAAATAGTCACCCCATCTGCTAATACCACCACAAGGTGACCATGCAGTGCTCCATCTATAATTGCATACTCATCGCTGTGCAAAGTAATACTTTTGGTAATGCGTATATCTGTTTCGGTATAAGTTCCGGTTGCGAGTATGATGACATCACCGTCTTCTGCAAGGTTTATAGCGGATGCAATACTCTGCACTGCACCGCCAGGAGAAACAACGATATTTTTTGCCGGTAAGGAGATCACCCCGGTAAGGAGTAAGCAAAGCCAGATGTATTTAAAATATCTCATCCCATCGAATTGTATTTCCACCGCTGTCGTTCAGGAAGCGATCCCTTTCTGTAGAATCTGCAAATGCTGCCAGGTCGCCACCCATGGGGCCACGCACATTCCCGCCCTGCATAAAATATGCTGATGCTACAGGGATCAGGTTATGTGGCGACTGATAATCGGATACCAAAATCTCTTTGATATCCTCTCTGGAAATGGCTTGTTCCTGCACAAATGCCAACATGCAATGCGTATCATCAAAAATATAATACTTACCCGTGCGCATAATGATCTCCGTGCCAAAACGCGCGTCTGCAACTGTCATTTTGCAGTAGTTGCAAGCATCCTCTCCAACCCGTATGGGCCGGGGATCTGTACTACAGGAGGTATACAATAGGATGATCCATAACAGTGCGGTCTCTGTTAGATATCTAAACATGAACTTTCTTTTTATGTGCCTTATGTTTTAATTCTATTCCGGCTGTTAGCAAAGCAATGGAAACGCTGGAAATATAAAACCAACCACCTCCGTGCGGATAACTATATGCTTCAAAGTTGAGCAACTTCTTATATCCGATCAACGGTGGCTGGTAACTCATATTCTCAATTTTAATAGGTGCGTCCGGGTCGAGGTGATGGCCATATGCATATTCCCAGTGCCAGAAATCGTATACTGCCAAAAAACTGAACAACACAAGTGTTGCCGTCCAGATCATAAATAAGGTCCTCCGGCCTAAAATGCCAATGAGCAATCCCGACAGGATGAAAAAACTGATGATATATGGCAATACTTTGAATTCAACAAAAGTGTTTTCATCAATGATGGACATACCGATATAGTGATTTAATCCGTTGATGGTCTCCACATCGCCTGAAACTTTATGCAACCAGATGAACATCTCCAATCCTTCTGGATATTGCGGCGCGATCAAATAGATTACCCAAAAGGGAAACTTAAATGTTGCCAACAGCAGTATCGCGCTAAAGCATGCCAGAATGCGGGAAGATCTTTTCATGATATCAAATAAAAAATAACAGCAGGGAATTCCCTGCTGTTATACTATATGTCAATTATCCAGGGGTACGTTCGTTCCAAATTTCAAGGTGGGGTTAGAGCCGGCAGGTGATACCCGAATATATCCTTGCATCTCCTGGTGCAATGCAGAGCAGAAGTCTGTACAATAGAACGGAAATATTCCCGGTCTGTCAGGCACCCATTTCATAGTGAGTGTTTCACCCGGCATGATCAGCAATTCCGAAGTATTTGCGCCTTTGATGGCGAATCCATGCGGTATATCCCAATCCTGCTCCAGGTTGGTGACATGGAAATACACAATATCTCCAACTTTAATGCCTTCAATATTATCGGGAGCAAAGTGTGAACGGATCGTAGTCATTTGCACATGCACTTCGTTTCCGTTGCGTGTAACTTTTGTCTGCCCCTCTCCTTTCGATGCATAGGGGTGATTGTTTTCTTCAATTTTATATATCTGTACTTGCTTATCGCGAATCATCGCAGCGGGCAAAGCCTGTGCATAGTGCGGTTCACCAATCGTCGGGAAATCGAGGAGTAGTTTCATTTTATCTCCTTCGATACTGTAGAGCTGTGCAGATTGCGTCAGTTCCGGTCCTGTTGGCAGATATCTGTCTTTGGTGATCTTATTCAGTGCTATGACATATTTACCAAATGGGTGTTTTGTGTCGCCACCGGGAACACAGAGGTGACCAATGGAATAATAGGTGGGCACCCTGTCCAGTACTTCCTGTGTTGCTACTTTCCATTTAACGATCTCGGAAGAAAGGAACATGGAAGTATATGCGTTGCCCTCATTGTCAAATTCGGTGTGCAGCGGTCCGAGTCCCGGTTCTTTCACTTCACCTTGCAGTACTGCTTCGTATTTAAGTACCGGGATACCGGATAATTCTCCATCGAATGCAGCATCACTTATCGCTTTTTTAAATTTCTCAAATGAATACACCGGTATTGTTGCAGCAAGTTTACCTCCTGCACAGAAATATTGTCCTGTCGGATCGACATCACATCCGTGTGGTGATTTAGGACAAGGCACATAATATAACATGCCCTTCAGGTCGGCGGCTTTTACATAGTTGATCTCTTTCAGCACTTCGGAGATATAGCTCTCTTTACTTTCATCCCAAAAATTGTGCATGACATTTATCGGCATTTTACTTCCGTTGCCTGCAGCAATATATTTTTCAATTTCTTTCCAGTTTACGGCTAGAATAAAGTCTTTATCCTTCTGACTTGCATTCACCTCTAAGAGAGTATTTGCTTCTTCGCTATTATAGCAGGTAAAAAACATCCAACCACTGGAAGGACCTTTTCCTGTATGTGCAAGGTCATAGTCGAATGGAGGTAATTCAATCTGGAAACCAGGACTCATCATACCGGTAGTGTTGTCGACTTTCATAAAAGTGGCAACACCTTTGAAATTCTCTTTGTAAGAACCAATGGGCACATCCACATTTCCACCAAAAGGAATAGAGAAGCGTGATGCACTGACCACATATTCATTATTGTCGGTAATGAATGCGGAAGCATGGTTACCACCGGTATTTGGTATCTCAATGATCTCTTTCGTTGTAAATGTAGTGAGATCGATGCGTGCTATACGCGGTGTGTTGTTCGCATTGATGAATAACCAACGCCCGTCCACTTCACCGTTAGTTTGACTCAATTCTGGGTGATGTGCATCATCCCAAGGAACAAATCCAAAAGAAGTATTCAACATTGGTTTTGTTTCTTCAGAAAAACCCCATCCTTTTTCGCCGTCAACAGAAAATACCGGGATCACGCGGAATAATCTACCGCTGGGCAATCCATATACACCAACCTGGCCACTGAATCCTCCTGAAGCGAATAAATAAAATTCATCATAAGAACCCGGGGCAACGTACACCTTGGAAGCTGCATCACCACCGGCCACACTTGATGTGGTTTTGGGTTTACATGCCGCCATGGCAAGCGATGCCATGAACAGCACAAACAGATACTTTTTCATATAGTATGATTTATAACATTGGGTTTATTTTTCACCATCATTTTGCCGCATATATTCGAGCACATCACGCGCATCGCCGACAGACATGTTTTGATTGGGCATACGTGTCATACATAATTTCAGCAGGTCCTGTGCATTGGGATCTCTTTCCAGCATCACATCCACGTTGGTGATCATATTCATGATCCATTCCGGTTTTCTCCTGTGGGTAACATTGAGCCATCCGGGGCCAACGAACCGCTCCTCGGTAAGTTTGTGGCAGGCGGAGCATTTCATATCATAGATATCCTTCCCTCTGGAAACACGTGATTGATCCAGGGGGCTCGCCAACTCAACATTTTTCACTTCGCCTATACCATAACCCTCCTTGATCATTTTTTCCTGATCGGTTTCGGCAGAGAACATGGATTTCGGTTTATCACCTGAGGCGGTTTCCGTGGTGGATTTTTTGCCGCAAGCCACTATAAAGAACAGCAGCGCGGAGCTAAGCAGTAGTATCGTTGTCCTTTTCATAAAAGTCATTGGTTTTGAAGTAACTTATTTATACTCATTCAAAAGTATGACCAAAGGCTACCTTCATTTAGGATGAATGCCACCATGTTAGGTGATAAATGTCACCGTTCACACTGAACAACAATAAGCATGTAGAGACATGCAATAAAAGGAAGGATCGCAATACCTTGTGATACAATGTATTTTCGCAGAACTATATGAGTATATAAAAAAAGATCCCGCATAAGCGGGATCTTTTTTATTGCATGCTATTCAAAATACTAACGGTGCAATTACTTAATGCTGGATGGTGATCTGACGTGTGATCACATCATTTTCAGCAGTTATTTGCATCATATAAATACCTGAAGCCTGCGCACTCATAGGTACAACGGTAATAGAATTACCTGCAGCAAATTGTACGTTCGTGCTATATACGAGTTGTCCGTAGCTGTTAAATACATTCAGGATAGCCTCATGCACACCGGCGATAGCGCCTAATTCGAGTGTAACATTATCAGAAGCCGGAACCGGATAAACAGCTATGGCATTGAATACGGTATTTTCTATACCAACATTTTCATCCACTAACCCGTCGCAGTCATCATCCACACCATTTGCCACTTCTGTAGCACCGGGGAATATGAATGCGTTGGTATCATCACAGTCGGTATTATCTGCAACATATCCCGTCGGAGCAGAACATGCCATATCAGTCATATCTGCATCACCGTAGTTATCACCATCGGCATCAGCATAATATGTGATCAGCACACCTTCATCGATATTGCCATCGCAGTTGTCATCGATATCGTTACAAACTTCTGTTTCACCCGGATTCACATATACATTGGTATCATCACAATCTGTGTTGTCCGCAACATATCCGTCGGGAGCTGCACCACCAACATTCACACTTACATCGGGGTTGCCGTAACCGTCGCCATCAGCATCTTCATAATAGGTATTCAGTGCGAGGTTATTGTCGATGAGCAATACATCATCTATATACGAGCTGTTATTTTCATCGATGGAATAAAAATCAATAGAACCAATATTACCTCCATACAAATAATCCATAACCAATACTCCGTTCACCCATACCTGAATATTATCAGCATCAAGGTCGATCACATGTTCAACAGGGAACCATTCACCAACAGGATAAGAGAATTCATCGCCGTCGGGAATAGTTACGCGTCCTGTACCGGAAGGTGCAGGAACACCATAATCTGTAAGACCGAACATCAATTCGAGGTTCCAGGCAACACCGGGTGTTTCAGATTCCTGAATATTGTAATAACCTGTTTTTCCATCCGGAACATACATCATCCATTGTAAGCGATATACACCGGAGTTGAGATTGCCGAGTCTGAGGATACAGTCGGTCACACCGCCTTCGGGAATATGCACGGAATTAATTCCGGAATATGCCTGATCGGAACTTACCAATGCATCTTCTGCAGTTCCTTCAATACCATCCCATGTGGTCCACCAATCTGCCCACATACCCAAGGTAGTGCCTGCGTCATATCCTTCGATATTATCGCAGAGCATGGCACCGGGGATGGCGCAGAGGTCGGCGTCAACCAATTCGGTAAGCAATACATCATCGATAAAGGAATAGTTGTTTTCGTCAATGGAATAAAAATCGATACAGCCAATGCTGCCACCATAGAGATAATCCATTACCATTACGCCATCCACATACACTTTAATATTGTCGGCGTCCAGGTCAATGATCTGTTCAATTTTAAACCATTGGTCAACGGGATAGCTGAACTCGTCGCCGTCGGGTATGGTCACACGACCGGTACCTGAAGGTGCGGGAACACCATAATCAGTCAAACCGAACATCAATTCGAGGTTCCAGGCAACACCGGGTGTTTCCGATTCCTGAATGTTGTAGTAGCCCGTTGATCCATCGGGGATGTACATCATCCACTGCAGACGCCACTGTCCGGAAGTTTGATTGCCCAGTTTCCAGATACAGTCCGTCACACCACCTTCGGGAATATGAATACTGTTCGGCATGGAATATGCCTGCTCATCGCTGACGATGGCATCTTCCGCTCCGCCTTCTGTTCCACTCCAGGTGGTAAACCAGGAAGCATTCGGACCCAGCGGATCGCCGGCAGCATAAGCATCAATATTGTCGCACACATAGGCGCCGCCGTACATACAAGGCGGATCGATCTGGGCCTTGCCCACCGCACCGATAAGGAGGAATGCGGTCAAAAAAGTCAAAGTATACAATTTTCTCATAGCGTGAAATTTTACTTTAAGGTAAGAAAATTGTTAAAAAAATTAACAAAAAGGGGCTTTTTTTCCCGTTTGAAGGGCAAAAGATGTTAAAACGCAGCGGCATTTAGCTTGAAATCCCGTAGGAGTGAAATCTGAATTTGGATAAGGAACGCATCCGGAAATAGTTACATCCGGTTTCAAAAGGACCCGTATATCTCCTCCATTTCCTTTGCAGAAAACCGCCGTACCATATCGGCATCCAGCTGATAGAGAATAATATCTCTATTCCCCGCAGGTAAATATTTAGAAACCTGTTTGGCACTTTGCAGTGCACGCGCGGGATCCATACTTTCTATTTTAATGGGATCATCAGGGGTGATGAAATATCCGCGGAAATAGGTTTCTCTTTTAGCAACAAAAACATTTTCCTCTTTTTTTGCGAATAACGAATCCGATGCCATAGTTGCGGCATCGAGCGGATAAAAAATATGCAACAATGTATTCTCGTGAAAAAGCAATCCCCAACTGAAACAAGCTATGGCCACATCCAGAGGCAAAGGATAATCGGGAATTGCAGCTACATATCCATCGGCAATTTTTTTTGTGTAAATACTTTGTTCGGATTGGGCGTCTTCGATGTTTCCCATATTGTAAAACATCAGTGTGCCCCTGTCAACCGGTGGAACACCTGTTTCATCCTTATATTTTATTTGATGCAAGCGTATCGTGGCTGACCACTGTATATCTTTTAATGCAGACACTTCTCTTAATTTTTCCAGCAAAGTAAAATACGCATCCCGCGTTCCCTTGGTCCAATCACAATCTATTTGTATCTCAGTTGTTGCAGGTAATTGCAATGCAATGATCTTCTGTTCTATCCGTTTTGAGATCTTTTGTGCGAGAACGGGAACATCTTCTGCAACACATTTTTCCATTACTTCATTGGTAATAAAAACAACGGGAACATATGCGGTCCCGGCCGGCAGTGGTTCCTGCATATACAGCTCAGAAACAGGAAGTGGCTGTTCTGCAGCGCGATCCCAGGCAACATCGAAAAAGCGCAGATATATTTTATTTATTGCAGCATCCTGCAGTATACTTTTCTCCTGTTCCGATAAAGAAAAATCGGACTGCCAATGATATATGGCATGTCCGATCTGTTCATTGCGGGTGTCGCAGGAAAAAAGACAGGTGCAAAGAACGGCGCTAACTATTATGTTTCGCAGGTGCATGATGAAGACGGAATCATTAATCGTCGTCCTGTTCACCACCACCATTTTCCTGTTGTCCGTTGTCGGCAGGTTGCGTTGATGTATTTCCTCCAAAGTCGCCGCGGATCTCCGCATGTCGGATCTCACCTCCGGTATATCCTACATATGCCATGTACCCCGCAGAAATTAATCCGGCACATAGCGTGATAATGACCATGGTATCTGCAGCTTTCTTTTTGTTGCTCAATAAAAAGAGCGTAAGCAATGCGATGGCACCTGCACCCAACATGATACGCAAACCGGTTTGTGCGGTATCTTCATGCGCATGGATACCCTGATGACTAACGCCGGCAATTTCTTCCACTTCTTCTTCAGCTCCGTGTCCGGTCGCAAATGCCGGGTAGGCCATTGCAGCAGCAAAGAGTATCAATAAAAGACCGCCGAAGCGCAAATGTTGTTTCCGAATGACGAGAGCGGCAACCAGGAATCCTGTTCCTGTTATGCTGATTATGATCGGAAAATGATTCAGCAATAAATGCCAGTGGGCGGGACTAATATGCATAGTTGTAAATTTAGTTTTCTTCTGCTTTTCTTTTTACTATGCCTGAAAATTAATATCCCGTTTGTTCCGGTCAAAACACAGGTTTTAAACCGGAAGGGGTCATTTTTAATGTATTATTATATCGTTCAATATCTCTGAGATCACCTATATATTCATTGTAGTCCAGATACACTTCCATATTCTTATCCAAAGTAACATATCTGTCCATGGGTATACGTATTGTAACATACACTTCCTGATTTCTCCAGGGCATATTATCTGCCAGCTGCACAAAAGAAGGTATAACCAGGGTGCTGTCATTTACCTGCTTTAACTCAAAGCTGAATTGTTCTGCAATGTTTTTCGCATCTTCCCGGTCGGCACCACGCGCAGTTTTTTGCACGATGGCGACATAAGAGGTGTCAAAACTCTTTTCCAATGCAATATGGATCTGCCTGAAGAGCATGCTGTCATTATCAAAATAAAAATCCCGGTCGCGGTAGTGTTCATGCCAGAATGCATGCATACGCACATCGTCGTTCAAGCGGATATACATATGTGCGCCGGCCGGTTGTTGTATTTCAAAGGTATTGCTCACTTGTGCTTCTGCCCTGAAATTCCTGCCAATGGTTATGCCTAACCAGATCACCGCGATCAGACAAATGGTCCACAACATGCCGAGTGTTCCGGCAACAAAACGTGTTTTCTTTTTAATGCCCAATAAATATTTCACGCTGGAAAAGATCAGGCCCACCAGTGGAATGATCACCAGGCCGATAGCACATGCCACCAGGGTCCATGCCTCATCTGTTCCTTCCATGATATGCGAACCCAGAAAATTGATATCCGTGAATCGCTCACCCCAATTGGCAAATATCTCGATGCACAACACCACAACGATCACAATGCACAACATCAGCAGGGCGAATACAAAGATCTTTGCAATGGATTCAAAAACCGGTTTCAACGTTGCAGCTGCTGATTCAATAAAGTCACCTGCGTTTTTTTTTGTGCGTTGCATGCGGTCGCCGGTAAATGTTTCGCGCACCTCTTCACCAAATTCGGACATGCGTGTCTTTATTTGCTGCGCTCCTTCTTTTACTTTCTTTTCAATATTGTCAATATTGATCTTTTCGCCGCGCATCTCCAGTTTTTCTGCCGTTGTTTTGGCCTCCGGAATGATGATCCACAAAATGATATACAAGAGGAAGCCTGTTCCTGCAAATAACATGGCCACAATAAAGAGCAAGCGGATCCACAAGGGATCGATGCCGAACTTTGCGGCAAATCCGGCACAAACGCCTCCCAAAACGTTGTTGTCTTTATCGCGGAAAAAACGCGTACCGCGTGCCCGGCGCCGTTCTGTATATTCTGTTTCCTCGCCGGCAGCGTTTTGTTCATAGGTTTCAGGCGTGCCCATAATAGTTATCACATCTTCTACATGTTCCATCATGATGGCCTGATTATTCCCGTTGAATTTCTCGGTGAACAATTCTGCAATGCGCGCTTCAATATCGCGCACGATCTCTTCTCCGTCGGCAGAATCTGCGTATCTCTTTTTGATCGTTGTTAAATACGCATCCAGTTTTTGATAGGCTTGCTCGTCTATCTGAAAAACTATTCCGCCAATATTCACATTGATAAGCTTATTCATTTTATTGTGTTTTTAATGCTTTGGTATTAATAGTTACGGCATGAGATAATTCCTGCCAGGTTTTATTCAATTCATTTAAAAAGATGCGTCCTGTTTCTGTCAGCTGATAATATTTCCTCGGCGGACCGGCACTGCTTTCCACCCACTGGTAGCTGAGT
This sequence comes from Chitinophagales bacterium, assembly GCA_041392955.1. Lineage (GTDB taxonomy): Bacteria > Bacteroidota > Bacteroidia > Chitinophagales > BACL12 > UBA7236. Next base: position 18,455 of record JAWKLB010000031.1, on the reverse strand, counting down.
AGGCCCATGGTCTTGAGCCGGTTTAAAAGGGGATATACCGTTCCTTCCGCCACCAGCAGACTGCTGTCTTTCAACCTGCCGATGATGTCGGTGGGATAGATCTCCCCTTCGCTGATAATGGCCAGGATGCAAAACTCCAGCACACCTTTGCGCATTTGAGCCTGGGCATTTTCTACATTCATGGTGCAAACATATAGCATAAAATAATACTATGCAATACATAGTAGCATGTTTTTAATAGTTCCATGTGTTAAATAGTGTGAAATGCGGTAGTGTCTCAGTTTGAAAAAGCGCCCCTTCAATGGGAAACAGGAGAGGAAAGACAAAGAAGAAAAACAGACTGAATAAGGCTTTTAGCCGCTTTCAAACAGATTTTAACCTTTAATTTATAAACGTTATACCAGTCTGAATCTGAGGAAAGGAGACAAACAAAAATCCATGTTTCACAATATCCTTAGTTAGCAAACGTTTACAAGTTGATGAACTTCAATTTTTTACAATTGTTGTCTTTAGTGAACAGCTTTAAAAAGTAATTGTTAGATTAGGTGAAATAACTTCAAGTTGACAAGCATTAGTTTTGCTCTCAGCTGAGCCTAGAGTGATTAAAACTCAACAAACTGTATACTTTATAGTACGCTGAACTCAATAAACAATTATTTGTTAATAACTTTGGAAACGTCCATTTGGGCAATATATTTGCGAATCTATTAGAAACCAATACGCTAAATTAAATATCATGGCAGAATTGATCAATATAATTCAAAATTGTGGAGGAGGATTCTTCTATTTTTTTGGGTTCTCAAAAAACCCTGCTGAAAACGCTGCGTACAGGATTATTGAAATAGACCCTTCTGAAAAGATTAAATCCGATTTAAAAAAAATTAATTCGGATTATCGTAAAACTCTAAAATCACTACAAAAAGAGCTTGGTAGCATTGGGTAGTGCCAACCACAATAAAAAAAAGGTTGTAGTCCGCCCAGACAAGTCTGTGGAGGGGACTAGTTTTGAAAGTATAATTCCAGACCCCGAAACATTGGCTGAACTAGAGAAGTTATATCCAGGAGCAACTAAAAAATGGATGGAATTAGCCGAAGGTGAAATCCTTAGTCGTCAAAAGAATGAAGATAGAATTACTTGGACGTTCAAGTATAGCACGGTTTTCGGGCAGGCACTTGGATTTTTAAGTAGTGCAATGATTTTTTGTGTAGGGTGTTATGCTTTATATTTAGGTTATCCAGATGCCGCAGCAATAATAATAACCGGAAGCGCAGCTAGCGTAATTGCTGCATATTGGTTTAGAAGTAGAAATAAATCACAGGAGTAAACAGGCTCTTTACCTAGTGAACATTACTAAATCCCGAATATCCATAACCCTTTTAGTCAACCCCGCTTCCATAGCCGGAGTTACCCTTAAAGTCTTGTGAATACGGCAAAAATTGTAATACACGAAGTGTAAAGCAATAGCATAACAATGGTTCTCAAATTTTTTTGAAAACGCATTAGTTAGGCGGGTAAACCGTCTCATTCCCATCCTCATAGTCAGGTTTTGACGCTCCACATAGCTTGTAGAGGTATGTTGAAGGTCAGGGTTCCCAATTCTTGTCTTTTTAGCTGCCGTTGTAAACTTTGAAGGGCTATATTTTCTTTCACTGATTTGACTACCATCCGCACCTCCATAAATCTTTACTAATTGGGCGTAATCAATGTTATTCCCAAAGGTTTCCCGCACCGCGTCTAAATATGTGTGATGCCCATCCGTGGTAAGTTGAATACGATTGCTTAACCTCTCGGCTACTCCTTTCATAAAGAAATACGCGGCCCCCGCGCTTCGGTCAGACACATAAAAATCAATAACTAGCTTAGTATCTGCATCAATGCCAACCCATGTCCATACATCTCCTTTGCCCCATTCTCCCTCTTTCTTATTTTTCTCCTTTGCATATACAAATGACCATATCTCGTCGCATTGTACGCGCTTAGATGCAATACCCTTTACAGTCTCTTTATGAAATTTATAACAGGCCGTTCCCACATCAACAAGTAGTTTAGATACCGTATTTATTGACGTTCCGGTAATCCGGGAAGTAGAACGCAGGGAGTTTCCCTCAACTAAAAGTTGAACGATTTGAGACCGTTTTTCGATGGATAGCTTGTTCATAAAGCCAAAAGTATAACATTATGCTTGAGCGCACAAGTATTTTGTTCATTTTAACTAAAACTTTTTTTCATCATTAAAACTTTTGTACTTTTACAAATGAAAGGAGCGAGGGGATATGCTCCCCTCTACCAGCTTTTATCTTCGGCTGATACCTACTTGGGCTACTTTCACAGTGCTGCTAACACTGTAATTTGTTCTAACAAAATTGCGTCCGGCAAAGGCCTCGAACCTTTAAATTCCTGTGTATCAGACAGGCGTTTTTACCAGTTAAAACTACCGGACAAAAATGGAGGTGAGGGGTTTCGAACCCCCTTTTGTACGGATTTAAAGTCCGCTGATTTGCCTAAAATCAACACCCCCATTCATTCTCTTATCTAAAACCTCTTTACCACCAGTTTAGAGGTTTTTTTTATACTTTATATTCATCATTTAAATTATATCGCTCATCATACCATTCAGGTAAAGCATAGTAATACTCAGGGTCTCCAATGTTAACCCTTCTAATCCTCTTACCTGTTTCGCCATTAGTTTTTAATGATACAGATAATGCAGTTGTAAACTTTCTGTTTCCCTCAGGAGTACGTAATTCAGGCATGAATTTTTCAAGGTAGTCAACTATTTGACGGCAGGTTAAAATTTTCTTTTTTTGGGATAAGGCAAAGATGGCTTTTCTAATTGCGGTTGCGTTGGGATCAAATTCCTTAGGGTAATCATGCGGTTCATTTTCATGCACTGGGATTACCTTACTATTTAGTTCAACTTTATGAGGGATTTTAACTGTTTCAACCTCTGCCAATGGTAAGCCTAATGTTTTAAAATCAATTTCACGTAAAAACCCCTCACATTTTTTTTGGAGAGAAATATGCTGTTGAGCTGCCTCTTTTGCCTCTTCCGCTTTTAGGCGCACGAACTCCTTGAACAGTTCTAATAAATCCTCTGGTAAGTCCAAAATGGGCATGTCTAATGTTTAGGATATAAAAATAATGAAATCCTAAACAAAGAAAAGCGGTACCGTTAACAGGGTGTGGATAACTGTTATTTCTTCCCCCACCTCTTTTTAGCGGCTTTTCGGGCGATCTCAGCCCTTTGTTCAGGAGTGAGTTTAGCAGCCCTTGCCTTACCCCCTTTTAATCCTCCTAGCCGTCCTAGAGCAACAGCAGCAGCATTTTTCCCATCCTCAGTTAGTGGAGTGCTGGTAGTTTCTTTAATATCTTCTATTTCACCGGTAGCAATGTCTACAATGAGTTTTGCAAGTGTATTGCTATCCTTTGGGCGTTTAGTCTTTTTTGCCATATTAAAACAAAGATATAAAAAGGTGCTTGAGCGCACAAGTAGTTAACGTTTCAAACTGAGACACTACCTGAAATGCCCTAAAACAGGGCATTCTGTACCTGAAAAAAGTGGAAATTAAAATTTGTGAGAGGTCAGATGGTAAGTCCGGGCATGTCCAGACCGGTAATATCCCACCACCTGGAGTTGTAAGCCAGCGTGATCTTGCCTATCCCGTGGAAGCGCTTTTCGATGCCCTGGGACAAGGTTTTGAAGGTAATATAAAAGTGCACCACGGCAGCGTTATCCATGATGTCCAGCCGGTCGATCTGATGATCGATGAGTGTGCGGCTGTTGTATTGTTCAAAGAATCGGGTGATCTCCGCATTCTGACGACCCGTTTGCATGCCTTCCTTACCGATCACCGAAACATTTTGCAAACAGGAATCATGCAGCACCTGCTCATCATACCGAATGGCACCCGGAAAAGCGCCATTGAATAAATACCTGACCAGATCATTCACCCGGACCTCGATATCCAACGAATGGTTCGGATGAAATTCTTCATAGACGTAGGTAAAACTCCAACCAGGTTCATCGGAATACTCAATGCTTTGCTGAAACAACTCTTCGGTAATAAATGTATACAGCCGCAGATCGCCATCTTTATAGGAGCTCAACATATCTATATAAATATGATGGTCGGCAAGCAATGTGATCAATTTAGTACAAGCCTGTTTTAACGCGCCTCCTTGTATATTATGTGCAGGAACATGGTCGGGTTTGCCCAGCAGCTCGTACACGGAGACTAATTTCCCTGAAACATAATGTTTTTCCGGATTGACAACATTATCCAAAAACAACTTCTCTACACTCCCGGATTTTTCGACTTTCATGCGCAGTTCATTCAGAAAGTATGCAAGATACCATGACGGGCTTAAAGTTATGTATCCGCACATAGAATAACCGTTAAACCTCAGAAAAATTGCGATCACAGTGCAAAAAATGGCTACTTCCCATAACCAAACCTTACTTGGGAATAAATAGATTTACAAGGACAATCACAGGGCATGCACAAAATATACTACCTTCTTACCTGCTTAACACTTTATATCCGGACGGCTAGCGCGCAGGAACAATATATTCCCTTGCGCATCGACCGCAACCTGGAACTCGATGGTTCGCTGGATGAACCCGAATGGTCGCGCACGCCGGTGGAAGATGCCTTTATGCAAACCGATCCGGATCCGGGAGCCGAACCAACAGAGAGAACGGAAGTGCGCATAGTGTATAACGATACATATCTATATGTGGGCATCACCGCTTATGACACAGAGGCCGACAAACTGGTGCGCGTAAGTCTTGACCGCGATTTTAACATCGGCAATGAGGACGGCACGGGGTTCATTATAGATACCTATCACGATAAGATCACCGGGATGAATTTTGTTACAAATACGTTGGATGCGCGTTGGGATGCGCAGATCACACAGGATGGCGGTGGGCTCCAGGATTCCTATAATACATTCTGGGATGTGCGCACGCAAGTATTTGAGTGGGGATACAGCACAGAATACCGCATTCCTTTCTCATCTCTGCGCTTTGAAACAAAAGAAAAAGTTGTAATGGGTTTTCGCATTGCGCGTTTGATCAAAAGAAAAAATGAACTCATCACTTTTCCCAAATGTGACCCGAACACCTCTGACGCATGGACCAATGTTTCTTACGCCCGCGAGATCGTGTTCACAGACCTGCATAGCAGAAATCCGCTATACATCAGCCCATATGTGATCGCAAATTACGCGGAGATCAATCATTTAAATGCAGAAGGTGACGACTATATTACCGATGCCGAATTCATGACGCGCAAATATTTTGTTGATAACGAAGTACTCGACAAGATTTTAAGTAATATCGGTATCGATGCGAAATATGGTCTGACAAAAAATTTCACATTGGACCTTAGCGTAAATACCGATTTTGCACAAGCGGAAGTAGATGACCGCATCATCAATCTCACTAAATATGATGTGAACCTACCGGAAAAGCGCAGCTTTTTTTTAGAATCGGCAAATGCGCTGAGTTTTGGATTTCCCTCCGGCAATGAATGGTTCATCACCAGAAAGATCGGGAGGGAAAACGGCGTGATCGTTCCCATTTTGGGGGGCGCCCGCCTCACAGGAAAAGCCAATGGTTGGCAAATGGGTGTGTTGAATATGCAAACTGCAGGCGTGGAATCCGATTCAATAGCAGCACATAATTTTTTCGTTTTCCGCACACGCAAGGATATTGATTCATTGGGCAGCTTTGTAGGTGTGTTGCTCGCAAACAAAGTGAATACTGATACATCTGGCACATCGAATCAATCGTACGGTTTTGATTTCGTCAAAAGAATAAATCAAAAGGTTGCGGTGGAAGGGGGGATTGCCGGCACCATGCAAGACCTGCAAACAGATGATCTTTGGAATGATCTGTATACACATCTGGGATTGTTCCGCTCCGCTAAATCGGGATTGCTGTATACCGCATTGTTCGACTTGATGGGCGAGCATGTTAATCCGGTGATGGGTTTTATTGATGATAACGGATACGGCAACATCTACTACAATATCGGATATCAGTATCAGGTCAAAAAAGAAAGTAATATCCAATATATCTATGGCAAAACTTCTACCAATTATCGCTGGAGAACAGCAACGGACGAAAGTGAGACCTTGCAATACACGCTTGAGCACGGATATTATTTTAAGAACGGTGCCGCCATAGAGATCGTTTTGCTGGATTATAAGATAGACCGGTTGGGATTCGACTGGATGCTCGACGATCAAAATGCCATTGCATCCGGGGTATATACGATGTTGAACACCTCGGTGTATTTACTTTCCCAACAACAGAAGAATTATTCGGCGGGTGTGTATTCCAGTTATGGCGGATTTTATGGGGGAAAAAGATTCAGCATATCTCCGGAAGGAAATATCTATCTGACCAAGCACGCCTCTGCCGCGCTAACTTATGAATACAACAATATTCATTTCGACACCTATTTATATACCGATTCTGCAACGCTCTTTACCAGCAATCTGGTGCGGCTGAGTCTGGCCTATAATTTCAGCACCACTTTCTCTGTAAAAGCATACATCCAATTTGAGGACCTCAGCGAACGGCTTACCAGTAATTTACGTATTCGGTATAATCCAAGAGAGGGAACAGATCTCTTTATCGTGTTGAATCAGGGTGTTAATTCCAACCGCGACCGCCTGGATCCGAGCTTGCCGGTGATCGATCAACAAGCGGTGACGGTGAAGTTTGTGCGGACCTTCGGACAGTGAGGAGGGAATTATATAGGTATAAAGTATGTTCGCCTCCCGCAGCGGAGGTAAAAGTGGGGAAATGAGGTGTACCGATAAATTTATGTGCAGACTAATAATTGAAGGATTGAGCAGGATTGAGCCTGCCTACCGCAGGCAGGCAAAATTGTTTTGAGTACTTTATCTGAGAATGAGTACACTTTCTACCTTTTGAAGTGGTAGGTTGTTACTAACTATTAGTAAGAAGAATTTACTTCAATATTTAGTGGCGTATACACAAGGTAAGAATGTACCTCATCTTGCTTCAACCAATAAAAAACATGCCCGCCACAGAAAGCAAATACAAAGCCAGCGCGATCCAGGAGTCATAACCCATGCCCCATTTTCTGTTGGGGAGTTTAAGGATCATCCCGATCATGTATATGGATGTTATGAGGATGGACATGCCGGTAAGATATATGTCCACGTTATGCGCCTTGGGCAGGATCGCATCATTGGTGATCAGGGATGCCACCAGAAAAAGCACAGGCAGAAAGGCATTGCCGCCAAAGATGTCGCTGATGATGGGTTGATATGTTTTATCTTTTACAAATTCGAGTCCTCCGGAAATTTCCGGCAGGGAAGTGACCAATGCCAATATGGTTGCACCGAAAATAACGCCGTTGATATGCAGATGTGTTGCGATATTATCGCTGGTCACCTCCAGCAATACACCAAAAATGAGCACGATAATAGAAATGAGCACCAGCCAGATCAACGCAGAGCGTTTCGTGAATTTGCCGGATATTTTTGCATCGTTTGTTTTTGTTTTTCCGCTCTGCACTTTGCGCATGATCAATATACCCGCGATCCAGGTGCCTGCGATCAACCATTCGGGAATGGTGCTCCGGATGGGTAATATCGCATCGCCCATCTGATGCCCGATCACAACCATGACCAATATGCCGATCAACACACATCCCTGTATCAAACTTGCGCTATCGCTGACCAAGGTGCTGAAGGGTTTGCGTTCTTTTCGGGATGCCATATCAAAAAGGACAAGCAGCATGGATTGTATCAAAATGCCACCTAAAATATTACCGACAGCAAGATCCACGTCGCCGCGTATCGCACCATTTACTGTAATGGCAATTTCAGGCAGGTTAGTAACTATACTCAGAATGATGGTCCCGCCAAAGGAGCTGCCGAGGTTAAAGCTATCGTCGATATAATTGACCACGTCAGAAAGGCGGTTGCTGAACAACCATAAGAGGACAATGGAAACGCAGAAAATTAGGATGCTAAAGTTGAAGGATATCTCCAGGTGCATAGGAAAAAGTCAAACATGAAGTGCCGGGTACAAAGGTAAATGATCGCGTGTTTTTTGGTAACCTTGATTGCTTAGAACAGATAAGCCGTAATGTTTATTTTCCATGTGTTATGCGCATGATTTTCCCGTCGTTTGCATCTAGGATGAACAGAAATACACCACCGACCTTTTCTTCGGGAAGTGTGCCGCTGATCACCCAATAATGATCTATCAGGTATATTTCGTATGGTTGCTGCAGGGTAATATTGTCTTTGCCATATATACTGAACAAAACAGGCTCTGCAATTTGCACCGCGGTTACACTATCCGTAATGATCATTGTTTTTCCATCTGCTACATTACTTTGCTGCATTCCGGCAAGCGCTTCCTGAAGCTCCTGTTCAGCGTATGCACGTCCATTTCGGATTCTTTCTTCTTGCCGAGTTGCACAAGAAAGAAGCAGCAAAACGAAAAGTGTACCCAAATAAGATGGACGATATCTGATCATATTACACACTGTTTAATAAGGATATGTTCATTTACTTAGGCAAATCTGTATTCCAAATATTGCTGTACAATTTACAATCGCCTTGTATATTCTTCCAAATATTAATATACTTTTCTGTGTCCGTTGTATTTTCAGGCCCATAGCATAAATAATAATTCCCTTCATCAATCAGATATGGGCCCGCTCCATATATAGAAACGGATTCTTCCATAAAAGCATGTATGCCATATGCTGCCCATTCTGCATTTAATCCGGCGATGGCCTTTTACCACGTACCAAGGCGGTACTTGGAGGAAATACTTTTGCATCCTCGGCAAAGCAATTGTTCAGAAAGGCAGTATCCTTGGTTAAATGTGCATGCGTAAAGCCTTCTGTTACATCAAGAATAGCAACTTTTGCCAATTCCATGTCAAATGTGGACTTTTCGTTTGTTTCCCGACCTGCTTTAGGCTCTGCATTTTTACAAGAAAAGTTAAAAACACCGCTGATCCATAGTGCCAGTAGTGATATACATTTAGTCCGTTCCATTCAGAGTTTTGTTTATATGTATTGAAAACGCGTTGTAATCTTTTTTATAACGCATATACAGGATCAAACATGCACGGCATCCCTTGTATAAAACCTGGGCTCTTTATAAGCTTTTCTGCATTAAATACTTATCGAGCAGCTCGTCTATTATATATTCTATTTGTAAAAACTGATATGCCCACTTTTCAATAACAGATCCCAAATCGTCTTTATCAAGAAATTTCCATCCTTCCATTAAGGTCAGTGGTCCGAATTGGACGCTTACATGTTCCCATTGGTGCTCAAACGCTTTGAATGCCTGCCTGAATTTTTCAGCGAAATCTCTGCTTTTTATAGAATAACCTTTCAACTCTCTGAGCTTGAAAGCATGTATATTGTAATATATTTTATCTTGCCGGAGTGTTTCCTCGTTTACCCAGATAGCGAAAAAGATCCTCGAAGGAGCGTTCAATGGATCTTTACTATCGCTTGTCCACTCTGCTTTATATAGCTTGAACACCACAGACTGCAGGGTAACACCTACATGCATCAACAGGTTTTTTCGCTGCAGCAATTGTTTGTCGATGCTGGCGGCAGCGTTATTGAATAATTCTAAATAATGGGTATACTCCATTGTTCCTATTTACGGATTATTTGTATAGCAAAATACACATAATGTTTCATTGTTCAAAAATACTGCGCTCAGACTTATAGCGCGACGGCATCAAATAGGAAAGTTTTCGTCCGTACCGGGTCAAAAATAATCATGTTGGTTAAATTCTAAAGAATGATCATTCCTTTTCCGGCATTGTCGGGTAGTACATAAAGCTGTTATCCATTTATCCATTTCAGCTCTAATGCGGTTTTCTTATGTCGCAACTTCTGCTAAATATATGCACTACCTTGTTTATCAGAATGTATACAATCGCAGCAATGGGTTTTCCTGCATGCGCAGTGCCTATCCAATTTATATCCATGGGGCCATGGTAGAAAACAAAATGGGCATTTTGTTTCTTGAAACAGCAAGGCCATTTGCACTTTTTCGGAACAACCCGGAACCCCGGTCGGCATATATACGAATATACAAGACTATTCGTCTCATATTAACATAAATGCGTCCATATTGCATTTTTAACTAAATCAAATAACTACAACTATCTACCCAATAGATCACCAAACAACCTATCCCTTCGATCAACCAAAGCAGCCGGGTTCTTTCACGTGCTATAAGCCGTGCCAGCAAGGTAATAGCGAGAAAAAGTAATAAAAATGGCCACATAATAATGATGACCATCATGCTGTATCCTTCCGATGCACGCAGATCGAATAAACTCAGCAGCATCCATATCCCAATAATTAGTATTGCGATCACACAAGGAGAAAGGAAATGTACTGTTTTTCGGACATTGATGTGCATATATATGAAATTGTGCTCAGGAGTTCTATTTAAAAAGCGGTTGCAATTAAGATCTTGGATGCATGGTTCAACATTTATTTCAGATGATGCGTATCCGGAAATACTCCCAGGTGTTCTACAAGCATTTGCTCTACAAACGGCATGGGAACATCATCATATCGCAAAACATCTTTGCTTTTTTCGGTATTTGGCTCCTTGAAATCGATTTCAACATAAAAAAGGCCCTTTTCCTTTCTGTATGTGGAAATATACATTAGTTTCTCACTTTGTACTGATGCCAAACCAATAGCACAACGATCGGCCTCCCAATAGTCCCGAATTATTAATGTTTCGGTACTAAAAACTTCCAGCAAATGGAAAATCAGGTCCATAATTTGTTGCTCCTTGTTTAGCATAGTTGCATCAAATATCGGGCATTTACCTTTGAACTATTATCGCTTGTGCTTATAATCTGTATTGTCGAGTAGCATTTCGGATGATTTTCCTGCCAACCGCTTCCAAAACAGGTTACAGCATGAAACTTCCCTCGCAAGCGCCGTTCACCATTAGCAATTTTATTATGTACGGTTTTATTTATTTTTTCTTATTTCTCTTGTCCGAAGCAAGAATAATACTGCGAGTCCAGAAACCAATATTATCAATCCAAAACCCGTCAGATCCCAAACACTGCCGGTTATAATAATTATCCATGTAATTACTATTACAAGAAGACAGCATAATCCAAATCCAATCAGTCCGGTGATGACCATTGAGCAGAATTTTAAAACACTATTGACATTTGCACTGATTTTCAATCCAACGGTCAGCAAGTAGGAAGTTGCGATTGTCAAAATAAGCAGTGACAGAAGATCTATATTCTCTATAACGTAATAAGTATCATGCACTTGAATGTCCATGCTTCCACGCAAGGAAAATCCCGTCGGCAATCCAAATGATATAGCGCATAGTGCCATAAGGAAAACCAACCACCTTATTTCAATTTGTTTATTCATTTATTTTTAGACGCTATTGTTGGATACATTTAGGCAGAAAAGATCTCTACTACTGTACTTTCAGTTTTTCATCCCGCTTTCAACAAACCTCATTCTGTTTACGGAATCCGAACCAACACACTATTCAAATGCGCTGAAGTATTCCGATGTTTTCACTGTATCATTTTATAAAATTCCAATCCCCGAACTAAACTATCTGCAGTAGAAGGTGAAACGCATTCCATCTCCCATACATTGCCAAGGCCTATATCCGCACCAAATATCTGCACCACCCAGTCGTCATATTCGGGTGCATCCTGTTTTTTGAACTGTATTGTCTTACCGCAATGATCCAGCTCCATCCTGACCTTATCCATTCCATATGCATGTATACACAGCTGAATGTATCTCTCCTGTATTTTACTTTGCCTTGCTTCGACATTAGCGAGAAGTGGTTGCAAAATCTTAATTGCCCTTTCATTGTCGCCCAGCTTTTCATATGCAAAAGAACAAAGAATGGCCGCATTAACTGCATATTGCAGATAGTCATTCAGGTCAGAATACAAATCAAACTGTTGCGGTCGTTCATTAGTATAGAAATCTATGATCTTTTTGTAGCAGTTCTCAGCCTTTTCCATATTCCCTTGGTCCTCATATTGAATAGCTGTCTTAGCGTAGTCAATTAATCCCGGAGGAGTCGTCAATGGATAATCATATTGCAGATAAGCAAAAATACCTGTCTCGATAATTGTTGTATCGAGTTTGGTATTTATAATGATCAAAGTGTCGGTAGATCGAATTACAGTATCAGCGTGATGGTACAAAGATTCCAATATTTCATAATTGTCAGCATGTTTATTGTTCACATCTTTTCCTTTCTCACCTTTGTCACAGGAAAAAAGGCCGACTGTCAGTATGATCATTAGAATCCCTTTCATGGTATTGTTGCCATTAGGAGTAACGACACTTGCTCAGAACCATGCAGCTTTCAAACTGTAAAAATTTCCGCCAAAAGAAAATTGGTTTGATAGTTAAATAGTGCATATCAGCCATTCTCGGAACGCGTTTGTTAGCCATTGTTGCCGCCGGCATTTTCCTATTTCACTTTCTTTTACCTGTCGTGCCCAAAATGTCATGGATCTCTTTTGTCGAGATGCCAATTGTTTTGTGTACGTTCCAATTTTTGTCCCCTGTCAACGAGATGTAGAAAGTATAACATTCACTGTCATGTCCAAGATAACCCATTAAAGTCCCGATATTGTTTGTCTTTGAATTACTGCTGAACCAAATGAAAAGCCCGTTGTCCGTAATGTCTGCAATTTTTCTATTTGGATTTTCCTTGCTTGTCTGAATAATATGTAACGGCTTAATAAGTTCTTGCTTTTTATAGCTGTCATTGCCCAGTTGGTAGAAGTCGCAACTGACAACTCTGTTGGGATGAAATGGCGGAACTGTCACATCCTTAAGTTTCCATATGGAAAGTCCGCTAAAGATTTTCCCGGAGAACCTCAGCCACTTATCGTCAAACCAGTTGTCAATACGCGTTATATAAAGGTCTCTCGGTTTCCATTTGTCCACCTTGTATCGAATTATTATCTCAATAGTAAAGATAAAGTCAGGATCGTCATTGTCGTATCTTGATAGGTCAATCATTCTTTGTCAATTAAATTATACTCTTCAAGTGCATCTTTCCAAATATTGTCTATATTCAGTCGGATTAATTCCATGACCAATTTCGTGATTTTATCTTGGTCTAAATTATCCTTTCCAATTTCAATTGTGAAGTCTTTAGATGACTGTTCATCTAAACATTTAGCATGGTTGATATTACAGCAACCTTAACCGTCAAAGGAAATTCTGCATAAATTAATTCGGTTGTCGGTCGTCCAATTGAAGTCAAGAAACACACAACTGTCCAGACAACCCAAATAAAAGTCAGCTTTTCTACTTTCAGGCATTGTACATTTAAAAAAATTAAAGTCTTTCTTTTTATTATTAAGTTTCGTTGCCATTTCACTAAAATTATTTCTATCAGAAATTTATCCACATCAAAAGTTCTATTTTTATTTTGTTTTATTTTTCAACAAATAGTGATTAGACAAATACATCCATTAATCTACAAATATAAAGTCGGTCGCTATCTGTCATACCATCCAGTCCCTCAACATTACTAATTGCCTCAATAATTTCTTATTCAGTCATTATTATCGGTCGTAATAAAATTACTGTCAACGTCGCAGATCATTGCACTCGGACAATATTTGGAGCACAAAGCATCAATTTATTACCTTGGTTTATTGGAAGCATAAATCTCCAAATTTGTATTTCGGTCCGCCTGACGAAAAACCTGTTTAACAGGCATCTGCTTTTGTTTCAGTCTTGTTTATCAATCACTTCTACTTTTATATAGCTACGAACAACGGCATAATTGTCAACTGGCTGTCCATCAAATGTGTCGATATTAAAATCCCAATCCACAGTCCTGTCCCAATAAACCCTCCATTCGATGAGAGGAAAATACTTAGGTGTTTCTGTAATCCAAAAATTACCATATCCACCTGCATAAGCTCCAACCGGTTTGAAATAAGCGTTAAAAAGTCGTCCGTCCATCGACTGATAATAGAAACTACGAAGTTTAAAGGTGTCCCAGGCAAAAGGATTAATTAGATTTAGTCCTAAAAGTCCAAAAACAATCAACGAACAAACAAAATTAATTGCCCTAAAAGTTATGGTCAGCCATATTTTATCCGTCTTAATTTTAAACACAAGTCGCAAGGCAAAAATTGAAAGACAAATTGCGAAGATTATATCAGTCCAAAATCCCGTCAAGGAAATGTCGGTCAGTAATACAGTCAATAAGTAAGCCGCAAAGAAAGTTGCAAAGATTATATGTGTCCCTTGTTTCATTTGTACACTTGTTTTGCATTTGTTAGCATAACCATTAACAATTTAGTGTATCCGTGGTGTGGGACTTTACATACACATGTTCAATCGAATAACTGTACTTCGTTTACGCCCAAAGGCTTCATAGCAAAACATCAGCACCACTTGCGGTAATATCTACTTAGGCACTGTATCTTTTTATTACAGTTTCCGCGACTTTTTTCATTTCATCAAATGTCGCAATAAATTCATTGCAACGATCTCTCGCCCTGGGATTAGTCTTCTTTACAAACCCTGCTCGTTTTCCTAAAAATTCGTAGTTGCTGTTATAATCCCAACACAAGTCCCACGAACAACCCTCAACGTTTGGCAAAGCAACTTGTAAAAACGCATATTCATTCGTTTTGAGTGTTGACGTTCCAATTTTTATCTTTTTGAGTTTCTTCAAGTGTAATATTGGTAGAAACGCCGGAAATTCTGTTTTGTTGATGATCCACCCTAAAGAGAAAACTTCAAGATTTTTAAGTCCTTTAAGAAACTCAAAGTTTTCAATAGGCTGTCTCCAATCAATTGTTCCATCAATATGTAGATATCGCAAACTGTCAAGTCCCTGCAGTCCGTCAAAATTTGAAACTCTGCGAAGATTTTCAACATGTAACGATTTAAGTTTTGTTAATTTGAGAAGTGGGGACAAGTTTGAAAAGCCCGATACATATTCAAGTATTAGTTCTTCTACGTTGTACAGGTCACCGATAAACTCAATGTCTGTCGCACGAAAAAATGTTACCCGAAGTCTTTTGAGTTGTGTCAATTTGCGTATGGCTTGAACTTGTTCCTTACTTGGGTCGTGAAGTGTCAATTCTTCAAGATTTGGACATTCAAAAATTTGTTCCCAATGTTCCTTTTCCTGATATTTACTTATGGTCAGGATCTTTACTTCGTCTTTATTTGTGATATCCAATTCAGCACTGAAGGCAAATCTTTCTCTGTTTGGGACCATCGTCCAATAGTTGTCTGTTCTGTCTAAATGGTCGCCAAAGTGATGTTTCATTGTCGTGTCTTGCTATTGTGCATAACGTTTGGCAGCTTGGCGATGTGGCGGATTAGATGCTCAACACTGACAAGTTGCTTTAAAGTTTATTAGTTGCACCAAAGTTCATATTCCCACTTCGCCCGCCATATTGCCAAGGTGCTGTTAGGCAATCGTTGCTTTCTTCCTGCTTGTTCGTATCGGTCATTTTGTATCCATGTCCCTCTGTCTTAAAAGTGCGGTGGCAGAGATTTTTATTTGATTTTTCTCTGTCTGTGCGTTGCTTTTGGCATATCTTTTTGTTTGCGCGTTAGCTTAGCTCTTTTGCCCCCGCAGGAACGAGGAGGCAAATGTGCTAAATGTGTGTCCGCGCAAAAAGTATGACAAAAATGTGCTAAGCAATTTATTAACCAACTCTAATTGCATTCGTTTCATCTTCTATTTTAACCTTGTCCATTACTAATTCTGTAGGCAGAAATATACCGTTCGATTTAAGTTTATATCCTGACTTAAAAATTTTTTCGAAAAGTGCTGGATTTTGATTAATAATGGATTGAATAATTATTCCATATGGTGATAAGTCGAGCGTTTTAATCCCCTTATTTGCAGCAGTCTCAGCATCTATTATTAAACGTAATTGAGATAAATCTAATTTGAAAGATTTTAAAACGTCACTAACAATGCCAGACAATCGTAGTAAATCAAAAGGAAGAGAGTCGGCTGGAAATATCTCAATTAAGAATTTTTTAATATCGTTCAACAACTTAGATTCTCGGTTTTCCTTTGCTAATTCCGGCAATTGCGAAAGACCATCAACACCACTAATCGAAATTTCTGCCTGTTCTAACATTGCTTTAACTTGATAAGCCACTCGCTCCTTCGGCCAACTTACCGTGTCTGATTTATATATCAAATCATGAGTAGCTATAGACCATGCATGTTGTAAGAATGTTTTAATTTGGATTTCAAAAATCAGATCGGTTAAGGAACCTGGAGGAAGATGCTCTGCTTTTTTTATTGATACGTATAGTCTAAGGTCATCAAATGCAAATGATGAAGATTCTTTATGAGTAAAGTCGTCCGCAGGAGGTTTTCGGGTATTAATTTCAAATAAAGAATTCACTAGTTCAATCGCATTCTTTATCTCATTGATATTTTCAACTACCAATGTCCCCGCAAAGAAGTCTTCCATTTTAGAAGGCGTTTTGACCCTTCCTGTTTCAAGCTTCAAGGCAAAGCTCTCTTCAGATTTAATTCTACTATAGTAATGCCAGGTTTCCTTTTTCTTTGAGCGAATGAGAGTATCAACTTGCTTCTGAAGTTTTTCTGCAAGTGGTTTTTGTTCAAAATATATTTTAGAAATGGAATTAGTAATTTTCATTTTTAATTCAACAAAGTTGTAGAGCATTTAGTCTTTCATTTCGTTGATTCAAATCTATTGAAGCGCCTCTAAATTTTGTAATAAGTAAAAGCGTTTTGTAGTTCCGGAGAAGGATTTTCAGGGATTAATGTTTCTGGATCCTCAGCAGCAGCAAAATTATTTACTTGAGTCATAAAATTCACGTACTTTTCAGCAAGTTCATTTGCTGCTGGCACAGGGCTAAGAGCAATAAGTGCCCAAAGAGTGTATAAATTATTTGCTGTTTTTGCAAAAGTCGAAACGCAGGAATTATGAGCTTCCATTGTAGTCAAATACGTCTTAATTCTATTACGCTCATTCTTATACGCTTCTTCATCAAAAGTCTCCACGGTCTCATCAGGGGTGTCGTATAGAGCATACATATCGTCTAAATAATCTTGGCTGAATCCAACTATTTTTTTATCCAGTATTACGAGAAGTAATTCAGCGATTAGCTGAACATTTTTCATTCTCTTATCTTTTGCTCTTGTACTTACTTTAATATCCCACCAGAATTCTTCTTCTGCTTCGTTTTCGGTTTCATTTATAAACCATCCATTGAATCTTGCATGTCGCAACTCCTGTGGTTGCAGATTGATCGAGTTTCTGTTCACTCGATCAAATACCTGATCCATATTTGCGCCATCAACCGCTTCAATAAAGTCCACAATTAGAGTATAATCCCAAAATTTTCTTTTTTGGTCGGGAAGTAAGTCATTAAACTTTTTGCCATTAAAATTTATATCACCATAATTACTATCTAATGCGATTTTGTTTTTTGCGAAGCTTAAAATTGTTTCAAGTCGCTGTTTTCCATCTACGACATGATATTCTGTAAAGCCATTATCGTCAATAGTCCTATGAACAAATACTGGAGGGGTCGGATAATTCCTGAATATAGTATCTAAAAAAAATCTACGATCCTTTGGCGACCAAACGCTTTTTCTTTGATACGGAGGATTGAGATCAAGTTGACCATTTCGTTCAAGGTCTAAGAACCAAGAAATCTGTTGTGTTGAAGGTTGTCTTTTCATTTATGTGTATTAACGTGGTCCCATAAATCTATCGCCATTGAAGTGAATCATATGGTCAGGCGTATCAGCCAGCCATACTTCGGTTTCCCAGGCAATATTATTAGAGTGTTTTTTAAATTCGGTGAAATCAGGAAACGCTGTTACATATATCTTACCTGCTTTACAGCTTTTCAGAAATTCTTCCAGTTCTACAATTCGTTTCGGTGAAACAGGACCATGTGAAGTAACAGCTTCAATAAGGAATAACCAGTTTTTCTTTTCGTCATAAATCACAACATCTGGCAATTTGCTGTGCTGGTCAATCGGAATTCCTAATTCTTTCAACTTCTTTTCATCAACAAACAAATCCTTTTTCGCCGTATCACCCAAATAGAGCACCGATCCGCCATTAGCGAATCTTGCAGCAAAATTGTGCACGATGGCAGCCTGGACTTCGTTATGCTTTCCGGCTGAAAGTTTTATGGTTTTACCATTGCTCAGTTTTACAG
This sequence comes from Chitinophagales bacterium, assembly GCA_041392955.1. Taxonomy (GTDB): domain Bacteria; phylum Bacteroidota; class Bacteroidia; order Chitinophagales; family BACL12; genus UBA7236. The sequence goes on along the minus strand of JAWKLB010000031.1, from coordinate 194 downwards.
GAATTAAAATTTGCTTTCTCTCCTTTTTGTAACGTTTTGAAAGTTCACCAGCTTCAGTTCTGAATTTTTCCGCTGCTTCCTTCCAGTTTTTTGTTCCAAACGTTTGAATGGCTTCTAATGCTTCCTTAGTAATTGCATAATGAGCATTCGGACTATTTACTGGCAGCTTCGGGTTGTCCGGATTGTAGTCCGCA